>CAKZUB010000068.1 GCA_937921505.1 uncultured Clostridia bacterium | reverse complement strand
TCTCCAATAATGAGGTTCATTAGAACCTCATTATTGGAGAACCGTCCCCGTATTTTTTTCTTCTTTGTGCATATACTAAAGATGAAATACAAATGATTAAGGAGGCTGTTACTATGAATAAAGAAAACAAAGATGCGTGCGACAATGCATGGGCAAGCTCTCACAATCTTGAAACAAATAACCAGTCAAACAGTAAGTCAAAGACCCAAAAATCCGACAAAGATAATGAATGGGTTTCAACCAATAAAAATTAAACGCTCACTCTAAGTAGCAAGAGATGTTTAGTCATCATCTCTTGCTTTACTTGCTTTTCTTTGTATATCTGCACCTAAAGCTGCGAGTTTAGTTTCTATTGTTTCATAACCTCTGTCAATATATTTGACATTTGTAATAACTGTCTCGCCGCCTTCTGCTCTAAGTCCTGCTATAATCATAGCAGCTCCTGCACGCAGATCTGTTGCTGCAAGCTTCGCACAGGTAAGTTTAGACACACCTTCAACTACCGCCATACGTCCATCCACTTTGATAGTGGCTCCGGTGCGCTTTAATTCATCAACATATTGAAAACGATTGTCCCAAACACCTTCGATAATCGTACTTGTCCCTTTAGCTACGCTAAGAAGCACTGCCATCTGAGGCTGAAGATCTGTTGGAAATCCTGGATGCGGTAATGTCTTGACATTAGTAGCCTTTAACACTTCTGGTGCCATCACTCTAACGTAGTCATCGCCTTCTTCTATTTCAATACCCATTTCAATCATTTTAAGAGTTACCGAATACATATGCTCCGGAATAATGTTACGTACATAAACATCTCCACCAGTAATTGCAGCAGCTATCATATAGGTCCCTGCCTCAATCTGATCAGGTATTGTTGCATATTTGCCGCCTGTAAGCTTTTTAACGCCCTTAATACGAATAACATCCGTTCCGGCACCTTTTACTTCAGCCCCCATCATATTGAGGAAATTGGCAACATCTACTACATGTGGCTCCTTGGCCGCATTTTCGATAACGGTTGTCCCCTCTGCAAGCACTGCTGCAAGCATAATATTAATCGTCGCACCAACACTCACTACATCTAAATATATTTTTGTACCAATAAGGCGCTCTGCATAAGCCTTAATCATACCATGCTCTATAGTAACTGTTGCACCTAAGGCTTCAAAGCCTTTAATGTGCTGATCTATCGGGCGAACCCCAAAGTTACATCCTCCAGGCATGGAGACCTCAGCTTTTTTAAACCTACCTAAAAGTGCACCTATTAAATAATAGGATGCTCTTATATTCCCTATATAATCTTCTGTTGCATTGTAGGCATAAACTGTAGAAGCATCTACTCTTAGGGTATGTGCATCTATAAATTCTGCAACTGCCCCTAGATCTTCCATAGCTTCTTTTACTTTTATAACATCATCTATATAAGGTAAATTTTCTATTTCACATATACCATCTACTAAAAGAGCTGCCGGCAAAATAGCTACAGCTGCATTTTTAGCACCATTAACAGTTACATCTCCAACAAGGCGTTTACCACCACGTATATACAACTCGCTCAACCTGAACACCTCTTAATAATTATTTAAAATCATTCCACATACTTGATACCACCTTATATTATAACATTAAATCCCAAAAATAAAAAGTTTATTTTATTTCTTTGTTAGTATAAGCATTAACAAATAGCGGCTCGTTTAAACCTTCAATTGAAATCTTATACGCAGGTACAATCTCTTGCTGTAAAATGTCCATTCCCTCTTCCCCAAGAGAATGATAGCCTAGCACTATGTTGGTAATATGAACGGGTTTTTGCAAGTCTAAATTATCCTCTATGCCAAACAATACAATATCTATAGGATAAATAGTATATCTTGTATTGATACTCTTAAAAGCTTCTATCTTAGCCATATGCATAAGCGCTTCTGCTATGCCGTCTCTTGTTATACGGAAATAAATATAACTATCAAAAACAGGACTGCCCTCAAATCTTGGATAATAAATAAGACGCGTCTCATCTGGTGTACTTAAATCTTCAATGTAGGCATTCTTAAAAACCTTTTTAAGTTCTACTTTATTGATAAAGCTTTTGCATATCCTTTTAGCCTTACTTAACTTTATAGGTTTTGCCTGATCCACATTGACATTGCGATAAACAATATCATCTTGTGAGAAAGTAACCGTTGCACCATTTTTGGTGTAAACTCTACTCGGTTTTTTATCACCCTGGCTATTGGTTTGGCTTGAGATAAAAATATCTTCAAGGTTGGGCGAAAGAATGGATTTGACGATTTTTTCTCTACCCTCTGCTGTACTTTCAGGAATACTAATAGCACCTTTTCTTCTAGGAATAAAGGTTCTAGGTAGTGGTATATCCATAACAATATCTCGCTCTTCTAATATTGAAGTAATATTTGTTATCCTGTCTTTACTTAGAACATAAGATGCTGCAATTCTGGTCCCATTCATTGCAAGCAACAAGATATTAAGTGCCAAAAACACTTGAATCAGCCTATTTAATACCCTACTTGCATTCATCCCTTTACCCTCCTTAGCATTATATTCATAGTTAATTGCATAACTCTATATTCATTAGCCCTCACTGATTTTAATTTTTTATATGAAAACATCTCCTACGGGTAGCAAGTGATTTTAGTATTCGGAAGGTACCTATGTAGTAATTCGTAAAAAAATCTTAGCAGTTTTTTTAAATGGTCTTTAGGGCGACTGTATTGATCAACCGACCAAAGTCGGTAGCGAGTTTCGCCCGTTCATAACCTAAAATAAGAAATTCACTTATTTTTGGTATAAAAAAGTGGTTAGATTTTTAGAATTACGAAATTGAGTACCTGAAGGATACTAAAATCATCTTGCGACCCTACCCTCTTTTAAGGGTAATACCAATTGTTTTGATAAAATGCAAGCCAATTCATTTTTAGCTTTCCTTTAGCTGTATCCATAATATATCTGCATTGCACAAAATCCAGCATTCCTGGTTCATATTGACTTTTTGAAGGGCTTTCATAAATGCGATCTATGATTTCATCAAAACCTCTTAATACTTTATCTGTAGCATACGTAGTGGCAGTCTTATCATAAGCTTCTATATTAAGAATACTCCACTTGCCTCTTACCACTTGATTATTTTTCACCGTTATTTCAAGAATATGATCTAGTCCAAGTTCTTCTTTCACCTTCTGCGTTAAATGTACGCTAAATCCCTTATGCTTATAATTAAACTTATAATGATAAGCGTCTCCTTGATTTGTTATTTCACTTAGATAAATACCATCTTTTAAAAACTCCGGAATGCCTCTGCACGTTTTAATAAAATCCATGACTTTAATAAGTCTTTCAACCCTAGTTAGCCTTGTTTCTTGTGCTGATGATGTAATATTAAACTCGAGCGTTCCTACTGGATCGTATTTGACAATAGCGCCCATATTTTCCCCAAAAATAACGCTCCCATTTTCTTTCTTATCAATTTGCTTAAGCAAGGGATTTGCAAAAAAAGAATTAACATAGCCTTCTAGCACATCCATTTTTTCTTGCCCCTGCTTTTCTTCAATAGGATTATTTATTTTTAATACTTCATACTCTATAGGATTCTCTTTCGTATTTAAAGGCAAAAAACTATTTCCTTTGATATACTGTTTTTTATTCGAAGTGATGCTTGGCTGATAACCAACTAGACTCTTTGTAACTTCTGGATCATTAAATCTCTCCACCATTTTTTGATGAGCTTCTAATCTATTATAAATAATTATCTTATAAATATCTTTTAAATCACCAGCTATAAAATAAAGATTTGTTTTGTGGTCATTATAGACACTCATATCTACAAATACTTGCTGAATGTTTAAATCTTCTTGTAGCTTATCTATACTGCTTCCTATGAGTTCTTGAAGACTCACATTTAGATCATACTCATAAAGTACGCCTTGCATGCTTAACAAATCTTCATAGCTCTTAGATGCTTCTTTTTCTACTTTTTTAACATTTTTTTTATTTGACGCTACTAAGCTTAGAAACTCTTCAATAAGTACATCATATTCTCTTTTGCTTTCTTCTACTCTATAGGCTAGTTTGCCTGTGTTTACCCACATCATCTTAGGCTGTATCAATATCATATGACGCACTGCAGTATTTTTGCCTAAAAAATTATGGCCTGACATATCGCCAAGCCACAACATTCCCATCTGCCATATACACAATACACTAAGCATCGCGAGTATCACAACTTTTATTATATTTTTTCTCATCTCATCACCTATTACTTTAAGGCATTTGTTTTCATAGTACTTTCTAAACCAGACTCTTTCGTTTCTCCGTAGCGGACAAGCATGTTTTTAACAAGTTCCTTAATCTCTTCTGATTCTCTTACAATATAAAAAACCATCTTTTCTTTTTCTTTTTTATCTTTTTCATGTGTATAAGTTAATACCACTTTATTCTCGCCCTCTAAAAGCTCTATAAGTTGATTAAATGATCCTGTGATCCCAACTGTTTTAAGCGTATAGATTGTTACGTCTTTAGAAAGTGATAAGTTATCTGTTTTTGTATTATAAACTTCAATCGTTATCTCTGTACCTTGCTTTGTCTCCCCCATGATATTCATCTTACTTTCAAATGTGGAAGTATTTACTTTTGTAGGCTGGGCGATTCGGACATATTGATCTTCACTAACTACCATTTCAACCTTTTTATCATCTTTTATCACTGTTTCTACCTTCACATTCGATGGCGTTACAGTTATATCTGAAGCAAAAATGGTTCCACTAAATAAAGTAATACTTAAAAAAGTAAGAACTATCATAAGATTTTTTGATATTCTCATCAGGTCGAATCCCCCTTTCCTTATTAATACATTATATTCAATTATATTATAACTTATTAATATTACAAACAGGTTACACTGCAATAACTTTTATTTTACAATACCTATCGAAAAATAGGACAATGACTAATTTGATATAGGAAAATGTAAAGTCACCGTAGTTCCTTTCCCCACTTTACTATTTATCTTAATACACCCTCCATGAAGTTCTACAAGCTCTTTGGCAATGGATAAGCCAAGTCCGGTTCCTCCCATTTTTCTTGATCTTGCTTTATCAACACGGTAGAATCTTTCAAAAATACGATCTAGGTCTTGATCTGGAATCCCAATCCCCGTATCTTGAATGCAAATAGCAACATCTTTTCCTTTAAAAATCTTAATATGAATTGTGCCTGGGTCCATACTATACTTGATGGCATTTGAAAGTATATTATGAAGTACTTGTTTAATCCTAACTTGATCCCCTTGTATATTATAAGACTTAGCCCCATCTGTTTCATAAATCAGCTTATGTCCCTTTTTATCAATATGAATAACTTGTGCTTCAAGCGTTTCTTCTACTAATTTTTGGAGGTCAAGTTTCTTAAAGTTAAGTTGAATTTGATGATTATCTATTCTCGAAAGTTCTAGTAAATCGTGAACAAGGGTAGTCATGCGATCTGCCTCTTTATCCATAACACTTAAGAAGTTCATAGCAAGCTCCGTATTCTCAATGGCTCCCTCCATAAGGGTTTCTGTATAACTTTTCACAGTGGTAAGAGGTGTTCTTAACTCATGAGATACATTCGCCACAAATTCTTTTCTCATTTGATCTAACTTCTGCTGCTTAGTGACATCCTGCATCACAACAACTAGGCCATCTGGTTCATCTTTAGCACTGGCATAAGACGCAAAATGCATACTGAGATATCTGCCATTAACCTCCAGTATTTCTCCAGCCGCTACTGTTTCTCCGCCTTTTAATAGCTGCTCAAAAGATACCTTCATCCCTAATTTAGGAAATATGTAATTAAAGCGGTGATCCATATTAAGAGAACCTAACATCTCATAACATATGGAATTTGTATGAATAAGCACACCTTCACGGTCAAAAGCCATGACACCATCTGCCATATGCTCAAATATTTTCTCCAACTTATTTTTTTCACTGATAATAGCTTCCATCGTATGACCAAGCTTAATCGCCATATAATTAAAACTTTGGGTAAGTTCCCCTATTTCATCATTAGACTCTATAGGCATGCGCTTGATTAAATCTCCCGCGGCAAGCTTTTTTGCATTAGCCGTCAGCTGCTTAATAGGCGCTGTAATCATTTTAGAAAAGGCAATACCAAATAAAACGGCTATACCCATCGCAACAATAGAACCGATTGCTAGGGTTTTTATAACTTCACTCATATTTTCATAAACACGGGCTATATTTGCTGCTACATAAATAATAGCTGTAATTTCGTTTGTATATGGATCAACAATAGGCGTTGCATGATCAGTATATTTGGGACCTGTATTTTTATTTGCAAAGTGAACTATGGCTGCGGTAGCTGGTTTTTTAGTATTAATAGCTCTAATAACAACTTCTGATTTTACAGTTTCTCCTATTAATAATTCTGAATTAGTACCAGCATCTACCTTACCCTCTGGTGTGAGTATATAGATATGATTTACATGAATAACATTGATCCTGCTTTTAATATCCTCTAGATTAGGCTTTTGTGTTTGCCAATTAAGACGCACCTTTATTTCATCTGCTAATTCTTGAAGATCTGACTGGATACTTTTATAATCTCTTTCCTCAATGTTGTAAACGATAAAAGTCCCTATAATCATCATAACGATCATAATAACTGATAAATAAATCATAACAATTTTTAGTTGTATGCTTGTTCTCATAAATTTTAACCTCTAAAATAGTATCCTATCCCTCTTTTTGTAAGCACATAACTCGCTTTTGAGGCATCATCCTCTATCTTTTCTCTAAGTCTTCTTACAGTAACATCGACAGTTCTTACATCTCCGTAATATTCATATCCCCAAACTTTTTCTAAAAGATGTTCCCTTGAAAAAACTTTTCCTTTTTCTAGCCACAAAAACTTGATGAGTTCAAATTCTCTTAAAGTAAGTTCTAGTGGGATACCTTCTTTGGCAACTTCATATTTAGACAAATCCATACTCAAGTTACCTTCAACTAAAAGATTACCTTCATCTATTCTTAGATCATTTGCCCCAGCACCGCCGCCTCTCCTTAGATTGGCTTTAACTCTTGCTATAAGCTCTCTCATACCAAAAGGTTTTGTAATATAATCATCTGCTCCAAGCTCTAAACCTAAAACCTTATCGATCTCTTCGGCTCTTGCTGTAAGCATAATAATCGGTGTATTTTTTGTTAACCTTACTTTTTTACAAACTTCAAACCCATCTAACTTTGGCATCATAATATCAAGCATAATAAGGTCTGGACCCTTTTCATTAATTAACTTTAATCCTTCTTCACCATCATATGCTGTATAGACTTTATAGCCTTCTTTTTCTAAATTATATTTAATAATATCTGATATTGCTCTTTCATCTTCTATAACAGCTATTTTCTGCATGCTATTCCTCCTTTTTCTACTCTACTCTACTCTACGCGCTTCTTCTTCATCTATTTGTGTTTCCATTATAATAAGCGGTAAAAGTGGTTCATTCACTTTAGCTTTAATGATTTCTCCTATTTTTAAGATCGTCTTTTCTCCTAGATGAGGGTTTTCTGTTATTATATTTTCTGTAGAGACTCCGAGTTTATTGGCAATACCCCACAGAGTATCCCCACTTTTTACTTCATGCTCTACTATTTTAGGGGTCGTTGTAGTACACTTTTCTATAAGCAAGCTTTTACTTATAAGATCAGATTCCTTAGCAAAAACCTGTTTAGTCTCTACCTTTTTACCAAACTCAACTTCCACTTCCTTATTACCAAAGTATTCTTTTTTAAGAGCTTCTTTAAGTTGCTGCACCTCTTCATCTGATGCTACGATGCCAATAGCTTTACCCTCTACAACTATTTCTTTAAAGGCGATAAGCACATTCATGTTTTTTCTCATATAGGTCACTAAATAACTTGGATCGATATAATCCCTTTTCTTAGCACGGTATCTTTTAAGCTCTACCTCTTCTTCAAATTTAATTTCTGAACCATAAAGACTTTGAAGTTGTGCATTCACGGTTTGCTTGGCTGCGTCAAGTATTTTCTTTTCTTTAATAGCTCCTATACTTTTACCTTGAATCATGACTTGATAAGCATTAGGCCTAAATCCTAAAAATAATCCTATTACTACTGCTGCTAATATAGCCATTGCGATCATTGCATTATTGACCTTTAGACTTTTACCTTTTCTTCTGGTCCCAGGCTTTAAGGTAATTACTTTTTTGTTGTTTACGCGTGCCATACACTTCTCCTTTCCTTACCTCTTAAAAGTATCTATTACAAATGATGGGGTGACACGCTATTTGATGCCACCCCTTACATTTTTTCCTATTAATTTATCTTATGATCAGGATTTTCTCAGGCGTAACATCATCTAAATACTGATATGTAATAACGACATCCATTCCTACATCAAATATTGCTCTATGTTCTAATTTACCTCTAAGCTCTACCGGCATCTCTACTGGAGTCTTTATTCTTTTAATCACTCTGCTGCTTTCTGTAAGCGGGTCATAGTCTACAAGTACATCTATATACTCTATGCGCTCACCTACAGCGTGTATAACGCCAGCATACCTTACGCCAGTTGTATTTCTGCCTATCACTAAAGAGACCACTTCTTTACTCTCTATGAGTAGTTCTACATTATTTCCAAGTCTTAGATCTCTAAAAGCAACCTCGCTTCTAGAGTTATTATCATAAATCTCTGTCATTTCACTGATAATAAAAGTTTGTACACCATCTTTTGTTTTCAAAGTGACTTGTGGTACTGCTGCAATATAAATAGCACTAATTTGTCCTTCGGCTGTTGATCTAGTTCCTGTTGCTTTGATTTCTACAATGCTTGTTTCTTGTTTAATGATCTTAATCTTATCCCCTATTTTAAGGTCTTCAAAAGTTACTTGTCTATTATTTCTTGTTACTGCCACTTTTTTATCAATAACCAAATTGGTGGTTCTTGTTCCTTGCTTAATAGAAAGTCCATACCCTTCTAATCTAAGCGACTTAGCTGTTATTTCTCCGTCTGTAAGATCACTTGTCGTATTACCTGGCATGGCAGTTAAAATGTCAAGTCTAGTAATAGCACTTGCTTGTATTGTTGCTCTAACACTATCACCTATTTTAACCTCACCTATTGTAGCTCTTTGTTGGCCTAGCATTACGATACAATTTGCATCCACAAAGTAGTTTTTGGTGCTTTCATCTGCAAGCATGATAGAAAGGTCTCCATTTGCGCCTACTCTTGTTACCGTTCCGCTTACTAGGGCTGCATCTGATGAAGGTGCTGTGCCATTTATTACAACTTGAAGCTGCATGTTCGTTATGTACTTGATATTATTTTCTGTACCGATTACTATAGTTGCTTGTGTTTCTAGTGGGATATTTGCTATTTCTACTTCTTTGCCGCTAAGGTCTGTTACCTTTGTGGTGTCTTTGATGGCATAATAATCTGTTTTGCCATTTTGCTCTAGAATGATCCAACTTTTTTCAATGATTTTTTTGACTTTTAGAAAGTTACCTGACCCCGTTGGTACTGGTGTTGACGCAGGTGCTGGTTCTGGTGTTGGTGTTTGTTTATATTTAAGGGCGTCACTTACCATCTTAGCACATAATGCTCTTGTTACGTGCGTGTTGGGATTAAAGAACCCTTTAGCATCAGCATTTACCAGTCCTACAGCTTTAAGATAACCTACGTGAGGTTTACTTGTTTGAAGTATCAGACTCTCATCTGCAAAATCGGCTACACTATATGTCTCTTTAGCTGTTGCTTCTTTGCCTAAAACTCTTACTATAAATACTGCAAGCTGCTGTTTAGTCACAATTTTTTTAATTTCTCTTTGATCTGTTCCTCTTGTAATAAATTGATCAAGCTCTTGTTTTTGAAGATATCCTCTTCCGAGTAAATAAGCAATTTGCTCATTATAACGCTTATCCCAACTGGTAAAATTATTTTCATAAACGGCAAGTACTGGTTTTTGTACTGCTGAGTTATTAATAATTTGTTGTTTAAATGTTGGATCTATAGTTGGACTCATATTCACATCTACATAACCTGTGGCTTTAGCGAGTACATCTGCTATTTCAAAAAAATTCATCGGTGCATTTGGAAAAAACTCACCCGAACTATTTAAAAGCATAATCCCTCTTTTTTGCATATCTGCAATATTCGTATACGCCCAATGCGTCTGTGCTACATCCTTAAAAGTTGCTGCTAAAGTACTGATTGTGCATAAAGTAAAAACACTTATAAGCACAATAAATTGACTCATCTTTTTTTTCATTTTGTCTAACCCCTCCCTGATCTCCTTATGACTGCATACCTTGTCTACCATATAAACCTATTTTATGATAGATTGAATGAAAATACAACTTATTTCCAAATAAAGTTATAAAAAGGATGCACCAAGTAGCAGTGCATCCTCTTTATAAACTTATTATTTTTCTTCAAGTACTGCTGTAAGCTTTGATATGCTGGTGGCAAGCTGTTCCATTTTGCCTTCAAGTCTGACCAAAAGGTACATCGACAAGACAATAGGGAACCCAAGATTGCCAATCTGAACCAAAAGCTCTTCCATGGCACTGTTCATCTCCTTTCTACATAAATAGGGCAAGCCCTAAGGCTCACCCTATCTACACTATTCAAACGATTAGGCTAAAGAGATATTTTCAACTTCCTGCATTACATATTTTGCAGCAAGCTTTTCAGTTACAAGATCTCCATCGCCATAGCCATTTGCTGCTATTACTGCGTCCATAGCACTAGCTACGTCTTGAGCAAGTAGCGTATCGCTAGGTTTAGCAATTGTTAAGCTTACTTCTTTATTACCAGCTGTCTTAAAAGTAAGTACAAGCGCTTTCTTTGTAATTTCTGCCATAAGTATCCCTCCTTTCACTTGGTATTTGCCTGATCAATTACTCTTTGATCAGAATGGTCTCTACTACTTTGCTAAAGTTTGTCACTTCTTCCTTTTGCAAACCAGCTACTGCACTGCCTATGTCATAAAGTGCATCATTGGTTGCACCTTGGCTGCAGTTAGAGATCGTTTGTGAACCTTTGCTTAACTTTAAGATTAACTTAACGCCTTTCACCTCTGCTGTTACTGCCATATTTCTCACCTCCTTTAGTGGGTATTCACTTAGATATATGTTACGAGCAAGAAGTTTCCCTAAAGACCTGGGGACGGTTCTCCAATATTGGTGTTCCAATATTAGAGAACCGTCCCCAAAACAGCACACAAAAAGAGGATATCTCATCATCTAGAGACATCCTCTTTTGTGTTTTCTTTATTTAATAGCCTTTAGATGTGCTATATCATTCCAATTTTTAGCAGTAGCTTGTTCAACAAAACATAGGTCGTTTCTAATGGCTGCTACATCTCCTTTAATATGAGCAATGTCATTCTCCATTACTTCTTGCTTTGCATTATTAACCGCTAGCGAGTGCTCTAAAGCCTTTAGAATTTGTCCATGCTCACCTAGCTGCACCTTTATTCCTTTTATCTCAGTATCCATAGATCCAATCTTGCTCTCCATAGAATCCATCTTGCTTTCCATAGATCCTATCTTGCTCTCCATAGATCCTATCTTGCTTTCCATAGAATCCATTTTGTTTTCCATAGATCCTATCTTACTTTGTATGTCTTGTAAGATGATTAATACTTTCTCTTCCATATACATAGCTCCCTTCTTTACATCATAGCCTAAATATCGAACACGTGTTCTATCAGAAGTATTACCAGAGTCATCGTTGCTTATACTGATTTATATCACTTTATATGATTATATCATAAAAACTTAGTGCTGTGTAAGGATCAAAAAAGAGTTTGTATTTTCTTAAGCTCTTTAAGCACTTTCCCCTTGCGAAACTCTGCTGCCTTATATTTAATGTCCATCTTTTCAGCTATTTCTTTAAGGGGTCTATCTTTGATATAATACTCAGTCACTATAACTCTGTCCATATCTTTCATACAAGCTAGCGTACTCACTATTTTTTCGAACAAAAGCTTATTTTCAATCTGCTTTTCTATATCTATTTGCTCATCTGGTTTTTCTGCAATCTGCTGATAAGCTTCCTCACTTAAACTAAGCAGTTCTCTTTTCTTACGGTTTTGGTTGGCCCGCCATCCATAAAGCTGTATTTTGTAATAACTCTCAAAAGGAACACCCATCTCCTCGTCAAATTTTTCCAAACATTTCACAAGCTGTAAATAACACTCCTGCTCAAGATCTTCCTTTTCATACCCACAAAGATACGTCTCACGCACAAACTTTTTCCACAAAGGAGTAAGTTTTATCCACCATTCATAAGAACTTTGTATTAATTGACTATTCATATAGAGCCTTTCTTGCTGCAGCTTTATTTGTATTTGCGCAGTTCAAGAATAGCACGTATTATAAAATGGATAAAATTGGGTGTTTTTATTTATCTTGCCATACTTTTCAAGACTCCTTTAGCAGTCCTGACTTCCCACTGGTTTCTAGTTGTATTTCTTCATAGAATCGTGATTCACCACAGTAAAATAAAAATTAAATATTGTAAAAATTCTGCTTCTGTTTTATAATAGAACAAACGTTCGATTCACGAAGGAGGATTTTTTTATGTTTTATATTCAATTTGCTGCACTTATACCCTTTTATGATACTTATGGCCAAAACGCTACTTGTATTTTACTTAAAGATGGCTCAAAGGAATACTTTAACGGCTCCATCAAAGCCTATATGCACGCTATGCTCTATGAACTTCACCTTGATCCAAAAGCTGTTAATTTTTGGACATCTAAAATCATCGGTACTAAGCTTAATACACCCCTTATCATTGATGAGTCAATGATTTTACTCCCTGTTAAATTTCGCAAAAGTGTAGGTAAACAAGATGGTTGCTTTGGCTATGTGAACTATCACTGTGTAGAGTGCGTACAAGATCATCAGCTTACCTTATCTAATGGTGAAATATTACCTAATCTGTCTCGTAAGTCTTATATTGCCAAAAAGCAAAAAGATGCTAAACTCCTAGGCTACGCCTATATTGACTACAAAAAACAATATGAATTTATGTGGAAAAGCTAATCTCACAACGCAAAGAGGCGCAGCTCCCCCTAGCTACGCCTCTACTCTCTATTATAAAAATGTCTCCCCCTCCATTCCCTTCTCTTTAAGTTTCGTAAGATTTCCAGATTACCTTACAGGAGCTGCTTGTCCATGCTTTTACTTGTCTCATAAGTTTATGGCATCTCTATGCCTAGCATGCAGCACTTCTCCTTGGAAGTATTCTCTCTTTATCTCTATCTCTATCTCTACTTCTTATTCTATTTAGCACATCAAATACTCTGTCTCGCGCTCTTATGATAATCTCATCTTTTATGATTTTCTTTATGTATTCTTGAATGTCTTCATTTAATGTTTTATTGAGGTGTTGCTGATACTTTTCATGTTTCTGATACTTCTTGTGTTTTTTGTACGCCTTATGCTCCTTATAAGACTTATATTAGCTTTACTTGTGATACTACCCTAAATGAAAAGTTGAAAACTAACTCGTATCCAAAATCCATGAACTACCAAGATGTTTGTCCGTTTGTCTTATTAAATACGGACGCGCCCTTATCTCGTGTCTCTTGCCTTCTTGAATGATCTGCACTAGTGCCAAAGAGATATGGCCCTCTTCCACTGGCTCGCTGTTTGTATTAGCTTTTGTTAATAATAATGTGATCAACATACCTACTATAGGTAATATAAAAAAGATAAATCCAAATAAAAACTCTATCAGCATAGTAATTTCACCCCCACTTTATCAGACTATAGACTTCCTTATGTAACTTTTTTGCATAATTATTCATATCTTTCATCTATATATTCTTTATGATGTTTTTGACATCTTATTTTTAGCTTTTTACATTTTTTACTTTTTTATCCATTTATCGGCCGTAATCTAGTTATACACCACTCTTTTTATAAAATCAAGAGCTTTTTTCAATTTTTTATAATAAATTTTCAGAATTAATCATCTTTAAGGTAATGTTCTACTTACATCAATAGATGCATTAATATTCACCTTATCTTAATTACACTCAAGTAACCTTTATACACTGTGGCACCTACTTATAATACACCAGGAAGTTTGGAGAACCGTCCCCAATTATTCTTTTATAAAAGGGAAAATTAGGGTATACTAAAAGAAAGTAGAAGAGTAAAGAAAAAAGGGTGGATGCTTTTGATTACGTCACAAGAACTCTTAAAAATAAAAGAATTACTTCGTAAGCGTCAAGAAGAAAAGCTGCAAAAATTTTTGCCTAGATTAATAGAGACAAATCCTACTGAGATAGGGGTATATGGAAGTTATGCACGCTCCCAGAGCAAAGCAACCAGTGATATAGATGTTTATGCGCTCTATACATCTATGCCACATAGTGTGCAAAAGGGAGAACTCTATGAAGAGGCGGAGGAAATGGGTATTGATCTACTGCTTTGCGAGTATGAAGCGCTTTATAATACTCGGAGCATCTTTTGCGAGAATGTATTAAGAGATAGAATTATTATCTGGAAAGGAGAACCGGAAGATGGAAACAGGAAATAGTTATTATGATATCGCATGTAATGATCTTGGCTATTTAGAAGCTATAGGGGATATAGGCTACTACAATCAGCCAGCTGCATTATGCCAACAAATAGTCGAAAAACTATTAAAAAGCCTCATTGAAAAGTTTTATATACAGCAAGATATTACAGAAATTTTAAGAACCCATTCTCTAAAAACACTAGGAAGGGCACTCAAAAATTCTCTTACTACCATTGATTTAGAAATGAAGGATCTAGCTTACTTAACCAACTATTATTTTGATACCCGCTATCCAGGCCCCGACTATCATCTCGTTTCAAAAGAAGATTTTGAAGAATGTAAACGCATTGTCTATAGTATTAAACAAGAAGTTGATCGTATAATGAGCTTGGAGGTATAGTCACTAATGCCAAAAGTAAGCAGCAACCCAAAGGACTCTTCCTGGATTGCTACTTCTCATTATAATTCTTTCCTCAAATATTATTCATAAACCAACTCTATTTTTGATCCATCCTTCTTTAAATGCCTAGTTATATGCTAGGTTTTATTCTTTGCAATGTATGTCTATCTGTTATAAGCTGTATTTGAAATGCTGTTTGAAGTGCAGATCTTGAACTTCACCACCCTGTCACACTCCTTGTAATCTTTTATTACAAGCTATTTTCTTTTTTTCTTCTTCCCTTGCGTTTCTTTTTGCTTGTTGCTGGTATCTGTAGTCTCTACTTCAACTCCAAACACAGCTGTAACATCAATATCCTCCATGATACGCCGGCTTTTTGTTTGTGCTTTGCCAAGCATGTTCTGTGTTTTTTCTTCAATAGCTTTTGCAATAAGCTCTTCTATATTCACATTTCTCAATGTAAAAAGTAGCATAGGATCTTCATCAAGCCTTACACCAACACCATATAGCACTGCCGACACGTGTTTACACATAACTGCCCAATCAGGACAGTTACACTTTAAGGTTATCTCTTTAGGTGTTGGAAACAAACCACTGCCTTTTGCTGTAAATATCTCTGAAAGTGTTTCCGGAAACTTTCCATCTATGAGTTCCTGCAGCGACTCAATTTTTCCTTCACATGACTTTTTTATTTTCTTCCATAAATCTTCTTCTATCGGGTGAATGGCTATGTTTACTTTATAAGGTTTAGAAGAACTCCCCTGTACCCATGCAACAATAGTGCCTTTTTCTATCTTTAGGTCAAGAACAGCTCCATGACGTACATAACTGCGTCCCCTTTCAATACGATTTGCATAATCTGAGTATCTCTCTAAATTATTATTCCATGCCTTTCCCCACCATGCGCTTGCAAGATTTCTTCCTTTTATTATAATGGGGGTAATACTTGGGTTATTTTTCTTCAATTTTTCAACAGCCACCTGTGCCCTCTTTCTCTTTTCAGCAACAGTTTCGTATTTTGGAAATCCATAAAATGACATTACCTCTCACCTCTTATCTTGAATCAATCATATTTGGGTTATATTGTTAACTTAAAAAGATCAAGCAATTGTTTGTTGTCCATCTCAGTAATCCAAGCTTCATTCACATCTGGCATAATTTCCTGTGTAAGCTTTGTTTTTTCCTCTATCATACTATCAATTTTCTCTTCTACAGTTCCCTTCGTAATGAACTTATGCACAATAACATTTTTCTTCTGTCCTATCCTAAAAGCCCTATCAGTTGCTTGATTTTCAACTGCCGGATTCCACCACCTGTCAAAGTGAATCACATGATTTGCTGCCGTTAGATTGAGCCCTACACCGCCTGCCTTAATAGACAAAATTAAAAAAGGAACATAGTCACTACCTTGAAACCTTGCTACAATCTCCCTACGCTTTGCCACAGGCGTTTCACCATGCAGTATAAGCCCTTCATGCTGAAATATTGTTTTTAAAAATACTGAAAGAGGCTCTATAATTTCTTTAAACTGTGTGAATACAAGAACTCTTTCTCGTTTTGCATAAATGACTTCACATATCTCACGAAGTCTTTCATATTTACCACTCTCCTTTTCTGCATAGGCCTTTTGTCCAAGATACTGATCTGGATGATTACAAATTTGCTTAAATTTCATAAGAGTTGCTAGGACAAGCCCTTTCCTTTGAATCCCATCTGAGCTCTCAAGTTTTCTTTGAAGTTCTTCAATCAAAGCGCTGTACAATACTACTTGTTTTTTAGTTAGAGCAGAATAGGTTTTCATTTCGATTTTGTCTGGCAAATCAGTAATAATACTTTTATCGGTTTTAAGCCTTCTTAAGATAAAGGGTGAAATGACCTGCTTGAGGTTTGCATAACCATCATTTTTTTCCTTAAGATTTTTTGCAAATTGGGTAAATTCCTTCGCAGTTCCTAGAAGTCCTTTATTAAGGAAATCAAATAGGGACCACAGATCTGCTAATTTATTTTCAACAGGCGTCCCAGTCATAGCTATTCTGACTTTAGCCTTTAACTGTTTCACTGCTTTGGTCTGTTTGGTTCCTGGGTTTTTAATCGCCTGAGCTTCATCTAAAATAATGATATCCCATTCGACTTCTTTTAGCCACTCCAGTCTTACGACCATACTATACGTTGTAATGTATATACCTTGACCTAAATCTTGCTTGTCGGATATATTTTTTCGTTCTTGAGGGTGGATCACATAGTATTGAAGCTTGGGGGCAAATTTTGTAATTTCTGCCGTCCAGTTCCCAATCAGTGAAGCTGGAACGATAAGAAGTACCTTTTCTTCTTTGATCATCCGTATACTGTTTAAGAGAGCGATTACCTGAATAGTCTTGCCAAGACCCATGTCATCTGCAAGGCACGCCCCAAGCCCCATTTGTTTCATAACACTTAGCCATCCAAGCCCCTTTTTCTGATACGCTCTAAGTGCCGCGTTAAAATCAATTCCTGATGTTACAGATTCGATCTTTTCTGGTGTTCTTAGCTTGGCAAGCATCGTTTCTAGCCATTGTCCATGACTTACTTCTATTTCACAGTTACTTTCTTTTACATGAAGCACCTTAGAGGCCGAAAGTTGCATACGCATCGCCTCTATCATCGTTAAGTCCCCTTGTCTGGCTTCTTTTTGTGCCTGTTCATAAGCCCTAAGCGTGGCCCTTAAGCGCTCAGCATCCACTTCTACCCATTTCCCCTTGATAAATGCTAAACCCTCCGATTCAGCTAGAAGCCCTTTTAGTTCTTCTGCTGTAATAGTCTCGTCTCCAAGGGATAGATGTACATCAAAATCCACTAGGGCATCCAGCCCAACATGAGAAGGCTCCTTTGTTCCAATATTAACAGATACCCTAAGCGTCGCTGATTTTTTCTTCCACCAGTTGGGAATCCTGCACAGTATACCTGTTTCTTCATATAAAGGCACTTCCTTCAAGAACGTATAGGCCTCATCAGAGCTTAGCCCTATAGGATAAAATATTTCTCCTTCCTCTACTAGTTGTGCTACGAACTTGCTCTTGCTCGCAGCCTTATTGACAGCCGCAAGCAACCCCAATAGTTTTTTGCTATTTTGCCCATATTCAAGAAGCGCATTTTTAAGCGGCAGATGCTTTGATTTTCCAATAGTCGAAGACTCTGCCGCATAAGTTGCTAAAAATGCAAAAGGGTATTCCTCTGTTTTGCTTTCTACCAAGTGAAAATATACCCTTCCTGCAAAATGAATACTAGGATTTTTATCCAGGAAGTATTCAGCTACACTTCCCTCGTGCATTTTTATCTCTTTATGAAACGTTTGATTCAACCGGGTCCATATACTCTTAAGCCACGTCTCCCCTAAATACTCTGATCCACTTATATAAGGGGCTTCCCTTAGCAATCTCTCCCACTCCACGTCCTCTAGCACTGCTTCTGCCTCATCACGCAAAATCTCCAAGTCTGGATTTTGCGAAATACATTTCACAAAGGAAGCTGCCACCTTATACAAATACTCTACACTGTCTGAAAGTACTGCTGTCTTTTTTTCTGTTCCTAATAAAAACAAAGCCCTATCTCGGTCATTAAGATAGGCCTCATAAAGTCTTTGCTGTTCTTCTATCGCAAATTTTTCTATACTATTTCCATCCTGCCAATCTAAAGCATATCTCCCGTCAGATTCAATGATGGCAATAAGTTCTTTTTCTAAAGTAGTACTCATTTGTTTATATCCCTTCCTTTATCCCACGACCCAAATAAAGTAACTTTGCGTTTCACTTCATACAGCAGTGTTTATATTTTTTTCCACTGCCACAAGGACAAGGGTCATTTCTGCCAATTTTAGGTGTTTCCCTTCTTACTGGCTGTTGCAAAGGCTCATCTTCCCAAAACCACTCATCATCTTCTAACTCACCCTCATCCGCCATCATTTTAGCAAAAGTTCCACTCTTTAGCAGTTTTTTCATTTCTTTCTCCGCTTTTTCACGTCGCTCTTTTCTTCCCTTGATATTTTGAAGGGACTCCCAAAAATTTTCATTTCGAGCATAGAGTTTAGGATAATATGCTTTGAACTTTTTAATTTCTTTTGAATAATTACGATAGTTTTCAATAAGATTTATCTCCGTCATGACAAGCTCTGCTCTTAGCTCTTCTTCTGATGCATTTATTGCCTCTTTAGGCAATATCCTTATCGCCACCACATGTATAAAATCCTCTGTAAACTCCTCATCGTATTCAAAGTCTTGAAAAGCAATGCCTATATCTGCCATAAAAAGCATATGATCTAGAACTTTTTGAACCTCTTCATCAACAGTCATTAATTTAGGGACATACACAAGTATCTTAGGAATTAGGTTTGTATATTCTTTTTCCATCGCATCATTTGCCACGTGCAAAAATACCCGACCAAGTTCCTCTTGGATATCAGGGTTTTTAAGAGCTTTTTTATAAGCCTCTTCAAGAACATGATCAAACTTTTCTTTAAGTTCTCCAGTTACATCAAAAAGCAAAGCTGAAATTATATATATCAGGTAAAAATAATAAAGGGTTGGGATAAATCCTTCATTACTACTAACCTGAAGAGCCTTGTCAAGAACTGCCAGAGACTCTTTCACGTCCCCGCCTCTTCCATAAGCTTCCGCAAGGCTAATCCATGTCCCTATATTATCAGAGTCTAAAGCCAGTGCTATCTCTAGTTCTTTGAGAGCTTTTTTGTGCCATCCTCTTACAAGGTAGGCTGCTCCAAGTCTGCCTCTATAGGCCCCATGACGAGGATATTTTTTCACTAATTCTTCTAGTAATTTAATAGCATTCCCTGGAGAATGATCCGAAAGATAGGCATTTGCCAAAAGCGCTTTTACAAAATCTGCCTCTGGCTGATAACGCATGATTTCCTTTAAAGTCGCAATAGCCCTTTTGGCATTTCCTTGTTGCAGCATTTCTTTTGCACTCAAAAAGCTTTGTCTCATAAATACTGGGAGTGCTAAAACTTGATCGTACTGCTGTTTACTTTTTTCGTCTGATAGCGTTTCATAAGCCTCACGTATTTCTTTAAACTTTTCTGGTTCCCTATCCGGAGGATACTTTCTGACCATTTTAAAGTACGCTTTTTTGATTTCTCCCTGTGAAACAGCACTTTCTATTTCCAACAGTTCATAATAATTTTTCATCGCTCCACCTCTTCCATAGAGATTTTGGTAGTTGAACCAGCGTCATATAATAAGTTGTCTTAGGATGTGAAATATCTATTGCCAGTGATTGCTGCCAAGCTCGTAAGGCCTCTTTATGTTTTCCTTCTTTATATCTGGCAAGTCCCAAAAGATTTAAAGAGGCTGCATTATGCATTTTTTTCATATGATGCTGTAACAGACAGACTCTAGCTGCACGGTACTGTTGTTTGTTCATAGAGCTAAGAGCCTGATTAAAACTTTGCATAAAATATCTAAACTCTTCTGTATCAAATACTTTCATATATCCATGCGCTCGGTTCTTAGTACTCTCATCTATTTGAAGACTCTCCTGCCACAGTGCCCGCGCTTCATTAATTTCACCTAACCTATAGGCACATAAGCCCGCAGCATTATAGGCTGTGGTTTGATCTGCCTGCAGCGCAGCCGCTTGTTTTAAATAGATGAGCGCCTCACTCAATCTACGCCCCTGGCTTAAGCGGAGCCCTTGGCTTAAATAACACTGCCCTAAACTTTGCCGCATCATTCTATATCCTCCAAGCTGTATAATAGTTCCAATAAATCTTCTTCCGTTTCTTCACTTAATGCTTCATCCTCCAAAATAATAACCCGTTTAAGCTCATCTATGAGTTCTTCAAGCTCTAAAGTAAGTTCTATGAACTCCTCGTCTTCTTTTACTTCTAAAAGACGCTTCTCTGCCTTTTTTAGCGTACGCTTAAATCTTTTTGCTAGAGGCATAGTGTGCCATCTATTTAAATCTACTTCTTCTGTCATTTGAACGCCTGTTGTTGTAATCTCTATGCCAGCTTTTTGTCCTGTACTTACAATATAAGCTTCTACCTTTAGAATCCCGTTTACATCATAAGAAAACTCTACTTTTATTTTTTCTTTTCCCACCCTATTAGGAGGTATATCCTTGAGTCTAAATTCACCCAGTAGGTTGTTGCTTGAAGCTCTTTTGTGATCCCCTTGATAAATACTGATCTCAACTTCTGTTTGATTATCTCCACTAGTGGCATAAATATGGCTTTTAGTAACAGGAATAGTCGTATTTCTAGGGATCAATATGCTATAGGCATCTTCTATAGGCATTCCTTCTATGAAGTCCAATACTCTTATCCCTAAAGTATAGGGGCATACATCTGTTATCAAAAGGTCTGTTTCGCTATTAAAGGCTCCTTCTAAAATACCCCCTTGTATAGCCGCTCCCATGACAACTGCCATATCAGGATCCACAAGAGTTTTAGGCTCCTGTCCCAGCTCTTGTGCAATAAAACGTTTTACCAAAGGTATACGCGTAGACCCTCCTACTAATAAAATCACATCAATAGCCTTGTGATCCATACCGCTGTCTTTTAAAACAATATCAATAGGTTTTTTGGAGCTTTCCACCAGATCTAGTATGAGCTCTTCAAACCTGTCTCTTGTAATTTCTGTTTCTAAGGCAAGTGGACTATCTCCTTTAGAGGCTATAAAAGGCAGATTAATCTTTGCTGACTCTTCAAAAGTAAGAGCTTTCTTACACTCTTCCGCTGCTTTTTTGAGTCTTGAAAGTGCATAAATATCCTGTGCTAAATCAATACCCTGTTGTTTATGAAACTGCTCCTTTAAATAGGTTATCAGCCTTTCATCAAAATCTTTGCCGCCTAGTTCATTGTTGCCACTGCTCGCCTTAACTTCAAGTACTCCGTCAAACATCTCAAGGAGTGTCACATCTAAGGTGCCTCCCCCTAAATCATAAACCAGTACATGAGCCTCTTCATTTAAATGCTCAAGTCCATAGGCCAGGGCCGCTGCTGTGGGTTCATTAATAATCCTTTCTACTTTGAAACCAGCAAGCTTGCCCGCTTCCACAGTAGCCTTTCTTTGTTCATCCGTAAAATATGCTGGTACTGTAATAACTGCTCTATCAAAATCTTCCTTGCAATATACCTCTGCACACTTCTTAAGATATTTTAAAATTTCTGACGATAGGGCTTGGGGCGTATAAGCCCTACCTGATAAAAGAACGGAAGTGTTTTTTCCCATATGCCGTTTAACTTCCATTACAGTATCATGTGGCCTTGCTAAAAACTGATCCTTTGCCTCTTGCCCTACTATGATACTGCCCTCTTCTGATATTCCAATAAATGAAGGCGTGATACCTGCTCCTAGTTGATTGGGAATGACAAAAGGCTTACCATCTTTTAAAACAGCTGCTTCCGAAGTAGAAGTTCCTAAATCAATGCCTAATATTTTACTCATTTTTTTCATCCTTATCCTATAGTATTTAAAACAACCTCTGCTTTTCTTATAACTGTACCGCCATAAATATATCCACTTTTTAATACTCTAACAATTTCATTTGGCTGTCTGTCTGGATCTTTGCAAGTTCCTATAGCTGTATGGCGTTTGCTGTCAAACACTATGGTCTCATTTTGAACCTGATGTACTTTTACCATGCCAATCTTCAGCATAAGCTCTGTCATATATTCTAAGGACTGCTTAAACTGCCTTTTCCATTCTTCCGTTCCATTTTCCTCAACAAAATAATAAATTGCATCAAAAGTATCTGCCATACCTATTAAAGTATGCAGCATATTTTGTATGACTTGCTTGTTTTTAAGATAATCTGATTCAGACTCTGCCTTTTCTTCTAGCTGTTCAACTATATCTTCCACTACTTGATAAGTCTTATATTGAAGCTTTCCCATCTTTTGAAAACTATTTTCAAATTCTGATAGAATCATTTCAAGAGAATTATCCTTCACTTGTTCCCAAGAAACAGTTTTATAACTAACCATCTCCTCGTAATACTTTAATTCCTTTTCTATATCAATCATCAAAATTTCCTTTCCAAATAACAATTCTATCCCTTATTACATTCTCACTTTACCATTATCAGCTTAATATTCCTTATAGATATCTTGTAAATCTACTAAAATAATGTCTTTTCTACTCTCTGCTAACCCTTTTACACTGCTTGTAAATCCACTTTTTGAAAAGAAGATATAGTATTTATTCACCTCATGAAAGAGTAATGATTTTTTAATGAGCTCCTCCACTACCTCCATGCCAAGCTTTTCATTTCTCCACTTACACTCACCTAAAAGAATACTTGTTTCATTTTTACAGAGTATATCGATTTCTTCTTCTCTTTTTTTGATAGGATTATTTCCCCACCATCTTCCAATCCTTTCAAATACAAAAGGTAAATAAGTAAGATTATTCCGCCTCCTTAAATATTGAATAGCTATTTCTTCAAAAACTCCTCCTAAATACTGACTAATCATCGGATCAATCTTTTGTTCATAAAGATAATCTATTTGTTTTTGCTCAATCAGCTCTATATTGCCAAAAACAAATCTAAACCAGAAAGCAAACATATAATCTTTAATCTTATACAGTGTCTTTCTTGATGTTTCTTTATCCCCTAGAGGAATTTCTTTTTCTAAAATGCCCAGTTCACACAGATTGTGAATATACTTAGCGCACTTATCTGAGCTCTCACCTACCTTTGTAGCAATCCCACTCAGCTTACTTGATCCTTTTGCAATGGCCTCTATAATAGAATTATAAAACATAGGTTCTCTAAGTTCCTGCTTTAAAATATTGCGTGGCTCGTCATAAAAATAAGAATTCTTATTCAAAAAAGAGTTTTTTATATTTTCTTTAACAGATAACCTATAATCAAACTTCTCCAAGTACTGTGGCACACCACCAAGTGCCCCATAGCAAAACACCTTGTCTTCATTAGAGTAGACCTGAAAAAAGGGGCTTGCTTCAAAAAAGCTAAAGGGTTCTATTTTAAACTGAGCCGTTTTTCTGCCAAATAGGGGACTCTTATAGCTTAAAACTTCTTTTTCCATAAAGCTCATAGATGAACCACATAGGATAATAAATAACCCCGTATCCTTGAGATAATGATCTATTACATTTTGCAAAATAGAAGGCGTAGACTTATTCGCTAAAGCAATATATGGAAATTCATCTATGATAAGTACCAGCCTCTTTTTCTCACTCATTTTACCTATATATTTAAAGGCGGTATCCCACCTATCAAAATCAGGTATAAAGCCTTTCATACTAAACTTCTCTAAAACAGCCTGACTAAAGTTCTCCAAGTTCCTTTTGTCATTATGCTCTTCTGCTACAAAAAATAATGTTTCTTTGTCTTTGCAAAACTCTGTTAAAAGCGTTGTCTTACCTACGCGCCTTCTGCCATATACAACAGCAAACTCAAATTTATCAGATCGATAAAGCCTATCTAGTTCTTGTAATTCTTCTTGCCTTCCTATAAACATGCTTAACTCTCCCTCAGCTACTTCTCCGCAACCAGCTAACTCTTGAGTAAGTAACTCTAAATTGACTTATTTAAGTTATACCACTTTTACGTTGTTTTATACAAGTACTTTGTAATCTTTTTCGCTTTGATCTACGTTATGAATGAGGGATTTCCCTAAATTAAATGCACCTATACGGATAATTCTTTTATAAAAAGGGAAATTAGGGTATACTGAAAAAAAGAAATAGGAAACCATTTCATTATGTAAAACAGAAAATGTTGTCCCTACTTTACTTAAGTTTGATATTGTTTTAATAGAGCCAAATACTGATAAAGCCTTGCTTCATGAAATCTCAAAGGCTTGACATCTTGCAAAAATGATTTATTTTGAAATACTTACAAAGGTGGTGGACTAACTATAATGCGTTTATTACAAGAAGAACACTATGTGATAAAGACAATAGTGGCGAGTTTTGATAGTGAGGCCTTAGTATACCTCTTTGGTTCTAGAGTCGATGATAGTAAAAAAGGTGGAGATATCGACTTGCTTATATTCTCTCACACATTAACTTCAGAATCTGCCTCTCAAATCAAATATAAGCTGTGGGATCATATAGGAGAACAAAAAATTGATATTGTCATTGTAAAAGATGATTCTCATCCTTTTACTAGAATTGCCTTAAAGGAGAGTGTACTGCTTTGAGAAAAGATGAAAAAGAACTCTTAGAAATAGAACTAAAACTCTTAGAAGAAGCTCTTAAAATGCTTACTTATTCTTACGCTATATGTGATAAGATAGGTATAAAAGAAGATTATGCCTATGAGGAGCTAGATAAGTTTGAAGCACTTACAAGCAGATTTGCCAGAACCAGTGATATACTGATACAAAAAATATTTAGATTAATAGATCTGCTGGAACTTGAAACTTCCGGAAGTGTACTTGATCGTATCAATCGCATGGAAAAACGAGGTCTGATTTCTTCTTCAGAAGTTTTTAAAGAAATACGCCGTTTAAGAAATGATATTGCTCATGAATATATTCCAGAATCTATTGAAACTATATTTAAAAAGGTGCTAAAACTAACACCCTACTTAATGGATAGCATTGAAAAAGTGCACCGCTATTGTATTGAAAAGTTTTAATGAAAAAATCCCCTTGTAGTCGCTACAAGGGGATTTTTCATTACTCTATTGCGCTGTTCTATTCATAGTGAGTCCACATTCTAAGTACCTTTACTACTTGCTCTTCTTCTAACACCTCATAAACCAAACGATGCTGTATATTAATACGCCTTGAATAACATCCCTTTAGATTACCCACTAATTTTTCATAGGGCGGTGGGTTTTGATAAGGGTTTTGCTTGATTATATCGACTAAGCTCTTTGCTTTTTGAGATAGATGCGCTGCTTTTAAATGATCTAGATCTTTTAATGCGTGTTTCGTTAAAACTGTTTTATACATCTACCATTCTACCTCATCTGCATCCATACAGGTATCAACTGATTCATCTCTTCCAGTATTTATACTCTCTACCATGCCAGCAATATTACTTAAAAATAAAGTCTCCTCTATAGCTTTCCAATCATCTAAAGACACTAATACAGCACTTCCTTGTTTACCCATAATTTGAATAGGCATATGCGAAAGATTTGTTTCATTAACTAACTGATATAAATTTTGTCTTGCATGTGTTACGGTAATTGTATTCATAGTCATCACCTCTCCCTCATAATATCATACGTGATAACGTACGTCAATGTTACTCTTTAAATTACCACCCTAAATTAAATGCACCTATACGGATAATTCTTTTATAAAAGGGGAAATTAGGGTATACTGAAAAGAAGAAATAGGAAACCATTTCATTATGTAAAATAGAATATCAAGTGAGGAGGCGATGTATGAGCGTTCAGGCGAAAGGCTCTCCAAAAAATACAATAGATCATCACATTTTATTGGCTATTTCAAATGTGGCAAAACAGTTTATACCTATACAGAAAATAATACTTTTCGGTTCTAGAGCACGTGGCGATCATGATGAGCGTAGTGATATAGACCTTGCCGTTTTTGCCCAAAAGCCTTTTGAAGACTTTTTTGACTTCCAGTATAAAACAGAAAATGTTGTCCCTACTTTACTTAAGTTTGATATTGTTTTAATAGAGCCAAATACTGATAAAGCCTTGCTTCATGAAATCTCAAAGGATGGAGTTCTTCTCTATGAAAAATGTAACGTTTAAATATCAAAACTTTGTAAAGGCTTATACTAAACTTGCTCAAGTTACTGCTCAATATGATCAAAATAATGATATCTTACGAGATAGTATTATACAGCGCTTCGAATTTACGTATGAGCTTGCTTGGAAGACGCTAAAAGCTTTTATGGAGTATTCTGGTATTACTCTAAATACAACTTTCCCTAGAAGCATCTTTAAAGAAGCCTATGCACATAAGATTATTGATAATGATGCTGTTTGGATTAAACTTTTAGAGGACAGAAATGCGACCTCTCATATTTATAAAGAAGAGCTAGCAGATCAAGTAGCTCAGAGGATCGTTACCTTGTATGTTTACGAGTTTGAAAAACTTACCAAAACCTTAGAAGAAAACCTTATTTAGGCAAATCCCCTTATAGCTGCTGCTATAAGGGGATTTGTCATCTCTTTACACTTAAACCAAATAGTGTTAACTTTGATCATACAAACTTCAAATATAAATCTAACAGTAATCTAGCTGTTCTACCATTACCATCTACAAAGGGGTGTATTCCTACAAATATAGTGTGCACCATAGCCGCTCTTTCTATAGGATGCAACATTTTGCCTTGTGTATGATACCACTCTATGAACTGCTCCATTTGCTCTTTAATAAGCAGTGGTGATGGAGGTATATGCCGGTAAAGGCCTTTTGCTATCTAAGATATCCTTTTTGTGATTAATCTTCTCGAACATATCTTCCCACCCCTATTCTTGCTTTAAGATACATGATATTCCTTTAGTATACCCTCATTTTTTCTCTTCTAAAAGTCTGATTAACTTCTCTAGTTCTTCTCTCTTAAGTTCTGTAACATCCATTACTACATCTATATCCTGTCCCTTCATCAACAGCCTTCTAGCTACTTCTAAAGCTTTTTTAATCTCTCCTTCTTTTATTCCTTCTTTTATTCCTTCTTTTATTCCTTCTTTTATTCCTTCTTCTCTTGCTGTATCAATTACATTGATATTATCTCTATAAGATTTTAAACTCTCTTCATAAGCTTCTTTTTCTGTCGGTGTTAAATTTACTTCCTTCGCTCTTTCAAAAGCCTGCTGAAAAATAGGTTGCTTTAAAATACCTGGTAGTTCATTAAAATCTTCTAAATGCTTTAGGAAATATAACCACTTTTCTACGTTACTTTTAAGATCTTCTTCTTTAAGCTTAAACTTAGGTAACTCCAGATAAATAAAAGTCAGCTTATCATAAAAAACTTCATTATATTGATCCTTTAATTTAGCTTCATAGAAATATCTGTCGTCGTCTTTTTCCATATCAAAGCCTAAAAGCCCTATACAATAAACAGGTTTTAACTTGAAATTCCAGTCTCCCCTTTTGGCCTGCTCCCTGATTGGAAAAGTTGAGTAAAATATCGTTCGATCCTTAAAATATTTTTGCTTGGCATTTTGCATCTCAACTATAAATTGTCCACCACTCTCATCTGTACAATAAATATCATAAATCACCTTACGATCCCTATAGATATCTCCATATTTCTCTTTGTCTTGAAACGCTATATCTCGAATAGGATATGGTCTTTGTAAGACTGCATTTAAGAAATCTATCAAAATTTCTTTGCTGCCTTCTTCCCCAAACAACTTCTTAAAACCAAAATCAGTAAATGGATTAATCGCTCTCACTCATGCCACCCTCTTTCCTTTTCACTCTATCTTATGCTTATAGTATACCCTAGTTGAATAAATAAAAACAGCCACAGATAAATATCCCTTACCCGTAGCTGTGCCTATTTATATTATTTTTTATATACCTTAATATTATCTTTAAAATGAAAGGGAAAACTCAAAAAAATGTAGCGAAAGTTCTAGATAAGCTAGTGGCGAATTAAATACTGGATAAATAATTATCCACGTAAGATACTTGGTTATAAGACAGCAGTGGGGGCCACTTTATAAGAAATTAAAGTAACACTCCCTTTATCAATTATCTTTTTTATGTAACAAAGATCTAGTCTTATTCACGCGTAATAATAATATCACGTGCAGTTGCATATTCACCATCTTTACTTACTACAAATGAAAATCTATTTTCACCTATATACAATGTTACCTGACTTGCCCAATGAGTCTCTTCTCCTGTGTTCATCGGAATTTGTGAAACAGGTTGCCCATTCGAAGTTTGAGTTATTGTTAAAATACTTCCTGTTGTTGCTGTACCGTTCAGATTAATAACACTTTCTGTTGTTGTACCGCTTAAAGCAATCACACTACCTGTTGTCACTTCACTTAGCATAATAATGCTGCCGGATGTGGTAGTTGGGTTATCGTGGTTTATAAACAACTGTTCTGTCATGCTGTTAGTCATTGCATCGATACGTGTAAAATCAATGTTATTGCCATCAATCGTCATATCAAATGCTATCCAATATGTTTCGCTGCCTTCTCCTGTTGGTACATTATAGGTCTGTAATAGTTCAGTCCCTTTATAAACCTCTACCTTAGCACTTGAAGTTCTTAATGTATTTTCTCCTGAAAAATGATGTACATAAAACTGATAAGTGCCATCTATCACTTTGCGAATAGTAGTTGTTTCTGGACCATAAGAATCTGTATCGTCCCAGTCTAAATCCGCATAAACTTCGCCATTATAAGAATACGTCTTTTCACCATACCATGTACGGAATCTATCTCCATCAGGCGTAGGTCCTACTAAATGAGAATCTAAATCTCTTGGATGTTCGTCCCAAGTTAAAACTATTTTGATCTCGCCTTCTCTAGCTACTCTTATTGCGGTTTCATTTTGGCCTACATTATATACACCTGTTAAAGATGTAGCAACTACGTACGTTGTTAAAAATCCTGATTTTTCCAATTCTCCTGTGTACATACCCGGCTCTAGCTCTACAGAGTAGTACCCGTATTTACCAGTAACGGCTGTTTTAACTACATCACCTTCAGTATTGCCTACACCGGCTCTAAACTTGATTGTCATATCTTCTACGCCAACTCCGTAGATGTCAGTGATTCTTCCTTCAAATCCACTTTTTACGGTTACTGCATGTGTTTTTGCACTGCCGCCAACCTTAGTCGAACCTGCTGCTCGAGCAACTGTCACCGCAAACGTTTTACCTATGTTACCTTCTAAACTCACTGGAGTAAATGTGAATCTATTCATATTTGCATGATATTCTAAGTTCTGTATTTCATATGGTGCCCCATCTAATGCTGCTGTTACCACAAAGTCATCCTTTGTATTTCCTATAATATGATCTGCTAAATTAATTTGTATACTTGCTAAAGTAATTTTGATAGATTCAAGCGTTGTACTTGGTACGAAAACGGTTGAATGATCGTATTGCACGCCTCCGATTTCTGCGGTTACCCCTGATGGAATAACTAATGTTGCTGTTGGTAAAGAACTTAATGTACTTCCATTTGCATTAATAGTTGCATTTGTAATAGTACCAGTTCCCACTACACGTGCCAAAGCATCTAATATTAAGCTTTCCACACTTGTGCCTTCGCTTAAAGTTAATCTTACATTAGTAGCTCTAGTATTAACCGTTTCAAATGTTCCTTGTAATTCCACATCAGCATTTGCCGGCATACTAGCAGCTAGTGATACAGCAGAAAACCCTGTCGCTCCACCAGTTAGGCCACTTTCAGCTACAATAGCAGAAGACTCGAGCTGCACTTCAGTAACACTTGTAGCACCAGTAGCTACAATTCTAACAGTTCCATTATTTTTGTTAACGATAACAGTTAATAAAATAGAATCTTCAAAATGAATACTGTTTGCGCCACCGCCATTAACGTAAGTATTACCTTGTACAGTTACACCTCTAAGTGTTGCATCGCCATCCCCAATACTAGCATGCAATGTTAGATTACCTGTAATTGTCACATTGCGCAGTATTACATCTTTTGAGTTGATTACCACGTTGCCGTATATCGTTTGATTGCCTGTTGCAGGTCCATAGGTACCTGGCTGACTGTATGTATTGGTTGAAGTTGAACTTCCAGAGCCTGAACTGCTACTAGAGCTTCCACTGCTAGGTACAACCTTATTATCTTTAGGTTCTTCTTTAGGTGCTTCTTTAGGTGCTTCCGTAGCTTTTGCAGGTATTTGCGCCATAGCTTTACCTAAGGCTACAACAGCTTCTGCACGTTTGATAGCATTTTCTCCTTTAAATGTGCTATCTGTATACCCTCCCATAATCTGAGCAGCTGCTACTGCACCGATAGGGCCTTTACTCCATTCTGGCATTTTGTTATAATCAGCAAACTTAACAGCCTCTTGACTATCTGGTTGTAAACCTAGAAGTCTAACGATAATACTAGCTGCTTCTTGTCGGCTGATTGGGCTGTTTGGTTTTATAGTGCCATCTGTATAGCCTGAAATATAACCAGCTGCTTTAGCTTTTGCAACTTCACTATAAAACCAAGCATTAGCCGGCACATCTGAATAGCTAACCGCATCCTGTTTTGTAAAACCAGAAGCATTATTAACCATAGCCATAAATTCAGCTCTTGAAACATTTTTGTTGGGTTTAAAAGTGCCATCTTCATAACCTTTTACAAATCCTTTTTCTATCCAAGATTCAATTTCACTTTTAGCCCAGTGATTTGCAATGTCAGAAAAATCATTTGCAAATGCAAAACTCCAATTAGAAAAAGCCATACAAAAAACTAATAGAAATGCAATTCTGTTTTTTATTCTTTTTATTTGATACAACATTACTCCTTGCTTTCTTTTTTAAAGTTTGTTAATTTTTTAACTCATCAAACAACACTTAGTTTCCCCTCTTAACTCTCTATCCTTTCTACATAGATTTTTTTAAAACAAGCCTATTTAAATTATGTATATTCACCATATTTATTAGTATTATGAATATTCCTAATCCAATTATTTAGCCGTTTCTCTTGTCAAGTATACCATATTATTATTTATAATATAGTAAATATTTTCGAGTATTTTGGACATTTAACGCCATTATTAGACAAGCTAAATATTTTTTAAATATTATAGTGAGTCTCCTTCACTATAAATAGGCTTGACTTTACTTAAAGTATCATTAATAGCATATCCCTTATAAACTGTTTAAACTATTATCTCTATCATGCTCTGGTCATAGTAATCTGTACATCTATACCCAAAAACTACCTTTTATTGTCCGCAGTAAGAAGCACTCCTTTTAATATATCGTGTTACATTTTGAGATAGATGAACTGATTTCAAATTGGAATGTGGTATACTAAGGCTAAATAACAAATAGAAATGAGGAATTAAGATGAAATATCATTTTAAAAAATGGGCCAGTGCCTTAGTGTTAGTCTCTCTTATGCCAAGTCTACTCTATGCTTCACCTGCGGTCCATGGTAATGCATGAAATTGTTATAAAAAGCCGATTACTTACCTCAACAATCTAGAAAATTAAATGGAACACTTCAGGTAACTGGGGATACAACCCTTAGACTATGGGGCAAATCCTACGATCCTTACACTTCTTCCATCGTCTATAAACTAAATGATGAAAAAATAGCCTCTTTAGCAGAAGCACCCTATGAGCTATCTATTCCTAAGCCAAAGCTTAAACCAGGCAAAAACACGTTAGAAGTCACCGTATTTGACTCTCAAGGCCGTGTAGCTAAGAAAGAGATTCTTTTACTACAGCACTAGAGCGTTTAACAAATTCTTTGCCGTTTTCCCTTTAAGATGAGATTAATCTATTTTTATATGTTTACTTTTTAATATTTAGTGTTATAGAGAAATAACATATAAACCTAAGTTATTCATCTGTGAAAAGTTGTTTCTCTGATGATTTCACATTATGAATCATCGTGAATAACTTAAATTTATAGATGTGAAATCTATATAATAAATACATAATTTTTTGTTGATTCCTTCAATGGAAATAATCCCCTTGTAGTTTGCCGCTACAAGGGGATTTGTCATTATAGTTTATTGATAATCGCAATAACGATTGCTATTATGCCATAATCTAGTATCATCCTAACGCTTAATTCATGAAAATCAGTTATAAGTAATCCGCTCTAGTATATTCTATGCTACTTGGTTTTGCAAGTATAAATCTGCCAAGGATAATGATCTGTTACCCTTGAGCAAAAACAATATATAGCAGTAACCAATAGGCTCATCATACAAACTTCAAATATAAATATAGGTGGATAGCCAGCTTTCATATGCAAGTCTATTGTCTATTGTTTGCTACATTTGTAATAATGAATTTTCAGCCTCTTCTCCTGCTATATAAAATGTATCATTACTTAATTCAGCACCACATTCCCACTCTATTGTTCCATCAACAATAGAAATTTTTCTAAATTCTTCTTTATTTTCTAATGGTTTAAATACTGGATATTTTAAATAAGCACTCATATCGAAAACTTTCACTTCGCTATTACTAAAAGTAATAAGTACTTTATAATCATTTAAAATCTCTGCTTTAATTATATCTGGACTCATATTTTTCAAACCCTTTTACCTCCTTAAATTTGTTTTGGTTCTATTTTTTCAATAAATTCACCTGAAACAGCTTTATTCCATCTATCCCATAATTCTTCTTTATGAATTAACATCCAAGCTTTTATATAATCCTTTTGTCTCTTGTTAAGTTTTCCCTCAAGTATCTTCCCGTTTGCAATTGATATCGATGCTTTGTTTCCATCAGTTAATATTATATGAAAATGTGGTTCGGATTCCTTAATGTATCTTCATTGCATTTACTATAATTATATACCAAAAGCATTTATTTATAAACAATCCCTGATAAAAAAAGGAGTATACCCTAATTCCATCTCTTCTAAAAGTCTGATTAATAGAAAGTATCCTGGTCATTAAGATTTGTAATACACCAGGAAGTTTGGAGAACCGTCCCTCAAAAAGAACAGAAAAAGAGTAGAAAAAGAGCAGCAATCGTGGGGTGTTTTCACCCTGATTGCTGCTTAGGTTTTTAATTAATCTTTTTGAGTACTAAGTCGATGACTTGAATCCTCACGTTTTGGAAGAGTTCGATCTTTTTCCAGCCTCTATAGAGTTGCCTTTTTCTATTGGCTTTTCGAGATAAATGAACTGCTTTCAAATTGCAATGTGGTATACTAAGGCTAAATAACAAATAGAAATGAGGAATTAAGATGAAATATCATTTTAAAAAATGAGCCAGTGCCTTAGTGTTAGTCTCTCTTATGCCAAGTCTACTCTATGCTTCACCTGCGGTCCATGGTAATGCATGAAATTGTTATAAAAAGGGAATTGAACTAGAGAAAAAGGGAGACTTTGAAGGAGCGATAAAGGAGTTTGAGTATGCTATAAAAGGCTTACCTGAACAAGCCGGATTACATAATGCCCTCGCAAAAGCCTATGAAAAAGTAGGCAAGTACCAACTTGCATCAGATCATTATAATAAGCAAGCACAAATCTCCAAACAAAAAGGCGAGGACATCAATACTTATCTCGCCGCCAAAAGAAAATCAGATGAACTTAGTAGTGTGGTGGAATTCTACGAGGTAAAATCTTCACCAGCTCCAAACGTTATACTTCAAAAATATGAGCCTGCAGTAGGTGCTTATATAGGCGCTTTTATAGCCGCAGAGCAAAAATACAAATCTTCATATGGCAACAATACTAATGATTTTCAAGACTTCAATGCCGTAACAGGCAAAAATCATGCCATTTTCTTTGATTATGGTTCTATAGGAAGCACGCTTACCAATAGCTTTATGAGAAAAGAAAGTAAAATAATAGAAGCTGGTGCTGCCCTGCATGTGGCCTATGAACCCAACCGTGGCCTACAAGAAGTCACTGATTCAGCTATTCGCTCCTATGCACAAGAATTAGCTGCACTCAAAGTGCCTATCTTCTTACGCTATGCCTCTGAGATGAATGGAAAATGGGTCCCTTGGCATGGCAATCCAGCCGATTACATAAAAAAATGGCGTATGGTTCATGATATTATGGAACAAGTTGCACCCAATGTAGCTATGGTATGGTCTCCCTCCGAAATGCCCCTTGGTGGCATAGATTCCTACTATCCTGGTGATGCTTATGTAGACTGGGTAGGTATTAGCATCTATAATGCACAGTTTGAAAACGGCGATGCTTCCAAGCCGACTGATAGGCGCAATGCCTTAGAGGCTGTAGACTATATTTATAATAAATATGCAAGTCGCAAACCCATTATGATTAGTGAATATGCAGCAAGTCACCAAGCGGGTTACAACACCCACAAGCAAGACACCTCCCAATTTGCTAAGATGAAAATGACTTACTTTTATGAAAGTATCAAAACGAAATATCCCAGGGTAAAATGTATTCAGTGGTATAGCAGAAATAACTACACTCTACAGGATGCAAGCAAAAACAGAGTCAACTACAGCTTACTTGAAGGTCAATCAACTGGGGTACTAGACACCTATAAAAAGATAATCTCTCATGAATACTTCTTAAGTACTGTAGTAAATGGACCAGAGGTAAAAAATCAAGTTAACTTACCTCAACAATCTAGAAAATTAAATAGAACACTTCAGGTAACTGGGGATACAACCCTTAGACTATGGGTTAAATCCTACGATCCTTACATTTCTAAAATCTTCTATAAACTAAATAATGAAAAAATAGCCTCTTTAGCAGAAGCACCCTATGAGCTATCCATTCCTAAGGCAAAGCTTAAACCAGGCAAAAACACGTTAGAAGTCACCGTATTTGACTCTCAAGGCCGTGTAGCTAAGAAAGAGATTCTTTTACTACAGCACTAGAGCGTTTAATTTATATTAATTTTAATGGACATCATTAAAAAAATCCCTTTGTAGCTACTGCTACAAGGGGATTTGTCATTACAGCTGATTTACTGATTGCTCTTGTAAATCTAATATGCCTATCCTTTGCTCTTCAACCAAATAGTGTTACCTTTTCAATTATTTTACTGCCTTCTAATTTGTCATGATATAAAGGTTATTATCTTTATAAGTTACCTCACCCCCCAGAGCTTCCACAACAAATTTCAAAGGAATATAAAACTTATTCCCCTCTTGAAGAACTGGTGCTCCTACTGTATGCAACTTCCCATTAATGCTTGCTTGATCGCTATTAATCGTAAATTTAATAATCGTCTTATCTTTAGTCAAAGTAATCTCTTGTGCATACATGTTTAAATCTACCGAAACCTTAAAGCTATCAGAAATAATACTAAGAGGGACTAAATTAGTACCCCTGATTAACTTAGGTTTTTCTTCACCCATATCAACCATTATGTTATTTATAAAAAGTTTTTGGAATTTGTGGTTAATCGTATAAAGTGTTACCGACTTATCGTTTAACTCCTTCGTTCCTTTAACAAATTGGAGATTGTCTGTTTTAAAATCAATCGTTATTTTCATAACTGGTCTTACACTCATTTTCATAAAACCACCATTATAGCTAAGCTGTGGCTTATTTGTTCCTTTTTGCGCTACATTGATGACTCTATTAAGGCTATTGTCACTGTTTCTAGTAGCAAAACTGGTTCCCCATCCTTTTCCTTCCTGATACATATCAAGAGTGATTTTTTGAAATTTCTCGCCCTGATAAAGATTAGTCTTCTCCTTATAGGTTTTATCCAGCTTATCAGTTATCTTAGAGTCATTCAACCCTAACTCTTTTAATGACGGGATATAAATTTTATCCTCATCTTTAGGATTATATTTCAAAATAACTTTCTTTTCTTCATCCGTAAAATAGTTCTTATAAAAAGTAGTGTTGAGATATTCCTTAACCTTAGATGTACTCCAGTCACCACATGGCTTAACCTCTTTAGCATTAAAAGCTATTTGATCGATGCCTAAATAACTCATTAAGGTCAACTCTTTCCCTTGAACGCTGACAACCTCCCAAATAATAGGTTCTTTAATCTTTCCAAAGGTGATATAATCCCCTGCCTTAGGACTAAACGTGGCTGCATAAGTTATATTCCCTTTTAAAACCATAGTGCAAAATACTACTAGCAGCATCATAAATACTCGCATTTTTTGATATGCTCTTTCCACTTGAATCACTCCCCCTAAGTTTTGCAATGTTTTAAATATTACTTATAGTATATTTCACCTTATTCTCCATTTGCAAGTAGATTTGTTTTCACCCTAAACTGCGATGATCTTCTTTTCATAATAATGTACTTTTTCTTCGTTAAAAACCTTCAAAGGCTGTTTAAAATGGATTTTCTTGCTGCTTAAACTCCTTGAGAGTCTGCTGTGCTTTATCTTTATCTGATAAAAGAACCTCATCTATACCTTCAAGAGGCCACTCAATGCCTATATCAGGATCATTCCAAAGAACACCTCCATCATATTCAGGTGCATAGTAATCTGTACATTTATACTGAAATACTGCTTCATCAGATACCACTAAAAAACCATGTGCAAAGCCTTCTGGTACATAAAACTGCTTTTTATTGTCTGCAGTAAGAAGTACGCCTTCCCACAACCCGAAAGTTGGAGAACCGTCCCTCATATCTACCGCTACATCAAAAACCTCGCCTTGAACGACGCGTACTAATTTCCCCTGTGTATGTTTTGTCTGAAAATGAAGTCCACGAAGCACTCCTTTTTTTGATTTGCTTTCGTTGTCTTGTACAAACTCCATCGTAAGCCCTGCCTCAAAAAAGTCTCGCTTTGAATAGCTCTCCATAAAGTAGCCGCGGCTATCTCCAAATACTGTTGGTTCTATAATGTATAAATCTTTGATCTTTGTTTTGATAAAGTTAAATTTACTCATTTCATTCATCCTCATTATTTTCATTCTCTAGATAATCCTTCAAAGCTTCTTCCCAATGTCTAAATCTATTCAATCCGTAAAGCTTTAACATAAAATTATCAAGCACACTATAAGTAGGTCTTTTTGCTGGGCGCACAAATTCCTTACTTGTTACTGGGTTAACTTTAATATCTATCCCTTTAAGATCGAAAATCATACAGGCAAAATCATACCATGAGCACTGCCCTTCACATGTCGCATGAAAGGTACCATAGTATTCTGTATGCATCAACTGGATAATAGCCACTGCTAAGTCTTTGGTTGAAGTAGGGCTTCCAAACTGGTCATCTACTACATTAAGCTCTTTATTTGTCCCCGCAAGCTTTAGCATAGTTCGTACAAAGTTATTACCTTCACCATAGAGCCAAGCTGTACGTAGGATAAAGTGTTTTTTACAAAATGTTTTAACATACTCTTCTCCAAGAAGTTTGCTGCTTCCATAGATGCTTTGTGGATTAGTCTTATCATCTTCACGTCTTGGCTGTGGATCTTCTCCGTCAAAGACATAATCTGTAGAGATCTGGATCAATTTTGAGCCTAGCTCTTCACATACTATAGCCAGATGTTTAGTTCCTAATGCATTGATTTTATAGGCATTCTCTATATCCTCTTCGCATTTATCTACTGCTGTATGTGCTGCACAGTTGATAACTACCTGAGGTTTATATGCTATTAATGCTTGTCTTACTGCTTCTAAGCTTGTAATATCTAGTGTATCACAATCCGTAGCTAGAATTTCATATTGTTCTTTGGCTTCCCCTAATTCTTTTTGAAGTTCTAAACCTAATTGCCCATTAGCTCCTGTTAATAATACTTTCATCCCAAATCACCCTTTCCTTAGTAAGTCTCTTAATAGAACTACTGCTTTAACCCATTTTTTAATATCTCAAAAGCATACTTAATCCATATACCGCTCCATACTATGAAAGTTATCCCCATATTGTACTTTTTAGTGTAGTGTTTTTTATAAAATATCCACATAGCCTTGTGAAAGTCGTAGATAACTTTAGTTCGTCTCTTTTTAGAGCTACCACCTTTATAATGGATAATCTGAGCCTTTGGATAATAAAGTACTTTATAGCCAGCTTGTTTTATTCTATAACATAAGTCTATATCTTCCCCATACATAAAAAAGGTCTCATCTAAAAGTCCCACTTCATCTAAAACTTTTCTTGGCATCAGCATAAAGGCTCCCATCAGGCTATCCACTTCGCCTATTTCATCTTCATCTAGATGTAATGCATCATATTGTCCGTATTTTATAGGATTCTTTTTATCCCACTTTAATAAGTAATACAAGGACGCCCTTGGCGTAGGAAAGCCCCGCTTGCAAGCATGGTCTAGTGTGTCATCTTGCAATACTACTTTGCAGCCCAGTGCGCCGATTGTGCCGTCTGCTTTAAGGATTTTGTTTTCAGATTGTTGATTATATGCTTCAATATACTTGATACAGTTAGCAAGGCACTCTTCCAAAAGATACGTATCTGAATTTAAAAGTAATATATAGTCTCCCCTCGCTGCCCTTATCCCTATATTGTTCGCTTTAGAGAAACCTAAATTAGAGCTATTTGTAATGACTATAATTTGTTTGTCTATAATGAACTGCTTATAGTCCTCTGCGAGCTTCTCTATACTACTATCTTGTGATGCATTATCTACAAGTATCACTTCGTAGGCAAAGTCTTCTGGTTTCTTAATAATAGAATCTATAGTCTGCTTTGTAAGTGTGTACGTATTATAATTCACTATAACGATAGATAGCTTCATGCGCTTAACTCCACTCTTTTAAAATTGATAAAAATACATCCCCTGTTATTTAAACTTAGTCACTATATATTTAAAGATATTTCTAATAAGCAACCATTCTATATAGCAATAATTTGGTATATTCCTAAACCTAAAAGGTATTTTCTTTACTTTACTTAAGGTTTTGAAGCCTTCTATAAGTCCTTCTTTATATTCTTTACCAAACCCTTTACTAGCAAAGACTCTTTGCTTAACCATATAACCTAATAATAAACAGGGCATATTAATAATAAGCTGCAAAAGCGGCATATTTTTATAAGGCACATAGACATTATTACGAGCAGATAGTTTAATCTTAAAGGAATTATATCTCCCACCTGACGTAGCACTTCCTATATGGTATACTTTAGCTTGAGGTGCATACATATTTTTATAACCATAAATATTAGCACGATAACTAATATCTATATCTTCCATATAGGCAAAGAACGCCTCATCAAAATATCCAATCTTATCAAATACTTCTTTACGATATAAAGCAGCTCCAGCACAAGCGCTAAATACTCTTTCTTCCTTTTTAAAATCTTCAATACTATTACCATCTCCACGCTTATATCCCCAGCCGACAACTGTATATTCATCTCCTGCATCATCAATAAGGCCTTTATCTTGATATTGTATCATTTTACTACTTACACCAAATATCTTTGGATCTTTTATTATCACATCTAATAGTGCTTCTAAAAAACCTTCACAAAGCTCAGTATCATTATTCAGTAACAGTACATATTCACTCTTAGCAAGTCTAATTCCTTCATTAACTGCTCGACTAAAACCATAGTTTTTATCTAGCTGCTTAAAAATGACATCTTTGTAGCCCTTTAGCCACTGATAATCGCCATCTGTAGAAGCATTGTCAATGATGATTATCTGGTAATCCGTATACTTCTGTACATAGATACTATCTAAGCACTTTCTCAAATAATTATTTCCGTTATAGTTTGGAATTACTATTGTTATCATTTCATTTCCTATCTATAATTATATAATAACAGTAACGCAAATTACTTCTATGCCACTCCTAATTTTATATATTATATTTTTATTTTCTTAACAACATCTAATAGATATTGTTCAAACTCTTGTCTAAGATCTTCTCTATTTAGTGCAAATTCTACTGTAGCTTGTAAAAACCCTATTTTACTTCCTACATCATATCTCCTACCTATAAAATCATAAGCAAACATTTGCTCTTCTTTTGCAAGCTTTCTCAGAGAGTCTGTAAGCTGTATTTCTCCTCCAGCACCAACTTCTTGTTCTTCTAAATACTTGAAAATTCCTGGAGTAATAATATATCTGCCAAGAACCGCTATATTGGAAGGGGCTTTATCAATGCCTGGCTTTTCAATCATATCCTTAACTGTATAAACTCTATCACCAACTTGTTTTCCTGCTATAATACCATACTTATTTACCTGACTATATTCTACTGCCTGTACCCCTAATATTGTAGATTGATACTCTTCATACATAGCCATCATTTGCCTTAGGCAAGGAACTTCTGATGTAATCACATCATCTCCAAGCAAAACTGCAAATGGTTCATCTCCAACAAATGTGCGTGCTGTTAAAATAGCATGTCCTAGACCTTTAGGTTCTTTCTGTCTAATAAAATAAATGTTCGCTATTTCAGATACGCTACGCGCAATTTCTAATAATTCTTCATTTCCCTTCTTTTCTAATTCTTGTTCTAGCTCTATTGACTTGTCAAAGTGATCTTCTATAGATTTTTTAGTACGCCCTGTAACAATGATAATATCTTCTATTCCTGAAGCAACTGCCTCTTCTACGATATATTGAATTGTAGGCTTATCTACTCTTGGGAGCATTTCTTTAGGTTGGGCTTTTGTTGCAGGTAAAAATCTAGTTCCCAATCCTGCTGCTGGTATAATCGCCTTTTTATCTTCATCTTATTTCACCTTTTCTACAGATTCAAACACATAATCTTGTTTATTTGTGTTTATGAATAGGATTAGTGATAGATACTTTATAGCAATAGTCATTAAAACAAATAACCCTGAGAATGCAATAGCTAAAAACATCATAGTGGTTGTCCATCCCGTTACTACATTTTGATTAACAATCCATGTCACAAAGGTATATACGCCTATTATTATAGAAAATAAAACCATAGCTATAGACATAGCTGAAGATATTTTCCATCCTATATTTGTAAAGAATAATAAGTTATCTGCAGCAAAGTCTAGTCTTTCAGGCGTTTTCAATATATTTACTTCTTTTGACATATTATTGATAGGCGTAAAGGTGACATTTTTTGCTTTCAATCCACAGTTAAAGTAAATTGCTTTTCTATAGGGTATAGTTTGCGAAATATTTTTAATACGATTTATTCCCCTACGTGATATAATCCTAAATCTTTCACTATTTAGTATTACCTTGTTTTTGGAATACTTTTCAAAAACTTTATAAAATAGCTTTGATGAGGCTTTGTTAATATTTGAAGATGCACTTACTATATCAAATCCTTTTAAACATGTATAATATAACCCCATAATCTCATCTGTATTATAATCTATAATCGGCGTATCAAACTCATATACGAAGTCTCCAATAGCAACATCTTGACCAGCTACCATTGCACGTTCTACTTGATGTTCATAACTTAAATTAATAACTGTACAAGCAATATTTCCAGTTTGCTTAAACTTTTCTTTTATAATATTGACTGTACCATCACTGCTATAGTCATTTACAAATATAACTTCTGAACGTTCAAAACTCTCTTTAAGTATAGTAGTAACCTTATCTATAAATTCTGCTATATACATTTCATGGTTTTGAACGTATACAACTACTGAAATAAAGTTCTTTTCTAATTTTATGTTTATGCTCATATGCAGTCCCCTTTTCTAAAGTATGTTATCTAAATCATAAACTGTATTAATCTTACCAGATAAAATGCTTACAAATTTAGGTTTATCATTAAATATCCTAACAACAGTTGGTCTAGAATCATCTATCTCAGAAGCCATAAGTATGGGCTTTATAGAAAATAGTGATTTTACATATTCAAACTGCATATCATTATTTAAATACTTTCTAGCTAGCTGTGACATATAGTTCCATGCGCTCTCAGGTCTATATTTACAATTGTTGCAATTATTAAGTTGCTGTGGTGTACACTCTACGCCTTTATTTTTTTGACAATCAAAAGTAGGCAAGGCATCAAAGCTTGTAATATGTGGTGTGAATGTAACTGATGTTAATGAGTGATATCCTGTTTTTCCGAATGGCATAATAGAAAAAAATGGACCATCCATAACTGTAATACCTACATCATCTAATTCTTTAGATACACTACATAGAATAATTTCACATAGCTCATACTTAATTTTAAACGACTCATACCCTAACCTTGATGTAATCTGATTAGTTGATGCATATGTGCAATTCAATAAATAATCTGTTGTATATAATTCACCTGATTGTAATACTACTTCATAGTGGCTAGTATGTTCTTCTATATTTTCTAGCCTTATGCCATACTTAATTTCCACATTGGAGTATTTCTTTAATTCTGTTAGGAAATATTCCTTTAATATATGTGCATCATAGGTATACTCACACGTTTCAAAAATCCCATCACACATATTAGGATGAAAATATTGTTCTGCACCTACTTGAATGCATTTTATATTAGCAGCTTGACTAAATTTTTTGAACTGCTCTGCATTAGTCCATGAATATTCTTTAGATGTAGCATAGATTTTTTTAAATTCACTATGTATGCAAAAACCATAGTCTCCATTAAAACGATCAAAATAATTCTTTGACTTAATAGCTGTTGAATAACTTCTTGGATAATGATATCCATTATGTACTCTTGCTTGATTAATGTAGGTGGCCCTTTCAAATGCTCCCAAATCATACTCTAGAACAAGTACTTTTTCTCCTTTTTTGCCGCAGTGAAGTGCAGCGTATAACCCATATATTCCTGCTCCTAATACTATTTTATCGTATGCTTTCATATCATCAGTCCTTTAATCATAGCGTTAATATTTCTTATTTATTCTTTTTATGTTAAATAACGATAAAAACTGCTCCTATACATAGTAACACAATTCCTATAACTTTTTTGGTTGTAATTTTTTCATGTAAATAAATCTTAGATAAAATTAATGACCATATATATGTAATAGAGGTAAGCGGAAAGACTATGTTATAAGGAACATACTTTAATGTATAAATATTAACCACCATACTCACCAAGTAAAATATCCCACCAATATACAGTAAAGGAGACGCTATTATTTTTAACAATATAGGCTGGCTGGCTGCTTTTTTAAAACAATAACTTCCATATGAACCGAGCATAGTAAATAAAACTATGATAATTATAAATTTACTATTCATCTCCGCCTCCAATCAAGATTACTGCTATTATAATAAAACCTATTCCTAACCCTTGGTTAATACTTATGGATTCATTTAGAAATACTTTGGCCCATACTAATCCAAAAATATAACCAAATGCAAGGAGCGGATGCAATACCGAAAAGCTCCCATATCTAAAGGCTAATATCATTAAGATTGTTCCTATACCGTAAAATCCAAATCCAACTATAATATATAACCAGTTATTATCTCCTATCTGTCCTAATTTCCAAAATAACTGTCCTATGGAAGTCATAAGAGATGTAATAAGTATTAATATAATTCCTACTTTATTATTTTTTAATGATTCGATCATTGCCCTCATGACTTACTTCCTTGTTCAGGATCATATTTATGCAGTATTAAATCCCCTAAAATTCTAAGCAAATCAGAATTACCTTTTATAAAGCTTATTTTAGTAGGTATTTTTCCTTTTTTAGGATAAGCCCTAGTAACTGGTACTTCTTTTGTTTTAAATGCTAGTTGTGGTGCACGTACTGATAGGTAGGCTAATAACTCATATGTATTAAATATTTCTCTGAATGGCTGTACCCTATCGTCACATAAGTACCTTTTTGAGTACGCTCTATAACCATTTGTAGTATCAGTATATCTAAAGCCTGCTACTTTAGAAACTACTGGAGCATGAATAAGCCTTACCGCAAAATGCCTTAGCTTAGGCGTATTAATAGCCTGGCCACCTGCTATATACCTTGATCCTTGTACCATATCCCAACCATCTTCTAATGCTTGTATAAACTTAGGAATAGCATCAACATTATCTTTTCCATTACCATCTACTGTAATAGTTCCTTCATACCCCTGTTCTAAAGCGTAGGCATAACCCATTCTAAGCTGTGCACTAAGCTTCCCTTGCCCTATCTTTACTAAAAGAGTTCTTACACCTCTTTCTTTCAGCTTTGTAATGTCAGTAGAACCATCTGTACTTCCGCCATCTAGTAATAGTACATCAACCATGTCAAGAAAAGGCTTAATCCTATCTAATTGACCTAATATCCGTTCACCTTCATTAATAACAGGAATACATACACAATACTTAGAATGTTTGGGTTTAATTTCAGTGATTTCATAATCAGGTATCTGCCACTCTTTATTCATCTTTGTTTCCTCCATATATCGATGAAATAAACTTTATGGTTTCTCTTACTCTATCTATGTTATCAGGCTGCTTAGAATTTTTCATTTCAATCGCTACGGTTCCTAGGTACTTATTATGGATTAAAGACTCATAAAACTTGTTATGGACGTCTTCCAAACCTATTACTTGCTCAAGATGTGGATGACTTAGATGTACATGTTCCGTAACATCTATGCCCATTCTTACTACTTCATCTATATCCTCATTATTCATAATCATCGTTCCTAAATCCATATGTAATCTAAAACCTGAATTATTGATTTTTTTAACTATTTCAATACCTTCTAAAGTGTCTGTAATAAAATCAGCACCATATTCAACTGGATTAGGCTCTATACAGAAATAAACACTATTAGCTTTTGCATAATCACCTAATTCACTAAATACTTCGCAAGCTAATTTTTGAGACATTTCTTTTGATTGGGCACCTATTAACCTATTTTTAGGGGATCCAAATACTAATCTCGTAACACCTACTTTACTAGCATAATCTATCATAGCTTTTAGCTGATTAATGGTTGTTTTTCTTGTAGCTTCATCTTCAAATAAAGCCATACCACTTGTTCCAAATAGTAATGATTGCATTCCAACTGGATGTAACCCCATTTCCCCTATTGCTTTAATAAACCCTTGTCCATCCTCTTTAGAAATTTTCATAGGATTATCAAATACTCTCGCTGGTGCTACATCTAAACCTGTAACCTTATACTCTTGTAGTATCCTATAGACTTGTTCATCGTCTTGCCTATCCCAAGCTATATTGGAAATAGATATCTCCATGTCAACTCAACTCCTTAACAAATGCTTTAATAGCTGATAATGTTTGCTCTTTAGAATACATATATCCATTATGTCCATTCCACTTATCAGCATATATAGTCTTCATATCATAATATACAGGTTCTCTGCCTTCTATGACATTGGTAAACTCTTCACCAAAGCACTCTCCTGCTACTTCTTCAGCTGACACAGGCTCTACAGCTATATTTAATTCTTTAATATTATTTTCAATTGCAGTATCAATATCTGACTGAAGGTTAGATAAATCATAAAATGGAAACTTACTTCTATAATCTGTAAACACTAAGCTTGTAAAACTTAGTTCTTCTAAGGTTTTTTTTAGCTTAGTTTTTTCTACTTGTGTTAGTCCTTCTTTAACGGTCCAATTTCCCTTTTCATTTTTCAAATAACTATATTGAAGTACTTCTTTTTGCTCTTTATTGGCTATCATTATGAGCTCTTCAAATTTACCAGACATAACCATAGATGGTATTTTATAAATCATATCATAAATAAAATTCTTCTTAAGCCCCTTACCAAATAAAGCTGGTAGCCTTACAATTAAGTAGTCGTCAAAATGACCACGAACAAATTCTTCCATATAATATCTATTTGCCCCATATGCATGTAAATCATTTAAATCTACTATAGTGTTTTCATCTACATCTTTAGGCTCTTTATAAATATCAATAGTTGAAATGAGTATAATTTTTTTACAATCTACTTGTTTCAATACACGAATTAAAGAGTGTATTGCTTCTAAATCTTGCTCCGGATATGTATTGGCTAAAAACTTTTCTGCTCTTATGCCAGCACATACAACTTGATCAAATTGATAACCTATTATGTTTTTAATACTTTTGGAATTATAGTAATGCGTATATTTTCCATGTACTAAATTACATCCTACAAATCCTGTAAAGCCTATTAATGCTCTCATATCCTCATTCACCTTCTACATTTTTATTATTTATCAATTTTACATTCCTGTTTAGTTATTAACTTTTATTTCCATTGATAGTTGCAAAAATAAGTTTCCATAATTTTAGACATGAAAATAGTCAGTGCCTTAGGGTTTAATATAATTGCGAAATCACATCACTCGAAAGAAGACCACTGACCATGAACAATTATATTACTTTATTTGAAAAATTTATAGACGGTATTAATTGGAAATTATTTCTAACATCTCCCATTACGCTTAATACAGACTTCAAAATACGGTCATTTTATACCCATCACCATCTAGCAAGTATTATTTACTTTCATCTGTGTGAGCATGATGGATTAAGGCATTTAAATCAAAGTTCTCAAGATAACTTGGCATGTATAATCTCACAAGTTAGCCTTACAACATTAGCCAATCATAATAACAATCAGGATTACAATGTTTTTGTGCCCGTCATGAATAAGCTTATCAAAACAGCACTGCAGATGCTTACAAAAGATGACCGTTTAGCAAAATTCGGCACAACTAAAATGATTGACTCTACAACTATTAGTATGTGTCTAACTTTTTTTGATTGGGCGGAATTTCGTAGTACTAAAGCTGGTATTAAGATGCACGCAAGCCTTGATGGCGCAACAGGAATCCCCGACCGCATAATCTTTTCCAATGCCAAATGCCACAGCCGTAACAAAATAGATGATCTTATGACTGACAAAGGAACTATTTATATTTGTGATAAAGGCTATATTGATTATAAAAAGTTTTATTCTTACACAAGTAAAGGCATCTACTTTATCAGTCGTCTTAAAGATAATGCTAAGATTACAACACTAGAAGAACTTCCAATTACTTACTCTGATAAAAAAGGCAGACTTCTTCCAAGAGGGAGTACAATTGTTTTTGATAAGAAAGTACGCCTAGGTAATGAGTATATCAACCTTACAAAAGAGGTCTATAGAATTATAAAAATCATTAACCCTATAGGCAAAGAGCTTACGCTTGTAACCAATGTCATGAAGTTCTCATCCGAAGAAGTAATATGGCTCTATAAACGCAGATGGCAAATAATGCTGATATCGGCATTATATCCCTTATGCCGATATTTTTTTAATGCCGATTTCTTGATATTTACCGTAAAAATATGTTATCTTTACGGCAAATATCGGCATTATTATTTCAGCCCACTCAGCCTTCTTAATGTTTCGTCATCATCTGCATATTTAAATGTAACATCATCGTTGAAAACAGAATCTCCATTTTCCTCAAGCTTTCTTTGTGCCTGACGTTTCATTTCATCTGTTGCCCTTGCATAAATCCTTGTTGTTTCCTCATTTGAGTGCCCAAGCCATTCTGATATCAGTGGCAATGGTACTCCTGCCATATATAAGTGCATTGTACGCGTTCTTCTCCAAAGATGTGGATGCAGGTGGGGAATATCATTTTTTAGCTGCTTTAACTTTTCCTCATAAGCTTTCATAAATCGCTGGACATTGTCGGCCGACATCTGGGCATTCATCCCATTTCTGACTGTATAAAACATCAGGCCGTCTAGTTCATCTTTTCTATTTGGGTGGTATATGCTGCTGTATTCATTAAAATATGGCACGATATCGGCTGATAAAGGCGTACACCGATGTTTGTTGCCTTTTCCAAATATATGGAGGTCAGGCTCCCCATTTTGATTTATTACAAAATCTTTTGCCCGAAGATGCAGTATTTCATCATCACGGCACCCGCTTTCATAGAGGAGTGCCAGAAAAAACCGGTCCCTGATACCTGTCTTTTTATTTATGTCTGGCTGCTCGAGAATTAGCTTGACTTCTTCTATACTAAGCCACACAAAATCTTTTACACGGGTATCCTTTGCTTCAGCGACATCACATATTTCTTCATATGATAGAAACGAGAGCACATCATTTTTCATCAGATATCTGCAAAAACCTCTGATATGGGAGAGACGTTGATTAATAGTAGTTGCCTCATTTTTTCGGACTGTTTTTAGCCATTCTCGGAATTCCACAACTTTTTCCTGATTAAAATCATTCGTCCTTATATCCTTAAGTTCAAGATGATGTCTCTCCAAGAGAAACAGGAAATATAAATTTAAGGCATACTGGTATGCGCTTATGGTATGAGGGCTTTTCTTTTTTACCACCGGAAGATAGGATGTCAAAAAACTTTTTATGGATTTAAAAAGCTCTGGGCTTTTGAGCTTAGACTTCATTTATAGTACCTTCTTTCCCATAGATGTAGGAAAACTGTTTCCAGTCAATACCAGCTGAGTTTCTCATTCTTTCTGGTAAAAGATGTACATAGTAAAGTGTACTCGTTATCTCAGAATGCCCCATATAGGTACTAAGGTATGGAAGTAATGACATCACATCATTCCTGTGATCAATCCACTTCATAAGATTTCTGGTGGCAAACGCATGTCGAAAATCGTAAGGACGGGGATTTCCATGTTTGGTCAATCCGCTTAGTTTCCAACAATGATGAAATTGTGCAGTCATCCATTGCGTATCATACGGCTTGCTTTTATATTCAAAAAACCAGGTCCTGATCCCGGCATATCCACTATACTGGCGACATAAGGCTAACATATCCGCCGACATAATGATGTGCCTGTCTTTGTGACGCTTAGATTCCCTTATATAGATATCCCCTGTATTGAGATTTACATCCTCACACAAAAGATGCAAGGGCTCAGAAGGTCTCATCCCACAGCAATACATCATTCTGAATAATGGTGGGATTACCATTTCAGGTTTGCATTTCTTATTGCTTGTTGATGCTGTATAGCTGTCAAAAGCATGAAACAGATTTTTTAACTCTTCATCCGTAAAAAGGTATGGCTGATAGGATATCCTTTTTATCGAGTAGTCCTCGTCTGGAATAAATGCATTCTTCCCCAGAAAATTTATAAATTTAGTATACTGCCTGAGACATGCAATGAATGTTGCTTGGTTATTTGTAGAATACCCGTATTTTTCAAGCCAGCTGTCCACCATTTCTTGCGTGATCGCAACAGCATCAGAGTAATTATTTACACAATGACCAATAAACGGCATTACCATGGATTTGTAGGTATCTGTTGCATATCCGACAGCTTTCCGGTAATCCAGCATCTTTTGGAAATCAGAAGTTAATTCTTCATGAAAGGTCATGGTTATCACCTCACACGGAAGAGAGAGATACATAAAGTCCATTTTCCAATGGTATCTCTTCAAAGCCCATTGAACAGAATGCAATCTGTTCCAGGTTATAAGACAGATATGGCTTATCTTCGTCTATTCTCTTGTGTCCTAAAAGCTGCGAAATGGTCTCAAGCGGAACACCTGCCATGGAAAGTTCGGTTGCAAATGTCCTCCGTAAGCTGTGAAAACCCCTCATGGGCTTCAATTCAACACCTGCCCTGTCACTATACTTAGTGATAATACCGGTAAATGGGTAGTATCTCTTATCCATAGGGCGTACAGGCTTCTTGATCGTCAGAAATATTTCTTTGTGCCCGCATTCGTGACGACCCTTTAAGATGTAATCTGCTATCGCATTCATCACCCTGCCGCTTAGTGGTAATACTAAAGGTTCAGAAGTTTTGCACTGTCTTATTTTAACTTTGCCAACTTTCCAATCAATATCTGACAGGCAAAGTGTTCTGATGTCTACTCCACGAAGTCCTGTCTCAAATCCAATCAAAAGAATTGCATAATCCCTCAAACCTTCAGGAGTAGTTCTATCTATAGCTTCTAAAATCTTAGTAATCTCATCTCGCGAATAAGGTGGAATCATTTTTACAGAGCCTGTTTTTATCTTTAACTGGTTGAAATCAAGTATCAAATCAGATCTCCCATGTGATTTCAGGTACGAAGAAATATATTTGATTCCCCGCAAAGTCCTTCCAATACTGCCTTGATTTGTTTTTGGCATCTCGCTTGTTAGGAATTCCATGAAAAAATCATCTGAAATATCACACATAGAAATCTTATGGTATTCAGCATAAAAGAAGAAATGCCTTATTACGATATCCATTTCAACCTTTGCTTCACCTACAAGCTTATTTTCGTCAAGAATATCCATCACTAAATGTGCAGTTTCATCAGAAACTTTATATTTTTTTCTGCTGCTAGCTGCCGAGAAATCCACATATTCTCCTGTGGTCAGTGACTTTAACATCCTGACTACCCTTTTTTGAAATCTCATGTATTCGGGGCAAATATCACCTTCATCGCAACGCCTTTTTACCATTATGATATATTCATTTATCAACGCATCTGAATAAGCCTCAACTCCTTTCCTAGTAGCAAACTTTAAAATACCGTTACACACCACTTGATACTGTTCCATGCTCACCTCCGAGATTCCATACTTTCTTATCTCAGAAAGTAGTGTTTCAATAAGATGATTAAGCTTTGTTGATTGTTCCATTTGAATATCCTCCTTATCATGATGTTTTTACAACTACATGATAAAGAATAATGCCGATATTTTCATTAAAACGAGTGGAAAATATAAGATTTGTGGTAAAAATCGGCATTAAAAAAATATCGGCATAAGGGACATAGACCTTTTCTTCAAATAGATCAAACAACACTGTAAAATTAAAACGCATATAGGTCATAGCGAAAACGCTGTAAGATTAAAAATGATTACTGGCATTATTATATACCAGCTTTTTCGTCTTACTTGGAACGAAGTACCAAAATTTAAAAGCTTAATTGTTCTAAAACGAAAGATTGAAAATTTTTTTAAAACTCATATTACCAAAGCAAACATATAGTCAAATCTTATTAAGCATCCCCTAGCTTTACTAAATTTGAATAGCAGTGTAATTTATCCTACTATAAGTCTGCTTGTTTTAGATGGTTGTAACGGTAAGCAGATGAAAAACAGGTATGCTGCTGATAATAGCATAAGTCAATGGGAATTTTATCTATAAACTAAATACTGATGATACTAACAATAACTTTTTAAATTCTTATATATACACTACTCCTCTTAAAACTTATTAAAACTTAAAGTTTGTATATAAATGATATTTATATGAATCTCTTATTTTTTATCTCTATTTAATAAATTGGTATTTTCTATTTCCAAATCAACGTTTATAATATTTATATCAGAAGTTGTTCCTCTAATCTTCATTGTATTATATATTTTCAAATAATAACCATAATCAGCACCAATTCTTATTCTATATTTGCCTAAACCTGGCTTAGTAGTAAAGTTATATACTGAAGGGACTATTGACCGATTCTTATTCTCTAGTGACATATTTACAGTTTGTTGAACATCTGAATTTATTTCTAAATTAATATATTGTACAAAGTCTTTTATATCTGCATTAGTTATTGCAACTTCTATATAATCTTGTTTCTCCAAGATATTACTATTTAGGTTCATTACAGATTTTATTTTTATTTCTTTCTCATCATAATTGCCCCAATACCAAGGTATTAATCCAATATCTCTAGGTCCCATACGTGCTACTGCATCTTCATGACTGATTAATTCGCCTATTCCACTCATTTCTACTAATCTTAGATCCTTAATGTCTATTTCTTGTATCCCCTCTACATCTATTCTAATGTCAAGTGGGGCTTCTTCCAACATTACTTCTAAGGTTGTTTCTTCACTTCCCTTGACTGCATATTTTTTAGACATTTCCTCTGAAAAACCTGGGTTGTTTTTTGTAGTATAAAAAATTTGCACATTACCAGCTTCTTGGGGAATAACCGTTAACTCCGCCTTATACTGATAATTCTGTTGCTCTATATTAAATAATTGATTTTGTTGTAAAGTGTAATATATATAGGGGTCAGTTCCTGTAGCTTTTAGTGATAACGTTTTATTATAGAAAACTACATCTATATTATTCTTAACTATATTCTGAGTATATTCTTCATTAAATTCAGGTAAGTATTCTTTCTTTTTATCATTTATAATTTTCAACTTACTATAGAATTCAATCTTTCTATCCTTTTTGCACCACACATCAAATTCATTTAATCTTAGTAAAGGCTCATAATTTTTAAAAATATATTCACTTATAAGATAATACTTATCCATAATATTAACACCATCTATATATTGCCATATTCCTTTTTGAGGTATATCTTGAATAGGTATTATTGCTAATGGAACCTCTGCTTTTTGTATTTGTTCAATAAATAACTCTTGAGTTAATTCACCACTTAATAATAAGGGAGATTGATTTACATATACAGGTTTTCTTCTTTCTACTAATGCATAATAATAATTTAAGCTTGTCATATCCAGGTAAGTTTCTTGATCATTTAATAAATAATCTAATACCTTTCTAAAACTTGCAATCTCATCATTCAATGTCTCTCCTGCAACTCTTCCGTTACTTAAATCAGCAACGGGTGCATATTGCTCCATACTATTAATACTATTTTTCATATTAGCTATTAATGAGGATGTCATTGGAAATTCAACATGATTCATTTTCATAATGAAACTTACTACTACTAAACATACTAATAATCTATAAAGGCTTTTAACATAGGTAGTTCTAAAAATAAGTGTAAAACATAAACAAGCCAAAGGAAAATAGGATAATATATGTCCTAATGTTGCTTCTGCTAAAGAATGTCTTACAATTCCCCTAGGGATGTTAACTAAATAGGCTATAGAAAAATATAAAAATCCTAATCTAGCATATGCATTGATTTTCATTTCCCCATGCTCCAAAATACTTTTATAAATAATAAATATCACTAATCCAATTAAGATCATAGGTATAATGTAGTATGCGATTCCAAACGCTATAGATTTCTGATTACCTATAAAGCTATATGCCCAATTAGCATTAGATAATACTATTTTAAGAAATTCTATAAACCTAGTTAATGGCGAAATCCCTTTCACTAAACACATACTAGTAAATAATCCTAATGCAACTAAGCCCACGATAATCCCACTTAAACAAAATCCAGTTATGTACTTCCCTACATTTTTCCTTTTCTCAAGAACAATAAATAGATAAGAAAAAACTCCTGCCATTGCTGCTGATAAACCCATATCCAGTGTTATCAGTATCATAGCTCCAACTAAACACCAAAATACTAACGCCGACCAGTTTTTATTTTCACTTACTAATCTAAATAAATACAGTAAAACAATACTTATAATAGAGAAATAAGGAAATATAATATTAAAAAAAGGAAATATAATAACAAGGAGCAATGCATGTCTTTTATTTAAAACTTCACTCAGAAGAAAATAGGCTATTAGGTTAATAAGTAGTATAATATACCCACTATATATGTTAAAAGCCCAAGGTTCATATCCATTTAATAAATAGTATAGTATTCCCATTATTTGGTTCAACAACATATGTGCATCAAAGTTCTGAATTATGGGGATTTCTCCATATCTAAATAGACCGTCTAGGGCTAGTCCGTGGTTTGCTGCTTCAAAATACTCATTACCTGGCAGTATTTGTCTACTTGGCTGAGCAACAATTACACATATTGTAATAATAAAAACTACATACCATATATTTTGTATTAAATACTCTGAAGAATTTCTTAAGCTCAATTCCTTGTGTTTATTTAAATAAAATAATACTCCCCCTATTAAAATAGAACTTAGAACTACTATTATATATATTAGTTTAGGTGATTTACATATCCAAATCCCTCTTCTATTTAATATGTTGAAAACTTCTAACAATATAGATTGAATAAATGCAGTTATAAATAAAGGAAAACTACTTTTAATAATTATAATATGTAATTTTTCAGTCTCCAAATTAGATTTTACTGATTTATTAACTAGCCTTAGCAATACTATTAATATGAAAAAAATAGTGCTAGTTATTATTAGTGAATTTAATGTAATGTTGAATACTGTTTTAATAAATATAGAAATAGTTATGGTCATCATTCCTGCCCATTCTACCATATAAACGTCTATATTGAAATTATCTAGTAACATTACTATTCCTAATATTCCTAAAACAAAAATCCCCATATAACTAACTGCAGTATCCATGGTTCCTAATAAATATCCACAACATACTGTTGCTATACCAAAAACTGAAAGGTCACTTGCCAGTGTTAAGATTCCTGTTACATTCTTCCCACACTTTTTCTTAAAAATCAAATTAGTAATCATATATGTAATGATAACTAATATAACTATACATGCTAAAAAAGCGTAAAAAAGATTGACTCTTTTTCCTATATCATAACCATTAACTGTTGCATTGGATATGATCCTATCTTTAAAGTTAAGTAAGTCCGGATACTTATTAAAAACAAATAAGCCATTGAAAATATTTACTATAAATAAGCTGATAAAGATACATATATTTAATAGTTCCATATTAACTTTCTTTAAATACATTTTTTATCCCACTTCCTCTTCTCAATCTTTTCCATCAATTATATACTACTATTTTCAAAAAAATATATCAACTTATCTACATCATTTTTAATACTCACTAATTACGGTTATTTCTTCTATAGAAACTTTGTTTTCGTTATAATTTATCTTTGTTTGTAATGGAGACCTCTTATAACCCTCACTCCCTATTATTATACCCACCCCATATTTTCCTTCTTTTATATATTCAATCGGAATTCTACATTCAAATCCACTATTTAAATAACCTATACTCATACTATAGGCTTGAGCAATATCCGGTCTTAATATATTTTTAGATGTAAAAAATTGAACACTTTTATCCGCTTCATTTATTAATTGAATGAGCACTTTTCTTCCAAAAGTTGATTTATCTTCTTCTATCGTCCATCCACCAATGTATAGTTCTTTTTCTTTCATCTGTATACTGTCAATAGAGGTAATCATTTTATCAACTGTTTCTATTGAAATATCTTTTTTTATTATCTTACTCTCCTCTTTCAGCCTCTCTCCATTTTTATCATAGCTTATATAAGTTTTATAAGGCGCTACCTGTTGTAAATCAGTTTGTAAAATAACGTCAACCGTATATTCTCCCTCTTTTAACACTTTTTTAGGTATAGCGCACATAAATCCAGCATTTGCATACTTATTGTCATTATAAAACTCTTCAAATGTATTATTATTATAGGGAATAGTTGAATAAGTGAACAAATCTCCTTGATTGTTTTGTAATTGAACATATACTTCTTGCTTGGTAGTATCTAGCCCTTTTTTAATAATCGCACCTTTTATAACATCAAATTCATTATTACTTTCATCAACTCTAAGTTCATCCAGAATATATATAATGTCTTCATTAGTATCTACGATCATATTCTCCACTATTTGTCCATAATATCTGTGCAATTGTCCCTTGTCTTTAATAAAGTAGATATCAGTATGAGTAAATCCCCACTCTTTTTCATTCTCCTGCACATATATACCTAATTGATATATATCCTCCTTCAAATTTAATGCAGAAAAGTACGCTAACATCCCCAAGTTATCATTATCTCTATTAATTTCATTTATTTTGTCATCCATTCCATCAATTATATCTTTTCTAAAAGATAATAGAGCATCACACTCATATGTATTATGTGTCCCACTTAAAACCAACTTTACTTTTCTACTTTCATTGGAATCTAATGCACTAATGAATGCCCAGCCTGTAATCTGTATCATATTCTTATCAGTAGCATTTATCTCAAACTTATCTATCGCATATATTATATTATTAAAAGGCTGATATGGTTTAGTAACATGAATTATTACTTCGTTCTTCTGTTTAGTTAAATGTATCGTTATAATATTAGCAAAATATAAATACACTCCTAATATACTAAACAGCACTAGCAATACACATATTTTTTTAAAATTTATCCTAAAGTAAACTTTCCCAAATCTAATATCTTTTTTCATCTCCTACTCCTTTAATGGTTTTAAATTTTCCTCAAAAACATCACTTAGCACAGTCCTTAAGGTATTTAAACCTGATATATCTTTATGTTTCATATATAGCTCCCCTTTATAATACACTGCATTAAGAATTTCTTTGCTATCTTCTTGTTCAATTATAATTCCCTCATTTTCGGAGCGAGCACTATGATCAGATTGTACTATTACAATGCTATTAGGATCATTTGTAATAACTTCTCTAAGACACTGCATAATATTTTGTGTAATATACTTAAATTGTCCAAGATAGTACTTTTTTTCTTTCCAATTCACACTATTTTCCACAGATATGACCTGTCCATTTTCATCCCACATAAACGGTACGTGAGGACATAAAAGATGCATATATACAAACTTGGGTTGAATATTGTTACGAGAAATTTCCTTTAAATAAATTAAACTCTGTGAAACAACTTTAGCCTCTAGCAAATACTCTTCTTTAATCATTTTATCGAATAGAGTTTTTTCTATTACCATTTTACTAAATTGATTACTACTTTTACTATCTACTTCAAAATTATACTGCGCATTTTCTATTGCTTGCCATGCTGGCAATAAAACTCCGATATTATCAATAGAATATGTCATATAACCCTTTTCAGAAAAGAAACTAAATAATTTAGGTTTTTTTCTCATCTTAAATCTATTGACACTAGGTGTCTTATCATTTACTACATATTCTAAATTTAACAAGTTAGTAGTAACTACATTAGTGCTTGAAGAATTATTCCTACTATTATAAGATATATTAAAGCTATTGCTTTTTAAGAAATCTTCAAAGATTTTATTATCATAATTATAATACTTTGACATAAAATTAAAATTTGAATACTCATCCAGTATTATATAATAAACATTAGGGGTATTTTCATTTGTAACATATATATTATCTGCTTTTTCTTCTTTCTGTTTAGGCGTGAATTCCTCTGCTATTTTTATAACTATTGTTGGCATTGCCATTATGATGTTAAACATACATAGTCCAATAAAAAGGCTACTTCCCCAAAAACAGAGTTTCTTATTCGCTTTTTTACCTCTTTTGATCACTGCTATACTAATAAAAATAACTGATATAATTGGTACTATATGCCACCATCTTAAGTTTGGAAGTAGCTCTCTTAAATAGTCCTCTGCCCATTTATAATTTAATATAATTATCATAAATATACTAGTTAATATACTTCCGTGCCATACATCTGAAGATACCCCGCTAAAGATGCCCCATATAATACTGGCACTTAGTATAAAGAGCATACTAGGACCTATCGCCTGACTAAAATTCACTTCGCCTATATTGTTTGTATATAAAAAGATAATAGGATATAGACAAATAGGTATGATGGTCATTAATGCTAAACCTGCCTGCTTAACCTTCATTTTTCTCCCCCATAAAGTTCTTATTTTAATTAAAAAGTTCTCTAGTTTAATTTAATCTAGAGAACTCTAATAAGCTTACTTCCTTTCGAATAAATACATTACTCTCTCACTGCCGTGTATTATTTTTTTTTCAATAATGTCATAATATAATTCAAAGGCCTGCTCAAATCCTTCTATACTATAATTCTCAAATATATCTTTTCTTGTTCTTAATAACTTTTCTACTTGACTATCTCGTTTAGGCACAAATTCAATAATAAGATTCTTAGCCAATGTACTAAAAAAATGTGCTATCATATTTAACGGTAAATTATTAGATATAGCTAAATGATGAACTAGTGCTAACGCCATTACACAATCCCAATTTGAACGTTCAATTATTGTTTTTCTTTCATTATTAGCCCAACCTAGACTAGGAGATGGGTTTGTTAAATCTACAATCAGTGGTAATACTTTTGTATTCTTTGCCTGTCTAATATTAACATAGTGGTTATTTACAGCTATAGGATCTATATCATAAGCTATAACATATTCTCCTTCTTTCTGGGCTAATACACTAAACTCTCCTTGATTGGCTCCCATATCACAAATTTTCTTAGCTCCGCATTTATTTAAATAGCTTTTGACTATGGCATGTTTCTCTGTAAAAGCTTCTTCAGAATAATTTAACATACTTTTATAATAATCTGCCCATTGAGTTTGTTCATGTTTCACCTTCAATTTACTTACTGTGGAAATAAGATTTTCAATAATTGCCAAAACACTAGCTCTCGATACTTTTACTTCTCTTGAAATTTTTTGGCCTGAATCTGCATACTTGTTTTGTTGTTTAGTATGCAGATGTAAATGGAGATAAAGTCCCATCTTAAAACAAGTAGACTTTGGAAGTAACTTAACAGCTAAATCCAAAGGGGCACCATCTATGTAATCTCTCATTAATCCTGATAATCTAATATCAGTATATGCCATCAACGCTAAAGGAGCTAGGAAATGTCTGCAGAACTGACCGTATGCTACCCACGGCTTACCCTCCTCGTACTTTTCAAAAGAAAGTGTATCAATAAAAATAGGCTTATATCCTAAGAATTGAATATTATACGAGGTAGCATCCTTTAAACACATATTATGCTCTAAAGAAATTTTTGCAATGTTCAAAGTTAGTAGTGCTGCATCTTTGTACTGTTCAAAGGTCCATTCATAAGGATATGAAATATATGGTATTAGCTGGGGTTTAATGTCCTTATAACCTTGACTATTTAACACTTCCTCATGCTTAATTAACATCTCATTGTCTGTTAGCTCATCATACAGACCTGAATGCATAAGCAATTCATAATTTGGCTGATAGCATTCATTGATTTGTCTTAATAAGACTCCATTTTCTTTATATATAAATCCGCTAGGATCACGAAAAGACGAACTTTCTCGCTTCATCATTTACTTTCACCGACTTTTCTTTTCTTCTGCTTTTTTATCTTTACCACTAAATAAACCAGCTATTTTTGCCTTAAGGCTATTCCACGAATAAACTATCCCAGCACCTCCGACTAATATTGCACCTGCAATAACTTGAATAATGTAACTGCCGGTTCCAGGATCTAAATATGCATATGTAGTTAATGGGAATGCTATCATTACACTTGAAAAAAATAGTATTATGCCAAACCTCTTCATTATATTCACCAGACCTTTCTTTTATTAAAATTTCCAAAAATAACATTCTATTGTTTAATACAAAATTTTACGCAAGCACGTGAATAAATACACTTATCATTCTACATTAAATGGTTTGCAGTTTTTACTCATATAACCTATTAATTACTTATTAAAATCATGATGAAGTATTGAAACATACTCCCGTATCCCTTCTTCTGGTTGTACTTTAGGATAATAATCCAAATATCTAAAGCTTTTATTTATATCTAATACATTATATAATACATCAAAATCTCTTTTGGGTTCATATTTTATACATGGTGTAATACCCAACGCACTTCCAATCCATTGCAACGCTTGATTTAATGAAATACCTTTACCACTTCCTATATTAAAAATCGGCTTAATATCTTCATGTTCCCACTTACAAGCTAAACAAAATCCTTGTACTACATCTTCTATACCTACATAATCTCTAACAGTATTTCCGTCTCCAAAAATAGTAATCTCTTCACCCTTTAATAACTTGTTGGCAAAAACAGTTACTGCGCCTACTCCTTGTGAAACATTCTGGCCTGCTCCATAAGGATTAGCAATTCTTAATATAATATTTTCCATATTATATAATGTGTTATACATTAGTAAAATATTTTCAATAGTTAATTTTACTATTCCGTAATGATTTATCGGATGTGTTGATGAATCCTCTGTGTTAAGCTTCATGCCATTATCCCCATATACAGTACCTCCTGAGGAAGCAAAAATAACTCTTTTAATACTATAATGTCTACATGCTTCTATAATATTAATAATAGAAACGACTTCAGATTTATATCCAAATACTGGATTACTCATAGAAGACTGTGGAAGAATACTGTTAGCCAGATGAATAACTACCTCTTGGCCTTTGAAAACTTCATTTATTAACTTTGAATCTTCGCAATTTCCTACAACATAATTAACTCTAGGATTTTTTTGATAAGGTATTGTTCTATCTAGTACAGTAACTTCTTTTCCATCTCTAACCATTTGTTGTACAATGTTCCTGCCTATAAATCCATTTCCACCTAAAATTATAACTTTATTTCTCATTTAATACTTTTATACCTCCCCTAATACCTTATATTAATTTATGAACCTCTTTAATTAATTTCTTTGTAAATGTTTCATACATAAAATTCTCTTCATAGGTTTTACGAGCCTTTTTACCCATTTTATCCAAAATTTCTCTATGTTCAATAATATATATTATCCTTTCTGCCAATTCTCTTGCATTTTCAGACTTGAAAACATACCCATTCTCACCGTCTTCAATTAATGAAGCTGTTCCTGTATGTGAAGAACATATACAGGGCTTACTAAACATCATTCCTTCTGTTAAAACAACAGGCATCGGATCATCCCTAGACGTTGATACTAGCATACTAGAATTATAATATATATCCAGAATTTCTTCTCTAGACATCTCTTCTATATATTTTATTTGAGGAATGTTTATACTTACTTTTTTAATTTTATCCGAAAATAGAGGATCTATGTGTTTCCCAACAATCCAGAACTCAGCTTGTTCTCTGTATTCTGATGGTAAAAGGTTTATAGCTTCTACAAAAATATCTTGAGCTTTTCGTTCATCTACTGTCCCAATAACACTAAATATTAATTTTTCATAGTTTAGATTTTTAGGAACATACTCTCCAGCTGTATCAGGCAAACCATATAGTAATAGCTCAGACTTGATATTGCTTTTATTGATTTTTAAGTAATGTTGTGCATATTCCCCCCCCGTATATACATGTACGTTATCACCTATATTTTGGGGCATATCATGTTTAAATATATCATAACTTGCTTTACCTTCATGTAACCACCACAATATAGGTACACCTATGTTTTTTAGCTGATCTACAGTATGCCTTAAAACTAATGTACTTGCAATAATAAGATCGAAACTCTTTACAAACCTATCAAAATACCAGTTATCCAAACTCATTATAGGTTCAATAACAACTGTAATATCATCTTTAAGCAATTCATCTTTCATCTTACCATCTTTTGGAGATAACACAACTGGGAAATAACCACTATCTTTAAGACTTTTTGCTGCGTATTGAAGTACAACTGGGGCCCCTGTAATAGACAATTCATGAGAGATTAATAAAACTGTTTGCATATCTGCATTTTTCGCAAGTGATATGTTTTCGGGTGCATAGATTTTATATCCATTAAAGGCTCTATCAGCTACAATATCTTTCAGTATATCTGTAAAATATAAATCTTGAGCAACATAGTTAGGCCATTTTTGAAGTAGCTTGGCATCTGCATAGCTTTTTTTATCGTTCGCATCTACCCAGCTATCCCACCACTGATTACTCATATCTTTTACTACTACATGCGGAATATAAATACACCTTTTCCCTGCTTCAATTATTTTATATGATAAATCTGCATTACAAAATCTATTAGGGAAGTTCATCTCATCAAACCCTCCTACTTGATTAAACAAGGCTCTCCACACACCTAAGCATGTTCCTGAAAGTACTGTTACATTCCTTGTCCATCTATGTAAGGTTAAATATTCATCGTACTCATCTTTATTATGTGCGTTAAATGGCTCTCCTACAAGTCCTCTTACCCCTGAAATCATTCCTGAATAACGTATAGTATCATCTGTCCTTACAATTTTAGGAGATATAGCTCCTATATCTGGCAACATAAGCTGTTCAACTAACATATTTAGCCAACCCGCATGTTCATACCTTAAACTATGTTGATAGAAAACTAAAATATCTCCGCCAGCTACTGCAGCTCCTTCGTTAAACTGTCTAGAAATATTATTTTTCCAGTTACCTGTTTTGAACTTAATCTGCGATATATACGGTAACTCTTTTTTAATAAGACTTGCCACAACTTCATCACACACAGCTATTATTTCATAGTTTGTAAAAATGGTGTTTTGAACTATATACTCAACAACCTCTAGCATATGCTGATAATTGTCCGCTGGTATAATAAGTGACACTTTAGTCATCTTTTTATAATTTATCCTATAATAATTACCATAAGGTTTTAACGTCGTAATAGCATCTACTCCTCGCCTTTTCATGGTATCAGCTCCAACATTAGCACCAATAACTACATTCTTAGGCTTTCCTCCATTGGCAATAGAACCTTGAATAGCTCTCCAAATATAAAGTACTCTTTCAATATGCCTAATGCATTTTGCATGTTCAGATATTCTTAATGCTAGATCAAAGTCTTGCCCAATATCAAATTCTGATCTAAATCCCCCAACTTCTCTGACTAAACTTGTTTTATATACTGTTAAATGACCTGTGTACATAAAACCCATAAGTGACTCTGGCGACCAATTTGGTTTAAACATAAACTGAAACTTCTTTGCTTCTTCTGAATCATCAGCTAAACACTCATCACTATAGATAAAATCAACATCCGGATAATCATTTATTTCTTTTACTACCCAAAAGAGGGCATCGGGAGTAATTTCATCATCATTGTCCATTAATGCAATATATTTTCCTTTAGCCATACTTAACGAAATATTTGAGGCAGCCGATATTCCTCCATTTTTAGGTGAACAGTATAATTTAATTCTGTTATCTTTCTCCGAACATTCCTGCAAATATTTACTTGCTGTTTTATCCGTAGAACCATCATCAACCGCACATAACTCCCAATCTTTATAAACTTGAGCCTGTAATGATTCTATCGCAAGCCTTATCCACTTTTTTTTCACATTATATACTGGCATAATAATAGAGATAAGCGGTTTATATTTAAATCTCTCTATTATATCAATTATTTGCTCTATTGACAGCTCACTTTGTTGTTGCTCAAAAATTTGATTATTTATTTCATAGGCTGTTGAACTAAATTGCCCATTCGCTCCCTTACTATTTGAAAGTTGAAGAATTTTATCTTTAATTCCTCTAACACCATACGCCTTGTATACTTTATATATTTTTGCAAATAACGCCTTTTTGTTTTTAAAGTTTTTTAGAACTTTTAACGTAAGTTTAATTTTCTCTTTTAATACCATATATCTCATTCCTTTATTTGATTTATATCTAATATTTTACAAATCTAGTTATAAAACGCCATAGCTTATGATTTAAAATTTTAGTTAGTTGTTTTTCTAGATCTACTATTTTACTTTTTAATAATTCAATATCTTGTTGCTGTAATCTAATAATATTATCCTTGTCAACAATAAATTCTGTTAGCTTATCATTATCATAAGTAAGCCTCTCTTTTATCTTCTTATAATCTTCTATTTGCATCCTATAATCCGATATTATTGAATTATTATGACTAAGTACTAAATTTAAATTATCTACATTTCTCTTAGTCTCCAGCAAGTTACTTCTCTGTATCTCTAGTTCATGTAAACATTTACCTGTTTTTTTATCCATATTATCTTTTTCTTTTAGAAGGGATAGATATAAATCATCTAAATCAAAATCAAGTACTTCAAATTCAATACAAACGTTATCTATATGTGCGCTTACTACATCTAAATATAGCTGGGGATCTTGTGTATCAAAAAAATAAACATTATCTTTTTTATAACTTGCATTTGTCTCACAGATACCTATAGGCACCATCATATCATTTTGCAAAAAATGAATGTGCTTTACTCTTATAATACAACTTTTTTCCATTGGATCTAACCGAATACCAGTTATGTTATTAAATGCACTTAAGTTAATACTTATACTTTTTTCGTTGCTGGCATATAACGTACTGGTTTTTTTTATTTCATTATAGCTACTATTATCTTCAGAAATATAAATTGTCATTTCTAAATTCTTCTTACCAACTAGCTGAAGCTCATCAGATAACTTATCATAATTCATGAATTTATGTTCTCTTTGAACGATCACTTTGAACACATACTGATACGCTATCCCTCTATTACGTTGAGCTAATAAACTTTGAATACTTTTAGTAACATCGGTATATTGATTATTTATTTCATTTTCTCCAACATCTAAACATATTGCCTTTTGCCCTATCGGTACTAAGCCTATTTTATCCAACAACCGTCTAAAGCTTTTGTAAGTATAAAACCTAAGATGTGTATTGTCTAATAGCCCTAACTCATTATAATGAAACTCATCATTTATTAAATCAATGATAATTGAGTTGTGAGCTATATTAGGAATAGAAATTAGTATCGATCCTTCTGGAGCAAGATATTCTTTGCAGCGCTCTAGCACCTCATCCGGATATTTAAGATGCTCTAAAACGTCAGCAAATATTATGTAGTCGAATAATTCATCTAAGTTATCTGCCCAGTAATAATTCTCTATGTCTCCTTGTTCTTTTCCTATGAATCCTTTATAAGCATATTGAATCGATTTATTTCCTGCTTCCTCATCTATTTCTACAATAGATACTTTACACTTTTTTTCAGATAGATATTTTGTTAATCTACCACTCGCTGGCCCAAATTCTAACACACTCGTACATGGCCTTATTTCTTGCGCAATTAGTGATAGCGAATTAGCACTATTTAAATCTAATTCAAAATCATACTTACTCATATTGATTCTCCTTGCTTGATTTTTTAAATTCCTGATGTTTTACTTTCTATATTATTTAACCTGATTAGTATTATGGTATATATAATCTAATTTATTTTTTTTACATAATTCACATACTATCATATTACTTTTCAAATTAACAATGTCTTTTAGCGAGAGCTCTTTTATTACTCCTAGTGCATAATCTTGGACCTGATCATTTAATACACAACAGCTAACTACCTGCCCCCTATAATCTATAACTAAGCTATTTAATTGTGGACACCTATATTCTAGATTTCGTTCTTTAATCTTACCTTCAATATAATATAATACCAACTCTCTGGATGCCTCATATAGAAGTTCTTGAGGTATTGTTTTTTCTATGTAAGAGGTGAACATTTCATAATCTGTGAATAATGCATGAAATGCATTAACTTTTATATCTAATGCTGCTGCAAAATCTTTTACAACTTTCAACTCATCATAATTATGTTGGTATATATGAAAAGAGATACTGGCCTCTCCTTTAAATCCACAGGCTTTAAAATTTTCGATAATACGTTTTATATTTTTCTTAATAGTCTCTATATCAAATCTATGCATTTTATCATATGACTCTTGAGTCATCCCACTCATAGAGAAGGTAATACCTTTTAGATGCCTAAGTTCACTCTTTTCATTAAATTCTACTACTCTAGACGCGTTAGTACTTATATAAAAATCTAATTCTTTCTTACCTAAATATTTAACAATTCCCTTGAAATCAGGATTAATAAAAGGTTCACCCCAGTTATACAATTCAATTCTAGTCCCTTGATTTATAATACCGTTACTTAGCATATATTCTACTATTTCAACAAATTCTTCTTTTTTCATAAAAGAAATTAAAGCTTCTCTACCGTCTTTATTTTTTCTCCCCGTCACACACCATGGACACTTTGCATTACATCCTCCACTAATATCTATAGTACACTTAGAATAAGGAGTATATTCAACTAAACATTTTGTCATACTATATTCGTTACTTAACAAGATAACTTCTTCTTGCTCTGCTATATATGCATATGCTTTTAATTTGGATTCCGTAGTTACATCTTTCTTATTAATATAAATTTCCCATCCACACTTTATAACACTGTCGCTCCCAATATACTCTGCCACATCTTTTCTTTCTATGACGGTAATACCTTTCCCTAATATTCTCTCACCATCCATTATTATAACTTCTTTTGCTGGTAATTTCCTAGAAGGATCAATCGCCCACCCCACGCACCGTATTGCATTTGTTAAATTTTCTATTACGTCAAATGCACCTGCCAACACATTGTGATTAGTGCCTAGCTTACCTCTATCTTTCATTGGCTATACCTCATGCTTAATATATTTTTCATACTAATTTATAACCATCTATGTGGAATAATATACTGCCCCTCTCCACAGTACTTACTATTAACAGTGAAATCTTTGATTCTAGCTAAATACTGTATTGATACCGTAACAGTTTCTTCAAATAGTGCTACATCAAAATAATATCTTCCACCAATACCCAATACCCCATATGGATATAATAATTCTACTACATTTCTTCCTACCTGCCACGGAATAATTTCACCGTCCAACCTTGTGTTAAGGCCGCATACGTAGATGTTATCAATAGTTCTAATAGCCACACCCAATACTGGATGTTTTATATCCTCATTATATACATCGTATACAACCTCAATTTTTATCGGAGCATTATGTGGAAATTCGTCAATTTCTTTATCCTCACTATAAATCTTAAATGATTGTATTTCTGCAATAACATTTTCTTTTCTATCAAATTCAGGTAGCGCTTTCGCTTTTTCACTAGTCCACTTGACATTATCATATTCAATTTTACCTAACTTTAAGAAATCTAAATAATCATCTACTACTCTATCAACATTACCAAAAGCAATCATATTGCCTTTATCAATCCAAATAGCTTTGTTACATATTTTCTTTATTGTATTAGAATCGTGGGAAACAAATAATATAGTTGTCCCACCATTCATCATTTTCTTCATCTTATTCATGCATTTCAACTGGAATTTTGTATCTCCAACAGCCAATATTTCATCTACAATAAGTATATCTGGTTTAATATTAATAGCAACTGAAAAAGCTAATCTCGCAAACATTCCACTTGAGTAAGTCTTTACAGGTTGATAAATAAATTCACCTATATCTGCAAAATGAATTATTTCTTCTACTTCCTCATCTATCTGTTTTCTAGACTTGTTTACCATTGTTCCATACAAATAAATGTTTTCTATACCTGTAAACTCTGGATTAAATCCTGTCCCTAGTTCTAATAACGCAGATATTGACCCATTTACAATAATATTGCCATCTGTTGGATTCAAAACTCCTGTTATCATTTTCAGCAGTGTGGATTTACCTGAACCATTTGTTCCTACTAATCCTACTATTTCACCCTTTTTAATCTCCAAATTAATATCTTTAACTGCATAATGCTCTGTATAATATTTCTTATGCTTAATGCTAAGTGCCTCTTTCAGCCTGTCGATCGGTTTCTCATATAATTTATAAGATTTGCTTAAACTTTCTATTTTAATGACGACATCATTCATTCTATCCACTCCTTTTATAACACATCAGCAAAGTGTGGTTTTAATTTTTTAAATATTATCGCTCCTAATATAAATACTCCTATTACTATACACCAAAAATATAATGTTTGATTATACCGTTCCCAGAGCCACACATGGTTAATTAAACTATCTCTGTAGCCTGCTACAACATAATACATAGGGTTTATCTTTAATATCCATTGATATTGAACTGGAATCATATTAACATCCCACATGATAGGAGTCATCCACATCCCTACTTGCAGTAGGATACTTATGATTTGTCCAAGATCTTTAAAAAATATAATAATAGCGGATGTAGCATAAGATAACGCTAATACAAGAACAAATATACATATTGAATAATAAAATATTTGTATTGCATGAACTGTAGGAACTCTGCCATATCCAAGGAATAACATTACTGTAAATACAATAAAGAATAAATGAACAAATAATGATGAAATAATTTTAACTATTGGTAAAATACTAATTTTAAATACTACTTTCTTAACTAAATAATTGTACTCTACTAAACTATTAGTAGCATTTATTAATGCCTCGCTGAAAAAGAACCACGGTACAATTCCTGTAACAAGCCAAAGTACAAATGGAAAATCTTTTACAGGATTTGATTTAAACCCTATTTGAAATACGAACCAATAAACCCCTACGGTAACAATTGGTTGTATAAAAGCCCATATAATACCCAGATATGACCCCGCATATTTTGTTTTAAAGTCACTTTTAGATAAATTCCAAATAAGAAAACGATTAGTATTTAATTCTTTGAATAAAATTTTTATTGCATTGCTATTTTTAAATAAAGCCCACATTATTAGAGTACTTATAAGTATAACTACTATCTTGAAAACATAATTAAGATAAGTAAACGCCTTTAATAACTGTTCTTTATCTACTTGCTCTATCTTCAGTATAATATAGGGGTCATTCCCATTTGTAGTTATTTTCATATAATTGTTGTTTTGTATAGTAATGTTGGTAATATCATTTATACTTTTGCTTTGTTGAACTAACCTTAATAAATCTATTGAACCATAACCATACTTTAATTTCAAATCTCTTAATTCTATTTCGCCTGGCATTGTTCCTAAATCCAGTCGAATATACTGTGTTTCCTCAGGAACTAAGAAAGATAATGTCTCACTATTTGTGACCCTAGAATAAGTAGCTTTTTGGGAGTTGGATTCCACAAATCGCATATCCATACTATGAAAAACTTGAAAGATCTCTTCATGTTGAGATTTAACCTTTAAAATAACATCTAAATTATTTGCTTGTTTAACATTAACAAAATTAATTATTGCTATATTTATCACTATGGCTACAATTATAAATACTATTGCCTTACTACCTATAATCTCCTTGTTCATACTTAATCTCTTTCTCCATCAGCATACATTACTTGATAGTAATCTATGTATTCTCCACTTACTATCTTATCCATCCATGCCTGATTTTCCAAGTACCACTCTATAGTCTCTTTAATACCTTCTTCAAAAGTATAGCTTGGGCTCCAGCCGAGTTCTGTCGTTATCTTTGTATTATCTATGGCATATCTTCTATCGTGTCCTGGTCTATCTTGTACATATTTAATAAGCTTTTCTGTCTTACCTAAATTCTCTATAATTAATTTTACAATTTCAATATTAGCTTTTTCATTGTTACCCCCAATATTGTAAACCTGTCCATCTTCACCTTTATGTAATACTGTATCAATGGCTGTACAATGATCTTTAACGTGTAACCAGTCTCTAATTTGCATACCATCACCATATACTGGAAGTTGATTGTCATTTAGACAGTTATTAATCATAAGCGGAATAAGCTTTTCTGGAAATTGATATGGTCCATAGTTATTAGAACACCTCGTAATATTGATAGGCATACCAAATGTTTCATGATAAGCACGTACAACTAAGTCTGCACTTGTTTTAGAGGCTGAGTAAGGACTGTTGGGTGCTAGTGGGGTTGTTTCTGTGAAGAGTCCAGTTGCTCCAAGCGTGCCATATACTTCATCTGTTGATACCTGTAGGTATTTAACCGCTTCTTTAAATAAACGACAATGCTTATCTTGTAAGTTAACTTTCCAGTATTTTTTAGCTGTATCTAATAAAGCTTGTGTTCCTAAAATATTTGTGCTTAAGAATAATTCTGGGTCTTCTATACTTCTATCTACATGAGACTCTGCTGCAAAGTTAACTACAGTGTCAATATTGTGTTTAGAAAAGATTTTATCTAATATTTCTCTATCTCTAATATCTGCTTTTACAAAAGTATATTTAGGATTGTTTACAATATCTGTAAGGTTTTCTAAATTACCTGCATAGGTAAGAGAGTCTATGTTTATAATGTTATAGTCATATGTAGCTAACATGTGTTTTACAAAATTACTTCCAATAAAACCTGCCCCACCTGTTACTAATATATTTTGCATTTTTAATCCTCCATTATATTATCTGTTTTAGTACGTATTTCTTTATTTCTGTGTATCTATTACACCATCTCTAATTGCTGCCCTTAATTATCTTTGTATTTCTTCTTGAGCTACACCCATCATATACTGGCCATATTCTGTCTTAATCATAGGTTCAGCAAGTTTAATGAGCTGTTCTTTACTTATCCAACCTTGTCTATATGAGATTTCTTCAAGACATGCGATATAGAGCGCTTGTCTTTTTTGAACCGCTTGTACAAAGCTGCTAGCTTCTGTAAGTCCTTCACAAGTCCCTGTATCAAGCCAAGCCATGCCCCGTCCAAAGAGTTCTACCTTGAGACTTCCTCTATGTAAATATTCTTGATTTACTGTAGTAATTTCTAGTTCTCCTCTAGCTGATGGTTGAATAGTTTTAGCGATTTGAACCACATCATTATCATAAAAATAAAGTCCAGGCACCGCATAATGAGACTTCGGATACTGTGGTTTTTCTTCTATTGAAAGCACATTCCACTCTTTATTAAACTCCACGACACCAAAAGATTCCGGATTGCTTACATAGTAGCCAAATATAACTGCCCCTTCTGTAAGGGCTGCTGCACTTTTTAATGTGCCTGTAAAGCCTTTGCCATAGAATATATTGTCTCCAAGTACAAGTGCTACCTTATCATTTCCTATAAATTCTTCACCTATAATAAAGGCTTCTGCAAGGCCTCTTGGTGCTTCTTGAATAGCGTATTTAAGAGTAATGCCTAAGTCTTTGCCATCTCCAAGTAATTCTTCATAAACCGGGAGGTCTCTTGGCGTTGATATAATAAGTATTTCTTTAATACCTGCTAGCATAAGGGTTGAGAGCGGATAATAAATCATTGGCTTGTCATAAATCGGTAAAATTTGTTTTGAAATGGCTTTAGTAATAGGATATAACCTTGTACCTGAGCCTCCTGCTAATATAATGCCTTTCATGTGTATTCCTCCTATTGTGATGTGAGTGTAATTAACATATTATGATGTGAGGTATAGATAAGTGTTAGTATCTATGTATAAGCAATTATGACATTTGATGGTCATTTAGCCTGATAGTTATTGAGCTTGTTGTCTATTAAGATAGTTCACCGCAATACCTGCCCCTAATAAAATCCAAAAAACTGGTGCGACTGAAACAACTGAGTCATTAAAAAGCCCTGCTCCTAGGTAGCCCACTATCGAAAGCACCGTGGCTATACCTACTACTTGCCTTGTTTCATAACTTGATTTGAGAGCATAAAGTCTTAGACTATCTGCTATGTATCCTATCACTAATACCAAAAAGGCTATAAGTGCTATACCGCCTTGATTGATCCCGATTTGCAAATAGAGATTATGCGGCTTATCGACAATCATATTAGGGGTTTCATAAGCATAATATTTACCTAAATAATCGTGTTGAGGAAACTCAAAGGCGTAGGTATCTGGACCATGTCCCAAAAGCCACGTATCTTTTAACATCGGAATACTTCTAGACCATATATAGCCCCTCGCTGAGCCCAGTCTTTCTTTACCTTTAAATCCAAAAGTTTCTGGATAAACAATGTCTACCTTTTCCTGGGTGAAACTATCAATAAGATAAACCCCTTGTTGGTTATCTATTTTAAATACGAAGGTATCTACCCCCTTGACATTAAGCATTATGCCTCCCCACTGACTTTTGGGGTCTACTATTTTCTTTAAAATCATTCCTTCAAATCGCGCGTCTTGAAGGATAATCTCTTGATCTGTTTCTATGTATGGGATCTCTTGACTTGCCTTATCATATAGCTTGAGCTGAGTATCTTCTTTGGCTATTACAAGAGCATCTGTTTGGGTTGTTATAATTACTTTCCCTTCTTGCATTGTAATATTTTTTATGGGAATCTCATCCAGATAGTTAAAATCTTGATCTGCGGAGGTAAACCCTATCATCGTATCTCTTAAAAGTGATGGGATTCTTTCAAATATCGTTCCTTTTGTAAGGATGTTAAATCCTATAAGGACAATACTAAGCGTTACGATCATCGGTAAAGTCATTTTCCAGTTTGTAATAATTTTTTTGCTAAAAAGGATGAGCCCTATAACTACTGCTGTTGCTGTTCCTATGAGACCTCCCCTAGATGTGCTTCCAAATAGTAAAAATAGTGAAGCCATTGTTAAAACACCTAAAATGATTTTTTCTTTTCTACCCTTTATACAAAGTGTTAATGTAGCAAAGATCGGCACCATAAGGGCTCCAAAACTCCCCATGTAGTTGTAGTGAAACATTGTGCCATAGACTTTTCCTTTTTCATAAGCTACATTAAGGCTATTTCTGTACTGGGCATACTCACTAGGAATAAGTAGCCTTTTACCAAGCTCTGTGTTAATGAGGAGGTTTTTTCCCATATACTCAAATATGCCTAAAAATGTAAGTACACCCACTAATAATGCTAACGCAAAAATAATATATTTATAGTTTTTAAAATCACTCAAGGCATGTATGGTATAAAACATCATCATAATATAGCAAAAGGTGATGAGCATTCCTTCTGATCTCCCTGGTACTCCCCATAAGGCTTCTTGTTTGTAAGAAGAAAATAGTGTTGAGAGCAAGGTGAATAATAAGAAAATGCCTGCTGTTGTTATATAAAGCAACATACTTTTATATTTTTTTAAGTCTTCTTTATTGATGGTAAAAAAGACGATGAGTATCATCATGATTGCAATGAGTATGATAAAAATAGCTTTATAATAAGAAAAGAAATCCGTAGTCATCTGTAATTTGAAAGTACGTGCTACATTTTCACTTGCTTGAGCTATTTTTAATCTCGTAATGAGCGGGACAATACTTAGTAAAAGCATGAGTGGTACAAAAAAAATAGTACTAGCTTTTTCTCTTTGTTTTTGTTGCCTTTTTTGATTGGCTGCATAGCGTGACATAGTCTACTACTCCCTTACTTATCCTATGTAATAGCTTCGCAAATGAAACTCTATTACTTCTCGTTTATTTTTATATTCTGCTTAAGTATATCACTCTTTTATCGAATTTTCTATAAGTTGTTGAATAAATTGTTGTAAATTCTTGGCTATTGCCTTAAGTTATGCAAAGTTCTACTAGATTTTCGTAAAATTGTGTTATAATAAGTGCGGAGGTGCTTGAAATGATTCGTGAAAATCAAAAGTATTTAAATTCTCTTCAGATGTTTTTGGATTTAGCTATTGTTATTATTTCTTTCGGCTTATCCTATTATATAAGATTTTTTGTAATGGATGATGGCGTTATTAATCTAGCCTTTGAAACAGCGCTTATCCCTGTTGTATGCATGACGCCTATTTATTTTATCATTTATAGTGCTTTTGATCTCTATAATTCCAAACGTACTAAGCCTATTTTTCAAGAAGTATATGCTGTTATTTTGAGCAACGCGCTTGGACTTGTTCTGCTTATTGTGATTTTGTTTCTCTTTAAGCTCGTTCACTTTTCTAGATATAATCTTATGATCTTTTTTACATGTAATACAACAGCTACTATTGCAACCAGAGTTTTGATACGGTATATCCTTCGCAAATACCGCCGCATGGGTTATAATCTCAAGCATTGTTTAATAGTAGGTACAACTCATACCTCTGCCTACCTTATAGATAAAATCAAACACCATCCCTCATGGGGTTATAATATAGCCGGACTTGTTCGTACAGATCATCGGTCTAGCGATGTATTTTCCGGTTATCGTATACTTGGTGATTTAGTTGACCTAGAGAGCTTATTAGTCAAATTTTACATAGATATCGTCATTATAGCTACCGATGAAAGCAGTGCTGACCAGCTTGGCTCTATTATAGGCAAGTGCGAAAAAGCAGGTGTTAAAACCAATATTATTCCCTATTATCATAAGTATGTACCTGCAAAACCTTATGTAGATGACTTAGATGGTCTTCCTATTATTGATACAAGGCATGTACCTCTTGATAACTTGTTTAAAAGCTTTACGAAAAGATTATTTGATATTGTTTTTGCCATTGCAGCTATTATGGTTACAAGTCCCGTTCTTGTACTTTCTGTCATTATGGTGAGACTCTCTTCTAAGGGCCCTATTTTATTTAAGCAAGAACGTGTAGGCATAAATCGCCAGAACTTCTGGATGTATAAATTCCGTTCTATGCGTATGCAAACAGATGAAGAGGAATTGGATAAATGGACAACAAAGAACGACCCCCGAAAAACATGGTGGGGAAGTTTTATGCGAAGCACCAGTATTGATGAGCTTCCTCAATTTTTCAATGTATTAAATGGAAGCATGTCTGTAGTGGGACCTAGACCTGAAAGACCTTATTTTGTAGAGAAATTCAAGGAAGAGATCCCGCGTTATATGATAAAACACCAGGTCAGACCTGGCATCACAGGTTGGGCACAGGTGAATGGATACAGAGGGGATACCTCTATAGAGGGTAGGATAGAACACGATTTATACTATATAGAAAATTGGTCGTTTGGGCTAGATATTAAAATTATTTTTATGACTATTTTCAAAGGATTTGTTAATAAGAACGCGTATTAATAACGATAAATTATAGCAATACGCCACGCCTATAAAAAAGACAGTGAACGAGTAGGACTTTTAGGTTCTTTCTGAACTTTAGGTATACAAAGAAAAAGCAGGTATAAAAAAACCTGCTTTTTCTTTGGTTTAACGATTCTTATATTTGGGTATTTGTGGTATAATAAGGTATCAAGTATAAGGATGTGATGGTGAAATGAAGTA
>CAKZUB010000067.1 GCA_937921505.1 uncultured Clostridia bacterium | reverse complement strand
TACAGGGGTTATTTTATCAGTTTGAATGTCCATAAGGTCTCCTCCAACAGGATATTTTACCTTATAGTAGCACAATTTATTCATGATAAAAATGAGTTTACATAATTAAAATAATGGTAATTTATACATGCGAAATATCAGATTAATCTTCCTTTATTATCATTGAAGTTTCTTTTAGCTGTGCCCGCTGGTCTTTCGTGTACAAAGTCAATGTCCTTAAAAGTAACTACTCGCTGTCCTTTAAACTCCTTAACTGCAATCTTACGCTTACCTATTGCTGCTAACTCTTGTTTCATTTTCATCACATCCCTTTCTGACGAGCCTAATCTCAGATTCTACCCTAAGCCCCTATACTACTATTATGCTCAAAGTCTTAACTTTTAAATCACAAAAGGCACTCCATTTTTTTAGAGCGCCTAAGTTTTTATAATATCTGTGAAACGTTAATGATAAGAGCTCGCACCCATTCAGCCTTAAAATTCTTAGCATCCCAAGGAACTCGCGTCTTAATGCAGCCCCTAGAAACTAAATAATCTACCGTGTCGGGATAATTTGTCTTGCCGAACTTCTGCCCTATCTTCTCCAGAAGTGCTTGAGCCCATCGCATATCCATTTTAGATACATCATTCCAATTAGCAGCGTTGATTTTAACAGCATTAATCACGAGCTTATTAACAGCATTCACAAGATCATCATCCTGCTGCTTAACAGGCACGTATGCTGGTGGCTTCTTACCTGAATTAAGCTCTTTGATACTCAAACCAAAGGTATATTGAAAGTGTGGGGCATCTTTGAAACTACTCCATCCGCCTCCCCATTCAAGACCTAGGCTCTTACCTATTTTTCCTAGCTTGGCCAGAAAAGCTGCCTCATATTCCCTACCAGGTATATCCTGAACACAGTCAAAAGCCAGTCGCCAGTTATGGTATGAACTCATATCTTTTCCAGTTGCATTAGTTACAATAATGCCTGGTCGTGATCTGCCTTGAGCATACAGATAATCTTGTCTTGCAGCACTTCGATACGTATCTATAACCTTAGCTTTCATACCCTGCCTTGACGCTTCTTCTAATAGCTTTATAGCCAGTTCTTTAAGCTTGGGATGTAGCTCATTTACATCATCACAACGATTTATACTCATAATTATTGTGCCTCCTTTAACTCATTCATTTTCTTTACAAGCGTTTCTATAATATTTTTTATTTGTTGTTCTGTTAGCTTAGGATTTAGCATAAGTAATAACTTTCTTACAAATTGATACTTTTTAGGACCACATCCATTAAGTTCAAAGAAGTTGCATACTTGCTCTATTAGATTTACTGCAAAAAGAGCTGCAACCCATAAGTGAGGTTTTTTCTTGATAATTGGTATTACTACTCCTAGTAACAAAATGCTCACGCAACCTATTAATGCAATAATTAATTCATAGCTCATCATGTTTCTCCTTTCCATCGAACGATTTTAGTTTCATAAATGCCCCGCGCTGTTTCAGTATTTGATGTAGCATGACTGAGGCAGACGCCGCAAAATAGCCCTGTCCTATTGCTGTTACAAATAACAATATCCAACGTGTAATATCTTCTGGCCTATTCATAGATAGGCACACCATAGTTGATATAGCTATACCTATGTGTGCAAGTATTTCTGGAATAAGACTGTCGTCAATTTTTCTGCTTTTTTTAAGTACCATCCCAAACCACATAAGAAAAGGTATAGTATAGAATGTTTCTACTGTTATGTACTCCCTTATGATGCTTGCAATGCTTTCTGTTTCTGACATGCTCTTCTCGCCCCTTTCTTTGAAAAACAAACCTAGGTTAATTTAGCAACAATTATTGCAACGACTGCAATAATTACATACTTCAAAGTCTCATATTTTAGGTTATCAAATGTCTTGCTAGACTTTGCTTGCATAGTCTCCATAAATGTTGTTATTTTATTCAGACTATCTTTTATGTCCTCGATTGATTTAAAAATCCTCTCCAGGTCTTTCCTGTCCTCGCTTTTTGCTATCTCCAGCTCTTTGATGCTATCCTCATTCGCCTTATTACAAACCTTTAACTCGTTTATTACACGCCAAATCGATGCAATTTTATCTTCCAAACTTTTGACTTGAATGCAATCTTTACATTCTGGCATACACACCACCTCATTCTTTTTAAATACAAGCTGCTTTATAAGTTAGATCCTTTATAGTTTCTTTGAAGCATTTTTGCAATTCTGCTTCTATTGCCGATACTGGCATAATCCCTATCATCTCATCATCTAATACAATATTTATATTTAAGTCGATAGACATTCCATTTGTAATTACTTTATTAGAACTTGAAATACAAAAATTTTTATTATTATCCATAATGGACTCCTTAGATATAGATTTATAATTCTTATTATTTGAAATATTTATTATTACACCGTATAATTAATTTATCAGCTGTGCCAAGCTGAAATACTAAAGAGAAAGGGAGGTGAATTAATTATGAATTGGAATCCACTAAAGCCACTATCTTCAAATCTTCAACCAAGGTTAAAAGTCTCTGACTATAAAAAAGATGTTAAAATAGATTTTATAAAAGGCGACTTGGTATTAGATAAATATGTTGAAGGCTTTGAAGCATTTTGTCAAAAATTCACTACAGTACTGCTTGCTAATGAAACACCCATCATTAAATATGGTCTATTTGAATTGTTACCTATATCTACTACTCAAAATGAATTTGAAAACCAGTGTGAGAAACTAGCTCAAGCTATTATTTCTCACCAGTTTTCTGATTCTACTCCAGAAGATCCTAACGGCCTGGGGTATACTGTTGAAGAGATATATGGTATTTCTAAAAAATCTATTGATGGTATCAACTACATACTTGTAGAATTATCAGCTTCAGGTACTAATGAAAAAATTATTATTAGAGTGCCTTTAAAGTTTGTTGAATAGCATATCCAATAGTTTTTAAAGCATCATTGACTGTGGAACCTTCCCTAATGTCAAGATTACTTGAAAAAGCGGGTAAGTTGTATTCTACAGTCTTTACAAACTTTTCAACATCGAATTCTTTCGGCTGCTTCTGAACTTGCCCTTCAAGAGCAGCTATTCTTTTTTCTAAATCATTCAGATTATCTTCCATTTTTATCATCCTCTCTTTTTATAAAAGGCATAAAAAATAACACTATTTCTAGTGCCTTCTCTATGCCTTATTTACTTTAACAATTGATTATTTGTTTAGACTGTCATTAATTTTTCTTGTGCATAACCTAAAATTTCTGCTGCCTCATCGCCATTAATCCACCCCATTGCTAAGTATAAAGCTGTAAGCTGCTGCATCCCCTGCATATTTTGTGTCTTTTGATTT
>CAKZUB010000066.1 GCA_937921505.1 uncultured Clostridia bacterium | reverse complement strand
AGGGACTTATTTGGTATGTCACAAAATTATAATACCTTCTATATACTGGGAATTCTATTGTAGGCACTGTAAAAAATTTGTCTCTATGCTTATCTATATGCATATTTGTTTATATGGTAGTTTCATCCTGCGAAATATCAGTTTTAAAAATATAAAATTAATATTCTATTTACTTTTAACAGTAATTTCAAGTATCTTAGCTGCTGTATTTAAAGATGTCATACTACCTTCTATCTTGATATCTGCTACTTGACCAGCTTTTAATGCATTGGCATGAGGTTGTTTTTTAGCCTCTTCATATTTAACTTTGGTTTTATGATCAAATGAAAGTTTAAACTGAGTCCCCTGTTTTTCAGCAGCTTCTACAATAATATACTTTTCTGAGTTGTTTACTTCTACTATTTTAATATCTTTAAGGATAGTTTGCTTTTCAGTTTTTTCTTTTTCAGATTCTTCTTTATTCTCTTCTTCTTGATCTTCTTTATCCTTTTGAGAAAGTATTTTTATTTCAAAGGCTTCTGTTTGTGGTGGATTAGAAAAGGTTATTGTTTTAGAGTGTTTAACGCCTACTTCCATGTCCCTTTTGAGATCTTCTATATTGTAAACTTTATCATTATCTTCATATTTTATTTTAGTTTGATTAGAAATATTTAAAACAATGTAGTTTTCTATTTTATCTTCATTTCCTACTCTAAGGATTGTAACCTTTCTATGTGTACTATCTATTTGTTTGATTATTGCCCTTGGAATTATGAATTCTTCCCTTTCTAGACTTCCCTGCTCCGAAGATTTTGTAGTCATAACCACTGTATTGTTTTCAAGTTTAACTTGTAACGCCATAAGCTTTGCCACTTCTGCAAGTGGTACATAGGTCTTGTTATTATATGTAATTGTTTGAGTGTCTTTAAGTACCTTTTCACCATTTAAAGTGTAGGAAATAGTTGGGTTAAGATAAGCCTTGATAGTTTTTAAAGTTGGTTTTGCAGCAAGCGTAAAACTTACTACTATTAGTGTTCCCATAAAAGCCAAACCTCTTATTCTTTTTGTAAATAGTTTATTCATTTTAATTCCTCCCTTAATTTGTTTTTATTTTATGTGAAGTATTTATATATAACTTACTTCCTTGGTTTTTGTATCTCACTTTTATTTTCCTGCTTATTCCCTTGTTGATTACCTTGTTGATTATTATCTTGTTTGTTATTATCTTTATTCTTCAGTGTATTATTGCTTTTACGCTCTTCGTCAATGTCTAATTGCTTACCTCCATCAATGACTTGACTACTTTCTTGTTTATTGTCTTGTTTAATAGATGTTTTGTCTTCTTGCTTATCTTCTGGTTTATTTTCACGCTTGTGTTCAGACTCTTTTTTAGTCTTACTCTTTTCTTTGTAGTCAATGAGTTCTTCAGTGTTTATTTTGCTGACTTGTTCTTTTGATTTCTTATCTAATTCACCGGTTTCATCTTCCACTATACTATCATCAATATTAACTTTTTTAAGCTCTTTAATCTGTTTTACAATTTCTTTAACTGGATAATCTTTATAAGCTTCTATTGTCACCTTATTATCTAAATCTTGTAATTTATTAATCAAATGAATCTTTCCTGCAGTTATTCCTATTTCTTTCGCACTTTCTCTTCTTTGAAGCTCTAAGTGCGCTGTAACTATTTCAATATTTATTTTTTCTTCTTTAGCATAGTCTTCTATAATTTCTTTACAAATTTCTATCAGATCTTCTCCCTTACCCAAACCATCTATCATTGTAGTTAGAGAAACGGCAGATCCCTCTTGATGAGTAAAGAAACCCTGCGTATTTGCTGTTTGAATAATTTCTTTAATGCCCTTTTGAAGTTCTTTATTTAGTACAGTCTTAGCTCTTAAAATATTTTCACCATCACTATTATAACCTTTAGCTGATACAATCCTATTCCACCTATTAATACCAAGCTCTATACTTAGATTAATATCAATATCAATATATGCAATGGGCATTTGATAATAACTGTAACTGCTTATCACTGCAGTTATTACCATGATGCAAATAGCTAGGGAGGCTACTATACGATGTGTAAAATAATAATCTAGCAGCCTATTTTTTTTATGTTCGCTTTTCTCAGTACTGAAGATCTAATTCTTGATGCTGTCTGATCATTTACCATTAATGTTATATCTTCTTCTAGTAGCTGATTAACTTCTTCTATATTAATTTCATCAAATAAGTTTTTTATTTCAGTTAACATTTATATCTTCTCCTTTCCAAATCTTTTTTAATTTAATAAGAACTCTTGAAACTCTTTTATCAATCGTATTTACTTTAATTCCCATTGCCTCGCTAATTACTTTTGAGGGTTGTTCAAAAAAATATTTACGAATAAGTATTTCACTGTCTGGCTGCCCTAAAGCCTTAATGTCTTTAATCATTTTAGTTCTTACCTCTTTATCATGATCTGGTTTTTCATAATCACTCTTTAAATAAGCAAGTTCTGACTCCTTAAAGGTTTCAATATAAACAACATTGCTATTTTGCTTATAATATTTCCTATAAATATCAATAGCTTTTCGCTTTGCAATTACGGCTAAAAAAGCTTTAAGGGACCCTTTATCTAAATCTATTTTGTCACTATTTTTATGTAACTCATAGAAAACATCACTCACGCACTCCTCAACATCTTCCCTACTGCAAATTGTGGAAATTTTATTGTATACAATGGTATATACAAGCCCCATATAAGTATCCATCATAAGTTCTAATCCCTTATCATTCTTTTTTTGCAAAAGCTCTAAAATCTCATTATCGGGCGCCATTTTTTCACCTGCCTTCTTATAAAATTTCCATATCTTTCTATTATTTATATTCATAGATTATTTTTAAAATCTGACGGTTTTTACCATTTTTTATATTTATTTTTTATACTTACTTCTTATATATACTTTAGCCACTTTTTTCGTTTTAATCCCCGTTGAACACAATAAGCTTTTTGCTATAATACTGCCATAATTATAAAGCTAAAAGTAAATTTCTCTCAACTTAATGCATCATAAAAATAGTGACTATAGCTTGATAAAATGATTGCCATAGTCACTTATAAGTTTACATTATATAATCTTTTGATTACATTTTTTTAAAATAACCTTCCAACTTTCTAACTTATCTTCAACCTTAATAGCATGAGCTGGACTAGTAGAAGGTAGTTTTTGAAAAGTTATACCTTCATATTTAAAACCTATATTCTTTTTAAATGTTTCATATGCCTTTGAACCATTAAAAAATACACATTCAATATGAGAATAGGTTTGAAAAAGCCAGTCAAAATCATTAACTTCTTCTTCTCTAATGGCAGCATCTAAGCTGCCTTCTCTTTCACAACTTTGAAGTACGTCCCACAAGGCTATATGCTGCTCTAAGATAAAGGATCTTCTTTTTTCATAGTCTTCCTCATAAGACTTATCAAATAGTGTATATAAGATACGCCAAAAGTAATTCCTTGGATGCGCATAATATTGCTGCTTTTTAAGTGATTTTATCCCAGGCATAGATCCTAAAATTAACACCTTACTGGAAGTATCTATTAGAGGCGCAAAACAATGTATCATCTTGTTCAATCCTTTCTTAAAAATTCTTCATATCTTTTATAATCAGTCAGTTTACATTCTAAATTTAATAAAGTTCCGTCTTCTTGGTAAGCAACTGACCTTATAGCAGCATTTTCATTTAAATAAGCAACTATATCCCCTTTATTATAAGGAATCAGCATATCACATATAATATAGTCTGTAAAAACTTTTTGACTGATTAAACTTATTAATTCATCTATTCCCTTATTTTTCTTAGCTGCGATAAAAAGTCCTTCTTGTTCTGGCTTGGGTATCATTTCTAAATCAATTAAGTCAGTCTTATTATACGCATAAATAACTGGTATATGCTCTGCACCTATTTGTTTTAAGGTATCAGTTGTGACCTCTATTTGTTCTTTATAGTGACTATTTGAAATATCAATGACGTGAATGAGTAAATCAGCTTCAATAATTTCTTGAAGCGTTGACCGAAATGCCTTAACTAAATCATGAGGCAAGTCACTTACAAATCCAACTGTATCTGATAATAAAAAGGTCTTATTATCCTCTAACCTAATACTTCTAACCGAAGTTTCAAGAGTAGCAAACAGCATATCCTTTTCAAATACTTTCTTCTCTTCTGATTTATTACAACGTTCAATCAAGGCGTTCATAAGCGTTGATTTTCCTGCATTAGTATAACCAGCCATCGCGATTCTCGGCAAATCTGTTGTGATACGCTTTTTACTCTGTGTTTGCCTCTCACTTTTGATCCGATTAAGATCTTTATCCAGTTCGGTTATTTTTTCTTCTATCTTTCTACGATCAAGCTCTATTTTCTTTTCTCCAGCTCCCCGATTTCTAAGGCCTGCACCGCCGCCTTGTCTGCCCAAAGCGCTTCTTAATCCTGCAAGCCTTGGTAACATGTATTTGAGCTGGGCAGATTCTACTTGCATTTTGGCTTCCCTTGTTTTTGCCCTTGTTGCAAATATCTCTAAAATCAAAGCCGTTCTGTCCATAATCTCACATGGTATTTTTCTCTCAAGGTTACGAAGCTGCGACGGTGAGAGCTCATTATTAAAAATAATAACATCTACTTGTGTCTCATCTATAAGCGTTACAACTTCTTCAACTTTACCTGAACCAATATAATAAGATGAATGAGGTACCTTTAAATGTTGCTCTACTCTTCCTACAACTTCTAAATCACAAGCTATAGCTAAGTTTTTTAGCTCTTCCATTGAATCTTCAAAATTTATTTGATGCTGCGTACTAACCCCTATTAATAAAGCTCTTTGTTTTTCTATCATGATTCATTCTCCTCGTATAAATTTCTATTTTAAAAATCTAAATAGTTGGGAGTAATGATCTTCTTTTCCATATGCAAATTTTTTATATTGAAAAGGTATGCCATATACTCCACTCTATCCTCTTAGTCTTACATGAAAAATATTCAACTTAATAATCACACGAATCTCTCCTTTCTGACCATTAGTTAATCAGGAATAATTTCATACACGCAAAAAGACTGCAAATGAACACACTCCATCTGCAGCCTAAATACTCATAAGTATATACTCAAACAAACCTAGACTCAGTATTGTTTGAAGTATTATATAACGTAATAAGTATCAAAAAGGTATATGAAAGTTCATTGTGAGAATCTAAAATAAGGGTTACTAAACAAACCTATACCATAGGCGCTTTAACCTTATTTTATTAAGTTATTTGTATTAAACGAAATAACGGAATCTCATTAATTTCATATCCCCTTTGATACCTCTTTTCTTTGTTATGTTACTATCAATTATATCATATATGAACAAGGTTAGCAATATGCTGAGGCTATGCATATTATATATCACTATTATTACTCCATACCTGTATAAATTAAAATAGCCTCTCTTAAAAATTCTGCTGTCCCCGGCTGCCTTTTATCATAGTACGCCCTAAATCTCTCATCCTCAACATACATATTAGCTAGCCCTACATGCGCTTCTTTACTATAATCACTCCAATAATATGACAACCACTGCTTATGAAGCTCTGCCGCCTTCTGAGCTATCTCACTTGCTGGATCCCCCGTTTTAAAAGCTTTTGCAAGTGCCTCTATCACTTCATGTTCTAAACTTGTTACCTCTTTATACTCTTCTTCTGTCATATTTTTTAGCTTTTGATTTGACTTTTTAACCTGTTCTTCTCCATACTTTTCTCTTATTTCTTTACCATACTTTTTATCATTATCGCTAATCATTTTTTGCTTAAAGCCTTCAAACTTTTCTGCGTCTGTCATTTTAATTCTCCCTTCTGTTTGAGCTATTGTCTGATCCACATTAGCTATTAATAAATCAAGTTGTTTTCTTTTTTCAATCAGCTTTGAACGGTGCTCTCTAAGAGCAATCTTCCCATCAAAGGTTGGCTTAGTTATTATCATTCTTATATTCTCCAAGCTTACCCCAAGCTCCCTATAAAATAATATCTGCTGCAGTCTGTCAACTTCCACTTCACCATAAATACGGTAGCCTGATGAATTAATTCTTGCCGGCTTTAGAATTTCTATTTCATCATAATATCTAAGAGTCCTTGTACTTACACCTGCCAATCTACTTAGCTTTTGCACTGTATATTCCATCTCTTTACCTCCTCCTAAGATTACTATAAACTATAACGCAGCGTTAATGTCAATAAGGTGTTAAAGGAAATTATCCTAAAAACGAAAAAGTGGCTACAACTTTGTTTCTCACAAAGCAATAGCCACCTTTAATACTTTATTTATTTTTACTTATTAAGTCTAAGTAGTCTCATAATATTATCCATAGTAAGTTGTAAATTTGCTTTTGATTGATATCTCGCAATGCTAAAGTCAATCGGTGCTCTATTAATACTAAATACTGCCGTTACACCTTTTTCATAAACTGCTTCAATAGGATCTTCAATAGAACCTACTACAGCTATAAGGGGAATGCTTAAAGCCTTAGTGTGTTTTGCTACACCACAAATCACCTTACCCCTAAGACTTTGAGAATCTAGTCTACCTTCTCCTGTAAAAACAAGATCAGCTCCTTTTGCAATCTTATCAAATTGTACTGTATCTAGTATTGTTTCTATCCCCATTTGAAGTTTTGCTCCTAGGAAGGCAACTATCCCCGCTCCCATGCCACCTGCAGCACCTGCTCCTTCAAGTGATTCGACCTCTAAATGAAGGTTCTCTTTTATTTTATTGGCCAAATGCATAAGCCCTGCATCCAGTATTTTAACCATAGATTGGTCAGCACCTTTTTGAGGTCCAAAGACATAAGCAGCTCCTATTGGACCATACAGTGGATTATCAATATCACACATTCCAACTATCTGAATATCACTAAGCTCTTTTATACAGCTTGTGTTATCTATACGCTCAATTTCTGATAAAGTTCCTCCAACAGGTATAAAGCTTTCTCCTTTTTTATTAAAGAATTTTATGCCAAGAGCTGCTGCGAGTCCTGTAGCCCCATCATTGGTACAACTTCCGCCAAGCCCCATGATAATTTTTTTACATCCAGATTGAATGGCATGAGCTATCATCTGTCCTACCCCATAGGTGGTTGTTTTCATTGGATTTTTATTATTTTCTACAAGTGGCAGTCCTGCACATACAGCCATTTCTATAACTGCTGTATCCTTGTTAATAACACCATAATAAGCTTCCATATCTTCAAAGTAAGGCCCTTTTACAATGACCTTTGTTTTCGTTCCACCTAATGCGGTAATAAATGCATCTACACTTCCCTCTCCTCCATCTGCAACAGGTATCTCTACTACTTCTGTCAAGGGAGAAAACGCTTTGATAGACTTTTTCATAATTCCACAAACCTCTGTTGAACTTATTGTTCCTTTAAAAGAGTCTGGTATTAATACTATTTTTTTCATACTAATCATCCTCGTATAATATATTTTGTAGTCAGTTATTGAACAATTTCCAGTAATAAAATTGACTACTTTAAAAATGAATCAACTGGAAATTTTATAAACAAAGGACTAGTCTAAGATTACCCCTATGTGCTAAAATATTTATCAAG
>CAKZUB010000065.1 GCA_937921505.1 uncultured Clostridia bacterium | reverse complement strand
ACATCTAATGTAGGTTTGTTTGCTATACTCATTTTTAGGTATACATTGAGTATAGATATCCCTAATGTACAAATCTTATGACTTACAGATGCTATGCATCCCATATTTATTTTTATACATTAGTTTCCGTCCCTACTCTATGTAGCTCATTGGCTATTTTTGGGTCTTATTAGCTTTAAAGAATCTATAAATAATAAAAAGACTTTATGTCCCTAAGAACATAAAGCCTCATATCTTTTAATTTCACTTAAGATATATTGAATCAGACGTATATGCCAATAGGCGTTTGTATATTTTGTTTGCAGCAAAAATAACCAGCGCTAAAATAAAAGTAGCCCCAGCTAAAAAAGAATGTATATAATTTTTCTGCAAGTTTATTAATACGATTCATCTTTATATCCTCTTGGTTTATTATATTTTTAAAATTAGGTTTATTATAAGTTGTAAACTTAGAATCTGTCAACTACTTTTTACATCCTATGCTCGTCTATATAATTAGATAAGCTTGCAAAGTCTTGTAAAGATAAAGCCTCTCCTCTTGTAGTTGCCCCTATACCACTTTCATCTAACAGCTGTTTTAGAGCTTCTTTAGATAAATTTAATTCTCCATTTGCCATGAGCGTATTAAGCAGTGTCTTACGTCTTTGAGCAAAAGCTGCTTTAATAATTCTAAATAATTGTTTTGTATTATTTATGGCCACAACGGGTTCTTTATTTAAAGTCATTTTAAGTACTGCTGAATCTACATTAGGGCTTGGCATAAAACAATTTCTAGGTACATCTGCTGCTAAATGAGGCTTGGCATAATAATTTACCGCTAAAGTAATAGCGCCATATTGTTTACTTCCCGGAGGTGCTGCTAGTCTCTGTGCGACTTCTTTTTGCACCATAACAGTAATGCTTTCTATAGAAAGCTCATCTTCTAGAAGTGCCATAATAATAGGTGTTGTAATATAATAAGGCAAGTTTGCAACAACCTTAATTCTCTTTCCTGGAGACTCTTCTTCTATAAGTTTTTTAAGGTCAACCTTTAATATATCTTCATGAATAAGTTTAAAATTCTGTACCTCTCCAAATTGCTTTTCTAGTATAGGAATAAGCATCTTGTCTATTTCTACAGCAATAACTTTTCCGGCATGTTTAATAAGTTCTTGTGTTACACTTCCTATTCCAGGACCTATTTCTAATACACAGTCTTCTTTTGTAATTTCTGATGCATAAATAATCTCATCTAATACATGCGGATCTATAAGAAAGTTTTGACCGAACTTTTTACGAAAGACAAAAGAGTACTTATTAAGTATTGCTTTGGTTCCTTCTGGTGTCGCTATTTTATCCATAAAATTCACTCCTTCTTGATGTATCATACCATATCCTAAAACCTTAAAACAAGGACAAGAAAAAAGAAGCTATCTTTAAATAGCCTCTTTAATTTCTTATTGATGCAACATCTATCGTTTGATCTTTAAGTACATAGACAGTTCTTTTTCTACGTCCAAATTGATAACATTCTCTTTCCGTATGAAAAAACAAATCAATTTTGTTCCCTTTTATAGCTCCACCAGTATCTGCTGCTAGCGCAACACCATAGCCTTCTACATACAGTCTCGTTCCAAGAGGAATAACTTTTGGGTCTACTGCAACCACTCCAACAAAGGTTCTTATACCACTTTTTGTAATACCTCTGCCGTCACCACCTGAATTTGCATAGGCCGTAGCTTCCATATTATACACTTTTGTATACTCGTAATTATTTCCTGTTAAAGGATCTTTTATAAGATTACTCATACCTGTTAATATAATTTGATCTTGTGCTTCTTCTTTTATGATAACTTCTTTTACTATTTCTTCTACAAGCTCACCACCAAAAAATACTTTTTCTAAAGTCACTTGCTTAAGTCCATTTTGACCTTCCTGTGTCATTTTAGTCTCGCCAGGCTTAAGTTCTGTAGTTGTCTTTTCAATAGTGTTAAAACCAATAGGTCTATCTTCTATTACCATCTTAACTTCTTTTGTCTTAACAACAATACTAATATTATCTGCTATAGCCGCATTTGCACTTGGTGTTACAGATAACTCTTTTGTGTCTTGTAAATCTTTAGCAGTTATAATTTCACCCACTGTTTTAAGATTAGTTTTAAAACTGATTGTTTCACCATTCAACTTAAAATTAACAGTTGGTTTCCATCTATTTATAGTAATTTTCATATTGTCTTCTACTTTTGTATCAGCACCCGGTGTTACTTGATCTTTACTGTCTAAAATTATGTCTAACTGTTGTAATAATTCTTCCACACTATTTGCATCTGTTTGATACTGTGTCACTTTCCCATCATCGATTAGCGTAATAACCTTAGATAGAGATTGATAAGCTGTAATGCTAACTGTTCCTAATACAAATAACATTACCATCAATAAAGCGATTCTACTTCGATTCTTCATGATTTCCTCCTTAAAACATAAATTGTTTTGTTAAAAAGTTTAGTGTTACCTCTACTAAACAAAACAATTAGACTTTCTCACTCAATCTGGTGAATCGTATCCTATTATAATTATTTGGGAATAAATGTAATTATAATTTTGTTGCAACTACTTTCAGTATTGTAATACATTTCCTTTAGTTTTTCAAGCTTTTTGTAATATTTTTTTCTTCAGTATCTAAAAAAAATGCAAAAAAAGTATCACAACATACCAATTTTCAACGTTTTTATAGTAGTAAACTTTTTTTTATCTCTAAACCATCTTAATAATTATGTAACATTTAATTAATAACTATTTTATGTCTTTACTTATGCTTTTATGCCTATATTTTTATATTTTATTATTTAAATTATTTTATAGTATTTTTTATAAATTTATAGAGTTATTAAGCGTAATATTTAAAAAAATATTTGATGTAAAATCTATTTCTGTATTTTATAAGTTTAGTATAAGTATACTAAAACTAAAAAACAGCTTTTTTTACAAAAGCTGTTTTTTAGTAACTATTTCCTATTGTTTTATACGCAAACCTATTATTATATCTTAAATAATCTCCTTGCATTTTGACAAGTTATATCACTTACCGCTAAATTGTCCAATTCTTTAATTTCCGCTATCTTTTCTACTACATATTTTAAATAAGATGAATCATTTCTCTTGCCTCTAAAAGGAGTAGGTGTTAAATAGGGCGCGTCAGTTTCTACGAGTATATGTTCTATAGGTACTTCTTTTACAACTTCCACTATCTTTCTGGCATTTTTAAAGGTTGCAGCCCCTCCTATTCCTATATAAAATCCTCTTTTAACATATTCTTTAGCAAGTTCCACACTTCCCGAAAAACAATGGATAACCCCTTCTTTAATGCCACTTTGCCGGATAATATCAAAAGTCTCCTGACTTGCATCTCTGCTATGAATAATAACCGGCAATGCTACTTCCACTGCTAACTCCAATTGTTTTATAAACCACTTTTTCTGAGCGCCTCTTGGAGATAAATCATAATAATAATCAAGTCCAATTTCTCCTATTGCTACAACCTTATCTCTCATAGACAAGCGTCTTAATTCTTCTATATTATGTTCTTCTAAATCCTTTACTTCATGAGGGTGAACACCTACGCTGCAGTAAATAAAAGGATATTTATCCGCAAGTGCTATACCTTCGTAGGAAGAAGTCATATGTGCTGCTGCATTAATAATAAACTCTACTTCTTTTAGAGGCATACTAGTAAGCAGTGCTTCTCTATCTTCATCAAAACTTTCATCGTCGTAATGTGCATGGGAATCAAAATACATTTTTTTCTCCTTATAACTGATTTTATAGTATTATTTTAATGTTTTTTGGTGAAATAAACAAGGCTAGTGCATTGTGCACTAGCCTTAAATTACTGGTCTTTTTTATTTAGTCTCTTTTATTTTTCAAAAATAGCTGTTTTAGTTGTAGAATCCCAAGTTACTTTTATACCAAGAAGTCTTGCTATTTCAGCCACTGGAACATAGGTTCTTCCTTCTTTAATACTCACTTTGCCGCTTATAAAAAGCTCAGCATTATTAATCCTCGCTACACTTTGTCCATTATAGAGTGTAATGGTTTTTCCTGGTGTTAAAATCGTCACAATGTCGTTTGCAAATTTAATATCTTTACTTGTAATACCTATAGCATCAGCTACATATCTTATAGGCACCATAGTTCTTCCTTCTTCTAAGTAAGCCTTTGCATCCATACTTCTTTTTTCTCCATCTACATCATAAATTGCACTGCCAATAATAAATTGAGATATAGTTTTTTCAGTTGGTGTAACTGGTACAACATCTACTGCATACTCTCCAACTATCATAAAGTTATTGTACTCTAATGCTCCAACTGCTATCTCTGGTGCAATAGCACTTCCTTTTATTGTTAATGTGTAGCTTCCATCTGGTACTGTGCCATCTGTAGTAACTACAAAATTTTGAATTTGAATACGAGATGCATGTGTAGATGTACGCAATACTTCTATTTTTAATATATTAGGACTCACACCATCATATCTCACACTACCTAGTTTAATATCTCCCTCTATAACTGTAACAACAGGCTCTTTTGGGAAATATATACCTGACTGCTTTTCTATTTCCAATTCAATTGTGCCTCTTTGTATCATATCCTTGTCAGTTTCGCTGATAATAACCTTTCCACCTACTTGATCTTTTACAGCTACTCTTAATTTGACAGGTTCTATATTCACCGTACTTATCGGCTTAATTTCAGCCACTACCACACTCGCTTTTTCCTTTATACCTACTACTTCTACTGAAACTTTTACGTCTCCGCTTGTGCCATTTGGTGCATACACCCTAATATTATTAAATTGTATTTCATTCAATTTAGTAGTATCTATGTTCTTAGGTACATCAAAATTAAATCCTACTAAAAAGTCTTCTTTATATATAGCACTTACTGGTACTTGTGAGGTTATATCCTGATTATTTAGTTTAATATTTTCTATTTTCAAATCAGTTATACTAGCTTTTTCATCAGGTGCAAAGTAGCCTTTATCTAATATAACCTCTACTTTTCTGCTAGGAATCATACTATTTAACACACTCTCTTTGATAGAAAAACTTATGTTATTTTTGCTGCCCACTTTTACTTTAACAGGTGCTGTAAGTCTGTTACTCACTAAAATCCCATAGTCTAAAATTTCCGCAACCGTAACAATACGATCTTGAAGCCCAGCTCCGCTAACTTGTATTTGAATTTCACCTAGCTTTAACTCTCTAGACTTAGCCTTTACTTTGAGTTGCGTTATATTTAAGCTCCCCTTTGATAGGTTATCTGTCTTCTGCGGTAATTGAATACGTATAACTCCTTTATCTGATTGATTACTAAAGCTTGCATAGTGAGTTGATATCCCTAACATATCATAATAACCTCTGCTTGGAGTCACAACAGGCTTATCATTTTCAAATTCATAATGCGGATTAAGAAGTGTAAGTGTTATTGTTCTATTTTCTGCTCTGATACTCTCTGTAAGACTCCCTTTGATAATTTCGTCTACTTTAATATTGGCAACAACACCTTCTTCTCTTACAGCTACGATATCTCCTGTAGATACAACTGCCTTTTGATCACTTGTCACTGCAAATGCAGTAAAAGGCATATCGCTAACTTCTGTTGCCTCTCCATCTATACTTACCTTTGCTTCGCCTCCTGTAAGTTCAGTTAAAAGAGGAATATAATATATACTACGTGCAATCGAATTATTTATTTTCACTTCTAACGTAGTATCACTTATTTTTTTAAAAGTTGTTGCTGGAAAATAGGTTGGTGTAGACATATTTATTGTATCTAACCATTTTGCTCCTTGTAAGTTAACATAGAAAAAAACAGGTTTCCCTGCGTACACAACAGGATCGTTTAGATTAATCTTAAGCTGATTTGCATCCTCTAACGTGAAGCGATAGCCCTTTGACTCAACTATCGTGTTTTTAGTAAGCGTATTGTCTGATTGTGCCATAGCCAAACTGGGTATAAACATCAAAACACCTAGTAATAAAAGCTTTGCCACTGTTCCTTTACATCGATTCATCATCTAATCATCTCCTTATGGTAATATTAATCTATTATATTGTGAAAACTATAATATTCTATATTATATCATATTTTTCTATCTATTTAGATTAAAATTAGATGACTTTTTATATTTATAGTTCTATATTTATACTCATTGCATATCACAACTTACTTAAGCAAAAAAGGATATCTTTTCGGAGATACCCTTTTTTACTTAAAAATAATTTATTAGTCTCTCTTTATATTGTGCTGCTATATCAATAGCTGCTTGATGAACAGCATCTACAGTTGCTCTTATTCTGCCATCAGCATGTCTTCTGCTTTCCCTAAAATGAAGATCACATACGCCGCTCATACCATTTCCTTTTACAGCATCTAAATTAATACCATACCCATACCCATCCGATCTACCTCCTGTATAGGATAAATTAGGTGCACTATCTTTACCTGCATGAGGCATTCCAGCTAATGATGCTGCTAACCGTCTTCCAGCTACATGGACAATGACAGGTCTTCTCTCCCACGTAAAACCTCCCCATACTTGTTTCATAACTTCTGTATCTGCCTTAGTTAAAGTCTCAATGTCTGCATGATTTGTCCCAAAGGTTCGTTTAATACTAAAACGTTTTCCCGTATAAACATCTTCTATAACAGCAGTACCCCCTCTTGGCAAAATTCTAGAAGCTTCACTCCACATAACCACCTCTACTGGTGACTCTCTTCCTATTAGAGTATTTAACTTCGCAATATCATTTCTACGTTCTAGTAAGTATAATTTATCTTCATTAATTTGAGTTTTATAAATAAAGCCTTTTTCTCCATCTTCTAGTTCTACCAAATACCAATCTATGTATTTATAATAAGCTGTTACTATTTCATCCTTATTAAGTCTTCTCCCAATTTCTGCCCTAGGATCTGGTGATTTTCTTAAAAAGGTACCCTCTACTAGGATTCTAGTTTGTATCTGCTTCATTTGTATGTCTTTTTTATTAATATAGCCATATGTACCATTCATATCTACTTGTGCCAGATTATTTTGATAAAAATCTTCATCTAAAATCATTTTGATTCTATCTCCAGCTTTTAATACAATTTCTTCTGATTGCTTGGTTGTAAGTACTGCTGTCTTTTCTGCTATAACGGCAACGTTATTGATAGCCTCTGGGTCTTTATTAACGCGTTCTCCTGTATAAATTTCTCCTTTAACCGCTCTGGCTGCTAAAGACCCCGCATCACTATTATTAAACAGATGTATATCTTTACGCTGCAGTAAGTATAACTTTTCTTCATTAACATGTGACTTATAAATATATCCTTTTTGCCCTTGCTGCGTTTCTACAAAGTACCAGTCCGTATATTTGTAATAAGCCGTTACCTTATCTTTTTGATCAAGCCTTGTAATAACTTCTCCTTTAGTCTGTGGTTCTTTTCTTAAAGCTGACTCATTTATTAACACTTTAGTTTGTATTTGCTGGATTTGTATATCCTTTTTCTCAATATAACCATATGTACCATTCATATCCACTTTCGCTGTATCATCTTGATTAAAATTTTCATCTACTACTATTTTAACTTTGTCTCCAAGCTTTAATGTTGCTTTTTGTCCATTTTGTTTTGTAAGAACAGCCGTTTCTTCTGCTATCATCGCAATATGCGCTGCAAAAGTATTCCTACTTCCTATACTTATAACGCTTACGGCAATCCATGCTAGCATCTTATTTTTTAGTCTCATATGCCCTCCGTTATTTGTTAAGATTTATTAATTAATTGTTACATAATTATTATAAAATACATGTTTTAAATTGTCAATCTCTCCCAGGTTTTTTATACTATAATATATTTTTCTCAAATCAACATACTTATATTATGTTGATTTACCAACATTTATCAATTTTTCTAATAGTATAGTAAATTATTTCTCCATCATTATTCATTTTCAACTCGCGTAATAATTATGTAATATTTCTTTGATATTATTATAAAAACCTTATACTCTTTATGGTAATATGTTGTTGTTCTTTCCGTCTACTGTAAGATTTTGCTAATAATTAGTGTGGATTATTTATTAAAAGTATGTGTGTAACTACGTTGTATATTATATTTTAAACTTTCATTCGTCTTATCATTGAGGTATAATAAATAAGTAAAGAATAGAACCTTACTATCCCGGGAATACATACTTTATATTCCGATAGAGTTATAAAGGTTATTAAAAAAGGAGGCTTTCATAATGATCATCGTTACAACAGATATGATTCCTAACAAAGAAATACTTGAAGTCAAAGGCTTAGTCAAAGGCAGTACTGTAAGAAGTAAGCATATAGGCAAAGATATCACTGCTAGTTTCAAAACATTAGTGGGTGGCGAACTAAATTCTTATAATGAGATGTTAACAGAAGCAAGACAAATCGCTATAGGACGAATGGTAGATGAAGCAAAAGGCCTTGGTGCTAATGCTATTGTCGGGTTAAGACTTATGTCCTCAGCTATTATGACTGGTTGTGCCGAAATGGTAGCTTACGGTACGGCTGTTGTTATCAAAGAATAGTAGGTGATCTAAATGTCACTTAATTTGTTAATTATTGGTTATTTTGCACTTTGGGGGCTTGGATTACTTGCAGGTTTTATCTTTTTATTCGTTGTTTTAGGACAAAGAATGAAAGAAAGAAAAAAGGAAAAAAGTAAACACAAAGATTATGATAAGTATTAACTAAAAGTAGCCTAAGCCGCATATTATACGACTTAGACTACTTTTAATTTATACTTTTATTTAAAATAGTATCTCATGATCCAACTCACTAAGAGATGTAACCCATCTATTAGCTCCTGGCAAATCCTCTTCCATTCCAACCCCAACTGCATACATCCCCGCACTTTTAGCTGCTTGTATACCAGCTTTCGCATCTTCAAATACAACACATTCTTCTGTCTCTACTCCTAGCATATTGGCTGCTTTTATAAACACTTCTGGATCTGGCTTAGCCTTTGAAACATTATTGCCATCACTTATAGCCTGAAAATATTTTTTGATTTCTAACTTCTCTATAATCATAGGCGTATTTTTACTCGCTGAACCAATAGCCGTCTTAATTTCTTTAGTCTTAAGATTTTCTAATAACCCCAGTACTCCTGGCAATATATCTTTTTGCGTTAATTTTGAAATATATTCTACATAAATCTGATTCTTCCTATCGGCTAGTTCTTTTTTATGTTCATCATTTAAATTCAGTCCACCTATAGAAAGAAGAATATCCAAAGACTCCATTCTTGATACTCCTTTAAGAGCCTCGTTATCTTTTTCAGTAAAAACAATCCCTAATGACTCTGCTATTTGATGCCATGCTAGAAAATGGTATTTAGCAGTATCCACTAATACCCCATCCAAATCAAATAGTGCCGCTCTATATTTTTTATGCATTCTCGCTCTCCTTCCTCTTATCTAAATCTATTATTATTGTATCTATTAATTGATATTTATTTCCCCATACATCTATTATAAGAGCTTCTCCTTGGGAAAGTTCAAAAATACACCTTTCCTTACTCATATGTACTTTTATCATTCTATTTTGATAACAAATTTTAAACTCATAGTTATCCCACTGCTCAGGAATGATAGGGTTAAAATAAATGCCTGTTTCTTTTATTCTAAGTCCCGCAAACCCATATACCATCCCCATATAGGTTCCTCCCATATTTGCTGTATGGAGGCCATCTTTGGTATTATGATGTGTATTATCAAGATCAAGTCTTGTTGTCTGCATAAAATAATCATAAGCTTTATGAGTATCTCCAAGTCTCGCAGCCATAATACTAAAGATACAGGTTGATAGCGAAGAATCATGCGTTGTAATTTTTTCATAATACTCAAAAGAATTTTGGATAGTACTTAGTTTTTGTTCATCTTCTAATAAAAAGTGTGCGAGTACCGTATCTGCTTGTTTACACACTTGATATCTATAAATATGAAGGGGATGATAATGTAATAACAACGGATAATTCTCTTTAGGCGTATTGCTAAAATCCCATCTCGCTTTTGAGAAAAATGTATCATCTTGTGGGTTAATATCCAGCTTTTCATCATATACCAAGTACATCTTCTGATAGGCTTCTTCCCATGTACTAACTTCTTCTTCTGTAAGCCCTATAGATTGAGATAAATGCGTAATATCGCCATATTTTTTAACAACTTCATAGAATTTAACTGCCCACTTCAAATTATACTTCGCCATAACATTTGTATAATAGTTATTATTCACAAGACATGTATACTCATCAGGTCCTGTAACTGCATCTATTCTAAAAGTATCTTCTATATAATGTCCTGTATCCATCCACAGCCTCGCTGTTTCAAACAACACTTCTGCACTTTTGTTTATAACAAAATCTACATTTTTAGTTACCAGATAGTGTTGCACAAACATATAAGCTATATCTGCATTAATGTGGTATTGGGCTGACCCTGATGGAAAGTATGCTGAACACTCACTCCCCGAAATTGTTCTCCAAGGATAAAGTGCTCCTTTTTGATGCCCCATAATTCTAGCATTTTTTCTTGCTTCATCAAGCTTTTCATATCTATAACTTAGTAAACCTTCCGCAATCTTTTGATCTGTTAATACAAAGAATGGCAGCATATAAATTTCTGTATCCCAAAAATAATGCCCTTCATAACCCTCTCCTGATAGCCCTTTTGCTGCAATATTACTGTATTTATCTTTTCCGACAGATTGCAATAACTGGAAAACACTAAAGTGAATGCCTTGTTGCAATGTTTCATCGCCTTCTATCACAACATCCGCTACCTTCCAGAATGAATCTAGATAAGCTTGTTGCGATTCATAAAGTTTTTGTATTGGCATCTCGGTTACTTCATACATACTGCAAAGAGCACTTTGATTACAATCGGAATATCTTATAGAATCAGTAAATATACAATACTTAATAAGCCTCTCTGTCGCTCCTAACTTTATATTGAATTTTATTTTAGAAGTTAAAGAGCTTTTATCACTGGTACTTTCAATATGGCACCTTGTTGAAACGACATGCTTAACAGCACTAGTTACTTTGAGATTTGATGCATTTGTTTCTGAATAAACAAGATCTATATCTGCTTCTCTTCTTATTTGTGTTACTGTAAGATGTTTTTCAGCTTCTGCAGCCACCCTAGGGTCATTAGGATTAAAATAATTGGATACTTCCCCTATTTGAGTTGAAACAAGTACTATCTCGCCTTCATAATTAATGGATTTGATAGTATAGTCTATCAAAAACAATTCTGGTTTTACGAATGATGCCATTCTTAAAATATCAATTTCTAAAATATGCCCTTTTGGAGACTTCCACTCAATATGCCTTTTTACAACCCCTGCTTGCATATCTAACGTTCTTTTGTACGCTAAGGTTTCACCTTCAAACAAAGAAAATCTGTCTCCTGCAATAAATAGTTGTATGCCTTGCACGTCTGTAATATTAATAATTTTTTGCTTACTTTCTGTAAATCCATATAATTTCTCGCCATGCTTAACCTCTGATATATCATAAAATCCATTAATATATGCCCCTCTTATGGTATCATACTGATCTACATATCCTTCTTCAAAATTACCTCTCACGCCAAGATAACCATTAGCCGTATGGAACAATGTTTCATCTACCATAAGTTGAGATGGTTCAAGGGAATGACTTATAATCTCCCATTTATTATTTTCTTTCATATCTCATTCACTACTCCTTCACAGCCCCCGATACCGCTTCTGGCACTGTATGATATTTTTCACTTGTATTAAGTGGTTATAAATTAATACTATAACGTTTAAAGTAATTAGTATTTTATTATTTTAACAAAAGTATTATAATATTAATGATAATATACCTATAACTTATACTTAACGAGGAGTGATTTTTATGGAACACAGTTGTCCTCAACACATCATTTTAGAAAAGATAGAGATTTTTCATCATTTCACAAAACTTCCTATTGGCTTGTATGGCAATAATTTACTAACTTATCATTTTCCCGAAAAGTCTATGGGTGTAGCCGATTTAATCCATAATGGTTCAGATCATTCTGAACTCACTTTTAGTCCTAATCAATTTTTAACATGCCAGTACATATCTAACGATTACTATGAATGTTTTATAATATTTGAACTGGGTGCATCAGATGTCCTTATAATAGGTCCTTTCTTAGAGGAAGTAATGTATGACTTAAAGCTTTCTAACCTTATTAAAAATCACTCTCTTTCTATTAAGTTAAAGAGTAAACTTCAAAATTACTTCTCAAATCTTAGTATTGTAGATACTACTCATTGCTTCTATATAAATAAGTTACTGCTTAACCTTTTTAATCCTGTTTATGACACTTCATCTGAGCAACCTACTTTATCAGCTCCTTCTATGCCCGAGAACTATTTTGTTACAACCTATAAAAATAGATTAAATATGTTTCAACATCCACCTTACTTTTTAGAGCAATTTATTATTAAATTGATAAAAAGTGGTACCAAAGCCAATGCCTCTAAGATTCTTTCAGAAATCAACTCACTAAGTCGCGCTAAACTTTCGGATAATCCATTACGCTCACTCAAAAATTCTCTTATCTGCTCTTGCACAATTTTCACAAGAGCTGCTATAAAAGGCGGCGTTACCGATGATGATGCCTTTAATCTAAGTGATGCTTTTATCTTTGAAATAGAAAACACAAACTCTATGTCTGCACTTGATAAACTTGAACATAGAATGGTTGAAACTTTTATCGAAAAGGTTAATCATGTAAGCACCTTCAAGTTTTCCCTTGTTATTCGCAATACAATGACTTATATTATGAATCACCTCTGTGAGAAGTTAACCCTTCACGATATTGCTGCTAATGTTTATGTACACCCTAATTATCTGAGTGCCTTATTTAAAAAAGAGGTAGGGATAACTCTTTTTCAATACATTATCAAAAGACGCATCGAAGAATCTACTTATTTCTTAAAATATAGCAATGAATCTATTGCTGATATTGCTGTATTCTATCAGTTTTGTAATCAAAGCTACTATATTAAAATGTTTAATAAGTACATGGATACTTCCCCCCATGCTTACAGACAATTAAGTAACTAATTATTCACTAACTCCTTAACATAGATCTCATATCCTTTAATTTAAGTTATTTACGATATACATGATGTGAAATCATCGTAATAAATTTTTTTATAGATGAATAACTTAGATTTATATATTGTTTTTGTATAAAATGAAATTACACTATTATATCTTATAAAAGACATATTTTTTAATAATTTTTAATAATTATACTATATCTTGTAAAATATTCTCAAATATTGTAATATAATAAGTATATTGCAAGCTATACGAAAATAGCTTAAGATTAAAGAATCACTTTATTCTGACTACCAAAAAAATTGCACTTCACACTTCAGGAGGAATTAGTTATGAAAATGAAATTCAAAAGTATCCAGATGCAGTTTTTCACCGTTTCACTTATTGTCACACTGCTTACACTAATAGCTGTTGGAACTGTAGTTAGTATAAGAGTAACTACACAATCTAAAAATGACTACTTAAATAACTCTAGTGAACAAATGAAAATTGTTGAAAATGCCATCAGTGTTTTTTATAGCCAAGTAGATAAAAACCTTACTATGATGGCTCAAAATCCGTTAGTTATGGAGGCTGATTCTTCTATTACCTCCTACGAAAATACTACTGATGTCACTCAAATGACACCTTCTAAAAACGGAGGACTCGAACAACAAATATATGAAGTTTTTGAACACTATGCACAAACACACCCCGAAACAATGTATCTTTATTTTGGAACTCATGATAGCGGCTACTTACAGTGGCCTGAAACTACTAACTCAGAAAGTTATGATCCTACACAAAGACCCTGGTATACATCTGGTTTAGCTGGGAATGGTAATATTATAAGAACCGAGCCTTATTTAGATACTATTACAAATTCATTAATTATAAGTAATGTTCGTTCATTTACAGATCAAAGCGGTAAGGTAATAGGCGTCATTGGTCTTGATGTACAGCAATCTGCTCTTAGTGATATGTTAAGTGAAATGAAGACAGGTAAAACTGGATTTTCTATGATTGTTCATAGCACAGGCGTTGTTATGGCCGATGGTAATAATCCTGATAACAATTTTAAAACAATAGAAGAAACTCAAATAACAGGACTCGAAAGTCTCCTAGATGAAGATTTGAAGGCCTTTCACGTGACTATCAACGGTGAAAGTTTTATCGTTAATCCCTATAAAGTTAATGGAACAGACTGGATTTTAGCATCATTTATGTCAGAAAAAGAATTATCATCAGGTGCTAAAAAAATATCCTTTACAGTTTTAATGATCTCTGTACTTATGTTAGCCATAACAATTTTTTTAATAAGTATTACTACAAGAAGAATTGCTCATCCAATAAAGAAATCATCTGAATACTTACGAACGCTTGCAAACGGAGATTTTTCACTCACTGTTGATTCTAAGTTTTTATCTAGAGCAGATGAAATAGGTACAATGGCCAGAGGTATAAACGAAGTAAAAGATTCTTTAAAGCTTTTAGTTAATAGTATTAAAAATGAAGCGCATAACATAAATTCTGAAGTTGCTCTAGCTATAAATAATGCCAATATTTTAAATAGCAACTTAGAAGAAGTATCTGCTACAACGGAGGAACTTGCTGCAAGTATGCAAGAAACGGCTGCGTCTTCCCAGGAGATGGCTGCAACATCTCTAGAAATCAAAAAAGCTGCTGAGTATATCGCAGAAAAATCCCTAAATGGCGCATCTTCTGCTCGAGAAATCAGCAAAAGAGCAGTACAAACTAAGGAAAATGTTCACGCTGCACAAAAGAAGACTCATGAAATCTTTGCTAATACCAAAAATCAATTAAAACAAGCTATTGATGATTCAAAAGTAGTCAATCAGATTAATATCTTATCTGATTCCATTATGCAAATTGCTGAACAAACCAATTTACTTGCATTAAATGCAGCTATCGAAGCCGCAAGAGCCGGTGAAAGTGGCAGAGGCTTTTCAGTAGTAGCTGATGAAATTAGAAAACTAGCTGAGCAATCAAAAGATACCGTTCTTAAAATACAAAGTGTAACCACTAGAGTAACAGGATGTGTCGATAATCTTTCCTCTCACTCTAATAGTTTGTTGACATTTATGTCTACTGATGTAGAAAATGATTACCAAGTTATGTTAGATGTAGGTGAAAAGTATAGTGAAGATGCTAAGTTTGTTGATCTTTTGGTATCTGAATTCAGTACCACATCTGAACAGCTTTTAAGTTCAGTTCAAAATGTTCTAGAAGCTATTGACGCTATAGCACAAACAGCCAACGAAGGCGCATGTGGTATAACGAATATTGCTAACAAAGTATCTCAGGTAAACATCAAATCCTCTGAGGTTATGGAACAAGTTTTAGCTTCAAAAGAAAGTGCAAATAAATTAAAAGAAGGCATTGAAAAATTTATTATATAGTCTCTCTAGCTGCATGCAAGCCGTGCCAAATAAATGCAAGCAAATATAAAAAGGATGTACAGGAAGTCTTAACCCGACTTCTTGTACATCCTTTTTTATTTTGAGTGGTTTGCCATCTGCACACGCTCTATTACTTGCCCAAGTGAATGAATAGACTCTCCATCTTTCAATAGGATTTCATAAATCGTATTACCATCTTCCAGATAATAATAAATTTCAACTTCTTTATACTGATACTTGGAATTTTGTAGTACCGTAATGATTTTATAGGCGTCCTCTGCAAAAGCTTCTTTACTGCTATAGACTCTTACCTCTGTCTGCTCACTATCTTTTTGCTTCCAACTATAATCAGGCTGCAGCTGAATATCTACACTTATTGCTTCATGTCCTAAAAACCTGTCATCAAGGTCATACTTAGCCAGCGGAATTTCTGCATTAACAATAAGGTGTATATCATAATATGTTAAATCTGTTTGGTTTTCAATAAGCGAGATAAGTGCCTCACTGACTTGCTTATTCATATTCTCCGTTGTTTCATCGTAATATCTATCGCTAATATAGCCCCTATCTCCATAATAAATAGTTGATTTATTCCTGGTATCTTCCTTCTGTACCACATCGGCATAATACCCATTCATCTTCAAAAAACTCCGTCTCATCTCTTTTATCGCTAATCGTCCACCATAATTTTCATTAATATAAGTTTGTATATTTGACTTAGCTTTTAAGTAACTTATAGGATCTCCCCAAATTTCAGCGTAGTTCATTCCCGCAAATATAACCGCTAGCACCCCTATTCCTATAAAGATCCTATGCTTACTTTTGTCTTTATTTGTTATTCCTTTTGCCAATAAGGCTCCCGAAAAAACAGCTATTAATATCCCTGGTATAAAGAGAATCCCATTTCCTAAATCATCTTTTATGAATGCTGCCAAAAGGCTAGTAATGAAAGCCGTAACTACCATAACTAATCCACCCGCAAAAAACAATCTTAAGAAGAAGGGAATAATAATAATTAACGGAATAGTCCCTAGAAACCCCACGCGGTCATATGTAATCCATGTCGTTATAACTATAATGCAGATAATGAGTCCTATCCGTGTTACTGTATCTCTCATAGTTTTGTTTGTATTTGTCTCTTCCATTTTGAGCTCCTTTCTTGTTTCATTACAATTATATCATAGCTTATTAATTATTTATATAATTCAATCTTTTTTATATCGATTGCATATCACAAGCTTCGCTTGTTACACTCTTCTACTCAAATAAAATAAGGCATGAGCCTGATACATACCAGCTCATGTCCTATTCTTAAAATTCATCATTACTTTATAATTATATAGCTAGTATCTGATTGGTCTTTCTATTTATTCCAGTAGCTTTTTGGTATAAATCCTATAAGCACCGGCGAAGCAGAGCCATTTGGAAGAATGTACTCAAGCGTTCTTGTTTCTCCAGCTTTCATAGTGCCTATCATAACCGCTTTACTATTATGACCTGAGAAAAACCCTTTGCTTGGTGCTAAATAAGTTTTGTTGCCATCCCATTTTATCGCTCCTCTAAATATACCCCCTCTTGGATTAAGAATGAGTCCTATATCTTGCTTTGCCGTTATTTTAAGATGATATGTAATACCAAAATTTCCTCTGTTTTTAACTACTTCTCCTGTAATAGCATCATAGCCTTCAATCCATTCACTGGCATCTTTACCTAATAGAAGCTTTGTGGGTTCATTATCCATAAGTTCTATTTGATGATAAATATCAGTAACTCCAAAGGTTCCTCTTGGATGTATATCTTTTTGCAGCTTAGGAAGTCCTTCGATCTCATCCATCGTTGTATTTTTGCCTATGGCAGCTACTGTAAAAGTTACTTTCCCTGTAATAAAAAAGTCCATTTTACCTGAAATGAGTTGATTCTTCCCCCATCTTCTAGCTCCTGAATCATAGATATACATCTTTTCACCAGGGTTTAGCGTATAAGAATTATATCCATCTCCTCTTAGATAAGCCAAAAGTTGTTGCTGCCCTACATAGAGTGCATCCTCTGCCGGTCCCTTTATAATCCTATTTGCTATGACGAAGTTCGCAGGTTCGTCTGTTTTATTTTCTGCCATGAGTACAAGTCTTTTATTCTCTCTGGCATTTTCTTCTTCTGTAAACTCATTAGAATGATGAATGAGTATTCTGCCTGGGCCTTCTAACGTGTCTTTATAAAGTATCCCTACCGCTTTAACACTTTCTGGCGAATCACTCATCATTAAAGACCCTTCCCCAAAAGTTGTTACACTTGGGGTAATCTCTTTATAGTTTTGATAATTAAAATCCTTAAAGTTATCAATAATATCTCCAATACTTCCTTTTGTAAATCTAAATTCTAATTCCTTTTGCCCGGCTTGTTCATTAATAAAAACCACAGTCTCCTGCCTATCCGACCAATTACCCGCGTCATCTTGTAATTGAAGTGTGACGATATATTTTCCTTCATCAAATATAAATTGTGGCTTATCAACCACTGACTTAGCAAGCGGCTCATCAAATTCTCTATAGGTCCATCTCTCGGCTTTTATGTTTTCCCATACTTCATTCTCATACTCATATGTAAATTCTAATTTTTCTCCTTGTGCAAAGCTTTTCTTACTTGTCTCGAATTTTGTAATAACAGGTTTTAAATTAGGATGAATAACAACCTGCTGGGTTATCCATGCACTCCACATCCCTTTAGCATTTCTAACTTTTAATGAAATAGCATACGTTCCTACTTTAGGTACTTTAAATATATTTTCTAATTGCCTGCTTGTTTGTTTTTCATTAAAATTAACCTTCCATACCCTATCTACTATAGCCTCACCTGTTTCATCGAAGCTTTCATCGATTACCTTAACCTCTTGCCCTTCTGTGTATCTGGGCTGGTCAAACGAAAAGTGTGCAAATACTGTCGGGCTTATATCTACAACTGATTCATTACTCTCTGATTCTTTAACCAAAGTAATTTTTTTTGTGGCCTCATCATAACTTACTTCTATATCAAACAAACTTGACATAGCTCTAAGCGGAAGGTAAGTAATACCTCCATCTGTAATAGGTGCACTTAGTAGTATGATCCTTTCTCCATTTAGAAAACCTTCTGTACTTTCTATTTTCACCTCTACTTTTTTGTCTCCTCTTGTAATACTTGCCTTTTTTTCTACAGCATGCCATTCTAAATTCGCCTCTAAAAGTTCATCTACGATAAATCTAAGTGGTAAATACGTCGTTCCGTTTAGTACTTTTGGAAGCGTACTCAACTGTTTTTCTACACCATTAATCACTGCCAACGTATTATCTACTTGTAAAACAACCTCTTTTTTAGAATTTAATAAAACCTCGCTATTGATTGTTGTATTAATTTCCTGTGAAAAAACATTAAAACTATTAGTGAAAACAATACAAGCTGCTAACACAGCTGCAAATTTCTTTTTCATAACTTACCTACTTTCTTATTACATTTACCTATTTTTACTCTTGTTAATATGTCACTAATGCTGACAACCTTCTTATTGTACCATAAATAATTGGATTTTTAATCCATCTTTAGATTTTTTTATATTAAAATCAAAGTATTTTTAAATTACTTTACTTAATATGCTACGCCATAAGAAAATGTCTAAAAAGTAGGCGTTCACCTTTTAGACATTTTCTTTGCCTCACACGAAACTCTATTTACGAAAGATACTTTATGTTATCTAACCTCTGAACCACTGACAATATCTCCAAGTGGCCCTACTGCTACTAGTTTTCCTGTTTCATCTACTGCGCAAAGCACCATCCCTTCTGATAAGATGCCTCTTAGCTTAACTGGTTTAAGATTTGTTACAACAACTACCTTTTTGCCTACAAACTCTTCTGGCGTATAATATGTTGCAATCCCCGATACGATTTGTCTTACTTCCTCTCCAATCTTAATTTGAGAAACTAAAAGTTTATCAGATTTAGGCACACGCTCACATACAATGACTTCCCCTATTTTAAGCTCAACTTTTGCAAAATCATCTATGGTAATATACTCTAATTGTTTAACTTCCTCAGTTTTTTGAGCAGATTTCTCTTGAACTTTTACCTGTGCTTCTGGTTTAGTCTCTGATTTAATTTCTTTTTGATTTGTATCTACAGGAGAATTGGCAAGTTCTAGCGCTGCTAGTTCTTTTTCTTTATCAATACGAGGGAACATATTTTCACCTTTTTTAGCTGTCGTCGTCTTTGGAAGTGTCCCCCATGTATAAATGCTATCCCAAGAAGTAAGTTCCCCTCTTTGAAGTCCAATTTGTCCCCAGATCTTCTCTGGCGTTCTTGGCATAAACGGCTCTATCATAACACTTACAACACGAAGTCCTTCTGAAAGAGTATAAAGCACCCCTGCAAGCTTTGGTTTATTTGCCTCATCTTTTGCAAGTACCCACGGCATTGTTTCATCGATATATTTATTAAGCCTTCTAATAATTACCCATATATCTTCAAGTGCATTATTAAAAAAGAGCTTTTCAATATTCTCTTCTGCTTTTTGAATTTGATTTTTAACAAGTGCTTTAATATCAGTGTCAAATTCATTTTCTTGTTGCATTTCTGGCAAAGTACCACCCTCAAAATATTTTTCAATCATTGCAACAGTTCTTGATGTTAAATTACCAAGATCATTTGCAAGGTCTGAATTAATTCTTGTAATAAGTGCTTCATTGGTAAAGTTCCCATCTTGCCCAAAGGCTATTTCACGAAGGAGAAAATAACGAATAGCATCGCTGCTGTAGCGTTCAACAAGAATACTTGGATCTACTACGTTCCCTACAGATTTACTCATCTTTCCGCCATCTATAACAAGCCATCCATGCCCAAATACTTGTTCTGGCAGCGGAAGATCAAGTGCCATAAGTAGTGCTGGCCAAATAATCGTATGGAAACGCACAATCTCTTTACCTACTAGGTGAACATCCGCGGGCCAATACTTTTTGAAAGCTTCATCATCTTCACTCAGATATCCAAGCGCTGAGATATAGTTTGAAAGTGCATCAATCCACACATAAACCACATGCCCTGGATCAAATTCTACTGGCACTCCCCATTTAAAAGAAGTACGTGATACACAAAGATCTTCAAGTCCTGGTTTTAAAAAGTTGTTAATCATTTCATTTTGTCTTGTTTGAGGCTGTATAAACGCTGGGTTATCTTCAATATGTTTAATAAGTTTATCTTGATAAGCCGAAAGCTTAAAGAAATAAGACTCTTCTTTAACAGATTCCACAGGTCTTCCACAATCAGGACATTTACCATCTATAAGCTGATGCTCTGTATAAAATGTTTCACAAGGTGTACAATATTTGCCCTCATACTCGCTTTTATAAATATCTCCTTGATCATAAAGAGTTTTGAAGATTTTTTGAACCGCTTGCTTGTGCTCGGCATCTGTAGTACGGATAAATTTATCATACGTAATGTCCATAGTTTTCCACAGATCTTTAATCCAATCCACAATGTTATCCACAAATACCTGCGGAGTTATCCCCTCTTCTTGTGCACGTCTTTCTATCTTTTGTCCATGCTCATCTGTACCTGTTAAAAACATGACATCATAACCTCTAAGACGTTTATATCTTGCCATAGCATCTGCGGCTACCGTCGTATAGGAATGACCTATATGCAGTTTGTTACTTGGATAATAAATAGGGGTAGTGATATAATAGGTTGGTTTACTCATTATGTGATTCTCCTTTTAATTTAATTTTTTAGCATTAACTTATACATGAGTTGGTTGTGGTTTTTTATTCTTAGCCTTACAAAACAAAAAACCTCGCCCTATAACTTGGTGTTATAGAGACGAGGTATTATACCCGTGGTACCACTCTAATGCGCTTACACTTTGCAATATAAGCCTTATGAAGTACGCCATATAATATTATGGTTATACTTTCTCGCTATAACAGGCGAACCCGTTGCAGCCTAGACCTTCTTAGGTTTCGGTGCACCACTCCAAGGCCATCTTCAGCTTAACCCATCTTACTTCTTTTCACCACCGAAACATAGACCTTATGTTTCTTCTAGAAGCTCTCTAATAAAGATGCTTTAAACGTACTCTCCTTTTCACTGCGTTTACTCATTTACTATTTAACTGCGCTTATTTTATCATAGCTTTCCCAAAACTTCAATAGTTTACTCATAGAATTATACCTTTACTAATGCCTTTCTTTCACACATTTGTGTAGACCTACTACAAAACGAGCTTAAGCCTCGTTCAGTTTCATGCGTTTAACGTGAGCTTTTTATCAATAACGCTTTTACAGTACGTATAATTAGGGTATACTAAAAACAGATACCAAGCTAGGGTTATATTTTAGTATTACTTAATTTCACTTATTGAGGAGGATCTTATGTACCAATTTCCTGTTGTAGTAGACAGCATCTATTCTTTAAATGGCATTTATCCACCTGCACAAAAATATGTAAATCATCTCTTAAGCTCCTTACCACATAATATAGAAAAGATTATTGTATTCGGGAGTGCCACCAGCTTACGTTGGGGACAAGAAAGTGATTTGGATATACTCGTGATAAGTAATGAGCATGAGTCAGTATTGTTAAAGCAACTTTCAGATTGTTGGAAAGGAATAGCTATAAATATAGATATCGTTATTAAAAGTAAAGAACAGTTTGAAAAAGAAAAAGCACAAAATAAAAATAGCATTAGTGCAGAAGCAGAAAGAGGGGGGGTTGTCATTTATGAAAGGACTTTATCTACTCGCTAAATCAGATTATGACTTTGCCAAAATTAATTATGCTCAACTCAAACAAACTACCGATCAACTCTATCTTAATAAAGTTGCTTACTTTATACAACAAGCAGTAGAAAAACTGTTGAAATTCCAATTAGAACTAAAAGATGTGTTATATCCAAAAACACATGATATATCACGGCTTATTGATGCCTGCATAGAAAATGAGATAAAAATCCCTCATGAGATAGTCATCCGAGATAGAGAGCTTACTATGTGGTGCACTGCCACACGATATGATTGTGACTGTTATGTATCTAAGAGGCATATTGAAGCCGTATTAGCTGCGTTAGAAATTTGGTTTCAAGATACTAAAGCAAGCTTATTCATTGAAGAATAAACTCATATTTTGCAGGTTAATCCCATCATCTATACTCTCTATTAAGATGAAGAAAAAGACAAAGCTTTTGTACTAAGCCTTGTCTTTTTTCACTTCGTTATAATGTCTTTATTATTCATCGTTTAGATATAAATGATCTCTATTCCTGAAAAATTAACTTCACCAACTAATGTTAAAGTATGCGTTGCTCTTTCATTACTTCTATTTTTTTCATTTACTCCCCCCATAAACACTCTTGTCTGATCATTAACCTTCCAAGTCTTTGGTACATATAACTCCACTCCTGAAAAAGAAGCCTCAAGCCTAACTATAGCCTTTTCACGACTCATAACTACATGATCAAAATAGATCTTCATAGCTCCAAAAGAACATTCAAAATCCCCTTGCTCAAAATGATTAGTATCTATATATTTTATACTCTCACAAAATGCACTTTTAAATATAACCTTATTTTCATCTTCTACATCAATTTTCTCAAACTTGTAATCTTCGAAGTGATGCTTGTGATGTGCCCATTTCATATGTTTGTGAAAAATCATAGAGAGGCCAATACTGCCAAGTAATGCTGCCAAAAGTACAGTCCAAGGTGTAATTGCCGTAATTCCTAATTCTTTATCATAGATGATACTCATAAATGCAATAGGAAATAAAATCCCTGCAAAATTTAAATGTGGTATGCTTTTTACAATAACTGCTCCTAAAAAAGCTGTTAATAGTAAGCTAAATACATTTATATCTGGTAAGTATCCAAGTCTACTTACAATCATAAAAATACTTGCTAGTAAAAATAAAGCTCCCCAAAAAACTCTCTCTTTTTTCATATCATTTCCTCTTTTCTAATAATTTAATTTTTAAAGTTTTATAGTAATATCTTGAAACATATACTTGTTTGTGAGTATTTTGAAATTCAACCTTGCTTGCTGATGATAAACTGCGTGTTATGGAGTAAATATGATTTACATTTAGAATTGTTGATTTTGAAACGCGCATAAAATACCTTGGCAATAATTCTTCAAGTTCATATAGCTTATATTTTACGTTATAAATATTATTGGTGGTATGTGCACAAATACCACTTTTTTCAGTATCAAAAAATAAAATTTCTTCTAAGTAAAGATAATACTCTGTATCTCCTTTGTAAAAAGTTATACGCTTCTTATGAGATACTAGATCTTCCAGTATCACTTGAAGATTTCTAACCTCTTCACTTAGTTCATTGCACCTGATAATAACTTCATTTTCTTTAATATTTTTATCTACCTCAATTTGTATTTTCATATTTACCCCCATTGCATATCGCAAGCTTTGCCCCGGATACTGCCACAAATAAAAAGGTTGAAAGTGTTTTTCTTTCAATCTTTCACTCTCCACACTTTTATTATATGGGCTACCTTTGTCTCTGTAAATATATGAGCAGTAAGTGGTTAATTATTGCTTGTAAGCAGTCTGTTTTTTAGAATGACTGGGACTCGGTAATTTTTAGGATGCTTGACCATAGAAAAAGAGAACAAAAAAACCATCATATACACTGTATGATGGGGTATAAATAAATTGGTATTATCCTATGGATAAAATTTATGGTCTATCATTCTAGGCACTTTTCCCTTAAATATTTTATGAGCTTTACTGCTTCATCTAATGTTTCTTTAAATTCTTCTTGCTCTAGTTCATAATACCCCTCTGTTTCATAATTTCTATCATAATAGCAATCTTTTAAAAATCTACATAATGATTTATAGGGCTTAAGCTCAGGGTAAATTGAAAGTAATTTATTTAGAATAACACTTAAATTGTGAGATGTATTTATTTCACCAAGCTTTTCTTTGAGAAGTACTTTCATATACTTTTCCACACATTGTTCACACCTTACCAAAACTGCATCTTCCAGCCCCTCAAGATTATTAAGTAAAAGCTGCAAATTTTTGTAATCAACTTCTGCAAAATAGAGCATACTGCCTTTCTTTAGTTCCATTTAATGCACCTCAAATCTTTTTTATATTTATCAATTTCCATTAAGAAGTATGAGTTTACTCTTTCATCCTCATAAAATCTTTTGGTATATAGTTTTAAATCTACTTCAAACTCTTCATGATTTATTTGATTTATTTCATCTTCTATCTGCCAGCGTATCTCCTGAAGTTGTTTGGATGTATATCCCTTATCAACTAACACTAAAATATCTATATCACTCTCTTGTTTAATTTCTCTTTTGGCATAGCTTCCAAATAAGTATACCTCACTTTCAGGCAAAAGGTTATTAATTATGTCAAAACAGATTTTAACTCTGCTGCTATGCTTAAGTTGTAAGCCAAGATCATTATTAAATAAAATCTCAGAGTTCTTTAGCATCTGTTTGCCCCTCCATTAAAAGTTTTTATACCTCATTAATATTATACCCTAATTTAGAGAAAAGTAACAAGGGTGTTAAGCGTTTAGACATGTTTTTAGATATTCATAAGCTTTCTTAAAGGCTGTTGTATGAATACTGCCGCCGTAGACAGTACGTTTTGTCCCATCTTCTAAAGACTTTGTACTTTTACCAAACGCCACAAGCTCTTCCCCATAGTACTCCTCCATAGATGTCATAAAGTAAAAATTATTCACATATTCTTTGCCAAAATCCTCAATACTCTCCTGAATATCTTTATTTTCAAGAGTATTCCCCACGTCATTTATATCCTTAAAATAAAAGTTATAAATACAAAAGCAAAAGAAAGCTGCTTTTTTCGCTCCTTCTAGATTATCAAATATGAGTGTATGCAAGTATTTACTTCCAACATAAGGTGAACATACAATATCATTTGCATCCGCATACCCAAGCAGTTCTTTTGAAGCTTGTACATCATCATCTAGTTCCCTCGCAATCAGCGCACTTGCATCACTTATAGTAGCGCCGTGCGGAAGAAAAATCCCAAGGCTAGCTGCATAGTCTTTCTGTCTTTTAGATGCTGGATTTAGATTTATTTGGTTTGGGAGCTTATATCTTTCAGAGCGCATATTTTCTACCTCCATATTTGAATGATTCATTTCTATTATTATGATGGATTATCAACACCATGACAAGACTCAATATACTACCTTCCCATTTTAAACCCATTTTAAACCCATTGACAATCCTCTCTTTCCTTGCTAGAATACTTAGAAATTCATAAGGAGGTTATTGCAGTGGCATTTTATTATAATGAAGTTTCTCGTACTTTTAGTGAGTATTTACTCATACCTAATCTCACACGCAAAGATTGTGTACCAACCAAAGTTGATTTGAAAACACCGCTAGTAAAATTTAAAAAAGGAGAGGTATGCCCTATTCAGATTAATATTCCTCTTGTTTCAGCAATCATGCAGGCTGTATCAGATGACAAGCTTGCGGTTGCTCTTGCAAAATGCGGCGGCTTATCTTTTATTTTTGGATCTCAGTCTATAGAAAGCCAAGCTGAAATGGTGCGAAAAGTGAAAAGTTTTAAAGCTGGTTTTGTAGTCAGTGTAGCAAACTTATCCCCTTCTCATACTTTGAAGGATGTACTTAAGCTTAAGGAACAAACTGGACACTCTACAATTGCTATTACAGAAGACGGTACATTATCTACGCCATTACAAGGCATTGTTACAAGCAGAGATTATAGAATAAGTCGAGATAACTTAGATAAAAAAGTGTCAGATTTTATGACTCCCTTCTCTGATCTTATTGTCGGACATTCAAGTATTACACTAAGTGAAGCTAATGATATTTTATGGGAACACAAACTAAACTGTTTGCCTATTATTGATGATCATCAAAAACTCGTTTATTTTGTATTTAGAAAAGATTATGATGAGCATAAGCAAAATCCTCTGGAACTCTTAGATGCTGATAAACGACTTATGGTAGGTGCTGGAATCAACTCAAGAGACTATAAAGAAAGAGTGCCAGCACTTGTAAGTGCAGGTGCAGACGTTTTATGTGTAGATTCTTCTGATGGATTTACCGAGTGGCAAGGAGAAACGATTAGATATATTAAAGACACCTACAATGACGAGGTTAAAGTAGGTGGTGGTAATGTCGTTGATAAAGAAGGCTTTATGTATCTTGTAGAGGCTGGCGCTGACTTTGTCAAGGTCGGTATTGGCGGCGGATCGATCTGTATCACCAGAGAACAAAAAGGTATCGGGCGCGGACAAGCTTCTTCTATTATTGAGGTTGCAAAAGCTCGGGATGAATACTATGAGGAAACTGGTATCTATGTGCCTATTTGTTCGGATGGTGGTATTGTTCATGACTATCATACTGTTTTATCTCTAGCAATGGGTGCTAATTTTATTATGATGGGCAGATATTTTGCCAGATTTGATGAAAGTCCTGCAAACAAAGTTAAGCTTGGCAATACTTATGTGAAAGAATACTGGGGTGAAGGCTCTAAGCGTGCACGCAACTGGCAAAGATATGACGCGGGTGAAGGCACCGAACTTAAATTTGAAGAAGGCGTAGATAGCTACGTCCCTTATGCAGGTAAACTTAGAGATAATCTAGACGTTACACTGAGCAAAATGAAATCCACCATGTGCAGCTGCGGTGCCATTTCTATTGATGAACTCCAAAGAACAGCCAGAATGACGCTTGTATCTTCTACAAGTATCATAGAAGGCGGCGCGCACGATGTTACCCTAAAAGAAAATAATTATTCAAGATAATATCTCTATTTAACAGTTGTGGGAGGCATAAGTGCCTTCCACTTTTTTTGACCTCAAAATAGCTTGTAACAAGTAGTGTTAAAAAAATATTGTCCACATATACTTAATATTAATAATGTTTAATGATAGGAGGAATACTTTTGAGATCACAAGGTTTAATCGCTAATACAATGATACTTACTGTGACTTCTTTTATCACAAGAACAGTAGGCATGATTTCTATTGTTTATATCTCTACCATCTTAGGGCCTGAAGGAATAGGGCTTTACCAGCTCGTTATGTCCATTTATATTATGGCTGTTATCTTTGCATCCGCTGGTATAAGTGTAACTGTCTCCAAATTAGTCGCCGAGGAACTTAGTCACCAGCATTTTGAAAATGTAAAAAAAATAATGACCACCGTTTTTTTATTTGGTGGTCTGCTAAGTACTATGATCTGTTTTCTTCTTTTTATTTACGCACCTCAAATAGCTCTCTTTTTTATCAAAGACGAACGCGCTACTTGGGGGCTTAGAATGCTTTCTCTTAGCATTCCTTTCATGTCGCTTTCCTCATGTTTTAAAGGTTACTTTTACGCAGTAAAAAGAGTCATCAAACCTGCCAGCGCTGATGTACTCGAACAGTTTGTGAAACTTGGTCTTATTATGCTCCTTGTTAATCTTTGGTCACCTCGTGGTCTGGCATATTCCTATGTTGCGATTGGTATAGCTATGACAATAGGTGAGATGGTTTCTTGGAGTTATATGCTTACTTTTTACATACTCGATTATAAGAAATACACAACAACTGTTTCAAAAAACTCACATGATTCAAAAGGACTATTACTTAGAATACTCGGGGTAGCTCTCCCAGTAGCAGCTATAGCCTATATTGGCTCTATCTTTATGTCGCTCGAAAACTTCCTAATACCTATAGGTCTTAGGAAGTTTGGCGCAACACAGCAAACTTCTATGAGTCTTTATGGGATGGTAAAAGGCATGGTACTTCCTATTTTATTCTTTCCAGCAGCATTTCTTACGGCTTTTTCTACAACGCTCGTTCCAGAAATTGCAAGAGCTAATACGCTTAGACACTACAAAACAGTTAGACATACCACACACCGCGTCTTACACTTTACTTTTATATTAAGTATCTTTGTTGTAAGTATCTTTATGAGCTATTCACATGAAATAGGGGTTGTGATCTATAAGAATGATGAGATAGGTCCCTTACTTAAAACACTTGCGCTTATTGTTCCTTTTATGTACATAGAAGTCGTGTCAGATGGCATTTTAAAAGGACTAGGCCAACAAGTAAGCTGTCTTAAATACAGTATGATAGATTCTATCTTTCGTATAAGTGCTATCTACTTTTTAATTCCTATTAAGGGTATTTCTTCTTTTTTAGCTATTATGATAGTGAGTAACATCTTAACATGCTCTCTTAACTTTAATCGATTGCTTGAAATCACAAATATTAATATTGAAGTTTCAAAATGGATTTTAAAGCCAGCTCTTACAGCTACGGCATCCGTTTTATTTTCTAAATATCTTATAGGCCATCTGTCTCATCTTCCTTTGCCTGTACTTGTAACATGCATTACTAGCATCTTATTATCTGCGCTTATCTATATGATACTGCTATTTTTGGTAGAATGTCTTACACCTATTGAGATGCAATGGCTCAGGAAATCTATAAAATCTTTTATAACAACTTATCTTTAATCTCTCTAATAAATAAAGTGGTCCTTTATCCTTGTATGTTTAATGATATACTCCGTAGTATTTAAAAATTCATCTACCTCTTCTTCTGTATTATACAACCCGATACTCGCTCTAATCATACCAGGAGGTGTAAGATTTGTATTCATTAGATACTGGTATCTTTCTTCATTGCTAACTCCAAGAAGCCTTGCCACATAAGGCTGGGCACAAAAACAGCCACTCCTTGTGGCAATCCCTCTTGTATCTGCTAATAACTTTGACATATGCCCATAAGCAATACCTTTTACATTAAAAGACACTACGCCAAGCCTCTCTTTATCTTTTTGATCGCCATAAAGCTCTATTTGAGGTATTTGAGCTAGCCCCTTTAACAAGCGTTGCTTTAAGCTTTCTTCATGATACTCGATATTATCAAATCCAATTTCTCTAAGAACAACCATAGCAGCTACAATAGACATAGCCCCTAAAAAGTTAGGTGTTCCCGCTTCATTTTTCTGTGGTGGTTGTTTCCAGTAGACATCATCATCAAAAACTGCTGTTACAGTACCTCCCCCTACCAAGTAGGGATTCTTTTTATCAAATACTTCTTTTAAGCCAATAACAACACCGCTGCCAAATGGTGCATACATTTTATGTCCGGAGAAAACTAAAAAATCTATCGCATCATCTTTTCCAGTTCCCTTTATAGAAATGCTTCTATGAGCTACTAGCTGGGCTGCATCTACTATAATCATAGCGCCATATTGATGTGCAAGACGTGCTATTTCATGTATAGGATTTACATAGCCTGTGACATTACTCGCTCCTGTAACTGTTACATACTTAATCGTACCCTGACCTCTCTCTAATTTTTGCTTAATACTCTGCAAATTAAACTTCCCCTCATGATCCACATCAATATAAAGAGGACTTGCCGCCATGCGCCAAGGAAGGTCATTAGCATGGTGTTCCATACGCGTTGTAAGAACCTTATCCATTTTATGATCGCATAACACATTTGCCAAAAGATTTAACCCTTCAGTTGTATTTTTCACATAAATAACTGTATAGCCATCTTCCGGTTCTAAATTAAAAAAGCTTAATATCTCCTGTCTTGAAATCTCATAAGCCTCAGTACAGTAAGATGACTTTTGTCCTCCCCTGCCAATCGAACCATACAAAAGAATATTATCATAAATAAACGTATCGACTTGTTTGAGTGGCGGTGTTGTTGCTGCATTATCAAAATTAATAGGAATAACATATTCTCCACTTACTAACTGCACGGGCACTTCTATGCCATTAAATAATATACGATAGCCATTTTCTTGCCTCATGTATTCACCTTCTTCCTTTTAGAATATATTCTTCGATCTAACATTTTATAATTGAAAGGTAAATAATTATGCTAGAAAAATTGGAATAATTTCCTATTTATAGCGTAAACTACTATATCAATTCAATATTATAAGGAGGATTTTCTAATGGCAACAAGAGCAAAATTTCCTAGAACCGACATCGGTTCTGACAACCCTATTTTCAATCCAATTCGTACAACTATAGAAACCGCTTTCTACGGCAACAACGTATTCCCTGTAACTTCATTAAAAGAAGCTTATAAGCTTGCTAAGAACTCCCCTGGTACAGTCGTAACAGATGTACCTGTTTATAAGCCAGAACTTTTAGGTCTTGATGAAGATAGTAAAATCCTTCTTTTTAATGATGGCGCAGTAAGTGGCCGCGCCGCTGCTGCACGTAAAATTATGGGAGAACCTGGGGTGAGTCAAGGCGAATACGCCCTTAAAATATGTGAAGCAATTTATAAATCACGTTTTAAAAAATTATACCATGCCCAATCTTTAGTAGGCCTTGATAAAGATTTCTCTGTAAAAGCTCATCTTTGTATTCCAGAAAATCAAGAAAATATCATGTATTCTTGGTTACTTAACTTTCAAGCAATCAATGAAGAAGTTGCACAAATGTATGCTCATTCAAAAGAAATTGCGGGCGAAGGAGATATCTACATATTCTCAGATCCAGACTGGTCACATCCAGATCATCCAATGGGACTTACATTCTTTGATCCCCAACATAACTGTGCAGCTATTTTAGGCATGAGGTACTTTGGCGAACACAAAAAAGGCACATTAACACTTGCCTGGGCTCTTGCTAATCGTCATGGTTATGCCTCTTGTCATGGTGGGCAAAAACGTTATAATCTTGAAGGTGGCAGGTCCTTCGTTGCAGGTGTATTTGGTCTTTCAGGTTCTGGAAAATCAACTATCACACATGCTCGTCACAATGATAAATACGATATTACCGTGCTTCATGATGATGCTTTTGTTATTTCAACACTGGATGGTTCTTCAATAGCCCTCGAGCCAGCTTACTTTGATAAAACTCAAGATTATCCACTTACATGTGAAGATAATAAATATCTTGTTACAATGCAAAACTGCGGAGCTACAGTTGATACAGATGGCAGTATTGTCCCTGTTACAGAAGATATCCGTAATGGTAATGGGCGTGCTGTTAAATCTATTCTTTGGTCGCCAAACCGCGTTAATAAATTTGATGAACCTGTTAATGCAATCTTCTGGTTAATGAAAGATCCAACTCTCCCACCAGTTGTTAAATTAAGCGGTGCAGAACTTGCATCTGTAATGGGTGCAACCCTTGCTACAAAACGCACAAGTGCTGAAAGACTAGCTCCTGGCGTAGATCCAAATGCATTAGTAGTTGAGCCCTACGCTAATCCATTTAGAACATATCCATTAGCCGATGATTATAATAAATTCAAAGCTTTAGTTGCCAATCGCAATGTAGAGTGTTACATCTTAAATACAGGCGACTTTATGGGCAAAAAAGTAACCCCAGCTATTACACTCGGCATCCTTGAAGCTATTATTGAAGGAAGTGCAACCTTCACACCTTGGGGTCCATTCTCAGATATCGAAATCATGGAAATCGTTGGATTTGTTCCAAACTTATCAGACAAAAATTATACAGATCAATTGCAAAAACGTATGCAAGACAGAGTAGTGTTTATTCAATCGCGCAAAACTGAAAAAGGTGGATTTGATCAACTGCCAGATGATGCACTTTTTGCATTACAAAAAGTAGTTGATGAAGCTAAAAACGCTTAATATTAAGTATCCTATACACCTCCAAATAGAAAACTGACCAAGTGAGCAGATTGTTATGCTTCGGTCAGTTTTTTAATTTGGATGTTTATAAAGTAAAAGGAACAGTAAGTAGATGATTAAGTGCTTGTATATCTAATATCCCATATCCCTGACTAGGGTTTGGATACTCCACCTCTTCAAACTGTGTAATCATCCCTAAAATAATACTGCTCATGACTAAAGTATTCGGAAAAGGAAAAGCTTGTTCTTGAATACACTTATCATATACAGTAGCTGCTACCCCTGCCATAATACTTGCTGCTGCCAATGTACCTGTTACCTGTCCCCATTCCCCTCTCCCATAAGGGGCTGTAATATGACTCGCATGCGTTATAAAAAGAGGCTTAACTCTATTGTCCCAAGTATACCCTCTCCCTGAACTTCTAAGTACTACCATATTATGTTTATCATATCCACCTACCGACATCACATTATTAATACTTGCAAGCGACCCTATTGTTATAAAAGGACTAGTAGGACTAAGTGTTATATACTCATTAAGTTCTTGCTGAGAAATCCACATATCTAGTTGACTTGACAGCTCAGTATCTAGTTCAAATAAGATTTTCCATGTTCCTACCCTAGGTCCCTCTATTCTAAAGAGCATTCTAATTGATCCATTTAAAGGGCTTATTTTGTACCCATTAGAATAGACGACTGCTCCTTGCATACGCGTAATACCTAGTCTCTTTAAGTTAACGAATTCGTCTATAAGAGCTTCTGGTGGGTATAAAGATGCTGAGATAATAGTTGCAAATTTTTGATACGCAATACCCACTATGTTTTGATTCTCCTTTTGTACATTGATATCGACAGTCGTGAAAAGTGGCTGTTGACCTCCAATACTATAATGATGCATCTTATCTGCTTCTTCTCCAGTTGGTACTATAATAGTAACACGCTCTCTCGCTGCTATAAGTCCAAGTATTTCATAAAGTACTAGCGATCCATCATGAGGATCAATATTAGTATTAAAAGGGAGACATAGTACAAGCGGGCGACCTTCCCGCCTTGCAAAATTTACAAGCTCTAGAACTGCGATAAGCATATCTGCCATCGTAGTAGCCTTTCTACTTGGCATTCCTCCATATATCCTTTGAAACGCTTCTGGCGCAGTGTTAACTTTAGCCACTATAAATTCGGCTTCTGTTGCTACGCCTCTGTAATGAGGCAGTTCACTCTCTCCCCCTGCAATACCCAGTACCATTGTGCTTATACTATCATCCTCTGGAAGTCTAATGATCTGTTCAGGGTTTGGACTTCTTAGTGCTTCATCTATTTGTTCTCTTGAAAAATGTATTGCTGTATTTGCTCGTACTTGTTCCCAAATATAGGCTATCCGGCTCTCCCCATCCCTGGTACGTAATACCTGGTTAGTATAATCCACATAATCTGTTGCTACGACCCCGATATAAACCCCTTTTCCTTTATACGTTAATTTTTCTTCAATAATTTCATAGTAAAAATTTGGCGCTATAGTATTTTTATCACAGTAAGGATAGCTTAAAATGGGTATGTAATAGGGGTGTGCAACCTCTAGTCTAAGTATTTCTGCAAACTCATCAAAGATTCTTCTTTTAGCATACAACATACCATAATCACCTATCAAAGGAATATATTCTATCCCTAGTGCCTGATAATCCTCTGGTCTTCTGAATTCTCCTAGGGTAAGCGCTACATAAACCTCTTGTTCTGGGCTTATCGCTTGATAAAAAACATTATTTCTGTATAAGCTATTATCCGGCCTGTTATGCTTATAAATGTTTTTAAATCTAGCCTGATTCCTTGAAGTATATAAGAGCGGTATAACTTTTTTTACAGTATCATTCAAAGAATCTTCTAGATAAATTGCATGATCTAGGTAAAACTCATAAGGCTTTTGAGTAGGCGTATAGTGTTTCCAAATCTCATCTTTAACCGTCTTAGTGATAAGCACACCATTTATATCTGCTAAATAGTTACTGATAATCTTATATGTTAAGCCCCTATAGCGATATGTCTCATCAGGCACATAGATATTAGCATAAATAATAACAGGTTTTTGACATTCACTTGAGAGCGTTCTTAAATAATCTATACATCTCATATACTCTTCTGCATTTATTTCATCATTTTCACTGTAGCAATTGATCCACTGATATGTAGCAGCATCTATAACTCTATCAGTCGGCTCTAAAGTATATGTCTTCATATTATAATAGGCCTCTATTCTATTATAGGTATCTTTTGATCCTATAGTGGCTAAAATCATCTCATTATTATTTAAACTAAGCTCACTCATATGTTTTTCTTTATGTAACTCAATCTTAAAATTCACTTCTATATACTGAGTCATTTCACTTAACCAAGGTAGGTATCTTTCTTCGATATCTACTACTTTATAATTTAGGTAAACAGGTTCAATACATGTTGCATATTGTGCTAGATAACTCCCCATTTCTTCTTCATGTTGGACAATCACTCTCATTAAGGTTCCCCCATCTCTTTGCCCATCCTTTTAAACAACACAATGCTCAAAATCTATCTCTTTAGACTTTGAGCACTTCATGTTCTTCTCTATTATATTTATGCGATAAATGTAAGTTTAGCACTAAAAAATCTTTATTTAAAATGCATAGCTACTTTATTTTTTCATCAATGATTTTTTCTGCTAAACGCTTATAATAAGTAGCTTTTTCGGTAAGCATAATAGCAAGAAGCATATTTTCTATTTTCTGATCGTTCCCTAAATCCATCTTTTGAATTTCTTCTGTTAGTGATCTAGTTGTTGCCTCTACGGAAGCTTCAAATGTTGTTATCCCTTTTACTTTACAATTCAAATAGGTTTGATAAATATTACTAAGCTTTTTAGAGTCTACTTTATCCTCTTTAATAATAACTCCAAAAAGCTCTTTAATATCACCTATTGTAAGAATATGCTTAAGTTCATATAATAGAATCATAAGAATAATATGTTCTTTTGTATATTTCTTTTTAGCAGCTGGCATAAGCAGTTTATCTTTAGTGTAGTTATTAATCATTGTCTTAGTAAGCAGTTTGTCATTTTTATTTCTTTTGGTGTGTGTGAGTTTATCTTCAAAAAGGGTTATAATCTGATCCATATAAAGGTCTATGTTTGGAATACTGATAAGCTCTATACTCTCGCCAAGTTCTAGCTCTTTTATAATTTCATTTAATTTTTTTTCCTCCATTTACACCCTCCTACTTTCTTGTATTTATCATACACAAGCTACTTTTAAAAATCAAGAATTTTTTCCTCTGACTCTATTGACTTACTCCCTCACACTATGTTATATTACAAATATAATAACAAGTAGTTTTCATAACTACTTAATAACACTAGGAGATGATTTTATGAGACGTTATATGAGAGAACCCATTAATGCTTTAACCCACTTAATAGGCGCTATACTTTCACTTATAGGTACATTATTCTTACTTGTTTCCTATAAAAATGATACTGCTTTTAGCATAACACCTATTGCTTCTATTCTTATATTTGGTACCAGCCTTGTTCTGTTGTACACAACAAGTGGTATCTATCACTTAGTTAAGTCAACAGACGATGTACTCTTAAGACTCAAAAAGCTAGATCACTCTATGATTTTTATATTAATAGCAGGTTCTTATACTCCTTTTTGTTTACTTTCTTTAACTGGCGTATGGAAATGGAGCATTATTATTACAGTATGGACGCTAGCACTTGTTGGTATTACACTTAAGATCTGTTGGATTACTATGCCCAGATGGCTTTCTACCTTTTTCTATATAGGGATGGGATGGATTGCTTTATTTGCTCTAAAGCCCCTTTATACGTCTTTGTCATTTGGTGGATTTCTATTTTTAGCCTTAGGTGGTGTTATGTACACTATAGGTGGCATTATATACGGACTTAAAAAACCTAATCTCTTTAAAGACTTTGGATTTCATGAGATCTTTCATATCTTTGTCCTTCTTGGAAGCGCTTGCCATTACTGGGCAGTCCTTAGATATGTCTTATAATTTTATTTTCTTGCACATAGTCTCGTAGTTTGTACTATAAAGTCTTGCATGCTCTGCTGAAATGATACCACTTTGATAAAGCTTTAAAAGACTGGCATCCATATTTCTCATTCCTGACTCAGCTGAAGCATACATGATGGAATCAATTTGATGTACTTTAGACTCTCTAATCATATTGCGAATAGCACTATTTACAAACATTACCTCAAACGCTGGTGCTAGCTGCCCTTCTAAAGTAGGTATAAGCTGTTGCGACACAACTGCTTGAAGCACCATAGATAACTGAATACGTATTTGTTGTTGTTGGGTGGCTGGAAAGACATCTATAATCCGGTCTATGGTATTTGCAGCCCCTAGAGTATGAAGTGTTGCAAATACCAATTGTCCTGTTTCAGCAGCTGTCATTGCAATGTTAATTGTCTCAAAGTCTCTCATTTCTCCAAGTAAAATAACATCTGGGGATTCTCTAAGCGCCGCCCTTAGGCCTTGTACATAGCTAATGGTATCCGTTACAATCTCTCTTTGACTTACAATACTCTTATCATGTTTATGTATAAATTCTATAGGGTCTTCTAGCGTAATAACATGGCAGCTGCGTGTTTTATTAATCTTATCTATCATGCAAGAAAGTGTAGTAGATTTGCCACTGCCTGCTGGACCTGTTACTAAAATAAGTCCCTTTGTTTTTTGATAGAGCTCCATAACCTCTTTTGGAATCCCAAGTTTTTTTCCATCTGGAAGTTCAAATTTTACAACTCTAATAACAGCAGCCTCAGAGCCTCTTTGCTTATAAGCATTGACTCTAAATCTGCCTACATGGTTGATTGAGAAAGAAAAATCATCATCCCCTTCTTGCAAAAATTTATTAATCTCTCTGCCTGCAAGAGCATAGATAGCATGAATGATCTCTCTGGTATCTTTTGGCATTAACCTTTCTACCCCTTGAGGTGTAATCTTTCCATGTATTTTAAACGAAAGCGGAAGCCCCGCTACTACAAATATATCTGCTACTTCTTGTAAAGCTGCGCCTTTAAACATTTCTTCTATATCCATCTACTGCACCCCTACTCTTCTATTATGATATCTTCAAATCCAAGTCCACCTTCATCGTAATCCCATTCTACGTAGTTTACTACTTGCCAAGCTATGATATTATAGCTTAGCTGACTTAATTTGGCAGACTCATTAACCTCTAGGATTACACTTAGTATCTGTCTATCATTTATGGGTACTTCATAGACAATATGCCTGTCTTCTATAGTATCTTCTCGTGTATCTTTTATGGCTACCCCTGGTATTGCTAAAAGCTCTTTTTCAAGGTTACTTACTGCCGTATACCTTAAGACCTTATCAATATGTGCTAAGATCTCCTCCGCCTTGCTATCGGCTTTATAAAACTGCGAGACGCCCTTTGCAGACTTCATAGCGAGTTTATAATCTGCGTGAGCTGTCCCTAGAGCCAGGGTTGCCAGTGTAACTGCAGCTAGCACTACAAAAATCATAATGAGTGAAGACGCCCCCACTCCCATTGACATTTTAATCGTTCTGCGCATGTTATAGTCCTCCCTAGTGATTTGATTTAGGATAATATTTAGCTGCCTGCAGGTTATAGATTTCACTTAGTGGCTTATTATTTTCTTTATTCATTAGATGCCCATTTACTTTGCTTGCATTAATAAGTACTTGCAGCAGTTCGCCTTCTCTAAAGGCCTTAGTATTGCATACCACAACGATGCTATAGGTATGTTCTAAGTTTGCCGGCTGTTGCTGCCAGTCTTTATTATAGTAAAATATATAGTGCTCTTTATCCTTACCTTCTTTTACCGCACCTAGCTTTTTTAAGCCTCGCATATAATCTTCCTGGGATTTACTGACTTTTGCATATTCAGCTATACTTTGTACTTTTGCAGTGACAATGGTCAGGTCATTGGCCTTTTGCCTCAAGCTATCCGCAGCTGCAAAGACACGTACTATAATGGCTGAAGCTATAGAAAAAAAAAGTATAACGATTATAAATTCTACTAAAAATGCACGAGAACGCGCGGGTATATTCATCTTCATCACGACTCTCCTTTACTTGATACAGATACTCCTTTTGGCTCACTTCTTAAGCTTATAACAAGCTCTAGTGTCTTACCTAAATGATCCATAGCTTCAAATCTCAGCAAACGATCCTTTTGTTCTTCCATTTTTAGCCCTTGTACTTCTATCATACCCATGCCATCTGCAAGCGCTATAGGTGTGCCTTTTTCAATAAAAGCTTCGTACAATTGCCCTTCATAGGCATAGATCCAAGTCTCATACTCTACACCATCTAAGGTTTGTCCAAGTACAAGTACATCGTATCCTTCTTTAGACACAATCATTACTTGTCCTTTTTGATCTGCGCCTCTTATCTTAGCCGTTATATACGAAATGGGGGTACGTCTTTCAAAATTGCTCTCCATATCCCTTGCTATCTTTTTATAAGCATCTGCCCCTATTAAAACTAACATAAAAGCTGATACAACAAACACAAGAAGAAGTCCTAGTATAAATAAAATGTTGGAAGTAGCCTTCAAGTTTATTCACCTCCTGCTTTCTCAAAAACAGTCATATCTGGCATGATATTCGCTGCAAATACTTCATAGTGTACAATATAACGTTTATGGTTAATCACTAAGCCATAGTGGTCTTCTAAATATTTAACATCTGGAGGATACATCCCCTCTATAGCGTAGCACTGAATGGATGCGCGTTTAAGAGCCTTTTGAAGAAAGTGCATTTGTTCTTGTCTTGCGCCTCTTAAGGTATTCTGAATGCCTATGTATATGACACTTGTTATAATAACAAAAATGATAACTGACAGCATACTTTCTTTTAGACCACGCTTTTTCATCGCTTCCTCCTATCTACCCTATAGATACCATAATGCCCATAAGCGGAAGCATAACAGATATTAATATACTGCCGATCATAATGGATAAAACAGCTACTGATACAGGTTCAATGACAGCAACACGTTTATTAAGATCCGTACGTACTTCTTCTTCATAGTTATCTGCTACCTGTTTCATCACTTCATCTATATTACCCGTCTTCATCCCCATACTCAGCATACGGGTTGCAAGATTCGAGAAAATCTGTGACTCTGAAAGTGCATTAATAAAAGAATTTCCGCCCTTAAGCTGCGCTTCACACAGCTTGGCCTTAGCCTTAACCTTTTCATTCTCTACAAGTTTTAAAGACGTCGTAAGTGCTTCATCAGTATCAATCCCACTTGCCATCATCAGTGCCATAGCAGAGGCAAACCGAGCTGTTGCAATTTTTTCGGTTATCTTGAGCTTACCCGCAAGCTTTCTCGCAAGATACTTCCCCCGTTTTGTTTTAATCCCTGCTATAACCGCGAGTGTTATAAGTATAATGACTACTACTATCACATAAATGTATTGGCCAGTAACCGCACCAACTTTCATAAAACTTTGGGCAATGCCTGATATTTCTCCCCCTAAGTTATTAAATACTTCTTGAAAAATAGGAAGAACCTTGATAGAGAGCACCAGCATGACTATAAGCATCATGGCGCTTAAGATAAGTGGATAAAAAACAGCACTTTTAATACTTTGTTTGAGGGCTTCTTCTCTTTCATAATAGTTACCAAGTGCCGTCATGACATCCTCTAGGCGTCCGGACACCTCTCCTATTTTGACCATATGTGTCGTGTACTTAGGAAAGCTCCCAGAAGTTGATAAGGCTGCATCTAGCATTTTGCCTTCGCTTAACTCTTTTTCGATTATTATTAAAGTTTCGCGCATAGCACCTTGTTCCATATCTTCTATCATCATAGCAATGCCTTCATGCAAAACGATGCCTGATTTTAGAACAAGGGCTAGTTGTGTACAAAATATAGATAAATCTTTGTCGTCCATAGTGATCTCCCTTTATATGTACTGGATGATTTAAGTTTTTTATATGAGGTCCGCAAACTTGCGTACGCTCAAACAGTGCGGCTAAAAGCCATTTAAATAAACTGCTAAGATTTTCTTCACGAAATACTCCAGAGGCAACTTCCGAACCCTAAAATCCCCTGCTAAACTTCAAAATACTTAGTTCTGAATTAGTTTAAAGACAGTCTGCCACTATAGCTTCACTCTACTCTACAAGCTCCCCTTTAACAATAAGTCTGTGGGTTGCTCTGTAGACTGGGTGGCAAGTGATAAGCGTAACTTCTTTTTTATCCTGGGATTGTTCAAGAATAGATACCTCTTCAGGCCTTACGAGGATAATGTCTTTTACTTTATAAAGGTAACTTTTTTCTTCTACCTCTAGTATGATCTCATCCTCTAGCTCAACCTCATTTAACCTATTAAATATTTGACCAAATGTATAGTTTCTATGTCCTGCAATAGCACAATTCCCTATATTTCCCGGAAATGCTGTGCCTTTCATATGTCCTGCACCGAGTTCTAGTGTTTTTTTACTTACCCCTTCTATTAAGAGCAAGTCAACTTTTATTTTGGGGATTTTTATTCTTCCTATGATCTCTCCCTCTTCTTTATTATAGGTTTGTCCCTTAGCATCTTCTGAATTTTCCGTTTCTGGTTGTATCACTTCTTGCTGCTCATCTGTATTTCCTATTATTCCAGGCGGCATATTGTTTTGTTGTAAGTCTCGCAAATACGCCTCATAGCGTTTTTTGCTTTCATAATATGTATAAACTGATCCTATAATAGGAATAAGTATAATACCTATTCCTAAGATCATCATTAATTTGCCTATTTTTTTTCTCATCTTATCAAGGCTCCATTTTTAATATTCATTAACTTTCTGATATTCTTTTTCAGACTTAATCATCTTCAGTTTAGGTTTACTCTTAATAACTTGCAAATCATAAGTGGTATCAATGATTATCCACCCCTTTTTGGTAGTATCATACACCTCGTTCCAAGCATGATAGCCTTCTGCATTAGGCGTATAGCCTTTGATCAGTTTCGAAGGAATTCCCTGACTGCGCAGCATCGCTGCATAAAGTGAAGAAAAGTCATAACAAATGCCTTTCTTTTCTAAAAAGGTATCATCTATAATCGGTAGATAAGTCGATGGCAGTTTGGCGAGTTTATTATAATCATACGTGTAATGATCCACCATATGACTATAAAGCAACTTTGCCTTCTCCTGTAAGTCTTTTGTCTTATTTGTAAGCTCTACTGCATTTTTAACAGCCTGCATATCCACTGACCAGTTAATATTTTGAATAGCATTTAGAAAAACTATATTATCCGTTTGAAGTTTGACTTCTACCGTTTGAGAAGCAACAATGCGATAGGCATTACCCGTCGTATTTTCTAAAACTTTCACCTTATAAGTACCATTCCCTAACTGTAACGGAAAACTTTCTGTTTTTCCCTGAGAGTTAATATCATATGTATATTTCTTATCACTTTTTTCAATGATTACCTTCACTCTCTTAGACAGCGTTCCTTTATAGGTGATATGTATGATTCCACGTGATACATCTTCTAGATCAAAGTACTCTACTTGTGCCCCATAGCTATTTATACATAAAACTACTGCACAGAGTACTATTATTCCTAGATGGACAAGTCTCTTATTTCTCACTACTCTTTCACCTCTTAATATTTTCCATATTCTTACTATTATGATAACAAGTTTTTAGTTACTTATAAAGAGTTTATATCGTTATTTCTTCTTTAATTTCTTTAATCTCTTCTACTTCTTTAATTTCTTCAATTTCTTTAACTTTTTCTAGTACTAGCGTTTTATCTTCTTTAATTTCATAAATATAGAGTACCCCTTGTTCCTTAACATAAAATTTGGTAATCTTCAAGATTTCATCTTGCTGCTGATAAAAGACAGGTTTTTCTATTTCATCTGCAATCTTAATTAAATCTTCTATATTATTAACATGATAGATCTCCAAGTCCTCTGCTATCTTGATATGATCTACAACAACCATGCGACTGCCATGCTCATTAAGTATTTTCTTAATCTTCTTCTTTTTTAAGTCTTCTGCATTAAGCGGTGCTGTAAAAAGCATCATAAGTATTATGCCAAGTATCCCAGCTCCCACTAGTCCCCCGCATACACCAATCCATCTTCTATTAATATCCACCGGGATTTTTGTAACTTCTTCTACAATATCATTTTTCTCAATTTCCCCTTCTTTTGTAATATTAAAATAGCCGTTGTTTAAAGGAATGATAATAGATGTCTGTAACTCATCTTTTAACGGTCCCTTAGGAATATCCATCGTTTGACTACCTACGAGCTTTACCACAAGCTCTACACTAAGATTTACTTTGGAAGCTTCTAAAACTGATTGTGCAAATTTATTATATTCAGGAAAATTAATTTTTATTTCTCTATTAATACTATGTTTATCAGATGTCTGCTTAAATGTTTGTTCGGGTACAAGTTCAAACTCTTTACGCCATATAATTTGCTTTTCATCATTTTTTGTAGTGTACCCCCTCACCTCTGCACCAATAGCATAATTTCCATCTATATCTATATTGTCGCTTCCTATAAAATCACTGCTAAAACTAGTGCTTATGTAGTCTACAAATTCCGTTAAATACATTTGTCCTTCCCCTAATTGTTCTTCTTCATATAAGATATTAGGTTTGACATGTACTTTATAGTTCACCTTTGATTGCATACTGTACTCATAGATTGTCTCTCTTTCTTCCCTCACATGCTCTGCTTGATACTCTTTAACGATCAAAAACACCGCACCTATACTTAGTAGTCCAGCTGCTGCTATTATGCCTAGTCTAAAATACTTATTCATTCTTACCTTTTTCATCTTCATAAAATTTCCCCCTTATTTATCTGTAAACATCAAGGAAAAGGGCTACCATTTCGGATACCCTTCTCCCATTAAATCTGCTTATTCTTCTTTTTTCCCTTTTCTATACAAACTTATTCCACCACCCAACATCGTTAAACCTAATGCATAAACAAGCAGTGCCCCTACACCTCCTGTTTTTGGCAGCTTTGCTGGACCACCTGGAATAGTTTCATCTATAACCTCAAGATCTGTAGCGCCACCTGGTATATCTTCACCTATGATCTCAGTGGTTGCTGGTCCTGCTGGGATCGTCTCATCCAGTATTGTAGTAACATCTGGTCCTATCGTATTCCCCGGTGTACTTGGCCCACCAGTATTAATAACAGCTTGCACATATATAATCTCAATTAAAAATTCTGTGGATTCTTTTTCAAGCTCTGTCACTTCTGAAGAAAGCCCAATTTTAAGCCTGAAATTCTTCTTTTCGTCTCTTTCAATTATGCCATTTGCATGTTTTTGAATTAAATAATTTTTATATTGCTCTACCGTAGTTTCGTTGTCTTGTTCATCATAAAAGATTAAATTTCTATAAAGCTCCTGATTTCCTTTACCAGTAGGTTTTATTTCTACGGATTCAAGTTTAATAGCCCCCCCCAGATTTTCAACTATCGAATCAATTACAAAAAAAGCCCCTGGATATAAGTTGCCCGCCTCTACTAACATTACGCCACCCTTTAATTCATCCTCTTTTACAGTAACATTCAAATAATCAGATTTTTCTCCCACTTCACAATGCAATTTTATTCCATAACGCTCATCTCTTGCTACTCCAGTGACTGTTGCAGCATAGGCTACTTGTAGCAAAATAGCAGATATGATTAGCGCGAGACCTATTAATTTGATCTTCTTTCTTTTCATTTTCACCACTCCTCACAACTTCAGTACCTCTTTAAAATTCCACCTTATCTATAACATCTGGGTTACTGCTTTTAAAGATAAGCGTGGGCCATCCAATTTTAGGAATTACTCGTGTTAAAATACCTTTTACATCTTCTGCTCTTACGACTTGACCATCTATGGCAGAATTATTATCCCCCTTTGTACGGTAACTTGGAACTCCCTCTTCTCGTAATACTTCTATGATTCTATGAGTAATTAAAATATCGTCTCTTTTAAATTGTATGACATCATCTACACTTAATGCTTCTATATCTTTCATATCTTTTACTTTTTCTATTAGTATGACATCTCCTGGTTTAATCATAGGCTCCATACTCCCCGTGGCAATAACCGAGGGATAAACCGCAAATACTCCTGCCGTAAACCATATCAATAATATAGACCCTACAGCTTCCGGCACCCACTGCCACAAACGCTCTTGCTTTTCTTTATGCACCTTTATTTCCTTAGACATTTTCATATAGGCATTTGTTACATAAATGAGGCAAAATACAGGGACCATCATCCCAACAACACCCTTCCCCAACCAATTCATAGCTGGTAAGATAGGTGAAAGCCAAGTAGCTCCCTCTATGATTCCTAAGTAAATAATAGAAGCTCCTTTTCCTCCATATAATACTAAATAAGTAGCTAAAATATTATTACATAGTTCTGGGAGCAGCGCCTCGGCGCAAAAAATAGTAAAATCTTTTATATTGCCTATCCCCATAAATCTTGTAAGCCTTATATTCGTTAACGTCATCAATATAACAATACTCACAAGCGCCCACTGGTTTCTCTTGCGCATAAAACTGCTAGTTATATAAGCTCTGATACTTTCTCTACCTATAAGCGCTGTTCCTATTACAAAAACATTTGTTATTATCCCTGTCAAAGTTTGGTTATAAGGGCTCTTTCCAAATCCCTGTATCACTCCACCTAGTATATTAATACTCATGTATATAATGCCACAGTTAAATGCCCACGCATATACAGTACTCTTATAAGTTGCCTTACCTACTAAATGAATCTTAGGGATTTTATACTGGATTAAAAAAGCTAAGACAATAAAATAGCTAGGCTTTATCCCATAAGTAAATACAGTGTTTCCTATCCTATTAAGTAAAAATGAGTTTTCAATACCATATAATACAATCAGCATTACTCCCCAAAAAAGCGCTATTTTTTTATATAAACTATTTCTAATCTCCCCTATCATGTAATTTCCTTCTTACTCTGTAAATTTATTTAAAACTCATTATAAATACTTATTTATCATTTTAATACCACTTACTCTCGAACTTTATTAAGCAGTATCACTATCAGTTGATATACTACTTGATTCTCCACTATTTGTTACTGTACTGTCTGTTGATACCCCACCTTCTGGTGCTGTGTTGCTTATTGGTGCTGCACTGCCTGTTGGTGCATCACTTTCTGGTTCCGTACCGCTTGTTGGTTCTTCACCATCGGGTACTGTAACACTTGCTGGTGCTCCACTATCTGATGTCGTACCACTTGTCAGTTCTCCATCAACTGTTAGTATTTCTCTTGGTTCAATACCTTCTGATCCTAATTGACTAGCACCCAATACATTTTCTTGGTTCATATTCATAAGCTCAATAAATCTCACTTTATATACCTTCTCAACAAAATATTGCCACCCTTCCCCCTCTGGCATTCCTTGTTGAATAAAGTTTAATTTAATCTTTAAATCTCCCATTGTACAACCACTACCATGTTCTTTTAATGAGTTCTTAAGTTTAGAATCACTCATTTTTATTTCAAAACTATATTGTTTCATCTTAGTGTTTTGTGCTAATGGAGTAACTTTCACATCTAGCTTATTGATTGAATTCTTATTACCGTTAGATTTCTTATCACTTTCTAATAAAATCTCTTCTTTAAATGACTGAGTATTCTTAACAAAAAAGATCTCATAATCTACGTATTCTATGAGAATATCAGAATCACTTCCTGCTATAGCTTCTACCACTATATTAAAGGTATTCTCATCTTTATCCCCTCGTTTTTTTGAATACATTTCACTTTCTTCACTTAAATCATCATCTCGATAAACCTCTATATCATCCTCATATGCCACCGTTGCCATCTCAACACACCCTAACTCTACTTTAGGCGTCTTGACTTCTGCTTGAATTGTATTTATCTCTGACCAATACCCATAACTTACGCCTAATAAACTAACTATAATCATCATCATAACTATTAATCTATAGGATTTTTTAAATCTTTGGCTAAACTTTTTGATACGCATTCTGCTCCTCCTCCCCTTACTCTTTTCTATCTTATTGTTGATTATGTTGTTTAAATACTATCTCTAAATCAAAGCTCACATTTTTACCTTCATATTCATTCTCTTTGCTACTCTCATTATACTTTGCTTTAGGTAGAGCGACTTTCCACTTTTCAAAGACTAAAGATTCTCCAGGCTCTAATTTCCAATCATTAAATGACCCAAATTCTGTTGCCAGCTCTGTTTCTAGTTCTTTAATAGTCGTATCTATAGTGATTGGTTCTAGCTCATTAGAACCTCCTACTATCCTAACACTGCCTTTTGTTGTAATCTTTTCTGCTGTATCATCTTTTAGCGCTTCTTTCATGATAATGTTAATTTCTTCAACAACAGCTGGTATACTTCCTACATTTTTGAATTCTGCTCCAAACTCATAAATTCTTCCTGGAAATAGATCTGACATATCGTAAGATAAACTTTTTAACCCTTCATGCTCACTCGCATTTTGGGCGTATTCTGGCGACTGTGAAGGTATTCCGACCACCTTAAATTCTCCTGTCGAAACCATTCCCTCTATTTCTAATCCGTCTGCCCACCATGCATATCCAGTCCCCAAGAAAACACTGCTAGCTATTAAAATAGTCATTAAGAACTTTTTCTTTTTCATTATAGCTCTCCCCTTAGACTTTTATATTGATACTATTAACTCATGCTATAGTTTCTCTAATATTATTGTATGATCTCTCAATTCTTTCCACATGCTCTATAAGTGTAATTTTATATACTACTAAAGTAGTATATAAATCAAAAAGATGGCTCCTTCTGCAAAGAACCACCCTTTTCCTAACTCCTACTCTTAATTTTGCCGTCAAGTATTATTCAGCCCTATTTCTATCTTAAAAGCTTTTACTTAGTATAACTATACTGTTGGAGCATCTTGTTTTTCTTTAAATTTATTATGTTGTGTCCAAGTAATAGTAAGATCAATATCTTGTGTATATTTGCCATCTCTACCATTATAACTTTCAACTGCTCCTGGTAAAATGAATATAAGTGTAGTAGTTACAGTAGTATTATCGCCTGTCGGTTCTAATATTACATCTTGATAAGCCTTTTCTAAGATAGTAGATAATTCTGCAAGATCCCCTTTAAGTCCCGCTGCATTAGCAGTATCTAAAAGTTCATCCGTAATAGGAGCCTCATTATTTATTAATGCTACTACTTTTATTTCTTCTCCAACCCCAACTATAGTCATATTAGATTGTACTTGATCTATAACTGCTGGTATACTTCCAGTATTTTGTGCTGTGAAAGTTGCTGAAGCAAAGCTTCCTGGATACATACCATCTATTTTTATCTTAACACCTTTCCCTTTTTCTCTAATAAGAACTTCTGGAGTAGTAACATAACCTGCCGCTTGGTTTGCCCCTTTAGCAGCAGCTAAAGAATCTGGCGCTACATTATCAAGTACAACTGTTTCACCCTCTTCTACTAAATCAGACCATTCTGCTTCGCTACCTTCTTTATCTACAACATAATAATGAAGCGATATATGGCTATTACAATGGGCACACTTATCTAATTTTCCAGTATATGTTCCATTATGATAATATTTGCTATTTATTTTCTGATGTGTATTGGTTGCTTCTACATCCCAGCTGTAACCTTTTGATCCTGCTGGTTTTACAAAGTCTTTACTTATTACGACCCCTCTGTTTAAAGTTATCTTCTTATAAGTTGGCTCTGTAGCAGGATTGGTTATTTCAGGACTTTTTTCTGGTGTTCCATTAAACTCTCCTGTTGATGAATCTACAGTAGTCGTATATTTAACTTCTAATTCACCTGTTTTTACTGTTCCTTTAATCGTTAACGTATCTGTCCAATAAGCATAACCCGTGCCAAGAAGTGCCATTGAAGCTACTAAAACCCCTACTAATAATTTAGACTTTTTCATTTTTTAATCTCCCCTTATTTATTTTTATATTAATTGCTTTGCTATGATGCTATTATATGTCACCTGTAATTCCCTTACATTACCATTTTGTGTAGTATAGACTACTACTTTCGTACCATATGTAATATATTGGAATATACAAAAAAAGAGACCCTTCGGTCCCTACTTGATATTTAAAATTCATCTCTGCCTATTTTTGCATGACATCCTCTTTGCGTCTCCATTGTTTAGCCGCAAACAAGGCAGCCTCTGTACGATGAGTCATTCCAAGCTTTCCAAGCAGGCTGCTGATATGTTTCTTGACTGTATTTTCAGTAATAAAAAGCTTCTCTGCAATCTGTGTATTTGTAAAGCCTTTGCCAAGCTCTACAAGCACTTCATACTCTCTCTCGGTAAGCACTTTCTGTAACTGACCGTTTTTCTCCTTCTTTACTTGCGTCTCTAGCCCAGCATCATAAAACTTTCTTCCCCGACTAATACACTTTAACCCATAAAGGATATCTTCTAAGTTAGAATCCTTTAGAATATAACCTTCAACCTCTAGTTCTTTTGCCTTTACAAAGTCCCCGTCTCTTGAAGAAGAGGTAAGTACCACAAACTTTGTAGCAATATTTTCTTGTCTTGTTCTTCCTATAAGATCTAAACCATTCTCCTTATTGCCTAAATTGATATCTAAAAGGGTAATATCAGGCCTTGTAATACGGAGCACCTTCATTGCCTCTTCTATATTAGACGCTTCCTCAATCTTTTCAAAACAACTTTCTACCGATAAACTAGCAAGCATTCCTTTTCTTACAATATCATGATCATCAACAATTAATAGTTTCATACTATTTCCTTTCTACTATCTTGTTCTACTCTACTTAATATGCTCATTTCTATTGTAGTCCCATGAGAAGAACTTGAGTTAATAGTCAACTCTCCACCTAATGAAGCTACCAGATAATGCATGTTCCTTAGTCCTAATCCCAATGTTCTTTTTGTTTTTACTTGTTCTGGGTCAAATCCGATACCATTATCTCTGAGTATTACTTTTACTTCTCTATAAGTTATGCTAAGGATTATTTCAATAAAACTTGCTTCGCCATGTTTTATGGCATTAGAAATCCCTTCACATATAATCCTATATAAAGAGGTTTGCTCCTTAATAGTAAGCTGTCTATAGAACCCCTCTGCTGTTAGGATTATATTTACATTATGTAAATTCTGCATTTCTTCAATATAGCTTTTAACTTTATCTTGAAAACTATTAGTTCCATCTTTATCAGAACTTAGTCCGTATATCGTTTTTCTAAGTTCTGTCATAGCTCTATTAATACTCGCTCGATTAGTATTAAGCGCCTCTACAACTTGCATCTCTTCCATCTTTTCAAAAGCTTTAGAAATAGTAAATAAATTACAAGATACTGCAAATAATTTTTGCAGAACACTATCATGAATTTCATTTGCTATACGATTTTGCTCTTGTTCTACAATTAGAATGTCATTCATTTCTTCTAAACTAAACTGCTGAAAAAGCATACCACTTAACTGAGCTATAAAATTTAACTTTTCTAACTCCTGACTATTTTCTACAATCAAAATCCCAAAGATTGTATGGGAGTACTTTATATTTATTCCTATAAAGGTCATATTATTCACGGGTAATTGCCAGTTTTTATTTTTATCTTTATCTTTTTGCTCTTTATAAAGTTTAACAACTTCTCTAGATAGTTCACTCACTAACTTCTCTTCTAACTGCCTAGAATAAACACTATAATCTTCATTTTGCTCTTCAATTTTAACAAACATTGCTCCCTCACTATTTAAAACCTGGGTTGTATAATCTAACATCAGTTCAATAAGGCTTTTACTGTTGTTTTGGCTGCTAAATAAATAAACAGCTTCATAAATTTTAACCACATATTCAAGTGTCTCTTCAACTTTTGTATTAGATTTTTTCAGTTGCTCATTAACAATCATTATTTCGCTGCTTTTTCGTTCTATTTCCTTTGCATAACTTACAAACATTTGCAGTCCCCCAGTTGCTAAAATAATTCCTGATATAGCATTAATATCAGAAAGCTGCAGCACCTCTGTTGAAAAAACGATACTCCCTATGTATACAAACATGTTAACCCAAGATAAATAGCTTCCTATCTCTATAGCTGCTACAAATACCGTATTAAAAACGTACCATACATAAGGACTCTGAATACCTCCTGATAGTATGAGTAATAGACTATTTCCTATCGTTTCAACAATTACCAATAAACTTATTTTTTGCAATTCCCCTTTATTTTGCCTATATAAATAATTCATAATAAGTGAAGTAATTGTCATACCTAATATAATAAAAATTTTTCTAGTTAAACTATGATGATTAATTGTCATCACATAAAAATAAGAAGTTATAATTAGCGAAATATATCTATAAATAACAACCATCTGAGTAACACTCATTTTACTTAACTTGATTTTAGATCCCATTTTAAACCTCTATTTACAATATATGGATTAACTAAAGTTTACAAAAAATTCTTGCGCTAGTCAACATATTATATCTTTTTATTTTATCTTCTTTGTTCGCCTTACTTGCCATATCCTTAAATCCATAAGTGTTATAATTAATCCTATTAAGTATAATTTATACCCCAGTAGTTTCGTTTTATCTCTTGTTACCAATCTTCCCCCTGGGATTTTTTCTTCATCAATTAAAATAATATCTATATGCTCTTCTTTATATTCCTCATATAAATTACTCTCTATAACTAAAGGTTCTTTAAAATTTTCTCCTATTATGATTGCAAGTCCTATATTATTTAACATTAGTCCTATAATTAGTATGATCCATGCAAACCTTTTTTTCAGCATATGACTTACCTCATTTCCCCCTAGTATCTGCTATTTTATAATACCCTCCAACTGCTTAGTTTTTCATGACTCTATAGTATAGTTTTGTATAGTACTTTTGTATAGTACTTTTATACGCTACTTTTGTATGCTGATTTTTCACGTGAATTAATAATTTCCCTTCTTAAAACATATAAAGGCATAAAAATAAACCACTCATAAAAAATGAGTGGTTTTAATTATCTTATAGTAGTGATTTTTAATTAAGCACGTGTTACATTAGCAGCTTGTGGTCCTCTGTTACCATCAACGATATCAAAGTTAACTTGTTGACCTTCTTCTAATGTTTTAAAACCGTCACCTTGGATAGCTGTGAAATGTACAAATACATCATCTCCGCCGTCTCTTTCGATAAATCCGAAACCTTTTTCTGCATTAAACCATTTAACTTTACCTGTCATATTAACTAGGCCTCCTTAAAAAAATCTTTATTGCTAAAACACTGTTACTCAAAACGCTTTTCGGTGTTGCCATGTTTTTTTGTTACAAGAGGCCTACCTATCGTTTTTGTTTCAATATTTTAACTTACACAATTAGATTATCATACCTTTTATAAAAAATCAAGATGAATTCAAGAGATTTTGCCCCTTAATAAGCATATTACAGATGCTCTAAAAAGCCAAATAACTTGTACATTTTAGTACATTTAGGATATACTTAAAAGAGCGGACACTTTACTAAAAGGAGCGACTTTTATTACCAGAGCCCTGAGGTACAGCTTGCAATGAGATGGCTAGGCCAACAATTAGGAGGAGCAGTTAATGAATCAAATCGATAAAGATTATTTAGCTATGTGTAATCATATATTAGAAAAGGGCATTTTCAAAGGGGATCGCACCGGTACAGGGACGATTAGTATTTTTGGCTATCAACTACGTATTGATCTGTCTCAGGGATTTCCCTTACTTACAACCAAACGTGTACCTTTTCGCCTTATTGTAAGTGAACTTTTATGGTTTTTAAAAGGAGATACTAATGTACGTTACTTGCTAGAAAATAATAATCATATATGGGATGAATGGGGCTTTCAAAAATGGATTACTTCAAAAGATTATACCGGCCCTGATATGACAAACTTTGGTATCAAGAATACAGAAGACGAAGGCTTTAATAAACTCTATCAAGAGCAAATGGCTCTCTATCAGCACAAAGTTCTTAATGATGATGTTTTTGCTAAATATTACGGAGATCTCGGTAACGTCTATGGTAAACAATGGCGCAGTTGGGAAGGCTCTAGCGGAAAAACCTATGATCAAATTAAATGGGTTATTAATGAAATCAAGACCAATCCTAATTCTAGAAGATTACTCGTTAATGCCTGGGCCGTTGATTCTGTCTACGAAGGGCTTATGCAGCTGCCCCCTTGTCATTTTTGCTTTCAATTTTATGTACAAGAAGGTAAGCTAAGCTGCATGTTCAACATGCGTTCAAATGATGTGTTTTTAGGCCTTCCCTTTAACATTGCTTCTTATGCACTTCTAACTCACCTCATTGCTAATGAATGTGGCCTAGAAGTTGGTGATCTCATTTATACAGGTGCAGATGTACATATCTACTCCAACCACATGGATCAAATTAAGCTGCAAATGACCAGAGAGCCTCGCACACTCCCAACACTTAAATTAAACCCAAATATTAAAGATATATTTGATTTCGAAATGCAAGATATTGAACTTATTAATTATGATCCACACCCGGCTATTAAAGCCCCTGTTGCTGTGTAATAAGTTGTAATACTGTTTTAACTAGATTAAACATTTACAAAAGGAGCTAAACTCATGATAAACATTATTGTAGCTACAAGCAAAAATAATCAAATCGGCGTAAATAATCAAATGCCTTGGCATATTCCTGAGGATCTCAAGTACTTCAAAGAAAAAACTAAAGGGCATATGGTCGTTATGGGAAGAAAAACTTATGAAAGTATCGGTCATCCTCTTCCCAATAGAAAGAATATTGTGTTAACCCGAAATACCCATTTCAAACCCAATGGGGTTACAGTTCTGCATAGCTTTGAACAAGCCTTAATCATGTGCAGTGCTGAAGATGAAAGTTACATCATAGGTGGGGGTGAAATCTATGATCTTTTTCTCCCTTTTGCCAATCGCCTCTATATCACTATTGTAGATAAAGATATCGAAGGAGACACTCAGTTCTGTGACTACTCTGATGACTTCAAATTAATGGAGCGTTTTAAGGGAACTGCACTGACTTCTGACAATTATCCGTTTGAGTTTACTGTGTGGGATAGAAAATAATAAGACATAAGCCGAGTTTAAAGGCTTATGTCTTATTATTTTTGCATTTATAGTTTTCTTACCGTCATTATTTTCTGCTGTAGCTTCTGTTACCAGCGTCTTGTGAACTTCTTTGATCACTTCGGCCACCTCGACCACCTTGTTTTTTGTTGGCAACTTCAAGATTAACTTTTCTGCCTTTTAAAATTTGATCAACAAGGTTTGTCATAGCTTCCGATAAGTTTGCTTTTGGTATTTCAAAGAAAGAAAACTTCTCTAACATATCTACCTTGCCTATTGATCTGCCTTCTATAGTTGTGTTAGAGGCAATAAACTTAACAAGGTCATTAATTTGCAGATTATCTTTTTTACCTACATTGATAAAGAGTCTTACCATATTTCCTTCATAAGCTTCTACTCTTGTACTCATTCCTGAACTTAAATCTTCTGGTTTAATATCTTTAGAAGCTCCCATAATAGTCTTTTTCATAGTCATTTTAAGAAAAGCTGCTGCGAGCTCTATAGAGGTAGCGTAGTTTTCTTGACTTACATCTCCAAGTTCATCTAACATTTGCTCAATGTATTTAGTATATTTAGTGAGTTTTCCTTGTTCAAGCACTTCTTTAACGTCATCTAATATACCTGATAATTTGTTTTCTTTGATATCTTCTATACTCGGTGGTTTAATAAGCTTAATTTTACTCTTAGTATACTTTTGAATATCTCTTAACTTAGCAAGCTCTCTGCCGGCCGCAAAAGTATAAGATACTCCTTCTCTTTTTGCGCGTCCAGTTCTGCCAATTCTATGCACATAATATTCTTCATCACTAGGTACGTCGTAATTAAATACCGCATCAATATCGTCTACATCTATACCCCTAGCTGCTACGTCTGTAGCAATCAAAATATCAATAAGCCCGCTTCTAAAGCGTCCCATAACACTATCTCTTTGTAATTGTTTCATATCTCCATGAAGTGCTTCTGCACTATATCCTCGTGTTTGAAGATCTTTACAAACGTCATCTACTCTCTTTTTAGTATTACAAAATACTACTGAAAGTTTGAAGTTATTGGCATCTATTATGCGTGATAACACCTCAACTTTGCTGCTTTCTCTTGTTTCAAGATAAAACTGCTCTACTGTAGGAACTGTCATTACTTTGTGTACAACGTTTATTTTCACTGAGTTCTTTTGATATTTATTAGCGATATCCATAATAGCCTTAGGAAGTGTAGCTGAGAAGAGTACAAACTGTTTGTCTCCTGGTACACTTTCTAAAATAATATCTATATCTTCACGAAAACCCATGTTAAGCATTTCATCAGCTTCATCCAGTACTATCATCTTAAGGTTTTCAAATTTAAGCGTTTTACGACGCAAATGGTCCATAACTCTTCCAGGTGTTCCAATGATAATCTGAGGTCTTTTTTTAAGCCCTTGAATCTGTCTGTCAATTTGTTGTCCACCATATATTGGCAATGAACGCACACCATCTTTATATTTACATAAAGACTTTAACTCTTCTGATGTTTGGATAACAAGTTCACGCGTTGGACAAAGAATAAGTACTTGTACTTTATCATTTGATGTTTCTATAGCTTCAATAGCAGGAATACCAAATGCACAGGTTTTACCTGTTCCTGTAGGTGCTTGTGCTATAACATCTTTTCCCTCTAAAAGAACAGGGATAGCCTTTGTTTGAATAGGTGTTGTCTCTTCAAAACCCATATCCGCAACTGCTTTTTTAATTTCTTCTGTGATTTCTAATTGGTTAAATAATATACTTTCTATAATCATTACCTCGACAATCTATTTATAATTTATAAGTAAAAATATTTCTATTCCTTATATTCCACATTATATCATACTACATATTTCAAAAAACCTCAAGACCTAATCTGCTTCCTTTTTAATATTTATTTTTTACGCATAGCTATTCTTATATTTTTTAAGAATAAAACCCTTTAGAAGTTTACACACTAACATTATTATAAGTCATTTTATATTAGCCCTAAATCTAAATAGTTGTGGAGATTATACAATGCGCTCACTTATTCTTAAAAAATCTTTTTTACTCATTTCATTATGTCTGGTTACTGCTTTATTATTTTCTATTATAACACTTTTTTCATCTCCTTATTCTTCTTACGATGTAGTAGTTATCGGGAGTGATCCTGAAGGTATAAGCGCTGCCATAAGCAGTTCTAGAAATCATTCCCGCGTCCTTCTTATTGACACGAGAAGACATGTAGGTGGATTATATACTTCTGGTATGCTTAGCATGTTAGACATGAATTATAGTGCTTCAAATACTTTTGCAACTGTAAATGAAGGCTTTTTCAAAGAATTTTACAGTCACGCAGCTGATAGCGGTAACATTGATATCCTCAAAACAAAAAACTATTTTACACAGTTATTAGAAAGTGAAAAAGTAACCACTGTACTTAAAGCCACTGACATTACTCCTATAAAACAAAACAATAAAGTAGTGGGGTTATCTTATATGAAAGATGGGACTGTTTTTTATGTTAAAGGCAAAGTCTTTATAGATGCAAGTACTGATGCAAAATTCGCAAGATCCTCTGGTGTCCCCTATAAGGTAGGCCGTGAAGAACTCGGTATGAAAAACGAATATGCTGCAGCAACACTGGTTTTTTCTGTAAAAGGTGCCAATTGGGATAAAATAAAAAACTACTTAAACGCTGATGGCTGCATTCACACTGGTGCAAACAAAAAGGCAGCATGGGGTTACCCTCATATGCTAAACTACACCTCCGTGTCAAAGGCCTTTCAGCTAAGAAGTCTTAATCTTTCCTTACAAGATGATGGCTCTGTAGTTATTAATGCCTTTCAAATATTTAATACCAATTCTCTTGATGAAAATAATATACAGCAAAATTATCAATCTGCCATCAAAGAGCTCCCTGCTATCATCAAGTTTTTAAATGAAAATGCTGTTGGATTTGAAAATGCGCATCTGTATCGCTATGCAGATGAACTCTATATTCGTGAGGGCGTTCGTATTGTTGGCGAATATACATTAACCGGAGAAGATTTGTTTAATAACGTTGACTTTAAAAACAAGATAGCTTACGGAAGTTACCCTATGGATTTACAGTCAACAAAAAAAGATCAATCTGGTGGAACTATTCTTACCGCACGAAACATCTACACCATCCCTATCACTATAATGGTTCCAAAGCTCGTAGATAATCTGCTTGTAGTTGGCCGATGCGCAAGCTACGACCCCATTGCTCATAGTAGTGCACGCACAGTCCCTGTGGGTATGGCTCTAGGCCAAGTTGCTGGCGTACTTGCTTCATATAGTATAGATCATGCTCTTTCTGTACGAACCTGCAGCCTAAATAACTTGCATGTTAAAAATATTCAAGATAATCTTGTAAAATCAGGTGTAAAACTTGATACACCTCTTAATTCACTTCATCCCGAAAGGTCAAGTTGGGCCTACCCCTATATCGTTTCACTTAGAAAAAAAGCACTCTTATCTATGGCATACCAATTCAAAAATGACTATAGATGTACAGAAATTGCAACTTCCGAGACAATATCTCGTATACTCACTCTTGTACGTGCAAACTCAAATATCCAGTTGCCAGTATTGAATACTGAAAACGAACTTTCAGCTTCTCTTACGTTAAGTCAAATCATTACTATTTTTAATAAACTTTTAAATACTCATTATAGAAGTCTTAATGAGATCTACCACGCTAACATCATTGATTATAATACTTTTATGCATACTTATAAAAAAGACCTTTTGCTAAATGAAGACATTTATGCCCTTATGTATGGTCTGATTCATTATGTCGCTCCTCACTATCTCTAACTCATCTCAAAATATGCATATAAAACCCACCTAATAAAAAAAGCAAACATTTCAATTTCTGAAATGCTTGCTTTTTCACAATAATGCGGGTGACAGGAGTTGAACCTGCACGCCGTAGGCGCTAGATCCTAAGTCTAGTGCGTCTGCCAATTCCGCCACACCCGCTCGCTCACTTATTATATCAGAAACTTTTACTAATATCTAGTGTTTCTTTTATAAATTTCAAAAAATTTTTGAGCTTAGTATGGGAACACCATATCTACTTATATATTTAACTTCTATAGTTCTGGCTCGATTTGTTTCTCTTACCCCTTTGCCCATAAGGGTATGCTCATCTATAAATTCTGTTTCAACAGGCCTATTCTCTATAAATATCTGACTACTTTCTGTAAAACCAGTACCACTAACCATTATCCCATTAACTTGATACTCTGCCTTGGTAATCTCTAAATTTTCCAGTCCTATTTCAAGCAATGTCGGATTGTATATACTTTCATTGGGCTGTGATTGTCTTTCACCAAAAATAATCTCATACTGTAAGTGTTCTAGATTCTTTTGATAATCTTCACCAAACCTATAAACTGTATGAAAAACATTCATCATACCTCCTTCTAGCTGCACTAAATTCAAAATATCCGTTGAAAGGTGATAGGCTTCTATATCATTATCTTTTGTATTTGGCAACTCATTTTTATTATCTATTATAAAATACGGGGTCTTAAATTTTTCTTCCTCATCTAAATTTTCTATACTCTCTAATTGAGGATAGTGATCTGAATATACAATAAGTACTGTAGGTTCTTCTAAGGAATAAATATACTCAACTAACTTACCAATAAACTTATCTGTCCTTCTAATGAGAGAGGTATAATTTTGAAGCTGATATAAACTAGATGCCTTTAGATTACCACTTACATAAGCTTCATTTTCTGTATTAAGTGTAGTATGATATGGCCCATGTGAGCCTGCTGTAATTGTAAATATAAAGTCTCTTTCTTTACTTGCATCTAAAGTACGTTGTATATAATCGGTTAAAACCATATCTTCCGGGAAGGCACGGTATTTAACAAGATGTGTCATACTCTCCATAGGAATAAATCTATCAAATCCTAAACTCTTAAAAGCCTCATGCCTGCTATAAAAGTTACCTTCAAAATTATGTATAGCAGTTGTTTGGTAATCTTTTTTCTTTAAAATATAAGCTATGGTTTCGATAGGTCCACGCTTAGTTAAACCACTATTATAAGGTACTTCTCCTGGTGCAAAATAATCTAGATTAATTCCAGTTAATACTTCAAATTCTGTCCTTACAGTTCCTCCTCCTATGGTAGGTACTTGCACTAGTCCACTATAGCCTTCGTTAAAATATTTTCTAAAATGAGGAATAGGATCCTCATTAAAATGTGTTTCTTTTATAGTTGTAGGATCAAAAAAACCTTCTAGCTGTACCATAATTATATTAGGCTTTTCAGCACTTACAGTTATATTTCTATGAGTAGACATACTTGTTTTAGCCCTATTTATACTACTTATTACTGCTTCGATATTCCTTTTGGAATAATCTCTTGGTTTCCTCTTACGTGTAGCCAGATAAGATTTATTCAAAGAATACATAAATCCATTTCTTTTATACGTATTTGCGGTCTCCCATCTAACTTCCAGTGTTTCTTCATATTTAGCCACATACCGCTGTCCTAAAAAACCTATGCCAATGAGTGTTATACATATCAAAAGTCTTTTTATAAGACTTACCTTATATGTTTTAAATTGAATAAAAAAAGAAATGATTAATACCCAAAGTATTATCCCTGTGGCTATACTTATTTGAACTATCATTTCTTTAGAAATGTACTCTCTGGCAATAGATAATCCATCTTCTGCACTATAAAAATCTGCCCAAATAAGCGGCACCCCTCTGAACCTCATAAGAATAGCACTTATAGCTGCTAGTATGCACCATGGTACACTAAGCAGTATGGCCAAAAAGTGTGCGCGCTTTACCATTATGGCAGGTGCGACAGTAATAAGAAGAATTAAATAATTAAGAAGGGCTGTCGCTTTATACTTACTTATAAAATCTAAAGCTTCTATGCCACCTCTTTGAATAGCTTCTATAACTACTAAAACAAAAAAAGGAACAGCAAGACACACTATGCTGTTAGCGAGTAATTTAAGATCTTCCTTTTTTAATCTAAAATGTGTATCTAAATTTTTTTTATCTGTTTGGTCATCTCCTCCCATATACTCTCCTTATTTAATGCTATTATGTAGCCATAAACTTCATTATTTATAATACAGTTCTTCTGTCTTATTATAGCAATCCTTCTCTTTACTTATACCTTTCTCAAATATTTTTTATAATATATGTCAAATAGTCTGCTTCCTAGAACATAAGAAGCAGACTATTTGAACTGTTTATTTTTAGTATGTTACTTTACTAAACTCAAGTTTTGATTCATATCTATTGATAAGCTCACTACTTACTTCTTCATTATTTCCTGGATGATTCTTATTTTTTCTAAAAACTATTTTCAGTAGAATGGGTGTGATAACCGTAGTCACTACAACCATTATCACCACTGGGCCAAAAAACGCCGTACTCATCAGCCCCACTGCCGCACCTTTACTCGCTACAATAAGGGCAACTTCTCCTCTTGAAACCATACCTACACCTATCCTCAACGATTCCTTATTAGAATACTTACATAACCTTGCCCCTATACCACATCCAATAACTTTTGTTAGAATAGCAACTATAAGAAGGCAAATCGTCAACCCTATAATACTCCCCGACATCTCTGGCATCTCAATAGAAATACCTATACTTGCAAAAAAGATCGGTGATAGAAGTATGTAAGACATGGTGTTAAACCGAGCTTCAATATACTTAGTTCTTTCTGTATTTGAAATAATAAGTCCTGCAATAAAAGCCCCTGTTATATCCGCAACTCCAAAAAACTCCTCTGCTACAAAAGCTAAGAGCAGACAAAAAACAAAGGACACAATAACAAATCTTCGTAAGTCTTTATCATACTTTTTAACCCACTTATCAAATAAGAAATAAAATAAAAACCCAGTACCCACTGAACAAATAAAAAATAAAACTATTTTAATAAGGACCCACCAGATATTAACTGTAGCATCAGAAAGACTAATAATAACAGTGAGCCCAACAATTCCTAAAATATCATCTATAAGTGCTGCTCCTAAAATAGCATTCCCTACTCGTGTACTTAATTTGCCAAGTTCTTTTAGGGTTTCAACAGTAATACTCACTGATGTTGCCGTCAGTATAATCCCTATAAATATATTTTGCATCATTGCATTTGTACTCGCGCTACCCCCTTTATTAAATAAAGAAGCAATTATAAATCCCCCCGCAAGCGGAAGCAGTACTCCCATCAGTGCAATGACAAAAGAGGCTTTACCTGTTTTTTTCAGTTCTTGTATATCAGTTTCAAGTCCTGCTGTAAACATTAAAACGATAACCCCAAGTTCTGCCATTTGTTGTATAAAATGAGTTTCATTCAATATATTTAACATTGCCGGCCCCAGAATCAAACCAGCCAGAAGTGCTCCTACCACTTGCGGCATCTGAAATTTTCGGGTTAATAATCCTAGCAGTTTTGTGCTTATAAGAATAAGCGCAATGTCAAATAAATACTTATACGATAACATATAACTTCATCTCCAATTTTTTGTGATATATTTAAACAAAACTTATTATATTCCTCTTATAAATAACTTGCAACACAATCTTAAAGTTAATCGATAGCACAAAGAGGCCATTATAGCTTTTTACAAGCCATAATGACCTCTTTGTCATCTGTCTATTAATCTATACTGATTATACTATATTCTTTCTAAAAAGCAATATCTATAATAAATTCTTTTATTTCTTTTTAATTTTCCAAACCACACTTTGATAATCGCCTTCAAGTTCTGGTATAACTATGCCACCATACATGAGTGCGTCTCCGCCATAACATGTATTTTCTCCTTCAATGAAATAGTCCTTATGTGGATCTAATCCTTTTAGCTTTAAGTAAGAAAGTCCAGCATTAGGCGTTCCTAAAACTCTAAAATAAGCAACAAACGCTTCATCTTTAGCTTCATCAACATACATCCACGCTGTTTCATTGCCTTCAAAAGGACTAAGAAGGCGATACATATCTCCAAACTGAATAAGCTCTCTTACCCCTTTATAGCTCGCAACTTGCTTTTTAACTTCTTCCTTTTCAGCATTTGTGAAACGTGTAAGATCTAGCTCATATCCAAAGTTACCAGACATAGCGACGTCACCTCTCATTTTAAGAGATGTATTTCTATGCACTTGATGATTAGGCGCCGCTGATACATGTGCTCCCATACTGCTGGCTGGATAAACGATACTTGTACCATATTGTATCGTTAATCTTTCCACTGCATCTGTATCATCACTCGTCCAAGTTTGAGGCATATAGTATAAGATCCCTGGATCAAAACGCCCTCCTCCTCCTGAGCAGCTTTCAAACAATACATTTGGATAAGCCTTTGTAATTTCATCCATCACACGATAGACTCCTAGTATATATCTATGCGCTGTTTCTTTTTGTCTTTCTGGCACCTGAACACCTGATCCTATCTCTGTCATACTTCTGTTCATATCCCACTTCACATAAGTGATAGAAGCACTCTTTAAGATATTTGAAACTACATTTATAATATAATCTTGTACTTCTTTTCTTGATACATCAAGAATAAGCTGATTGCGGCCTTCACTTCTTGTTCTATTTGGAACATGCAAACACCAATCCGGGTGTGCTCTATACAAATCACTATCTACTGATACCATTTCTGGTTCAAACCATAGTCCAAACTCAAGCCCTAAATGATTAATACGCCCTGCAAGATCATCTAATCCACCAGGCAGTTTATTCGTATTAACACGCCAATCTCCAAGTGAGGTTGTATCATCGTTTCTTTTTCCAAACCAGCCATCATCGAGTACAAAAAGCTCAATTCCTAAATCTTTTGCCTCTCTTGCAATATCTTCTATTTTATCAGCATTAAAATCAAAATAAGTAGCTTCCCAGTTATTCACTAGAACTGGTCTTGTGGTGTCTCTAAACTTACCTCTACAAAGCCTTGTGCGGTATAGCTTATGATAAGTTCGTGACATTTTACCTATACCCTTATCTGAGTAAACCATAACTACTTCTGGTGTTTGAAAACTTTCTTTTACACCTAACATCCAAGAAAATTCAAAAGGATTAATACCTAAAGAAACTCTCGTACTTTGGTATTGATCAACCTCTGCTTGTGCTAAAAAGTTGCCGCTGTAGACAAGACTAAAGCCATACACTTCTCCACTGTCCTCTGTTGCATCTGTGTTCATAAGTGCGATAAAAGGATTGTGTTGATGACTGCTTGCTCCTCTTCGGCTTTCAATAGATTGATTGCCTATTCTTAAAGATCTTCTCTCTATATGTCTTTCTCTAGCCCATGCTCCTGATAGATGCATTACATCAAAATCACTCTTATTAAAATCTATACTCATACTAAGTGCTCTGAGTATTTTAAGCTTCTCATTACCTTCATTCATAAACTTCACATGACGCGTGATGACATCTAAATCCTCATAAACTGTATACGAAAGAATCATTTTAAGGCCTATTAACGTATCTATCATCTCAATCTCTAATGTCTGGGCTTCTTCTTGTTGTTCTACATAAGTCGCTGGTAATCCTTCTAATGTTGGTTTGCCTTTTATAATTCTATGAGCATGATACCTCATATCTGTTAGTGTGGAACCATTAGAAAGCTCTATGCTATAAGCTGGTGTGCGAAAATCCGAATTGCCGTAAGATGGATACTCCTGTGGTAATGTATCTAAAGAGTAAGTTTTATCTTCAAGATCATGATGCGGTGAAAATACCCCACTTCTAAAAACTAATAGTTGCTCTGGATTTATGTTTCTTACTTTTTTCCCCCAATAGATATGAGTGAGGTATCCCTTTTTTACAACCTGCATGATATAGCTCGTGTCCTTAGCCTGCAGGTGAAATAATCTTTGTTCTTCATTATAAAAAATAGCCATCTATCTGTCCTTCTTTCTTTTTTAATGTTTTATTGATATTTTGGAAGCCAATCCCCATGAGCCTCTATGAGCTCATCACACATACTGATAATATCATCCATAGAAAGCTCTGCTGCTGTATGAGGGTCTAACATTGCAGCCATATAAATAGTTTCTTTTTTAAGAGTTGCTGCGGCTTCTATAGTTAAAAGTTGCACATTGATATTCGTTCTATTAATCGCTGCGCACTGCTCAGGCAAATCACCTACAAAGCATGGATTAATACCATTTCTGTCAATAAGACAAGGCACTTCTACACAAGCATTTTGAGGTAAGTTTGTTATAAGTCCAGTATTTAAGACATTACCGTGTACTCTAAAAGGAGTATCCGTCTCCATAGCCTTTATAATATAAGAAGCAAATTCGTGTGATTTTTCATGTTCTATCTTTTTATCATCTATAAGTTCTGCTTGTGTTTTTGCCCAATTCTCAATTTGTTCTATGCAGCGTCTTGGATATTCGTCTAAAGGAATATTAAATTTTTCTATAAGCTCTGGATATTTAGATTTAATATACCAAGGCGTATATTCACTAAGATGTTCTGAGGATTCAGTGATGTAATAACCAAACTTATGCATCATATCAAGTCTTACAAGATCTGTCTTTTTAAGTTCATTCATGTCACTTGATAAAGCTCGCCTTTTAATCTCTGGGTATAAATCATTACCTTCAAGATCAGTTATCTTAAGCAGCCATGCTTGATGATTAATGCCTGCAATCTCCCATTTACATTTATCTATGTATTCTGTCATATCTACATCTTTTAAAAGTCTGTTTGCACAATCTTGTACGCTATGACACAGTCCTATTGTTTTAATAGAAGTGTGTCTTTGCATGTATCCGGTAAGCATTGCCATAGGGTTTGTATAATTTAAAAGCAGTGCCTCAGGACATACTTCCTCCATGTCATCTGCAAATGCTTTCATAACTGGGATGGTTCGAAGCGTTCTAAAGATGCCTCCTATACCTAATGTGTCTGCTATTGTTTGTCTTAGACCATATTTTTTTGGCACTTCAAAGTCTGTAATAGTACAAGGATCATATCCTCCTACCTGCACGGCATTTACTACATACTGAGCCCCTCTTAACGCTTCTTTTCTATCTAAATCACAAGACAGTGTCACATCACTGCGCCCTGATGTCTTAATGATATGACTTATAAGAACTCTTGATTCTTCTAATCTCTTTTCATCAATGTCATGTAAGACAATGTCTATCGCTTTAATTTCCTCCGTATAGATACAATCTCCTAGCACATTCTTAGCAAAAATGGTGCTTCCTGCTCCTAAAAAACAAATTTTCGGCATAATATAGAGAAACCACTTTAGACACATAAATATACTGTAATAAGTTAGAAAATAACTAGGCCTACTTTCATCAAATCTACCTCCTAAATCCTAGATTTAAAATAGTAATTTCTGGGATTAATTATAGACATAATAAGCTG
>CAKZUB010000064.1 GCA_937921505.1 uncultured Clostridia bacterium | reverse complement strand
TAGGCACCTCCAAGTTATTTATACTACTATTATACCATAGTACGAAATAGTACGAAAGTATAAAATGTAAAATTTGACAAAAAAATAAGCCTATATCAAGGCTTCCAGCGATTTTTCCTTTATGTAACTGTCAAACTCCCGAGAGTGAGTATTGACTTTTATTTTAAATATATGATATCTTTGAGTATATTACAACTAGGAGGATATTATAAATGAAGTGCCCTTACTGTGGGTATAGTGCCTCAAAAGTACTTAATTCTAGACCCGCCAATGATATTGAATCCATAAGAAGAAGAAGACAATGTGAAAAGTGTGATAGGAGATTTACTACATATGAAAAGATAGAAACTATTCCTATTATGATTGTTAAAAAAAATATGACGCGTGAGCCCTTTGATAGAGATAAATTACTAAAAGGCGTATTACGCTCGTGCAATAAACGTAGCATAAGTTTAGAACAAATAGAATTGTTGGTAGATGAAATAGAAAACCATATAGCAGGAATGGAGAGTAAAGAAATATCTTCTACAATCATTGGAGAAATGGCAATGGAAAGGCTAAAAGCATTAGATGAGGTGTCTTATATAAGATTTGCTTCTGTGTATAAGCAGTTTACAAGTATAGAAGAATTTATTATTGAACTTGAAGACATTAAAAAGTTAAAAAGATAAAAACTATATTAAATGACCTATGCATTTAATATAGTTTTTTTATGCCCAAAATTTTCTGTCTAATAGTCTGTATTGGATAGCTTCACTGATATGTGGGATATCTATTTGTGAACACTCTGCTAAATCAGCTATTGTAAGAGCAAGCCTTAAAATTTTGTCATAAGCACGTACACTTGAAGAAGAATTTTCAAACCAACTATTTAATAGATCGTGTGCATCAGAAGTAAGTGAACAATATTTGTTTAGTTTACTAGTAGGGATTTGACTGTTATGTTGTATGTCTGTAAGTTTAAATCGCTCTCTTTGTATAGAAAGAGAAGTTTTTACCTTGCTATAGAGTTCTTTAGAAGACAATGCATTAGAACTTTTCAAGTCACTTATTGAGAGAGCTTGTGTCTCAAGATGAACGTCTATGCGATCTAATAATGGGCCAGAGAGCTTACTTAAATATTTTTTTATACTATTTAGGCTACAAGAACATTTTTGGGTATTTGGGTAATATCCGCAAGGGCAAGGGTTAGTAGAAGCTATAAATAGAAAATTTGATGGATAAGTTATAGCAGAGTTAGCACGCGAAATAGTCACCTGATGCTCTTCCATGGGTTGTCTTAAAACTTCAAGTGCATTTTTATTAAATTCTAATAGTTCGTCTAAGAAAAGAACGCCTAAGTGTGCTAGGCTGATTTCACCTGGTTTAGGATGATGACCTCCGCCAGTAAGACCTAAAGGAGAAATAGTGTGATGTGGTGCTCTAAAAGGCCTTGTTTGTATAATAGAGTAGTTAGGAAGCTTATTTGCTACACTATATATTTTGGTTGTTTCAATGCATTCAGCATCAGTAAGTGGAGGTAGGATGGAGACTAGTCTATTTGCAAGCATTGTTTTTCCAGAGCCAGGAGGTCCGATGAGTAAGGCGTTGTGATAGCCAGCAGCACAAATCATAAGACCTCTTTTTACGTTCTCTTGACCTTTAACATCGGAAAAATCGATATCATACACAGCATCTTTTATAGGTGGGGAGTTAGGACATTTAGTGAGATTATACTTTGCTTGAGTAAATGCTACAACTTCTTGTAAGTCATGAGCTAGAAATATAGTTCCTTTTTGGATAAGGGTAGCTTCTTTGCCATTGCTAAAAGGAACAATACAATTTAACTTAGAATTTTCGCTAATAGAGCATAATATAGGAAGTAATCCTCGTATGCCTCTCAAATTACCATTTAAAGCAAGCTCGCCCACATAAACACTGTTTTGCAGCGCTGATATCGGAATTTCTCCCATGCAACATAATATACCTAAGGCGATCGGAAGATCATACATACACCCTTCCTTTTTAACGTCAGCAGGTGCGAGATTAACAGTTATTTTACGTATAGGGAACTTAAAACCACTGTTTTTTATAGCACTTTTTACACGTTCTCTTGATTCTCTAACTGCACTATCGGGAAGGCCTACAATTTCAAATCCAGGAAGACCATCACAGATATCAACTTCTACATCTACGTGAATAGTATTCACGCCATTTAATGAGTAACTGTTTAATTTACAAAACATTAGGTTATCCTTTCTGTAAAACTATTTTTAAGATTATGGCTTTAATTTAAAATATTTAAACATTTTTCTGATAATAGTAGTAATATGATCAAAAATATAGTAAAGTGGTGATTGAATGAATAAAAAATACAGTATGTGGTTGCATAAACTGAGTCTGCCTGAAAATATTAAGATAAAAATGTTAGAACGCTTTGGTTCTTATAAAAATATATATGATGCTAAAGCAGAGGACTATCGACAATTCGGATTTGAAGATAAACAGATCCAAAAAATAGAACAATCTAAAGGCATATTAGAAGAACTTTCAAAAATGATTAAAGTATATGAAGATCAAAAAATTCATATAGTAGATATATTGAATAAAAACTATCCTTGTTGTTTGAAACAGATAATTGATCCACCTATTATTTTATTTGTCAAAGGGGATCTAAGTTATTTAAACAGACCATCACTTGGTATAGTAGGTTCTAGAAAATGTTCTGAATATGGTTTTGAGAGTACTTATAAATTGTCGGCAGAGTTAGCAGAACAGGGTATTGTTGTCATCAGTGGTATGGCTTATGGTATTGATGAGGCAGCACATAAAGGTGCGCTAAAAACAGGATATACTATAGCAGTAATGGGAACTGGCATAAATATCTGTTATCCGAGTCAAAATCAAAAAATATATGATTTGATTCCACAGCAAGGATGTTTAATATCAGAATATTTTTTGGATACACCACCATTACCTTTTCAGTTCCCAAGAAGAAATAGAATTATTAGTGGTATGTCTATGGGCATACTAGTGGTTGAAGCAGATATTAAGAGTGGATCGTTAATTACAGCCAATCTGGCATTAGAACATAATAGAGATGTTTTTGCGGTGCCAGGCAATATTAATAGCAAGTTAAGTTCAGGAACTAATGAACTGATTAAAAATGGGGCAAGATGTGTTACCAAAATAGAAGATATCATGGAAGAGTTTCCACCCTATATTCAAGCTCAGATAGAGGATTTTAAAAATAATACACCAAAAAATAATGATTGTAAACTTGCACAAGATGAAAGTATAGTATATGCTTATTTAAGTCAGAGCCCAATTAATTTAAATGAATTATTTAAAGATACAAAGCTTCCCTATGAAATAGTTTATCCTAGTTTAATTAAATTAGAAATTAAAGGACTTATAAAAAGACTACCAGGGGAAAGATACGTGCGCGTTTAATGAGGAGGTAAATATGGCTGATAATTTAGTGGTTGTAGAATCTGCAGCTAAGGTTAATACAATAAGTAGATTTTTAGGCAAAAATTACAAAGTGGAAGCATCAGTAGGACATGTAAGAGACTTGCCAAAAAGTCAATTAGGTATTGATACAGAAAATAATTATGAACCTAAATATATTACAATAAGAGGAAAAGGTGAATTGCTTCAGAAAATGAGAAAAGAGGTCAAGAATGCAAAATGCGTTTATTTGGCAACTGACCCCGATAGAGAGGGAGAGGCTATCTCTTGGCACTTATATCATTCGCTTAAGCTGCAAGATAAAAAAGTTTATAGAATCACCTTTAATGAAATTACAGAGGAAGCTGTAAAAGAAGCGATTAAACATCCAAGAGCTATTAATATGGACCTTGTAGATGCACAACAAGCCAGAAGAATACTAGATAGGCTAGTAGGTTATAAAATAAGCCCAATACTATGGAAAAAGATTCGAAAAGGATTAAGTGCAGGGCGTGTACAGTCTGTTACTTTAAGACTTATTAGTGATAGAGAAAAAGAAATAAGAGAATTTGTTGAAGAAGAATACTGGTCTATACAAATTCATTTAAGACATAATAAAGACAAAGCATTTGAAGCGAAACTTGATACTAAAAATGAAGAAAAAATAGAGATCAAAAATGAAGAAGAAGCAAAAAAAGTCATTGAGGCATGCGAAAAAGGTAAGTATGAAGTAATTAGTACAAAGAAAAGTACTAGAGTTAAAAATACTGGGTTGCCTTTTACAACAAGCACACTTCAACAAGAAGCAGCTAAGCATCTAGGGTTTTCCACTCAAAAAACAATGAATATAGCACAACAACTTTATGAAGGTATTAAAGTTGGCAAAAAAGAAGTAGGGATTGTAACTTATATTCGAACAGATTCTGTTAGAATATCAGATAAAGCTAAAGAAGAAGCTCATGAATATATTAAAGATAAATTTGGTGAACGCTATTTAGGAGAACAAAAACAATCTACTAAGTCAAAAAAGGTCAATATTCAAGATGCGCATGAAGCCATTAGACCTACGTATATTGATTATAAACCATCAGAGATTAAAGAAAATTTATCAAGAGACCAATATAAGCTTTATAATATGATTTGGAATAGATTTATTGCAAGTCAGATGTCCCCGGCAGAGTATGAAACACATTCTATTAAGATTAAAAATGGCGAATATATTTTTAGAGCGTCATATTCGATTGAATTATTTGATGGCTTTATGAAGGTTTATAACTTAAGTGAAGAAAAGCCTAAAAAGGAATCTAAATTTCAAGTAAGTGAAAAAGATTTACTAGAATGTACAAGTATTATTCCACTACAACATTTTACTCAGGCACCAGCACACTTTTCAGAAGCTGCACTTGTTAAAGCGTTGGAGGAAAATGGTGTGGGTAGGCCTAGTACCTATGCTCCTACTATTACAACTCTTTTGGCTAGACGTTATATTGTGAAAGAGAATAAAAATATTTATACAACGGAACTTGGAGAAGTAGTTAATCAGATTATGTTAGAGTATTTTGATGAAGTTGTTGATGTAGATTTTACTGCAAACATGGAAAGAATACTCGATGAAATTGCATCAGGAAATGTCGAGTGGAAAGAAATCATCAAATCGTTCTATCCTCACTTTAATCATACTGTTATTAAAGCTGAGAATGAAATCCAGAGTATTGATTTAACAGAAACTACAGATGTTCCTTGTGAAAAATGTGGAGCATATATGATTGTAAGATATGGAAAATATGGTAAATTTTTAGGTTGTCCGAGTTTTCCCGACTGTAACTTTACTAAACCATGGTATGAAGATACAGGTATTCATTGTCCTTTATGTAATGCAAACGTACTCCTTAAAAAAACAAAAAAAGGCAGAACTTACTATGGATGTGAAAATAATGGCGATAATTGTGAGTTTATGTCATGGGAAAAACCAACCGGTGATAAGTGTCCTGTATGCGATGATGTATTAGTTGAAAAAGGAAGTGCAAAAAACAAGAAGATTGTATGCCGTAGTACCAAGTGTAATTACGGAAAACAAAATAAAAAATAAATTTACAATTTGTTAAATATTTATAGTGTTATTATTTACATTTATATATTGAGTTTTTTGTCAAATTGTGTTATTATTTGTTTATTAAAGGACAAAGTTGTATGATCAACTTTGTCTTTTTAGATGAAACAGTGTATATTTTCTAATTTTTTGAACATAATAAAGTATATAGAACCTTTAGATTATAATTAAAAATTTTTTAAGGAGGAGATATAATGTCTCAAGAGTTATTACAAAAAATGCGTAAGGTCAACAGATTATTACAAAGATTTGGTTCAGACAAAGTTATTTTTTCTGAAATATGTGAAGTAATCAGTGATGTTACTAAATGCAATGTGCTAGTAGTAGGCTATAAAAGCAAACTTTTAGGAGCTAATACTACCATTCCGCATCAGTTCGCTAACGAAGATCAATATATTGATTACTCAGTTAATGATCAATTCATGACCATTTTGGATTTGAAGGAAGATGTTTCATTAGAAACTCTTTTTCCAGAAATGCCTAATAGCGCAAACTATGTAGCTTGTGTAGTGCCTATTATAGCAGGCGGACAAAGACTTGGAACATTTTTGCTTTACAAAGAAAAAGGCGAAGGAAATTATTCTACAGAGGATTTAATTTTAGCAGAATACGGTGCAACAATTGTGGCAGTTGAAATTTTAAGTTCTTTAAAGGATGAAAGTGATGCAGAGGAACGTAGAATAGCTATTGTAAAATCTTCATTAAGTACATTGTCTTATTCAGAACTTGAAGCTATCTACCATATATTTGAAAAACTAGATGGTAGCGAAGGGTTACTTATAGCTAGTAAAATAGCTGACAAAGTAGGTATTACGCGCTCAGTTATTGTCAATGCATTACGTAAGTTTGAAAGTGCGGGAGTTATTGAATCAAGATCTCTAGGTATGAAAGGGACATATATAAAAGTACTTAATCATGCTCTTTTAGATGAGCTTGCTAAATTAAGAAAATAATTAAATAATTAAAAAGATGACAAGCCTTGATACTTGTCATCTTTTTTTGTTAAAAGGCGAGTAGATTAGTAGTTGTAAGTATACTTGTTTTTTAAAGATCTGTGAGGCTTTTTAATATAAATATAATTTAAGATGTTTACAGTATAAACAAATAAAATAACAGTTCCTAATAATATTAAAAGCCATTTGATTTCAAAAGGAAGTATTGTTTTTAATGTATACAGAGCAAACAGAGGATAACATAGAAAGGATAAGATGAAACTTAAAATACCTTGCATAACCTTAGAAATCACATAGGGTATAAGTGAAAAACCACAGTTGCCTAGAACATAAGAAGTTTGGAAATAAACGCATATACCACCAAAACTAATAAGAAAAGAAACTACGGCTAATAGATCTAAAGAAATTTTACTTGGATCACACAACATACTTGCTCCATTTGATAATTCTAATATTCCAGTTAGGAAACCGAGAGAGGTTGATAAAGAAATGGTACGAATTAGACAAAAGTCAATAATACTAATAACAATGGAAGAAGATTTTATAATACTTGCTACAACAGAAAAAAATATAATGTATCCTCCTATATATACAACAGTATCCATTCCATTTCTTACAGCCTCATTAAATATATAGGAGAAGGTAAAAATAGAATTATTTTGAGTATTATTAGATTTTCGCGGATGGCTAAGCGAATCACTTTTATAAAATGAAAAGATGAAACTGAGTACTATTGCTGATAAAATATGGACTAGTAACAAGAAATATCCAATAGCAGGACTGTTTAACATAAGCGTTCCGATAGTACCCACTATAAATAAAGGCCCACAGTTATTACTAAAACAAAGTAGCTTTTGAGCTTCTTTATGAGATAAAGATTCACTATCAAGAAGTTCTCTAATCACTTTAGCACCCATAGGGTACCCTGCAACAAAACCCATAATAAAAGCAAATAGACTCACACCGGGAAGTTTCCATAATTTTTGAGTAAGCGGAGAAGAAATTTTACCGATACCCCTCATAACATTTAACTGTGACAAAATATTAATGAGAATAATGAAGGGGAGTAGAGAGGGCAGTATTTTGTTAAACCATAATAAAAGACCTTCTTTAGCTGCACTAATACAAATATTAGGTGATAATACTAACATTGCAATAATCAATATAACACCTAAAGCGATTATATACTTTTTAGACACATCAGACACGCTCCTTCATAAGACAAACCTATTGACTTATTATATGAGGGATCGTCCCAAAAAAGACTTTATAGTATTGTTAAAGCTTAATAAAAGGATGTGTGAATTCTTGGTGATAGTTACGAGAGTTTTTGGTAATATACTGATAGATGTAACTAGCTTTTAGTTCGTAATCTAAAAGTAATCTAGCTTCTTGGCTAAAATCTGGATAAGTAGATTTAATACTAGTAATAACAGGAACGCTAGCATGTTTAGTCATTTCTGATAAAAGAACAGTAGCATTTTTCCTGCATCCAAGTACTCTGATATAAGGAATCCAGTTTAAATCATTTAATTTATCCATGTCATCTTGTAAAACATTTAGAATAATTCTAAGGAGAGCCCTTTGAACAGTGGCTCTTGTATAAGTTTTAGAGGTTACCTTATCAATGATGTCTAAGATAGATAGTTTTTCTGTAAAACAGTTTAAAATAGAAAGTATGATATCTTTAGGTATATCCCAAAGAGAATATAAACTCGATTTATTGGAAAAAATAAGCTTATAGTGTAAAAAGTCACTTAAGTGGTCTAAAGTTGGTATAAGATGAGAGTGATTAATGAGCAGATTATAACTATCAAATGGCATGCACTGCTTGATAGCTGCCTTATGGTTAGACTGCAGCTGTGTTCTTATAGCTGTTGCAGAAGCTATAGATGAGTATATGTCAGTGTCATGGTAGTTAGAAACTTGACGTTTAATAGTTAAAGGGGAGATGCTGGTATTATACTTTATTAATGCTTTAATATATTCAATGCCTAGTATATTATTAGGATTTTCTACTGCTTTTTTTACATTTTCTAGTAAATGATGATTAGGATTTGTAATAGAAAAGAAGTCAATAACAGCTGCTTGTCTAGCTCTTGGAAAACTATATCCCTTAGATAAATAATCTTTTATAAGCGCTGACAAATGAGGTGGTTCATTGACTAAAATCTTAGCTATGTCTTTTAGTAAATGAATGTCTCCAAGTTCACTCCCAAATGAGATGGCATTTACGATACCAGTTTTGTTTAAAATAGAAACCGCAGCTTCACAAAAACGTTCGGCACTTGCAGCGGCAAAAGGAACAGGAAGTTCTAATACCATATCTACACCAGAAGACAAGGCCATTTGGGTACGTACAAATTTATTAACAATACTAGGTGTTCCGCGTTGTGTAAAGTTTCCACTCATGACAGCAATGATGAAATCTGAATGGGTTAATTTCTTAGATTGATTTAATTGATATAAGTGACCATTATGAAATGGATTATATTCAGCTACGATGCCAGTTATATACACGTCTATTCCTCCTAAAATTTTGCCTTGCTCTTATTCTATAATAAAAAGAGTGTTTATTAAAGCAGATTAAAGTAGATATTTGTAATAAATTTTAATTTGGCTCTTGTATACAATAGATACATTGAATATAATAGTAGCTGAGGGTAACACAAAAGGAAAAATTTGAAAGGGGTTTATATATGTCTTTTTTAGAAGTCATTAAAACTAGAGCAAGAAATAATAAAAAAACAATAGTTCTACCAGAAACGACAGATCTTCGCACTTTAAAAGCAGCACATATCATATTGCAAGAAGAACTTGCAAATATAATACTCATTGGAAACAAAGATGCGATAAACAGCAAAGCTGAAGGATTAGATTTAGCAGCTGCAAAGATCATAGATCCTCAAACATTTGAAGATATGGAACAATATATCGAGAAGCTTGTAGAACTTAGAAAGAACAAAGGCATGACTTATGATAAGGCAAAAGAATTATTATATAATGATTCATTGTTTTTAGGTGTTATGATGGTTAAGGAACAAAAAGCAGATGGTATGGTAGCAGGCGCTGTAAATTCAACCGCTAATGTGCTTAGACCATCTTTGCAGATATTAAAAACTGCACCTGATACAAAGCTTGTATCCTCATTTTTTGTTATGGTGGTACCTGATTGTGATATGGGTAGTCAAGGGATATTTGTTTTTTCAGATGCTGGACTTAATCAAAATCCAAATGCTGAAGAACTTGCAGCTATTGCACAAAGCTCTGCTAGGAGTTTTAAACAATTAGTTGGAGAAGAGCCAATTGTAGCAATGCTTTCACATTCTACTTATGCTAGCTCAAAACATGCAGATGTAGATAAAGTAGTACAAGCGACTGCACTTGCTAAACAAATGGCGCCAGAACTTAAGATAGATGGTGAATTACAATTAGATGCGGCTATTGTTAGAGAAGTAGGTCAGTCTAAAGCGCCGGGAAGCGAAGTAGCTGGACATGCTAATGTACTTGTGTTCCCAGACTTAGATGCTGGAAACATTGGATATAAACTAGTACAACGACTAGCCAAGGCTGAAGCCTATGGCCCTATTACACAAGGTATTGCAAAACCAGTTAATGATTTATCAAGAGGATGTAGTGTTGAAGACATTGTAGGTGTTGTAGCTGTTACAGCAGTTCAAGCACAATAAAAAATATTAAACTTTTAAGGAGTGTACAAAAATGATCGTATTAGTTATAAATTGTGGTAGTTCTTCTCTTAAGTATCAATTATTAAATATGGATAATGAAAGTGTTATAGCTAAAGGTATTTGTGAAAGAATAGGGATAGAAGGTTCATTTATTAAACATACAACAGAAGGGCAAGATGCTGTTAAACTAGAAGGTGAAATAAAAAATCATAAAGTAGCTTTTGAAAAAATGATAGTGATGTTAACACAAGGAGAAACAGCATGTATTGCATCAGTAGATGAAATTAAAGCTGTTGGGCATAGAGTTGTACATGGTGGAGAAAACTTTAGTTCATCTGTACTTATTACAGATGAAGTGGAAAAAGCATTAGAAGCATGTATTGATTTAGCGCCACTGCATAATCCAGCTAACTTAGTAGGGATTAATGCCTGTAAAGAACTTATGCCAAAAGTACCTATGGTAGCAGTATTTGACACAGCTTTCCATCAAACAATAGATAAATCAGTTTATATGTATGCTATTCCACAAGAATACTATAAAAAATATGGTATCCGTAAATATGGATTCCATGGTACATCTCATAAATATGTGTCAGAAAGAGTAGCAACGATGCTTGGAAAGCCATTAGAAGAAACAAAGACTATTGTTTGTCATCTTGGTAATGGAGCAAGTGTTTGTGCAGTTAGCGGAGGTAAATCTGTTGAGACTTCAATGGGCTTTACACCACTTCCAGGACTTATAATGGGAACACGCTCAGGTGATATTGATCCTGCTATTATTCCATTTCTTATAGAAAAAGAAGGATTAAGCGCAAAAGAAGTAGATGCCATTTTGAATAAAAAATCAGGAGTTCTTGCCTTATCAGAAATGTCAAGTGACTTTAGAGAAATAGAAGATGGTGTTGTTGCAGGAGACCCCGTATCTCGTTTTACAATGGATGCTTTCCAACATAGACTCGTAAGCTATATTGGAGCATATGCTGCCGTTATGAACGGTGTAGATGCGATCGCGTTCGCTGGAGGACTTGGAGAAAATAATGCTATTATGCGTGAAGAAGTTGCAAATATGCTGTCTTGGTTGGGTGTTGAAATTGATGTTGAAAAGAACAAATGTCGTGGAGTAGAAAGAGATTTATCAACACCAAACGCAAAAGTTAAGATGCTTTTAGTGCCTACCAATGAAGAACTTATGATTGCTAGAGATTCAGTAGAACTCCTTAGTAAATAAGTCATTGACAAATAATCCTCATATAGGTATAATTACAGAAGTGTTACTTAATGGAGTGAAAAAGATGAAGATTGATATTCATGACCTTGCAAATAAGTCAGAAGTAACTTTTGAAAGTGAACAAGCTGTGTCACTTTTAGGACTTAATTTATCTAGTAATGCACAAAGTTGCCTTGTGAGTATAGCAGGCACCGTAACTAAAAAAGGTAATAGGTATTTAGTACGAGGAGATATAGCTTCTACAATAAAGCTATTATGTGATCGTTGCACAAATGAATTTGAATATCCTATTCATGAGGAATTATATAAAGAGTTTTCGACAGATTTTAATGAAGAAGATGAAGATATAATTCATGTTACACAATCAAGCATTGATTTGTCTGATATTATAGCAGAAGCAGTTTGCTTAAGTATACCTATGAAATGTTTATGTAGGGAGGATTGCAAAGGCATCTGTAATGTATGCGGTCAAGATTTAAATGAGCATACATGCTGTTGTCAAAATGCAGACATCGATTCGCGACTTGAAAAGTTAAAAAATATTTTTCACCCTCAAAGTGAAGAGTAGTATCAAGAGGAGGTGTTAAAATGGCAGTACCAAAAAGAAAAACGTCCAAGGCCAGAAGAAACCAAAGAAAAGCGAATTGGAAACTTTCTCCACTTAACTTAGTGAAGTGTTCTAAATGTGGTGAATTAATGATGCCACACCGTGTATGTAAAGCTTGTGGTTCTTACGCTAATCGCGTTGTTGTAAAAGTAGATTAATTCCTTAGAAAAGACAGCTTCTAGCTGTCTTTTTGTATATTTAATTTCAATATAGAGAAAGATAAAGGTGATGACTATGTCGAAAATAGCAATCGATGTAATGGGTGGCGATTATGCGCCAGAAGAAATCATTAAAGGGTGTATAAAAGCAACTCAAGATGTTTCTTGCAAACTAGTTTTAGTTGGAAAAGAAGAAATCATTAAACAACAATTATCCGCCTATACATACGATCAGTCTAAAATTGATATTATTCATGCAGATGAAGTGATAACTATGGAAGATTCACCAGTTACTGCTATTAGACAGAAAAAACAGTCCTCAATGGTAATAGGTCTAAAACTCTTAAAAGAAAAGCAAGTCGATGGATTTATAAGTGCAGGGAGCACTGGAGCACTGCTTACAGGTGCGACTCTTATTGTGGGAAGAATAAAAGGAGTAGAAAGACCTGCTCTTGCACCGATTATTCCTACTAAAAAAGGATATTCTTTATTAATAGATTGTGGAGCTAATGTAGATGCAAAACCAATCTATCTTAAGCAGTTTGCACGTATGGGAAGCATTTATATGGAGCAATGTCTAGGTGTAACTAAGCCTAAAGTAGGCCTTATTAATATAGGAACAGAAGAAGAAAAGGGAAACCAACTCACAAAAGAAGCTTTTAAACTTTTAAGTGAAGATCAAGATATTAATTTTTATGGAAATGTAGAAGCTAGAGAAATTCCAGAAGGAAAAGTAGATATACTTGTTTGTGATGGGTTTGTGGGAAATATAATCCTTAAGTTTATGGAAGGATTTGGAAAATGGATATTATCTATGCTAAAAATAGAATTCATGCGTAATTTAAAAACAAAGTTTGCAGCCTTGTTACTTAAAAAAGGAATTTATAGTCTTAAAGAAAAATTTAACTATTCAAACAAAGGTGGCGCACCATTTCTTGGTATTAATGGGTTAGTAGTTAAAACACATGGAAGTTCTAAAGCTGGGGAAATATATAGTACTATTATTCAAACAGAAGAGTTTATTAAGAGTGATTTAGTTAATAAAATTGCAAACAATTTAAATTAAAATATAAATTCATATTGACTACCAAACTGGTATATAATATTATCAAAATATAAATCTTTATAAGAGGTGTTGAAATGGTATTTGAGAAGGTAAAACAAATTATTAGTGAACAATTTAATATTTCTGAAGGTGAACTCACTTTGTATACATCTTTTGCAGATGATTTAAACGCAGATTCATTAGATATTTTCCAAATTATAATGGCAATTGAAGAAGAGTTTGAAATTGAGATATCTAATGAAGATGCTGAAAAAGTATCATCAATTGGCGATGTAGTGGATTATATTAAAGAACAAAAAGGATTAGATTAATGAAAGTTAGCCTCGCTTAGCGGGGCTTTTAACATATTATAATGGTTTTATTAAAGTCAATAGGAGAGATAAAATGATGCAAAAAAAAGCAAGTAAAGCGTCAAGTAGTTTATTGCTTGAAAGTATGCAAGATAACATTAATTATCATTTTAGAAATAATGATGTATTAAAACAATCTCTTACCCATAGCTCATATGCGAACGAGCATAGAAATCAATCACTTAAAGATAATGAGAGATTAGAGTTTTTAGGAGATGCTATATTGGATTTGATTATTAGTGAGTATCTTTTTAGCAAGCACACTGAAATGCCAGAAGGAGATCTATCTAAAATTAGGGCAAGCATTGTATGCGAAGCTTCTTTAGCAAAAACTGCAAAGTATATTGAACTTGGGAGATATATACTCCTAGGAAAAGGAGAAGAGATGACAGGTGGAAGAGAACGACCATCAGTTCTCGCAGATGCTTTTGAAGCCTTAACGGGAGCTATATTTTTAGATGGAGGATTTGAAGCAGCTAAAATTTTTCTTGAAAGATCTTTGATTAGTCAAGTGGAAAAGATTGCTTGTATAGATGATTTATATACAGACTATAAAACACTTCTTCAAGAAAGCATACAAAAAGAAAGTAATAAACTTATAGCCTATGAAGTGGTAAGTGAAGAGGGGCCAGATCATGACAAAAACTTTTATGTAGAAGTGTATCATGATACAATATGTTTAGGAAAAGGGATTGGAAAGAGTAAGAAAGAGGCTGAGCAAGATGCAGCTAAAAGAGCCCTAAATAATTTGAAAAAATGAGGTGAAATATGTATCTAGATAAAATAGAGATACATGGATTTAAATCATTTGGGAATGCCATCAAGATTAATATCCCAAAAGGGATTACAGGGGTAATTGGGCCAAATGGTAGCGGGAAAAGTAATGTTGCAGATGCTATTAGATGGGTGCTCGGAGAACAAAGTGCCAAGAGTTTGCGTGGCACTAAGATGGAAGATATTATATTTGCAGGAACAGAAAAGCGGAAATCTCTTGGATATGCTGAAGTAGCGATGCACATTAAAAACGATGATGAACAGGTGCCTATTGATTATCATGAAGTGATTATTAAAAGAAGAGTGTATCGTTCGGGAGAAAGCGAGTATTTTATCAATGGGAGTTCATGTAGGCTTAAAGATCTTCAGGAATTATTCATGGATACAGGTGTTGGTAAAGAAGGCTACTCTATTATTGGACAAGGCCAAATTGATAGAGTTCTTAGTTCAAAGCCAGAAGAGAGAAGAACATTATTTGAAGAAGCAGCAGGAATTTACAAATATAAAATCAGACGTTTAGAGGCTGAGAAAAAGCTTGATAAGCAAAGAGAAAATTTAACGCGTATCAATGATATTATTATTGAGATTGAATCAAGACTTGAACCCTTAGCACTTGAGGCTGAAAAAACCAAGGAATATCTGCAACTTAAAGAAACCCTTAAGCAAGTTGAAATTAATCTTTTTATGAATGAAATAGATAGACTTGAAAAAGAATTGAGTAAGTTAATCGGAGACATTTCAATCATTGAGTCGCAGGTTAGTGAAATAAATTTAAATAAGCAGACGTTAAGTGATAAAAATACTTTACACAAGCAGCAAAAAAATGATTTATTCAACGCTATAGAAAAGCTTATTAGTAACATGTCTGAGTTTGATAAGACACAAGAAAGAAAATGCAGCCAAATACAAATAAATTCGGAAAAAGTTAATAATATTGAAAAGTTCTTAGAACAAATAGAAAAAGATAAAAAAGATATTCAAGCTGATAATCAAAACAAACTAGATAAGTTTAATTTACTTCAATCCAAAAAAATTGCTTTAGAAATAGAAAAAACATCAAAAAAAGATAGGATTTTTCAAGATACTCAAAAGCTAGAAGAAATGATTAGACTATTAACCAAGCTCGAACAAAATATGGATGCTTCTAAGCAAGAATTATATAATAAAATCAGAGGTATCGATTTACTAAAAGCACAAATTCAAAATAGTAATGAAGCAGAAACACAGATGGAATACCGTATTTCAAAAATGATGGAGAACATTGAAAGTCAAAACAGCGATATTCAACATCAGGAGGTTAGCATTAAAGTACTTGAAAAAAATAAAACTGAAATTAAATTGCAATTACAAGAGAATGAGAAACAATTAACACAAATAGAGCAACAAAAAAATGAATGTTTAAAAATAAAAGCTAATCAAGAAAAAGCCTTAAGTATAGCAAGTCAGAATTATATACAGACTGAAAGACAATTAAAATGGTTAGAACATATTAAGCAAGAGCATGAGGGGTACTATGAAAGTGTAAAGAAGGTTTTAAAGATAGCGGGACTAGAGCCGTCTAGATGGCAAGGGATAGTAGGTGTAGTGGGAGAATTGCTAGAAGTTCCTAAAAACTATGAGACAGCAATTGTTACAGCACTAGGTGCATCTATTCAATACATCGTTACACTTACAGAAGAATATGCAAAAGATATGATTGATGTTATGAAACGAAAGGGTGTTTCAAGGGTAACATTCCTTCCAAAAGATACTGTAACACAAGTAGTGCCAATTAAAGATACTAGAATCTATAATGAACAAGGGGTTATAGGCCTAGCAAGTGAAGTGATATCCTATGACCCATCTTATAGTGCTATTATTTCATCGTTATTAGCCAAAATTATAATAGTAGATAACATAAAAAATGCCTCACAAATAGCCAAAAAATATCATTATAAGTATAAATTAGTCACTTTAGAGGGCGAGGTCTTTAATAGCGGAGGATCATTAAGTGGGGGGAGTATAAAAAATCAAGGACATAATATTTTCTCGCGTAATAGAGAAATGAAAGAACTGCAACAAAAAATAATTCAATACAATGACGAGGTACAACAATTAAATAAAGAATTAGCACTTGTAAATCAAACACTAGAAGCTAATCTTGAAAAATGGGATGGTATTCATAATAAAATTGTAGATCTTGAAGATCAGCAAAAAAGTATCGTCCTTGAATTTGAAAAACTTACTCAAACCATAAAGCTTACAAAAAATACACAATTACAAGTTATACTAGAAAAAAATACACTTGAAGATTCCTTAGAAGAACTAAAAGTGAGTAGGCAAGAAATAAAAGATCAGCTAGAAGCATTTGAAGAGAATATAAATGATGATAATAACCGAGTTCAAACATTAGAAGATCAGCTAATTCATATTAAAGAAGAAAAAGAACAAATATCCAATGACTTAACAGGGAAGAAAATAGATTTATCTACAACTGAACAGCATATTATGCATATTAATGAACAAGTCAAAGAACTTGAAAACATGCTAGGAAATCAAGAAGAAAAAAGTTGTCAATTAGAAAAAAATATCAAAAGTTACCTCCAAGAAAAGCAAGAGCTATTACAAAATAATGAGCTTATTAAACAAGAGGTAGCTGTATTAGAGGAAAAAATATTAGAGTGTCATATAGAGCGTAAAGAATATGAGGCTAAAAAGATTATTTTTGAAGAAGAAGAGATAAAAATAGAAGAAGAAGTTGCTAAAACGCTAGAACAGCTTGATCATTTGAAAGAAGAAAAATATAGGCTGGAAAATAAAAGGCAAGGCATAGAATTACAAAAGCAAAGTTGGGGCAATACAATGTGGGAGCAGTACGAAATAACCTATAATCATGCACTTAATTATAAAAAAGATTTAGGAAGCATTTTGGAACTTAGAAAACAAGGGGCAGAAATTAAAGCAAAAGTAAAGCAAATAGGTCATGTTAATGTAAATGCTGTGGAAGAATATAAAGAGACAAGAACAAGATATGAATTCTTAAGTTCTCAAAAGGAAGATATTGAAAAGGCAGAAATTACACTACTTGAAATGATTAAAGGTTTAACACAGAAGATGCAGGAAATCTTTAGAGAGCAGTTTGAAAAAATTGCCTTTAATTTTTCTCAGGTTTTTAAAGAGTTATTTGGAGGTGGAGAAGCCTGTTTGCAGCTTAGTGATGAAAATAATATATTAGAATCAGGGATTGAAATTATAGCTAAACCACCAGGTAAAAAGTTGCAGAATATGAGCCTGCTCTCAGGAGGAGAAAGAACATTGACTGCTATCTCCTTACTTTTTGGTATTTTGAAACTTAAACCTTCACCGTTTTGTGTATTAGATGAGATCGAATCAGCATTAGATGATGCAAATGTTTTGCGTTTTGCAGATTACCTTCATAAACTTTCTGATGAGACACAATTTATAGTAATTACTCATAGAAAAGGAACTATGGAAAGAGCACATACTTTATATGGTGTAACGATGCAAGAGAGAGGCGTTTCTACTGTGCTCTCTATTCAATTAGAAAATGCAACTGCGTATTTAGAGGAAAAGAAAACTAGCTAGGAGGAAAGTGTGTGGGTATTTTTAAAAAGATTTTCAAAAAAGAGGAGACTGCAAAGGAGTCACAAATAATCCCGGAGTATTTTACAGAAGAAAGTAAAGAGATAGAAGAAAAACAAGCGCCAAATGAAGAACAAGAGCCTAATGAAGAACAAAAATCACATGAAGAGCAACAATCAAGTGAAGAACAAGAACCAAATATAGAACAAGATATAAAGGATAACATCATTCAAGAAGTTAAGAAAGAGGGTTTTATTAAAAAGCTTTTTTCGGGTCTTAGTAAAACAAGAGATCATATATTAAAAGGGGTAGATGAGGTACTAGGCGCTTTTAAACAAATAGATGAAGAGTTGTATGAGGAACTAGAAGAGGTCCTAATTATGGCAGATTTTGGAGTAGAAACGACTCTGCACATTATGAATCAGCTCAAGCTAGTTGTTAAACAAAAAAAGATGACTGAGCCTACTCAACTTAAAGAAGCCTTGCAAGATATCATTACCCAGCTACTTACTAGGGAACCTTTCGTAGATGATGTAAGTTATAAAGAACCAGTCGTTATGTTAGTTATTGGTGTAAATGGAGCAGGAAAAACAACCAGTATAGGAAAATTGGCTTATTTGTTTAAGCAAAGCCATAAAAAGGTACTATTGGCTGCTGCAGATACATTTAGAGCTGCTGCGATTGAACAATTACAAATATGGGCTGATAGAGCACGCGTAGAACTTATAAAACATGAAGAAGGTTCTGATGCAGCAGCAGTGGTATACGATGCCATTTCAGCAGCTAAGTCTCGCAAAAGTGATATCCTGATCTGTGATACTGCTGGAAGGTTACAAAATAAAACAAACCTTATGAAGGAACTTGAAAAAATATCACGCATTATAGAAAGAGAATATCCAGAAGCTAAAAAAGAAATCTTAATTGTTTTAGATGCAACGACTGGACAAAATGCTTTGCAGCAAGTTAAACTTTTTAAAGAAGTTGCAAATATTAATGGTATTATTTTGACAAAGTTAGATGGTACTGCAAAAGGTGGAGCTATAGTAGGCATTCATTCAGCACTCAAAGTGCCAGTTAAATATATAGGGGTGGGGGAAAAGATAGAAGATTTACAACCATTTGAGGCACACGCCTTTGCAAAAGCTTTGTTTAAAAATGAATAATTATTTTTGGGATAAAGGTTGACAAGTGACGGGGTTTTTATTATAATTCATCTGTAAAGCAAAAAGGACTGACAGTAGTTGAGGTGTAGCATGGAAAAGTTTGTTATGGTAACTTACTTATTTGATTTCTACCAAGAGTTATTAACAAATAGGCAACGAGATCTGCTCAAAGAATATTATTTCGAAGATTTTTCGTTAGGTGAGTTATCAGATGAGCACCAAATCAGCAGACAAAGTGTTTTTGACACGATCAAAAAAGCAGAACAAAAATTACTAGACTATGAAGAAAAGTTGCATTTATTTTCTAAACATCAACAAGAGCAGCAAACCTTACTAAGAATTAGAGGGTTGTGTGACACCATTAAGACTGTAGATGAAGAACAATTAAATGGCATACAAGAAATCATTACACTAGTAGAGGGATTAATCAATACGATTTAGGAGGACTTTTACATGCCCTTTGATCAATTATCATCTAAACTGCAAGATGTTTTTAAACAATTAAAAGGTAAGGGTAAATTAACGGACAAAGACGTTAAACTTGCTTTAAGAGAAGTTAAACTAGCGCTTCTAGAAGCAGATGTTAATTTTAAAGTTGTAAAAAGCTTTATCAAGACCATAGAAGAACGTTCTATAGGTCAAGAAGTTATGGAAAGCTTAACGCCAGGCCAACAAGTCATTAAAATTGTAAACGATGAACTCATTAATTTAATGGGAACAACTCAAAGCAAAATTTCATTTGCTCCTAGAGGCATTACAACGATTATGATGGTTGGATTACAAGGTGCTGGTAAGACAACAACAAGTGCAAAGCTTGCATCACTTATTAAATCACAAGGCAAAAGGCCACTGCTTGTAGCTTGCGATATTTATAGACCAGCAGCTATAGATCAGCTGATAAAAGTTGGCAAGCAAGTTAATGTCCCAGTATTTTCATTAGGCATACAGACAAGCCCAGTAGAGATAGCTAAGGCGGGTATGCAACATGCTAGAGAGAACAATTTAGACGTTGTTTTGATTGATACAGCTGGTAGGCTTCATATTGATGAAGTACTTATGGATGAACTTAAAAATATTAAAAAAGAAGTGAAGCCACAAGAAATATTGATTGTTGTAGATGCAATGACTGGACAAGATGCAGTCAACGTTGCAGAATCTTTTGATAAAGATCTCGGCCTTGATGGTGTAATAATGACAAAGCTAGACGGCGATAGTAGAGGTGGCGCTGCATTATCTATTAAGGCAGTTACCAATAAACCCATTAAGTATGTTGGTATGGGAGAAAAGCTTGGTGATTTAGAGTCTTTTCATCCTGATCGTATAGCATCCCGCATATTAGGGATGGGAGACGTTTTAACGCTTATAGAAAAAGCTCATCAAAATATAGATGAAAAGAAGGCAAAAGAATTAGAAGCAAAGTTCAGAAAAGCTGAATTTAATTTTGAAGACTTCTTAGATCAAATGCAGCAAGTTAAAAACATGGGACCTATTAGTCAGCTTGTAGGCATGATTCCAGGACTTAATACAGCTAAACTTGGAGACATACAAATAGATGACAAGCAAATGGCCCATATAGAAGCAATCATATTATCTATGACAAAGGCAGAAAGATTAAATCCAAATCTTTTAAATATGGCTAGAAAAAAAAGGATTGCAAAAGGCTCAGGAAGAGATATGCAAGAAGTCAATAGACTGATTAAGCAGTTTGAACAAATGCAGGGTGTTATGAAGCAATTTTCAGGAGCTATGAAGGGCAAAAAAGGTAAATTAAAATTTCCTTTTATGTAAATAAATATTATATGATTTAAGGAGGTGAAAAACATGGCAGTAAAAATTCGTTTAAAAAGAATGGGTGCAAAAAAGTCTCCTTTCTATAGAGTAGTCGTTGCAGATTCTCGCGCGCCGAGAGATGGACGTTTTATTGAAGAAATAGGTTACTATAATCCTTGTCAAGAACCTAATGAATTAAGCATCAATCAAGAAGCAGCACAAAAATGGTTGGGAAATGGTGCACAACCAACTGATACAGTAAGAGACTTATTAAAAAAAGCAGGTATTAAAATGTAATTACTTTTAGAGGAGGTAATCCGATGAAAAATTTATTACAGACCATAGCTCAAGAGTTAGTTGATTATCCGGATCAAGTTTTTGTCTCAGAAAAAGAAGAAGATGACAAAATTATTTTATCACTTAAAGTAGCCCCAGAAGATATGGGCAAAATAATTGGTAAACAAGGCAGAATAGCTAAGTCTATTCGTACGATAGTCAAAGCTGCAACAGTTGGTGTAAGCAAAAAGGTTGTTATTGATATAGTTGACTAGGTTAGGGATATTCCCTAACCTTTAACTGTATATGCATAAGGTTACTTTTGTATGATTTCATAAGTTATGATATATCATAACTTATGAAATGATATAAATATTTTAATATAAAAGGATGAGTAATGTGGAAAAAATGTTTACAGTTGGTAAGATAGTTAATACACATGGCATTAAAGGAGAAGTAAAGGTTATTCCTATAACAGATGATCCTAAAAGGTTTGAGAGATTAAAAGAGATCTATATTGAGAGAAAAGAAATGCAACGCTACAAAATTGAAGGCATTCGGTATCATAAAAAATTTGTCTTAATTAAATTTGAGGGAATTGACACACTAAATGATGCAGAATTATTTAAAAATGCAACTTTGAAAATTAATAAAGAAGATAGTTTGCCTCTTGGGAATGATGAATACTATATAGGGGATTTATATGATTTAAATGTAAAGACACAAGACGGTCGTATACTTGGTAAACTTATAGATATCATTTACACAGGAAGTAATGATGTATATGTTATTAAGAATGAAGAAACAGGAAAAGAATTATTGATTCCAGCTATTAAGCAAGTGATTAAACAAGTTGATTTAGAAAATAAGACAATGAGTGTGGAACTCTTAGAAGGACTAGAGGAACTATGAAGTTAACCATAATGACTTTGTTTAAAGAGACAATAGATGCTATGTTAGAGTGTAGCATCGTAGGGAGAGCCAGGAAAAATAATTGCATTTCTATAGAATCTGTAGACATTAGAGCATTTTCAAATAATAAACATTTACAAGTAGATGACTATCCATATGGTGGAGGCGCGGGTATGCTTATGATGGCACAGCCTATTTATGATTGCTATCAGTTTATCAAAGAAAGAAGTTCAGCACAAACTATGCGTGTGATCTATGTTACCCCGCAGGGGAAGGTATGGAATCAAGCGATGGCAGAAGAATTTTCTAAAGAAGAAGAACTTGTCATTCTATGTGGACATTATGAAGGGGTAGACCAAAGAGTAATCGATGAAATTGTAACAGATGAAATATCTATTGGTGATTATGTACTTACAGGAGGAGAACTTGCAGCACTAGTTATGACAGATAGTATTGTAAGACTTATTCCAGGCGTTTTAGGCAAAAAAGAATCATTTGAAGAAGAATCTTTTAGTGATGGACTGCTTGAATATCCTCAATACACCAGACCTGCTGTTTTTAGAGACAGAAAGGTACCTGATGTGTTATTATCAGGCAATCACCAAAAGATTGAAGCCTATCGCAGAGAACAATCCATTATCAATACATTCCATAAAAGACCTGAATTACTAAGGGAAGCTCATTTAAATGAAAGAGAAAGACATTTTATCAATGAATATTTTTACGAGGATACAAAAAAATATTGCAAAAAGGAACAAGACATGCTATAATCTCTAGGTGTTATTACGGGTGGTCCGCTGTCACAATGCGTGTTAAGAACATCTGATAAAAAAGGAGAATTGATTATGAATCCAATTATTAAAGCAATTGAAGATGAGCAACTTAAACAAGAGGTAACTCCATTTAATGTAGGAGATACAGTGCGTGTTTATGCGAAAATCAAAGAAGGTCAAAGAGAACGTATTCAAATGTTTGAAGGAATTGTCTTAAAAAGACAACACGGCAGTGTGCGTGAAACCTTTACTGTAAGAAGAATGTCTTATGGTGTAGGCGTTGAAAAGACATGGGCACTTCACTCACCAAATATTGAAAAAATTGAAGTTATACGTTACGGTAAAGTAAGACGTGCTAAATTAAATTACTTACGTGATCGTGTAGGTAAAAATGCTAAAGTTAAAGAATTAATTAGATAATAAAAAAAGGACTTCAAGAGTCCTTTTTTTATTATCTAATTAATGGTATAGAATGAAATTTTATAGTAGAATAAAAAATAAGAGTATGTAATATATACGCATAGAATGAGTTTAAAATAAACACACTATACACCATCATTAAGAAGATAGGACGAAAACAATCAAAATACGAGTACAAAGGTGGAAAAATGAATATACAGTGGTATCCAGGTCATATGACAAAGACAAAACGATTAATAGAAGAAAATATTAAACTAGTAGATATTGTAATCGAACTAGTAGATGCGCGAGCTCCTTATAGTACAAAAAATCCGGATATAGACAAGCTTGCACAAAATAAACATAAAGTTATTGTTTTGAACAAATCAGATTTAGCCGATGAAAACATAACTAAGAAATGGATCGAGTGGTATAGCACACAAAATGTTAGAGTTGTCCCTATTATAGCAACTAGTGGAAAAGGAATCAAAGAAGTTACTCAAGCAGCAGAAGACCTGCTGCGTGAAAGAGTGGAACGAGATTTAGCCAGGGGCAGAATCTATAGGCCAGTTCGAGCGATGATTGTAGGTATTCCTAATGTGGGTAAGTCTACATTTATTAATTCATTAGTAGGTAAAGGCAGTACAAAAACAGGAGATAAACCAGGAGTTACCAGAGGAAAACAGTGGGTTAAGATTAAAAAAGGATTTGAACTTTTAGATATGCCAGGCATATTATGGCCTAAATTTGAAAATCAAGAAGTGGCTAAGAGACTTGCTTATATCGGATCAATTAATGATAATATTTTAGACCATAGGGAAATTGCGATCCAGCTATTAGAACTCGGAATAAGTAGGTTTAAGCAAAAGATTGAGGATAGATACAAAATCATTGTGTCAGAAGATGGTTATGAAACATTCAAAAAAATCGCACTTAAGAGGGGTCTTCTAATATCTGGCGGAGAAATTGATGAGTTAAGAACAGCACAGATACTTTTAGACGAATTTAGGTCAGGTAAATGGGGACGTATTACAGTAGAAACGCCTCTAGATATTCACTAAAAAGATAAGTAAAGGAATGATGGGGAAAATGGAAAAAAATATTATAATGACTAAAAAAACAATTGAATTTATAAAAGAACTTATACTTGCAGTTCTCATGGCTCTTTTATTTACAATATTTATTATAAGCCATAATAAAATTCCATCACCTTCTATGGTAAGTACAATTAATGAGGGGGATCATATTCTCACTAATATGCTACCTTATTATTATAGAGATCCACATAGAGGAGAGATTGTTGTATTTAAGCAAGGTGATGAAAACTGGATAAAAAGAGTAATTGGAGAGCCTTTTGACAAGATAGACATCTTAAACGGAGAGATTTATGTGAATGATGTGAGACTGGATGAATCTGAATATTTAGCTGAGGAGGGTGTCTCAACGCCTAGGTTAGAAGTGATGAGTATTACCTTTCCTTATGAAGTGCCAAGTGGACACTATTTTCTAATGGGAGATAACAGACAGCAAAGTCATGACAGTAGATATCTAGGGGCCATAAAACGAGAAAATATATATGGAAAAGGGTGGATTAAAGTATATCCATTTAATCAAGTTGGGATCTTTAATTAAAAAAGAAATGAGTGGACATTTTGAATAAAAACATAAAAAATATAAAAGGATTTATCGAGTTTTTAAAAGAACCTATACTTGCAGTATTAACAGCACTTATGATTTCTACATTTATCATCAGCCATACAAAAATCCCAACGGGGTCTATGATGTTTACTATTAATCCAGGAGATCATCTTATAGTGAATAGATTACCTTATTATTACCGAGATCCGTATCCAGGAGAAATCGCTGTATTTAAATTTAAGGAAGAGAATCTCATTAAAAGGGTGATTGGGATGCCTGATGATATTATAGATATTATAGATAATAATATTTATGTGAATAATAAAAAATTAGATGAATCATCCTACTTGAAAAATATAGATAGTACTTATGAATTTTCTCATTCGGACATTCACTTCCCTTATAAAGTGCCAGAAGGTTATTATTTTATGTTAGGAGACAATCGAAGAAATAGTATGGATAGTAGATATTTTGGGCCTATTCCTAGAGAAAATATTTATGCAAAAGGTGGTGTGCGAATATATCCCTTTAACCAGGTTGGGCTTGTAAAATAGAATAGGAGGCAAAATGAAAATTTCAGAAATAGATGCTGCTTTAAGAAATTTAAGTACCCAAGAACTTAAAGAACAAATAGAATTTTTTAAAGAAGATCATAGGAGTGGCGTTCGAAATTTACTTATTAAATATCAAAACAAATTAATTAAGCATGATAAACAAATTCAAGAGTGGCATTTGAAGTGTAAATTTGATCAAAATCTTCATCAGAATAATTCTATTTTAGTAGGTATAGATGAAGTTGGGCGGGGCCCTCTTGCAGGTCCTGTAGTAGCAGCAGCAGTTATATTACCTTATGATGCATGTTTAATCGGTCTTAAAGACTCAAAAAAAATGAGTGCATTAAAAAGAGAAGAGCTTTATCTCGAAATTAAAAGAACAGCTCTAGCCATTGGAATAGGGATTGTAGACGCAGCAGTTATTGATCAAATAAATATACTTAATGCAACGTTTGAAGCGATGAGAAGTGCATTGATACAGCTTGATTATGACTATGACGAAATAGGTGTAGATGGAGATAAAATAATTCCTGGCATAGATACTTGGCAACACGCAATTATAGGCGGAGATGACAAAAGTGCCAGCATTGCTGCAGCAAGTGTTATAGCAAAGGTTACAAGAGATCGTATGATGGATGAATATGCTAAGCAGTATGATAAATATGATTGGATCAATAATAAAGGATATGGAAGTCCTAAGCATTATGAGGGAATTAGAAAATTTGGTATTACGCCACTGCACAGAAAATCATTTCTAAAAAAAGAGGGGATATCTTGATTAATAATTTTCAACTACTTAAGCAATTTGATGAACAAATGAGTTCACATGAGTTAACAACTCTTCAAAAAAGTGCAATGCTTCAAAAGTATGTAGATTTATTATTATCACAATTACAAGTTGGAGACAGTATAGAGGGGCTGATAACAAAGTTATCTGACAATAAATATACGCTTCAAGTAAAGCCACAAATTCATATTCCAATTGATATGTTTGAACAACTAGAAACTGGAAAGCTTATGACATTTATCGTACAAGGCAAAGAAGAAGGGAAGCTTTATTTACAGTCTTCAAAGGCCACGGGTAATCAAGAAACGCCTCTTGCTCAAAAAGTATTAGAAGAATTAAACTTACCTAAAAATGTACCCATGAAAGAGATAGTAGATGACTTTTTGAAAAAGCACCTTCCACTTGTAAAAGAAACGCTTCTTAAAGCTTATCAGCTTCATAAAACATATGAGATACCCTCAGAAGTTGTAACTAACCTTATAGAGCATCAGGAGACCTCTCTAGAGCAAAAAGTAAAAACATTATCTGCTTTACGCGAGGAGGGCTTAAATCATCTTGTTTCAGATCTTAAGTCTATTTTACAAGGACTAGGTAATAAAGAGGACTTAATAAAAGTCTTTAGTACTCTTAAAGAGCAAATGCCTGATGAAAAAATAAAGACAATGATAGCCAAGGTACTTGATCATAAAGAACTCAATGAGCAGGATACACAGAACACTAAGGTGACCCAATCAAGACCTTCTTTAGAAGAGACACAGTTAAAACTTTTGAATGTAATAGAGAGTAAAGATTATACCAGTGTAAGTGAAAACGTATTAAAGAAGCTTATTGGTCTTATTTATGATGAAATGATCAAGGTAAATATTAAAAATATAAAAAGTGATCAAGGAGAAAGTGAAAAGGTATATAACACTTATAATACCTTAACAAAGATATTAAAAACATTAGATAAAGCAAATTTATCTAAAGGAGAAACGGACTATATTCAATATATCAAAGAACCACTTAGTATACTAGGAAAAGCGAATGTACAAGCAGAATATTTTATGTTTCCTATGCTAAGTGAAAAGAGTGAAACACAAGGTGAACTTTATTTTTTTAAACCCAAAAAGACCCATAAGAAAAATCAAGATAATTTTTATATTGTATTATCACTCACATTACCAAGTATCAATCATATACAAATTCACATTAATAAACAAGAAAAAAATGTTTTATTACATATAGAAGTTGAGGATGAAATCATACAAAAACACATTACAGAGTATATGCCAAGGCTTAACGAACAAATAGAAACTTTAGGATTTAGTTTAAGTAAGATAACATGGGGGCTATTAGATCACACTCAGAATAAGCAATTTATTGCAGAGGACGCATTTAAGTATTCACTTAATCATATGGACTTTAAAATATAAGGAGGGCCTATGCGTAAAGAGAAGATAAAAAGAGTAGCAGCACTTTCTTATACGGAGAATATGACAGCACCTACTGTTATAGCAAGTGGTCAAGGCACGGTAGCAGAAAATATTTTAAAAGAAGCAAAAAAAAGTAATATTCCTGTTTATCAAGATGAGAAGCTGGCTACAATTTTAACAGAAATAGAAATTGGAAAACAAATACCTGTAGAATTGTATGAATTAGTTGCAAAAATCATGGTATTTATAGGTGATGTGGATGAATTATATATCAAAACAAAGCACGCAAAAAAATAAAAGGTTAGTTGGTTCGGAGTATGAAAAAATAGCAATGGATAGTCTTGCTAAAAAAGGATATACCATTATTTGTAATAATTACAGGTGTAAGTTTGGAGAAATTGATATTATAGCAAAAATGCAAGAATGCCTTGTATTTGTTGAAGTAAAATATAAAGCAAGCAGTTTATATGGGTATCCTCGTGAATCTGTAAATTATAAAAAACAACAACGTATTAGGCTAACAGCAAAATTTTATTTAAGGCAATATGAAAAGTATGAAGTAAGTTGTAGGTTTGATGTCATAGAAATACTCGGAGATACACTGACTCATTTAGAGGCAGCTTTTTAGGAGGGGATTAAGTTTATGGATTTAGAGGATCACTTTAAGCTTATAACAAAGCACAAGCTTAGCTACTTGATCTTTGATAAGTGGCAGGGTGATGAAGGGCTTGTTCATTGCTTCACCACAAAGCGTGGTGGGGTTAGCACTGGTTGTTTATCAAGTTTAAATCTTGGGTTTAACAGAGGTGATAATCGAGATTTTGTGATTCAAAATTATCAAAGAGTTTGTGATGTGTTACAAGTTGATTTAAAGAGTTTAGTATTATCTAGGCAAGTACATGAGACAAATGTTGTTAAAGTAGAAGCAAATGATGCTGGAAATGAGATACTGCATAGCAGCAAGTGGGAAAGTGCAGATGGCATGTATACAAGAGAGCCTAACATCACGTTAGTAACTCATTATGCAGATTGTGTACCTTTACTTTTTTATGCTCCAGGACATTCAATTATTGGTATGACCCATGCAGGATGGCGTGGGACCGCTGGAGAGATTGTAAAAGCATTGATTGATAAATGGGTTAACCTAGAGCATATTCCTAAAGATGCTATACAAGTAGTTATTGGTCCTTCTATAGGTATGTGCTGTTTTGAAGTAGGAGAAGAGGTAGCTCATGAATTTACAACGCGGTTTGGAGAACAGTCCTTTATTCATTATGATCATTTAACAGATAAATACCATATTGATTTATGGCAATGTAATAAGTACATTTTAATGGCGTGTGGGATCAAAGAAGAAAATATATTTACATCAGGAATATGTACCAGTTGTCATGAAGACTTGTTTTTCTCACATAGGAAATCAAATGGAAAAAGAGGCACTCATGGTGCTTTTATGGCACTTAGATCGCTAGGAGATGAATTGTGAAGTATAAAGAACATAATATAATAGGTGTAGAAAAGAACAGTATAGCAGAAGAAATGGAAATTAAAAGTGGAGACATTCTCCTTTGGATTAATGAGCAGAGTATTGAGGATGTATTTGACTATCAATATGCTCTAGCCGATGAGACGCTAGAGTTATGTATTCGAAAAGAAAATGGAGAAGAATGGGTTTTAGAAATAGAAAAAGAATATAGTGAAGACTTAGGATTAATTTTTGAAAATAGTTTAATGGATGAACTTATAAGCTGCCAAAATAAGTGCAAATTTTGTTTTATAGACCAACTTCCTCCTAATATGAGAAAAACAGTTTATTTTAAAGATGATGATTGGCGAATGTCTTTTTTAAATGGAAACTATATTACACTCACTAATATGAAGCAAAAAGATGTGGATCGGTTACTTAAACATCGTTTATCCCCTATGAATATTTCAATTCATGCGACACAGGCGCGGGTAAGAATAGAATTACTTAATAATAAATTTGCAGGAAATATTATCGATCAAATAAAAACACTTATAGACGCAGGGATAGAAATTAATGGGCAAATTGTTTTATGTAAAGGCATTAATGATGGGCACATATTAGATGAAACAGTAAAAGATCTCAGCCAATTTATTCCTCATATTCTTTCATTGACAGTAGTTCCTGTTGGGATTTCTAAATTTAGAGAAAGTCTTGCACAACTTCAAGGGTTTGATAAAGAATCGTCAAAAGAAGTTGTAAAGTTAGTACAAAAATGGCAAAACTACTACCTGCAAAAGATGAATACACGTTTTATTTTTGCAGCAGATGAGTTTTATATTAAAGCGGAAGAAGAATTGCCAGCTTACGAAGAATACGAGGATTTCCCGGTTTTAGAGAATGGTGTAGGCATGGTTGCAAAATTTAAATATGAACTCGTAACAACTCTACAAAAATTAAAACCAGAGCATAGCAAAAATCACTTTGAGTGTTCGTTAGTAACAGGGCATTTAACAGAATTATTTATGCAAGAATGTATAGAAGAGCTTAAGAAGAAATTCCCAAGTTTTAAAATCCATATTTATCCAGTGACAAATCTTTTTTTTGGAGAAGAAATTACTGTTACTGGATTATTAACAGGAAGAGACATTATAAATACTTTGAAACAAAAAAAAATATTGGGTAAAGTAGTACTTTTAGCTGATAATATGTTAAAATGTGGAGAACCTATCTTATTAGATGACTATACTATAGAACAAATATCGGAAGAGTTGCAGATCCCAGTTGAAATTATTCCTAACCAAGGGGAAGAATGGGTTCACAAAATTTTAGCTATAAAGGAGAAATATGAATGAGTAAACCAATAGTTGCAGTAATAGGTAGACCTAATGTGGGAAAATCTACTTTATTTAATAGATTAACAAAGACCAAAATGTCAATCGTAGATGATACGCCAGGTGTGACAAGAGACAGAATATACGGGGAAGTAGAATGGCTTAACCATCGTTTCACCTTAATTGACACAGGTGGAATTGAACCTGAAACAACAGACATTCTTTTAAGCCAGATGCGAAGACAAGCTGAGGCTGCGATAGAATCAGCAGACGTTATTTTATTTCTAGTAGATGTTAAGACAGGCCTTACAGATTCAGATATGCATGTTGCCAATATGCTTAGAAAAGCTAAAAAGCCTGTTGTACTTGTTGTTAATAAAGTAGATGATATTGTGACACAATCTGTTGGCATGTATGAGTTTTATAATTTAGGACTTGGAGATCCCGTGCCTATTTCATCTGGACAAGCACTTAACTTAGGAGATATGTTAGATGAAATAGTGGCACATTTTGATACTGGGCAATCACAAGATGAAGATGATGAAAAAATAAAAGTAGCCATTATTGGAAAACCTAATGTAGGTAAATCATCACTTGTTAATAAAATAGTAGGAGAAGAACGTGTAATAGTCAGTGATATTGCCGGGACAACAAGAGATTCAGTCGATACAGAAGTTATTGTGAGTGAACAAAAATATGTCCTCATCGATACAGCAGGACTAAGACGAAAAAGCAAAATTAAAGAGTCTATAGAGAAATATAGTATTATACGTACTATTTCTTCAATAGAAAGAGCTGATATTGTTCTTATAATGATTGATGCTAATGAAGGGATTACAGAACAAGATACTAAAATTGCAGGGATGGCACATGAAGCAGGTAAAGGTTGTATTGTAGTTGTTAATAAGTGGGATGATATAGATAAAGATGATAAAACGATGAATAAATATTTGAAAAATATTACGAATACACTTGCTTATATGCAGTATGCCCCTTGTATGTTTATATCTGCGAAAACAGGGCAAAGAATTCCAAAAGTATTTGAGATGATTTATACTATTGCCCAAAATCAAACACGTCGTATTAGTACAGGGGTATTAAATGATGTTCTTTATGAAGCAATGGCTATGAATCAGCCGCCAAGTGATAAGGGAAAACCATTAAAAATATATTATATGACACAAGTAAGTGTCAAACCGCCAACGTTTGTTATATTTGTTAATGACAAAGAATTGATGCACTTTTCTTATCAAAGATACATTGAAAATCAGATGAGAGAAGCATTTGGGTTTAAAGGAACTCCTTTAAGATTTATTATTAGAGAAAAAGGGGGGAAAGAATAAATATGTACAAGATAGTATCATTCGCAATAGGTTATCTTTTAGGAGGAATACAGTCGGCTATCCTATATGGGAAAATCAAAGGGATTGATATTACTCAGCATGGAAGTGGGAACCCAGGAACAACTAATGCGGCAAGAGTTTTAGGTAAAAAAGCAGGAATGATTGTTTTTTTAATAGATGCCCTTAAAGCAATATGTGCGGTAATAATAGCTAGGATGTTATTTCCAAACGAGGATCTTTTAATTGGCCTCTATAGTGGAATTGGAGCTATACTAGGTCACAGCTATCCCTTGTTTTTTAAATTCAAGGGAGGCAAAGGTATCGCGACTACTGTAGGTATGCTTATAGCTTTGGATTTCAACATATTTTTAATAGCTGGAATACTATTTCTCATAACTTTTGCCTTTACTAAGATCGTATCTATTAGTTCACTTGTGTTAACAGCATCTATTCCACTCATTCTTATTGCCTTCTATAGTGGACAACCTTACGGGATAGAGGCTATGGTATTAGGTGCAGCAGTAACAGGCATTACTTTTTATAGACATAAGGCGAATATAAAAAGGCTTATAGAAGGAACAGAATCCAAGCTAATCATTAAGAAATAAAAGGAGATATCAATGTGAAAAATATAGCTGTAATAGGAGCCGGAGGGTGGGGACTTGCACTTGGATTATTACTTAATGAAAAGGGGAATAATCTAACTATATGGTGTTATAATGAAGTCGAAAAAAATTCTATTTTACAACATAGAGAAAATAAGCGATGTCTTCCAGGGATTAAAATACCTCTTGAAATCAGCTTTACTACTTCAATGAGAGAAGCTCTAAGTGATCAGGAAATTGTGATTATAGCAGTACCTTCAAAAGCAATAAGAGCTACAGTTAATTTGATGAAAGAGAATATAGAGGCAAACACAGTTGTTGTCAATGTCTCAAAAGGAATAGAGGAAGGTAGTTTACTAAGGTTATCAGAAGTAATAGAAGAGATATTACCCAACAAAGTAGTTGTATTATCAGGACCTAGCCATGCAGAAGAAGTAGCTAGACATATTCCTACAACAGTAGTTGTGAGCGCAGCAGATATGACAGTGGCAGAAAAAATACAAGATATTTTAATGACTAAGTATTTTAGAGTTTATACGAATGATGACGTTGTAGGCATAGAACTTGGTGGCGCACTTAAAAATGTTATTGCACTAGCAGCTGGCGTTATTGAGGGAATAGGATATGGAGATAATACGAAGGCTGCTCTTATTACAAGGGGAATAGCTGAAATTACAAGACTTGGGGTTGCTATGGGAGGAAATCCAGCTACTTTTGCAGGGCTTACAGGTATAGGAGATCTTATTGTAACCTGTACGAGTGGACATAGCAGAAACAGAAGAGCTGGAGAACTTTTAGGCAGGGGTTACACAGTAAGTGAAGCGCTTGAAAAAGTGAATATGGTTGTAGAAGGAGTACCTACAACGAAGGCAGGACATGAACTAATGCTCAAATATCAAGTTGAAATGCCTATCTTAAATGCCATCTATGAAACATTATTTGAGAGTAGATCTGTTAACGAATCAATTAGTGATTTAATGCAAAGGGATAAAAAAAGCGAGCACTATTATTAATCAAAAAACACCTTAAGTAAAAGGGCAAATTAATTTAATTTGTCTTTTTTTATATGCAAAGAGGTGTTAAGTATATTAGTATCTGAATCTTCACATGTGAGACGAGTTGGTAATGGGTGGACTTTTATACAAATGAAGTAACTTAAGACGCTATAGGGCTCTTTTTAGAGAGAATATGAGCATTAGAGTTATTTTTATAAATGATTTAAGAGTCATATTAAAGAGAAGTATATAAAAATTGCTAAAATAAAAAAGAGGCTGGATGTAGCCTCTCAAAGTAATCAAGTAAAATAAGTCATTTTAAATATGAGCAACATAAAAAACTTTTTTAAGATTATAATTATGAATGTTTTTTAAAATGATCTATGTACTAAGATTATAAAACGAATATGAACGATTGTAAACAGTAAAAGATTGGATGGAAATAACTGCTTTGCTATAAGTTAGTTTTAGTACTATATATTGCTAGACAAACATATATTTTAATGTACCCATACATTTAAAATATAAGGAGGGATCTTTTGATGGAATATTATGATATATATAGGGATATTTCAGAAAGGACAAACGGAGATATATACATAGGAATAGTAGGTCCAGTAAGAACAGGGAAATCTACATTTGTAAAAAGATTTATGGAAACATTAGTTATTCCTAATATTAAAAATGACTATAGTAAAGAGAGAACACAAGATGAATTGCCACAAAGTGGAGACGGCAAAATGATTACCACAACAGAACCTAAATTTATTCCTAATGAGGCGATAGGCATTACTATTGGAGGAGACTTTGAGGTTAAAGTAAGAATGATTGACTGTGTAGGTTATATGGTGCCAGAGGCTGAGGGACACTTGTATAATAATGTACCTCGTATGGTAAAAACACCATGGTTTGAGGAAGAAATTCCATTTGCACAAGCGGCAGAAATTGGTACTAAAAAGGTTATAACAGATCACTCAACAATAGGGATTGTTGTTACAACAGATGGAAGTATTACAGAGATTTCAAGAAATAGTTACATAGAAGCAGAACAGCGTGCTGTTCATGAGCTTAAGAAGTTAGGTAAACCATTTATTGTAGTCTATAATACAAAAAAACCATTTGATGCAGAAACTGTAGAATCAGCAAATATACTCTCTAGAGAGTATGATGTGCCTGTTGTACCTATGGATATTGCACAGATGAAATCAGAAGATATTCATCAGCTTTTAGAAAAAATACTTTATGAATTTCCGCTTAATGAAATTCAGTTTATGCTTCCTAAGTGGGTAGAGACGTTAGATAATGAACACTGGGTTAAAAAGGCTTGGATGGAATATATTAGAGAACATATTTTTCCACTAGAAAATATTAGACAAATTAGAGATGTTGTCGATGAATTTAGAAATATAGACTTCATTAAAAACGTTTATTTAGAAAAGATCCAACTTGGTGAAGGCGTCGTTAAAATTGATGTCAATACAACAGAAGAACTTTTCTATCAAGTGCTTTCAGAAACAACAGGAATGGAAATACATGGAGATCATGAACTTATGATTCTCATTAAAGAACTTGCAAGCACTAAAAAAGAATATGATAAAGTAGCCTATGCGATGAATGAAGTTAAAGAAAAAGGTTATGGGGTTGTAAGTCCTATTTTTGAAGAACTTACTTTAGAAGATCCAGAAATAGTTAAGCAAGGCAATAAATTTGGTGTCAAGCTAAGAGCAAGTGCACCGAGCTATCATATTATTAGAGCTAATATTGAAACAGAAGTTTCACCAATTGTTGGAACAGAAAAACAAAGTGAAGATCTTATTAACTATCTCTTAAGTGAATTTGAAACAGATCCTGCAAAGATTTGGCAATCTAATATCTTTGGAAAATCTCTTCATGAGCTTGTAAACGAAGGTTTGCAGAATAAACTTTATAGGATGCCAGAAGAAGCACAACAAAAGCTTCAAGAAACATTGCAAAAAATTATTAATGAGGGAAATGGAGGACTTATTTGTATTTTACTTTAAAAGGCACATTTGTGCCTTTATTTTTGTGTTAGGAAGGATAAACATACCCTAAGTTCTTATGTTTTATTAAGCTAGAACACTATTAATAGAGACTTTGTAGTTTATGAGTATTGCAAGATTTGCCATTCCATTATATCATGATAAGTATTAGAGGATATGATTGGAAGTGAAAAAGTGAATAATAATTTAAAACAAAATAAAACTATTGATTTAAATGCTACTAAAAGGCAACGTTCTTCTAACAATAATCAGCTCCCATATTTTAATCCTTATGCAAGAGAAACCGAATACCATACAAGGCAAGAAGTTTATAAACCAATGGCCTCGCCAGAGATTAGAAAAAAGCAGCTTAAAGAAAATAACAAGATCTCAAAACAGGAGCTGCGTAAAAATAAGCGCAAAAGAAAAATACGATTTATAGTTAAACTTACTTTCATTATGGTTTTTACTGTAGCAATTATTTGGGGTTCTATTAGCATAAAGGATTTATTAACTTACCCTAGAGTGTCGTATCAAATTGTACAAGCAGGTAGTATAGATCATTCTAAAGCATTTGAAGGGATTATTATACGAGATGAAAAGGTATACTATAGCCAAGGTGAAGGCATGTTACATACTATAATAGCACAAGGAGAAAAGGTTAAAAAAAATGGCGAAGTATGTTTTTTAATTAATAATGCTTCATTAGAGCAAACATTAGAAGAAAAAAATAAAATAAGTACTGAACTCTATAAAGCAGCTGATAATAGAGAAAAATTTTCTTATTATCAAGATGATATTTATCAAATAGATACAAGTATTAAAAATACTATTAATACCTTTTATGGGGAAAGATCTAAAAATACTACAGAATACATTTATGCCATAAGAAATGAGCTTGAAAATAGTGTTGCCAAACGAACAAAGTTATATGTTAATGAACAAAATTATATGGGGGAGCCTGTTGGACACAAATTAACGGCTTTGGATGTTAAAATGAATCAGTTGCAGTATATAAATAAAACTGAGCAGTCAGGGATTGTTTCTTATGGTGTAGATGGAGTGGAAGAACAACTTACGCCACAAGTTATTGACACTATGAGTTATAGTACTTTTAAGGATATAAGACAAAACGCTCATCAGAACTTGGGAAATAATACACATGTTACAAAAGGGCTTCCACTCTATAAAGTTATATCAGATGATAGGTGGTATATTACAACTTATATTGATATTAAAGAAGCAGAAGAGTATAAAGAGGGACAAAATTACACGCTAAACTTTGAGACAGTAGAGCGCTTAAAAGTTAATTTCAAACTAAAAACTAAAAAAATAGAGGAGAATAAGGTAAGACTTGTATTTGAAACTAATGAACAAATGGATCGCTTCTTAAACCTAAGGGTTATTGACTTTAGTATTGGAAATAAAAATGAAGAAGGTCTCAAAATACCATTACAAGCTATTGTAGAACAAAATATGATCAAAATACCTTCTACATATAAAATAGAAAAAGATGGACAAGCAGGAGTATATCGTAAAAATAATGAAATAACTGAATTCATAAAAATAAGTCCCCAGTATGAAAAAGATGATGAAATTTATATCTTGCAAGAAATAGGGACAAGAGATGCTATTCACATCGATGATATATTACATAATCCAACTACTCAAGAAACGATAAAGGTAAGCCAAATGCAGACAACTGAGGGGGTCTATGTTATTAATGGTAAACTAGCTCAGTTCAAAGCAATCAATGTCTATTTGAAAAACAACGCATATGCACTGATTAAATATACTGCAAATAATGAACTCAAGGAGCTAGATAAGATTATTTCTAATCCCAAAAGTATAAAAAGAGATCAACTTTTGCAACATATGAGTATACAGAATGAATAGAAGGTGATAAAATTGATACAAAAGAATTTAGAACAAATAAAAAACAATATGAATAAAGCATCTCAAAAAGTAAATAAAAATATAAATGATATTACTTTAATTGCAGTTTCAAAGACTTATCCAGTATCAGACATAGAAAAAGCTATTACACTAGGATGTAAAGATTTTGGAGAAAATAGAGTACAAGAATTAATGGAAAAAATAGATCAGATTGATACACCTGTTAATTGGCATCTTATTGGGCATCTTCAAACCAATAAGGTTAAATATTTAATAGGAAAGACCAAACTTATACACTCAGTTGATAGTATTAAACTTATACAGGAAATACAAAGACAATCTATTAAGAAAGATGTTTTAACAGATGTCTTATTAGAAGTTAATGTAGGAAAAGAAGTTTCCAAGCATGGTATTTTAATAGAAGATGCTATAGAGTATGTCAAATTAATGTCAGGACTTTCTCATATTAGGATGAAAGGCCTTATGACAGTTGCCCCTTATGTGGAAAATCCTGAGCACAACAGACAAATCTTTAGACAACTTTATGATTTATCAGTTGACATACAAAAACAAAAGTTTAATAATATAAGTACAAGTGTACTATCTATGGGAATGAGTAATGACTATGAAGTAGCTATTGAAGAAGGTGCTACAATGATTAGAATAGGAACTGGTATCTTTGGTGACAGAAATTATACTTAAAGCAAATAATAAGGAGGAGATTTATGAGTTCTTTTATGTCGAAAATTAGAAATATATTTTCACCGCAAGATGAATTTGATGATGATGAATTAGAGGACGTGCCAAGAGAGAGTGAAACGATTAATAGAAATGTAGGCCATAGTACTTCTATGTCTTCTGCAAAAATAGTCTCACTTAATCAGCCAAGTAAGATGGAGATTCTTAACTTTACAATGCTTAATTATGATATGACGGGAGAAATATGTTCTTATATTAAGGCTAAAAAACCTATCATTGTAAATATGGAAAAAATTGATCAGCATGAAATGCAAAGGGCAGTTGATTATTTAACGGGGGCAAGCTGTGCACTAAATGGATCAGTTGAAAAAATTACAGATAATATTTTTATTTTTGTACCAGAACATATTCATATTAATCCAGAGAAACTTAAGCAAAAAAACATATTTCATCCAACGTTATAGCTAAAATGAGGGACTATGAAAACACTATTACACCCGATTAACAACCCAGAAGAGAAATTATTTATTAAGACTATTTTAGAGTATTCCCACAAAAGAGAAACGCAAAATAGAGCTTTTTATACGGATTTTTATAATGTGGAATGGATGAAACATGTTATTCAAAAACATATTGGACTTAGTAAGCTTGGGAATGTTCAGTTTTTTGGAGGATATGAGTATGCTGAGAGGCAAATACTCGGATTTTTGCCGGCATATGATCAAAATCCTATATTGCCCATTACATGTTTAAAAATCATTGTAAAAACAGGAATAGGCAAATCGCTTTCTCATCGTGACTTTTTAGGATCTTTTTTAAGTATGGGATTAGAAAGGGATACAGTAGGAGATATTATCATTAAGCCTTTTGGAGCTTATCTGATCATTAAGAAAAATATGATAGATTATATTTCATCAGCACTAACCAATATAGGTAAATATCAAAATATTGAGCTTATAGAGGTTTGTTTTTCAAAGATGGAGCTAGAACACCCACAAACTAAGGAAATCAACACAACAGTTGCTTCCCTTAGAGTAGATTCAGTAGCATCAGCTGGGTTTAGTATATCTAGAACAACTTGTGCGAAGCTGATACAAAATGATAAGGCAAGATGTAATGGTGTACTTGTTGTACCTCATTATTCTCTAAAAGAAGGGGACATTGTTACACTTAGAGGTTATGGTAAAATAAAGTTAAAGCAGATTAATGGCATAACTAAGAAAGATAGGATGCATATTTGCATTGAAAAGTATATATAGGGGGGATTTATATGTTATCACCAGTTGATATACAAAACAAAGTATTTAAGAAGGGGAAGCTTGGTGGCTATAATATAGAAGAGGTCAATGAATTTGTTGAGGAAGTTATCAAATCTTATCAAGAGCTTATTAATGAAAACTATGCACTTAAGGATAAGATGAATATATTAAATGAGAGTATTCAATATTATAGAACTATGGAAGCTACTATACAAAATGTATTGGTCTTAGCAGATAAAACAGCACAAGATACCAAAACAGCAGCTTATGAAAAGGCAGAGCAAGTTAAAAAAGATGCAGAGCATAGAGCTGAAAAAATGACTTTTTCTGCAGAAGAACGTGTTAGTAAAATTCTAGAAAAAGGCAGACAAGAAGTGTTTGAACTTACACAACAAATAGAACAAATTAAAAGACAGTATATGGGGTATAAAATACAATTCAAACAAATATTACAGGCACAGCTTGAAATGATTGAAAGCAATGAAGACAAGCCACTGGCAAAACAAGATAATGAGTTTCAAGAGATGGAAATGAGTGAAGATCATGAAAAAGACGATTTGTTTTATACTAAAGAATATATGCCTATAAGCGATGAGGAATTAGCATGAAAATATTAAAAGCAGTAAATAATAGACCTTACGATATTTGGTGTACTGATAGTTTTACTGACCTTAAAAAGTCTATCCAGGCTATATGTCAACCAAGCAGTATTTGTATTATCACAGACAGTCACGTTGCACCCATTTATCTAGAAACCATTAAAAATATAGGGCAGCAGATTGCACCTACTTATGCTCACGTTTTTAAAGCTGGAGAACTATCCAAAAATATAACCACACTTACTGATATTTATGATACGCTATTAATGCATAAAATAGATAGAAGCTCTCTTATTATTGCTCTTGGAGGTGGAGTTGTTGGTGATGTGGCTGGTTTTGTAGCATCAACGTATATGAGAGGTATTCCTTTTGTACAAATTCCAACAACTGTTGTTGCACAAAACGATAGCAGTATTGGTGGTAAAGTAGGCGTAGATTATTTAAAATATAAAAATATAGTAGGAGCGTTTCATAATCCACTATTAGTTTATACTAATATTAGTACTTTAAAAACATTGCCTAAAAGAGAATTGATCGGGGGTATGAGTGAAGTCATTAAGCATGCTCTTATTTATGATGCCAGTTTATTTGAATATTTAGTAGCATATAAAAATCAAATACTTTCTTTAGAAGATAGCGTTGTTGAAGAGATGACCTATAGGTCTTCGCAGGTGAAGTGTAGTGTTGTTGAAGAAGATCCAAAAGAATCAGGGGTTAGAAAGATTCTTAATTTTGGGCATACGGTTGGACATGCTATAGAGACGCTAAGTGATTTTAAATACTCTCATGGCGAATGTGTAGCCTATGGTATAGTGGTGGCCGCCTACATGAGTTATAAAAGAGATTTATTAAATCTTACACAAGTTGATCAAATGATTGAACTATGTCGTGAGTTTGGACTTCTAGAGCCTTTAGACAAATATGCAACATCTGATATATGGCAGCACATGACGTATGATAAAAAGAAGGCATATGGCAAAGTATCTTTTATACTTCTTAAAGGTATTGCTCACGCAATCATTGTAACAGATATCAACGAGAAGGAAGTAGAAGAAGCTATGAAGTTTTTAGAAGAAACGTGTGGCTAAGTGCAGTTCTTTTTAGTCAATTTATTATCTGAAGGAGAGAGAAATATGACGGTTATAACCGCATTAATTATAGGTGGGTTGATTATTTTGGATCAACTATCGAAGTTATGGGCAGTTGCGACACTTGGGAATGGAAGAGATATTTTATTATGGACAAATGTGTTCCATTTAACGTATATAGAAAATAGGGGCGCAGCTTTTGGTATGCTGCAAGGTAAACAATGGTTTCTTATTAGTATGACTATTTTAGTACTTATTATGATAATCATTTACTTTAGAAAGATTCCATCTACAAAGTCAGGAAGCTTTATGAAACTTTCTTTTACATTAATAATAAGTGGAGCTATTGGCAATCTTATAGATAGAATATCTTTAGGCTATGTAAGAGATTTCTTGTATTTTAGATTAATTGACTTTCCAGTCTTTAATCTAGCAGATATTTTAGTAGTATGTGGAGTAGGCATTTTACTTGTCGTTATCATTTTTGGAGAAGTAGACGCTCCGCATCAAAAAGAGGAATAAGACCATGGCAGAATCGATTCATATCATTGTTAAAGATGAAGAAGGTACGAGACTAGATAAATATCTTTCTGAACAATTGCAAGATTATACAAGATCATTTTTACAAAAAAAAATAGATGAAAACAATGTTACTGTGAATGGCAGATGTGAAAGTAGTAAGTACAAAGTCAAAATAAATGATAATATTGTAGTTGAAATTCCAAGTCCTGTCCAAGTAGATATTGTTGCAGAACCTATCCCTATAGATATTGTCTATGAAGATCATGACATTATTATTGTCAATAAAGGACAAGATATGGTGGTGCATCCTGCGCCAGGCAACTACACAGGAACACTAGTTAACGCACTGTTATACCATTGCAAAGATAACCTCTCAGGGATTAATGGTGAGATTAGACCAGGAATTGTTCATAGGATTGATAAAGATACATCAGGACTTTTGATGATTGCTAAAAATGATAAGGCACATTTAAAGTTATCAATACTTTTACAAGAGCATGATATTTCACGGAAGTATCATGCTCTTGTATATGGTACTTTCAAAGAAGCAGAAGGTATTGTTGAAGCGCCGATAGGAAGATCACAGCAAGATAGAAAAAAGATGGCGATAGTAAATGGTGGCAGATATGCTAAAACCTATTATAGAGTCCTCGAAACTTTTAAAAATTTTACCTATATTGAGCTAACATTATTTACAGGGAGAACACATCAAATAAGAGTGCATATGAAACATATAGGACATCCTTTACTTGGAGACCCTGTATATGGTTCATCAAGATCAGTCTTTGGACTAGATAAACAAATGCTGCATGCAAAAACATTAGGATTTATTCACCCGAGTACAGAAGAGTATATGGAATTTGACAGCAGTTTACCTGAATATTTTACTAGGATGATTGACAAATTAAGAAGGATATGAGAGAATAAATCAGATATGAATCCTTTAAAGTAGTCCGAGAGGCTAATAAGGTGTACAATAAAGAAATGATTATGCAGGCGTATGCGTGCGTATTGTATATCTAAGAAGGCTTCTTATTAACTTAAGAAGTCTTCTTTTTATAGTGATCTATATAAATTTAAAGTAAGGAGTTTGATATGGAAGAACAAAAAATATTACTTGATGAAGCAGCAATGAATCGTGCCTTAACAAGAATAGCTCATGAAATTATAGAAGATAATAAAGGAGCAAGAGATATTATTCTTGTTGGTATTGAAACAAGAGGAGCACCACTCGCTAAAAGATTAGCGGAAAAAATAAAACTGATTGAAAATATAGAAGTTCCTGTAGAAAAAATAAATATTACCTTTTACCGTGATGATTTAGAAAAGAAATTTGCGCAGCCTATTACCGGAGAAAGTATCATTCATTCAAATATTAATGGGAAAACTATCATTTTAGTAGATGATGTGATTTATACCGGCAGAACTGTTCGTGCTGCAATGGACGCACTTATGGATATAGGAAGGCCAAGCTATATTAAACTTGCGACGCTTATAGATAGGGGTCACCGTGAGCTTCCAATTCGATCAGATTTTGTAGGCAAAAATATCCCTACTTCTAAAAAAGAGATCGTTCATGTTCATATTCAAGAAACAGATGGAGATAATGTTGTTTTACTAGAAATTAAAAATTAATATAAATTACTTAAAAGGAGAAATGAATATGGAACAAATTAGCAGCAGTAAAAAACTTGTCCTTGGTTTACAACACGTACTTGCAATGTTTGGTGCGACAGTATTAGTACCTATCTTAACGGGTCTTGATCCAGGAATTGCACTACTTTGTGCTGGAATAGGAACTCTTGTTTTTCATAGTGTTACAAAAGGCATTGTTCCTGTATTTTTAGGTTCTAGTTTTGCATTTATTTCAGCTATTGCAATTACCTTGCAAGCGTATGGTATTGGCGTAGTAAAAGGTGGTATTATTGCAACAGGGATTGTATATGTTGTAATGGCAGGGGTTATTAAACTAGCAGGAGTTGAACGCGTAAAATCTTTCTTTCCTCCTATTGTTGTAGGTCCAATTATTATGGTTATAGGTCTTAGACTTAGTCCAGTTGCGATCAATATGGTGGGATATGCACCAATTATAGAGCAAAATCCAGAAGCTCAGCAGATGGCTGAAATATTAGCAAGTAATGGTTTTCAAGTTGATAGTGCACTGTTTCATAACGTTTCAGGTGTTTTTAACATACCACTTCAAGGCTTATTAGTAGCAACTGTTGTTATTATTACAATGATTATAGTTTCTATATTTGCAAAAGGTTTCTTTAAAATGGTACCTATTCTTATCTCGGTAATAGTAGGGTATTTAGTAGCACTTGCATTAGGGATGGTAGATACAGCAGCTATAGCCAGTGCTCCATGGTTTGGTTTTTCAAAGCTTGGGACAAAGCACCTTTTTACGCTTCCAAGTTTTACATGGGAGGCTGTTATCGCAATAGCACCTATTGCGCTTGTTGTTTTTATTGAACATATAGGAGATATTACAACAAATGGTGCGGTAGTTGGCAAAAACTTTTTTGATAATCCAGGGATTCATAGAACGTTACTTGGAGATGGACTTGCAACAATGACAGCAGGACTCTTAGGTGGCCCAGCCAATACTACATATGGAGAGAACACTGGGGTTCTTGCGGTTACCAAAGTATATGATCCAAAGGTAATAAGAATTGCTGCTGTTTTTGCAATAGTTCTTAGCTTGGTTGGTAAATTTACTGCAATCATTCAGACGATACCTCTTCCTGTTATGGGGGGGATCAGTATTATTCTCTTTGGAATGATAGCAAGTGTTGGGGTAAGAACATTAGTTGATGCACAACTTGATTTTACTCATAGCAGAAATTTAATTATTGCAGCTATCATTTTTGTAACCGGAATTAGTATTGACAATATTGCAATTGTCGGAACTATTACGATATCAGGTCTTGCTATTGCAGCACTCATTGGAGTTGTTTTAAATAAAGTGTTGCCAAAAGATATCTAATTATTATAAAGCAAAACACTTATCCTATGAGATAAGTGTTTTGCTTTATAACCTATAAGAATGAAATAATCTAGACAGTAAAAGTCATTTTAGGTATAATGAAATAAAACTAAAATTCAAATTATATGATATTATAGGGTTAAAGGGGACTAGACATGCAGGAATATATCACGTTATTTTTATATTATTTAAAAGACGTTAAATCAGCATCCAATAATACTGTCCAATCCTACGCGAGAGACTTGAAATATTTTATAAACTATCTTGGGCAAATTAATAGCACTGATAGTATAGCCTTTACTGATAAAGATATTAATGCCTATTTAGAGTCTATGAGAAATGTTGGGAAATCTAATGCTACTATTTCACGAACACTAGCCTCAATTCGAGCGTTTTGTCAGTATCTTATATACCAACAAGTTATTAGTGAGAATCCAGCACACATTATTGCACTTCCTAAAGTTGATAAGAAAGTTCCTAAAGTCTTAACAGAAGATCAAATTACTCGCCTACTTGATCAACCTAATATAAATGATATAAAAGGAATTAGAGATCGGGCAATGCTAGAATTACTTTATGCAACAGGTATTAGAGTATCAGAGCTTATTGGACTTAAAATAACAGATATTAATTTGCAGCAAGGCTATATTATTTGCCGAGATTCTCAAAAAGAAAGAACCATTCCTATTGGGAAATCTGCCGTTACAGCACTCAATCAATATCTTGTACAAGTTAGATATGTACTTTTAAGAGATCACACAGATAAATGTTTATTTGTCAATTGTAATGGACATGGTATGACAAGGCAAGGGTTCTGGAAAATTTTAAAAAACTACTCGAAAGCACTGAATATTTCAGAGCATATTACCCCTCATATGTTAAGACATTCTTTTGCAGCACATTTGGTTCAAAATGGTGCTAACTTGAAATCTGTTCAACAAATGCTGGGACACTCAGATATTTCAACCACACAAGTCTACAGACAACTTAATAAAGAAACAGAGGACCTTAAGGATGTTTATAATAAATCACATCCAAGAGCCTAGAAATAAAACCAGAGTATAAAAACTCTGGTTTTTTTGTATACTTATTGATATAGAGTTCACATCTTTAGATTTAAGTTATTCAAGGTGATGCATGATGTGAAGTTGTTATGAGAAACAACTTTGCCTAGATGAATAATTTAGATGAGATATTTGATTTTATTTTAAAATACATCAACCAAAAGTATATTTTGTATGAAATGACAAATACTAGAAAGGGAATAATAATAAGGAGGTTCTTATGAATAAGAAAAAGATACTGATGGTCAGCCTGTTAATAAGTATAATGGTAACATCACAGTCATTAGGTGCGACGTCCGAAAAAACAAAGGAATCTATAGCATCTACAGCTAGAAGCTACGTATTGATAGAGGAGTCTAGCGGAAAAATATTACTTGATAATAATAAAGATATTCCTTTGCCACCAGCTAGTATTACCAAAGTCATGACACTTTTGCTTATAAATGATGCGATAAGTTTAGGAAAGATCACATGGGATGACAAGGTGACGGTAAGTGAACATGCAGCACATATGGGTGGCTCACAAGTTTTTATGGAACCGGGTGAAGAGCAAACAGTCAGAGACTTAGTAAAATGTATTTGTATTGCATCAGCTAATGATGCAGCTGTTGCTATGGGTGAGTATATAGCCGGAAGTGAGGAAAAGTTTGTACAAATGATGAATGACCGTGCAAAAGGATTAGGTATGAACAATACTGTTTTTAAAAATGCATGTGGACTTCACGCGGACGGACATGTTTCAACAGCCTATGACATTGCGCTTATGTCACGAGAACTGATGAAAAAATACCCCGAAACGTCTAAAGTATTGACGATTTGGATGGATACTATTACACACAAAACAAGACGTGGTGAGTCAGAATTCGGACTTTCCAATACAAATAAAATGATCAAATGGTATAAAGGCATAACAGGGCTTAAAACAGGCTATACACCAGAAGCTAAACACTGTGTGAGTGCCACAGCAACACGTAATGACATGGGTCTTATTGCTGTTGTTATGGGTTCTTCAGATGGTAAAACAAGATTCCGAGAAGCAGGACAGCTTCTTGACTATGGTTTTGCAAACTATATGGTTAAAACTGGTCCGCAAATAGGAACAGTAGTTGGCAAAACTCCTGTTAAAAAAGGGGATAAAGCACTTGTTGAAGCTGTTATAGATGAAACAAGAGCTTTTGTAGTTGGAAAAGATAATGCGAGCGTAGAATTAACTTATGACATTAAGTATCAGAACAACTTGCATGCGCCTATTTCAAAAGGAGATAAAATAGGAACGATCACTTATTATTTAGAAGGCAATGTGGTAGGAGAAGCACCTGTTATTGCAGCTTATAATGTGACAAAAGCAAGACTAAAAGATATGCTTCCCTATATGTATAAAAGATACTTTAATTTATCCAAGTAATTATAGAGAAACAACATATAAACTTGAGTTATTCATCTGTGCAAAGTTGTTTCTCATAATGATTTCACATCATAAACATCGTGAATGACTTTAACTTAAAGATGTGAAATCTATATATAAAGCATAGTTAGAGACTAGTTGTCTAATTATGCTTTATATTTTTACTCTTGCATAAATAATAAGTAAGCTATAAACTTAACGTATACTTAATGTATACTAAAAGAATGCAAGTGTAAAATGCTTACACACTAGGTAGGAGGAAATAGAGGTGTCTGTAACATTTAAATTACAAGATTTTGAAGGACCGTTAGATTTATTGCTATATCTTATCGAAAAAAATAAAATGAGTATTTATGACATAGAGATATCTGCTATTACAAATCAGTATATGGAGTATCTTGAAGATTCCGCGTTTATAGAATTAGAACAGCTCAGTGATTTTATTGTAATGGCCGCGAATCTCATTCTCATTAAATCAAAAATGCTGCTACCTAAGAGTTCAAAGTTTGAGGAAGGATCAGAAGAAGACCCAAGAGAGGAGCTTGTAAGGAAATTACTTGAATATAAAAAAATAAAATATGTTTCAAGCAAACTTATTGAATATCAATCTCTATCTCATTCATGCTGTTTTAGAAATGTTGCAGCTCATATAGATATTCCAGAAATTGCGGTAGATTGTAATGAGATTTTAGAGGATGTAACTCTTCAGACCTTATACTATACTTTTCAAGAACTTATTAAACAAAAAGATTGGGATGTGCGTGAGCGATCTGAGAGAAAAATTGATCACAGTATTTTAAGAAAAGATGTTTATACAATTGAACAAAAAAGTATTTATATTCTTCAGTTAATAATACTCAATCAAAGAACAAGTTTTTTTGAAATTTGTCGTCCAGAAATGCCAAAAATTGAACTCATAGTGACATTTATGGCGCTGTTAGAACTCGTTCACAAGAAAAAAGTAGTTATTATTCAAGAAGATCTGCGAGGAGATATAGTTATAATAGGAGGACAAGAAGATGAATAAAACTGAGCTTGAGAGTATTATAGAAGCACTGCTTTTTTATTCAGGCGATGCAATACCAGGCAGTAGGTTATGTGAAGTATGTGACTCAGAAGAAATTACAATACATATAGCGATTTATAGGCTTAATGAAATCTATGAAAAAACAAATAGTGGCATGGAAATTAGAGAAGTAGGTGATGGTTATCAAATGTGCACGGTACCTAGACACACACCCTATATACAGAAATTACGACAAAAACCTATAAAGAAAATACTTACACAGGCACTTATTGAAACACTCTCTATTGTAGCCTATTCACAACCTATTACGCGTACGCAAATAGAGGATATCAGAGGGGTAAGATGTGAACATGCACTTGGTAAATTAATAGAGTATCATCTTATCGAAGAAGTAGGCAGACTGAGTGTTATAGGGAGGCCTGTTTTGTTTGGAACTACCCATGATTTCTTAAGGCACTTTGGGTTTAAAAACTTAGAAGAACTTCCTAGAATAAAAGAAAAATTATTACAGAGATTCAAAGAAGAGGTTAGAGAAGAAATGAATTATTATGAAGAAGATAAAGATGTATAATCTATAAAGAATGCATAAAAAGTGATAAAATGAGGGATGATTTTACATAGGTAATTATTTCATCAAAAAGGAGCAAAATTATGAAACATTTTATGCTGTCAATATTATTCCTCATAACTTTATGTTCATCTTCACAATTATATGCCAATGAAATTAAGAGTAAAATTAATTCTAAAGGAGCAGTTTTAATCGAACAAGATAGTAAAAGAGTACTTGTTGAAAAAAATGCTTATGAAACTATGCCTATGGCTAGTACGACCAAGATTATGACTTGTATTGTAGCACTTGAAAAGGCTAATTTAGATGATGTTGTTACGGTATCTCAAAGAGCAGCTAGAGCCCCTGCTGTTAAATTACATCTTCAACCAGGTGAGAAGCAAAGGCTTGGAGATTTACTTTATTCTTTAATGCTAGAATCACATAACGATACAGCTGTTGCTATTGCAGAACATATAGGCGGTTCAGTAGAAAGTTTTTGTGACATGATGACACAAAAGGCTAAAGAGATTGGGGCAGAACATACAAGTTTTAAGACGCCCAATGGACTTGATGCTGCTGAGCATTATACATCAGCTTATGATTTAGCATTAATAGGTGCTTACGCATTAGCCAATCCTCAATTTGTAAAAATCACTACCACAACAAGTATTAATATTCCCACTGGGAAATTACAAGGAAGTAAATCCCACGGCTTACAAAACAAAAACCGCTTTATATACAGCTATAAGGGTGCAAATGGTATGAAGACTGGTTTTACAAATAAAGCAGGTCACTGTTTTGTTGGCTCGGCAAATCAAGATGGGATGCAGTTAATAGGCGTAGCATTAGCTGCTGGTTGGGGAAACAAAGGTAAGAATCAAAAATATAAAGATGTTATCACACTTATGAATTATGCTTTTAGTCACTATAAAAAATATGATATTATTGTCCCTCAAAAAGATTATGCCAATGTAGCTGTAAAAAAAGGTGTGCAAGATACACTTTCTTTAGAATGCAGTGAGAAAGTAACATTGCCGCTTTCAAAAGAAGAACAGCAAAATATAATGATTAAGAAAGTCATACCTACTTCAATGAAAGCACCAATAGAAAAAGGGGCGGTCATAGGCCGTGTAGAAGTCTTATGTGATGGAGATACTCTAGCAGGAGTAAACTTAAAGGCACAAGAGGATATTAAAAAAGCAACACTTATAGATTACTTCAAAAAATGGCTTAAAATAAAATAATTACCTATACAAGGGGGATCATATGAGATTACAAAAATACCTTGCAAGCTGCGGCGTAGCATCCAGAAGAAAATGCGAAGAGTACATCTTGCAAGGAAGAGTACGGATTAATGGAAGGGTCATTACAGAACTTGGTACGCAGGTAAGCGCGGGGGATTTAATAACATATGAGGATAAGGTGATCACATATGAACAGTCGTATGTCTATTACGCATTAAATAAACCGGTAGGGTATGTAACTACTGCTAAGGATGAGAAGAATAGACCGACTGTATTAGATTTTTTTAAAGATACCGATAAAAGAATATTTCCAGTGGGAAGATTAGATTACAATACCTCTGGGCTTCTCATTTTAACTAATGATGGTGCACTTACTTATGCACTTACTCATCCTAAGCACCATGTCAATAAAACATATGATGTTAAAGTAAGTGGTAAAGTACAAGCACAGTCGATAGATCAGTTAAGAAAAGGAGTAGTTATTGAAGGGAAGAAAACTGCTCCTGCAGTTGTAAAAATTACCGAGAAGAATCAAAACACAACGCGTTTAGCTATTACCATACATGAAGGCAGAAACAGGCAAATCAGAAAGATGTGTGAGCTATTAGGACATAGTGTGCTAAAACTTATGCGTATTTCGGTAGGTGAAATCACATTAAATGGGCTTGAAATAGGAAAATATAGAGAGCTTACAGAAAATGAAATCAATTATTTAAAGAAAATAGGAGGGCTTGATGTTTGAGCGCAATATGACTTATAATGCACATCAAATCATTAAAAATCACTTACAAAATATAAATAAGAATGATTTAGTTGCTGTAGATGGAACGGTTGGAAATGGATTTGATCTCTTTTTTTTAGCAAGTCTTAAGCAAGTAGAATACATTATAGGTTTCGATATACAACAAGAAGCTATTAGTACAAGTTGCAAACGTACTAAAGATTGTAATAAACAAATTGAATTATTTTTGGACTCCCATCATCATATAGATCAGTACATAAAAAAAGTTGATATTGGTATGTTTAACCTAGGATATCTACCAACGGGGGATAAAACAATTGTTACGTGTGCAAAGACTAGCTTATTAGCTATTCAAAAAACGATTGAGCTTCTTACAGATGGCGGGATTTTGACGATTATGACGTATAGCGGGCATGAAGAAGGATACAAAGAATATCAAGAAATTGACAAGTATTTATCACATTTTTATGACCGTTCTATTAATGTTTTTAATCTTTCGTTAAAAAATACACATAAGGAATGTCCTTCTTTATTTGTTATTAAAAAAAGTATTACTAAATAATTCAAAATATTTAAACATTACCATAAAATGGGTATTGCTTAGTGCATAACCTTGCATATTGCTTTATAGTTTAGTATACTATAAATGGCGATTTTTGCACTTTATTTTAAATAATTTTTGATGGAGGGTATTGGATGAGCACTTTAGAAAAATTATCTGAACTAGAATCTCGACGAGCAGCTATTGAAAATAGCGGCGATGAAGCAGCTAAAGAAGTATCCCTTGCTAAAGGTAAACTATCAGCAAGAGACCGAATTACAAAATTACTCGATGAAAATAGCTTTGTTGAAATAGGCGCTTTTATAACTAGTAGAAGCACAGCTTTCAATATGGATGTCTTAGATACCACAGCTGATGGATTAATATCTGGATTTGGGACTATTAATGGCAATCCTGTTTATGTGTATAGTCAAGATGTAAACACCTTAGGTGGTGCAATAGGTGAAATGCACGCAAAAAAAATTGTAAGAATGTATAAGGATGCGCTGAAAATGGGAGTACCAGTTATTGGTATACTAGATACTGTAGGTGTCAGACTACAAGAATCAATAGATGCATTAGAAGGATATGGTGCAATATTTACGCAAATGACACATGCTTCAGGAGTGATTCCTCAGATTGCTATTGTAGCAGGAGACTGCGCAGGTGGTGCTGCTTTTATAGCGGGACTTTCAGATTTTGTATTTATGTCAGCTAAAACAGCAAAAATGTTTTTAAATAGTCCCAATACTATAGACGATAAATCAGCAACTTTTGATCATATTGCTACAGCAAAAGTACATTTTGAGGAAAGTGGACTTGCAAGCTTTATTGCAGATCAAGAAGAAGACGTGATAAATGAGGTCAAAAATCTCATTACATATCTACCAAAAAATAATTTAAGCGAAGTTCCATTTTATAATGTAACGGATGATATCAATAGAGCAGATGCAAATCTTAACAGCTTTGATTTTGAAACGAGCAAGATTAAAGATATTGTAACCTCTATAGTTGATAACGGAGAATACTTAGAACTAAATGGCAAGTATGGGGCAGATGCGTTAACAGCTTTTGCGCGTATGAATGGTGGAACTGTAGGCATTATTGCAAATACAGCCTCTACAGCTGATTATCATGCCGTGAAAAAGATGAGTAAATTTGTACTCTTATGCGATAGTTTTAACATCCCAATTATTACACTTACTCAAGGTACTCACTTTACTTCAACCCTTGCAACTGAAAAACTAGGGATCATTAAAGAATGCAGCAAGCTAGTTCATGCTTTTGCAAATGCAACAGTTGCTAAAATTAATGTCATTTTAAATGAAGCTTTTGGAAGTAGTTATATTGCTATGAATAGCAAACATATAGGAGCGGATTACGTCTATGCATGGCCAAGTGCTAAGATTTCTACTTTAAATGCAGAAAGTGCTATTAAGATTATGTATGATAAAGAAATTCAAAGTGCACCGGTAGCAAGTGAGGTTATTACGCAAAAAACTGCTGAATATGAAACTTTAAATAGCAGTGCTTATGCAGTAGCAGCCAGAGGTTATATTGATGATATTATTGAGCCAGCAGCCACAAGAAAAAGAGTTATAGCAGCATTAGAAATATTGGCTACAAAACAAATAGATACAGTATATAAAAAACACCCAACAGTATAAGGTAGGTGGTAACAGTGAATTTTAATCAATTTGTAGACGGAATAAGTACATTTTTTATTGGAGTTACGATTGTATTTGTTACGCTTGTCTTACTTATTATTGCGATTCGTCTCATAAGTAAAATAGTAGCTTTTATAGAAAACGCCAGTAAAAAAGAGCCAGTAGCTATACAAGTACAACCAGTTGCAGCCAAACCAGTTAAGCTGCAAAAAACAGATGAACTGGAGTTGGTTGCAGTTATCACAGCGGCTATAGCAGCAAGCATGGGAACAACATCTGATAAGCTTCAAGTAAAATCACTCAGAAAAGTTGAACGCAAAACAAGATAAGTAAAAACTAAAAAAGAATGATGAGGAGGACTTTAACTATGAAAAAGTTTCAAGTAACTGTTAATGGGAATGCATATGAAGTAGAAGTAGAAGAATTAGGTGGCAGTTTTACACCAGCAGCCACTCCAGCAGTATCAGCACCAGCTGCGGCGTCAAAAATAGCACCAGCTGCAGTTATACCAGACAACGCTGTAAAAGTTGGAGCACCTATGCCAGGGAAAATTATAGGCACAAAAGTAGCTGTTGGACAAACGGTTAAAGAAGGTGACGTAGTAGCAGTATTAGAAGCTATGAAAATGGAGAATGAAATTTTTGCACCAAAAGGTGGAACAATTGCATCCGTTAATGTCACAACAGGGGCTATGGTTGAAACGAATGATGTTATTGTGACTATTAACTAGTTCCATACCCATATTTTAAAAAGGAGGGACATTAACGATGAATATAGGCAGTATATTTATAGAGTCAATCAAAGAATTTGCACTAGACTCAGGCTTTGTACAATTATCAGATTGGCGCTATATTATTATGATTGCTGTAGCATGTGTTTTATTATATCTTGCTATTGCTAAAGGATTTGAACCTTTACTACTTGTTCCTATTGCTTTTGGTATGTTACTTGTTAATTTACCAGCAACAGGTATTGTTGATCCAGCTAAAAGTGCAACGGAGCCAGGGGGATTATTTTATTATTTGAAATATGGTAAAGACTTAGGTATTTATCCTCCTCTTATTTTTGTTGGGGTAGGGGCTATGACTGATTTTGGCCCACTTATTGCAAATCCAAAAAGTTTGCTTTTAGGTGCAGCCGCGCAAATGGGTATCTTCTTTGCCTTTTTAGGAGCACTGTTACTTGGGTTTACTCCTAGCGAAGCCGCTTCTATTGGTATTATAGGGGGTGCTGATGGACCAACAGCTATTTACTTAACAGTTAAACTTGCACCCCATTTATTAGGTTCTATTGCAGTTGCAGCATACTCTTATATGGCGCTTGTACCAGTTATTCAGCCGCCTATTATGAAAGCTTTAACCACTAAAGAACAACGTATGGTGAAGATGGAACAATTAAGACCTGTTTCACGTGTTGAAAAAGTAGTGTTTCCAATTGCAGTTACCATTATTGTTTCATTGTTATTACCTTCTGCAAGTACTTTAATAGGTATGTTGATGTTTGGTAATCTTTTAAAAGAAGTAGCAGCAACTAATAGACTAGCAGATGTGTCTAGTAATGCATTAATGTCTATTGTAACTATTCTACTTGGACTTACTGTTGGGGCAACAACCAAAGCAGATACCTTTTTAACAGCTCAAACAGCAGGCATTATTGTACTAGGCCTTGCAGCTTTTTGTGTAGGTACCGCAAGTGGGGTATTGTTTGGTAAGGTTATGTATTATATGAGTGGAAAGAAAATTAATCCTCTTATTGGGGCAGCCGGCGTTTCAGCCGTACCTATGGCAGCACGTGTGGTACAAAAGGTTGGTCAAGAAGAATGTCCTTCTAACTTCTTACTTATGCATGCAATGGGTCCTAATGTAGCAGGTGTTATTGGCTCAGCTATTGCAGCGGGTATATTATTATCAATTTATGGAAACTAAAAGGAGGTTATAAGATGTCTAATATAGATCCTAGACCAGTTAAAATAATGGATACAACACTTCGTGATGCTCATCAATCGCTTATTGCTACCCGGATGACTACTGATCAAATTCTTCCTATTGTATCAAAGATGGATAAGGTGGGATTTCATGCTTTAGAAGTATGGGGTGGTGCAACGTTTGACGCGTCACTTCGTTTCTTAAAAGAAGATCCATGGGAAAGACTTAGAAAAATTAGAAATGAAGCTAAAAATACTAAGCTACAAATGCTTTTTAGAGGACAAAATATATTAGGATATCGTCATTATGCAGATGATGTAGTAGAATATTTTGTACAAAAAAGTATAGCAAACGGCATAGACATTATTCGTATTTTTGATGCTCTTAATGATATGCGTAACTTACAAACAGCTGTTAAGGCTGCAAATAAAGAAAAAGGGCATGCCCAAGTGGCTATCGCTTATACAATTAGTGATGTACATACACTTGATTATTATGTAAGTCTAGCTAAAGATATTGAGGCAATGGGTGCTCATTCTATTTGTATTAAAGATATGGCCGGGCTTCTAGTGCCGTATAAAGCATCAGAATTAGTCGGAGCATTGAAGCAAGCAGTGCCAAACTTACCTATCCAACTGCATACACATTATACAAGTGGCGTAGCCTCGATGACTTATCTTAAGGCTATAGAAGCAGGTTGTGATATTATTGATACGGCGATGTCACCTTTTGCAATGGGTACTTCACAACCAGCTACAGAGGTTTTAGTAGCAACATTCAAAGGGACGCCTTATGATACGGGAATTGACCAAGAAGCGTTAACTGAAATTACAAAGTACTTTAGACCGCTTAGAGAAGAAGCACTTAAGAGTGGACTAATGAGTGTGAAAATGCTTGAAGTAGATATTAATACACTACGCTATCAGGTTCCAGGTGGGATGCTTTCAAACCTTGTCTCACAACTTAAACAGCAAAATGCTGAAGATAAATACTACGAAGTGTTACAAGAAATACCCCGCGTACGTGCTGATTTTGGTTATTTACCACTTGTAACACCTACAAGTCAAATTGTTGGCACACAAGCCGTATTTAATGTATTAGCTGGAGAGCGTTATAAAATGGTATCCAAGGAATCTAAAGGTATTGTAAAAGGTGAGTATGGTAGAACACCAGTTCCTATTTCAGATGAGATTATTAAAAAAATTATTGGAAATGAAGAACGTATTACATGCAGACCTGCAGATCTTATTCAACCCGAGCTTGAAAAGTTAGAGAAAGAAATGGCTATGTATAAAACACAAGATGAAGATGTTTTAACTTATGCACTTTTCCCACAGGTTGCAACAGATTTCTTTAAATATAGAGAAGCGCAGCGAACTAAAGTAGATCCTACTCTCGCAGATTCAAAACTTAAAACTTATCCAGTATAAATTAAATATTCTATTAAAAGACAGTGGATTTTTTTACACTGTCTTTTTCATTTCTTTTATAAAAAGTGTGTGATATAATAGACCATGAAATGATGTGACAAGAGTAGAAGATGAAAGGACAAGAATATGAATACGAATACGAATGAGTTAATTCATAGGATTAGAAAAAACATGCTGCAGCTTAGTAAAGGACAAAAGTTGATAGCAAATTATGTTCTGGAACACTATGAAAAAGCAGTTTATCTAACAGCTGCTAAGCTAGGTATAATAGTCGGGGTAAGTGAATCCACAGTTGTGCGTTTTGCAAATGAACTCGGTTACGATGGGTATCCTAAGTTCCAAGAAGCCTTAGAAGAACTTGTTAAAAGCAAATTAACAGCCATGCAAAGGTTAGAGGTCACGACTGATAGAATCAATATGCAGCATCTTCTAAAAGGTGTCTTACAAACAGATGAAGAAAAAATACGTTATACACGCGAACAAATAGATGAAATAGCTTTTGATCTGGCGATAGATAAAATTCTTAAAGCGAAGACTATTTATATATTAGGAGTAAGAAGTAGTGCAGGTCTCGCCAACTTTTTAGGCTTTTATTTTAATATTATATTCAATAATATTAAGCTTGTCAGCACAAATAGTATCAGTGAAATGTTTGAGATCATCCACCGTATCGATAAAGAGGATGTCATCATTGGAATAAGTTTTCCGAGATACTCAAAAACAGTGCTTAAAGCACTCGAATTTGCAAAGAATAAAGAAGCAAGCGTTATAGCTATTACAGATAGTTATATTTCTCCTATAGCAAGTTACTCAGATTGCACTTTAGTAGGCAGAAGTGAGATGATCTCTTTTGTAGATTCTTTAGTTGCACCTCTTAGTATTATTAATGCTATTATCGTTGCAGTGAGCCTTAAGAAAAAAGATGAATTTGCTACTAATCTTGAACATTTAGAAAAAATATGGGTAGAATATGAAGTGTACGATGATTCAAAAAAAGAAATTTATAATAATGATAACTTTAAAGAGGAGCGTTTATGAGTATGATAAGCATACGTGGGGCTATTACCACTGACCATAATTCGAAAACCGAAATCTTAGAAGCTACAAAAGAAATGCTTGAAGCTATTATTCTTTCTAATAACCTTGAAATAGATCAAATCATCCAAATTCTTTTTAGCACAACAAAAGACTTAGATGAGGTCTATCCAGCTGTTGCTGCAAGAGAAATGGGACTTACAGCTGCCGCACTTATGTGCTTTCAAGAAATGTATGTAAAAGGTTCTCTTGAGAAGTGCATACGCGTTTCGGTGCTAGCAGATGGTAAAGGACTTAGTACGCAAAATGTCAAACACCAGTATTTAAGAAAAGCAAAATGTTTGAGAGTTGATTTGATGAAATAAAGGAGTAGTTTATGAAAAAGATTTCAATTGCTATCGATGGCCCTGCTGGAGCAGGAAAAAGCACTATAGCTAAAGCATTAGCTAAAAAACTCGGGTGTATTTATATTGATACGGGAGCTATGTATCGGGCTGTGGGATTATATTGTATCCAAAATGGTATCAATTATCATAATGAAAATGATGTTAATCAGATTATGCAGACTTTACAAGTAGACATTTATTCGGAAGATAATCAGCAATTTATTTATTTAAACGGAAAAGATGTGAGTTTAGAAATACGAACAGATGAGGTTGCTACTGCTGCATCTAAAGTAGCCACCTACAAAGAAGTGAGATCTGCTCTTGTTAGACAACAACGTCAAATGCAAAGCGCAAAGTCAGTGGTAATGGATGGCAGAGATATAGGAACTGTTGTGATGCCAGATGCTACCCTTAAAATATTTCTTACAGCTTCTGTATGCGAAAGAGCTAAAAGACGTTTTGCGGAGTATCAGCATAAAGGAATAGCAGTTACTTTAGAAAAGCTTACTCAAGAAATTATAGATAGAGACAATCAAGATTCAAGCCGTGAGATTTCACCGCTGAAAAAAGCAGAGGATGCTGTTGAAGTTGATACATCCCTATTAACTATTGATGAAATTGTAGATAAAATTATGAGCTTCATTATTAAATAATAACTAAGGGAGCTAATAAATATGAATATTATACTTGCAAAAACAGCGGGGTTTTGTTTTGGAGTTAAAAGAGCTGTAGATATGGCTTATCAATATCAAAACACTTTAAATACCTATACATTTGGACCAATTATTCATAATGATACAGTGATTAATAATCTTATAGAAAAAGGCATTCAACCTATTGATCAGCTTGAAGATAAAGAGATTAATACGCTGATTATACGTTCTCACGGTGTGACACCACAAGTTTACCAGACTGCGAAAAGTAAAGATATTAAAATTGTTGATGCAACTTGCCCTTATGTTAAGAAGATTCACCGCTTAGTAGAGGAATATTTTCATAAGAGCTATAAGATTATCATTATAGGCAATAAAATGCATCCAGAAGTTGAAGGGATTAATGGATGGGCACATCATGAATGTCTTATTGTTAAAGATTTAGAGGAGTTAAAACTTTTAAATCTTGAAAAGAAAGACACTCAATACTTACTTGTTGCTCAGACAACTTATAAAAAAGAAGTGGTAGAAGAAGTTGTTCTTTATCTTAAAAATGAAGGATATCATTATAAATATATCAATACGATTTGTAATGCTACAAAAGAAAGACAAGAAGAAGCCGTAGAGATCGCTCAAAAAGTAGAGTGTATGTTTGTTATAGGAAGTTCATATAGTTCTAACACCTTAAAACTGTATGAAGTTTGTAAGCAGTATTGTAAAGAGAGCTATTGTATTGCACAAGCAGATGAACTTAACTTAGAAACGATTAAAAGCTATAGTACTATTGGGATTACAGCAGGGGCTTCTACACCCTCGTCTATTATAGAAGAGGTGATCCAAAAACTTCTTAGAATGAATGCGTAGGGGGCCTAATGATGAATTATGAAGTATTCAAAGAACAAATATTAACTTTAACAGGTATTAATTTAAGTGCCTATAAAGAAAATCAAATGAAAAGACGTATCGATGCGATTGTTAAAAAAAATCAATGTGATAATTACTCAGAATACACGATTTTATTAAAAGCAAGTGCATCAAGTCTTCAAGAATTTATTACGTATCTTACGATTAATGTGACTGAGTTTTTTAGAAATCCTTCTCAATGGGATATATTAGAAGAACAAATTTTTCCTTTGTTATTACAGAAAAAGCGTCATATTAAGATCTGGAGTGCTGCTTGTTCAACAGGAGATGAACCTTACTCACTCGCAATGGTTTTATCTAAATTTATGCCGCTCAGTCAAATCAGTATTATTGCCACAGATCTTGATAAAGAGGTATTAGATAAGGCAAGATCAGGCCAGTACATAGCACGGAGCATAGCCAATGTACCCAAAGAGTTTCAAGAAAAGTTTTTTACAGAGCATAATGGTATGTATAGCATCAAACAAAATCTCAAAGACTGTATTACTTTTAAGCAACATAATCTTTTAAAAGATCCTTATCCTTCCGGTATGGACTTGATTGTTTGCAGAAATGTTCTTATTTATTTTACAGAGGAAGCCAAAAAACAAATATATCTTAATTTCAACAAAGCCTTAACGGATGATGGTATTTTATTTGTAGGAAGTACTGAACAAATTATTATGTGTCAGGATTATGGATTCGAATCTTATAAAATATTTTTCTACCAAAAAGCAGGACTCAAAAGATAGAGTCCTGCTTTTTGGTCATTATTTTTGTTTTGAGGTGAGAAGATACATGACTTGCTTAAGGATAAGAGTAGCAAAAGAAGGATCATCTTGATATTCAATAAATAAACTCTCAGTATCGTTAGTCCACTTATCAGGATGGGCCTTAATGGGTTGATAGAGCCTTATAAATGTACCCACTTTACTCACAAAACATTCTTTTTGGCTCACTTTTTGCTTTAAATCCTTTGCAATAAATTGTGCGACAGATTTATGAACCAGTTGATTTTGTTCTTTAATCAAATAATAATCTTTAGCTGGCACTAAATATTTTTTAAATATGCCATCATAAAGCCGTATGCTTAAACCTATCAAATCAGTATTTGCATGCCAGTGCAAATTAACATCTTCAAATTGCATAGAACAGGTGGTATGAAAGCTAAAAGGTGCTTGTAAAGTAATCTGCAAAGCTGCTGTGTTTTTTATAACCTCTATAGATTTATAACTTACAATCTGATGAATAGTATAGTAGTATTCATAAAGTGCCAGTAAGCTTCCTAGTTCTTCTAAATGATGGTTTAAAAGGAGGGTATGGTAAGTTATTAACTTTGTTTTTTCAAAAAGCTTATATAAAGCAACAAATTCTTTGCCTGTTATAGAGGTTTCTCTCTCATAACCTAATAGCTTCTCAAGTGAAAGTCTTTTTGAGCCTAGTTTAGAGAGCGTTTTTCTCATATCTACAAATAGAAGAGCTTTAAAACTAGCAGTAGAAAGAGCATGATAATCAAGTCTTGAAAGGATAAAAGGAATATCAAATCCTTGGCCATTATAGGTGTAAACTTTTTGATATGCGCTGCAAAATTCTAAAAAACATTTAAGGATTGCTACTTCATCTTGTTTATCTTCGGCAAACCACTGAATACTACTTACTATAGACTGGGACTTCTTATAAATAACCCCAATACAGATAATACAATCACGTGTTTTCAAAAGTCCTGTTGTTTCTATATCTAATAAAAAATGAGTATCTGGTAATCTCGTAAATGAGCAGCTTAGCTTATCGTAAATAATCTGCATAAAGAGGGTCCTCTTTTAATAACTTAGCTAAGCTTAAATCAAGATTTAGCATATGACAGAGTTCCTCATACTTTTTATAGCTTGTCTGATCAAAGTTAACAGATGATTTTAAAACGGCTCTTAGCAAGATATTCTTAGGTGTATGCACCATATCAATAAATTCTACGACATTTACTTTATAGCCTACAGTTTCTAGCATATTAGCGCGCATACCATCAGTTATAAGTGCTGCCATTCTTTCTTTTAACAGTCCGTATTTTAAAACGGTATCTAAAGTTTCATTGTGAATTTGCATATAAGCTTCATGATGACAACAAGGAACAGCTAAAATAACTTTTGACTGCCATGAGATCGCTTTTAAAAGTGCACTGTCAGTAGCTGTATTGCAAGCATGCAGTGAAACAACCATATCAATTTGCTGATCAGTTGTATAGTGACCGATATCACCTACTTGAAAATTAAGATCATTAAATCCAAGTTTTTTTGAAAGATCATTGCAAAAAGCAATAACATCTTCTTTTAAATCAAGACCGATGACAACAGCTTTACGGCCAAGGATGGTATTTAAATAATGATAAAGGGCAAAAGTTAAATAAGACTTACCACAGCCAAAGTCTACAATGCGTAGAGAACTAGTCGGAAGTACTTCAAGTGTATCTGAAACGATTTCAAGGTAACGATTAATTTGCTTATATTTATCATATTTAGAAGGCTTAATTTGGCCATTTGCATCCATAATATCTAATGCTTTTAAAAAAGGAGCAGATGTAGGCGTATCTAAGATATAACTTTTTTTTCTATTATGAGAAATAGATACAGGAGACTTCTTACTCGGTGGTTTAGCTTGAATCGTAGCTTTGCCTTTTTTATTAACAAGTATATGATAGTCATGAAGAGCAGTAAAACATTGTATCTGCTTAAAACCTGCACAGTGACTCAGTATAAAATCACTTGCTTCGTGGACTTGAACATTTTCATGAAATGCCTTGTTATCCTTAAACCGAGTAAATTGGATATATAATGAATGATTCATAGTAATAGGGGCAGCGGTTATTTTTTTAAAGTCATCAGATTTTCTAGGGTTACTAAAGACAGCGTTAATAAAAGTGCCATCAGAGAGTGCATCACTGATTAAATTAATAAAGTTATTCATAGCAATTCTCCAGTATTATAAATTTTACTCTAATCATACTATGAAAAAATAAGGTATGCAATATAATGTATGTTATAATCAAGTTGAATCGAGGTGAGATAGTTGTTTGAAAAAGATTATAAAAGTTTAAATGAGGCGCAAAGGGAAGTGGTCAGGACTATTCAGGGAAACATACTGGTATTAGCGCCAGCCGGAACAGGTAAAACAAAGGTGATTGCTATGCGTAGCGCTTATTTAATCAAGAATAAACTATTACCACAGCAGCTTTTATGTCTTACCTTTACCAATAAAGCCGCAAAAGAAATGAAAGAACGTATCACATTGTATCTGCCACAGGACGCTTGTGATATTACGATAAAAACATTTCATGCCTTTTGCTATACCTTGATTAGTTCCGAAAAACAAGCTTCTCACTTTTCATTTCCTTGTACGATTATTGATGAAACAGATAGTGATAGTATTATTAAAAAAATTATTGAAAAACAAGGTTTTAATGATGAACGCCTTTACTATCCAGAACTGCGTACTTTTATTGAGACTATCAAACGGCATAGCTTAAGTTTTAATAGCGAAGAGCGGTATAATTACAAAAGAGTTATAGAAGATTATTTCAAACAAGAAGAGGGTCATAAAAAAGTTAAAAGAAGTTTTGTCATGAGGCATGGACTTGTACTCATTAGAGCGTACCAGCACTATTTAAAAGAGAATAACTGTATAGACTTTATGGATCTCATTGTTGAAGCTAAATATTTGTTAGAGCAAGACACTATAAAAGAAAAATGGCATAAAAAATATAAGTATATTCAAGTCGATGAAATGCAAGATACCAGTACAAGAGAATATGATATTATTAAAATACTTGCAGAAAATAATAACTTAAGTTTGTTTGGAGATTTTAATCAAACCATTTATGAATGGAGAGGTTCAAATCCTAAGGGCATGATCAGCAACTTTAAACAAGACTTCGCGCCAAGATCTATGACATTATCTATTAATTATAGATCAACTAAACTACTTCTAGATGCTGCAAATGACTATATTAAAAACAGTCAACTATACCCTATACAATGTTCACCTACATCACAAACAGTAGGAGATAAGATTTATATTATACAAGCGCCTACTAAAGCAGATGAAATCAATCTTATTGCACAGTCCATTAAGTCCGGGGGGCAAATAACACGAAGTGTTGCAGTACTGACTAGAACTAACGACTATGCAAAGGCTATATCAGAAGTCTTTCAAAAAGAGCAGATTCCTTGCACAGTGATAGAAGATACAAAATTTTTCAGAAGAAGAGAAGTAAAAGATATCCTAGCCTTTTTTGATTATAGCATTAATGCAAGAAATGGACATGCACTTCTTAAAGTATGTCATCATCCCTATTTAAATATGGAGAGTTGGCTGCTTGGACGTTTAAGTCGTACTCAGGATAATTATATGTATTTGTGTGATTGGTTTAGTGCAGAGTCACAAGATCCTTATGCGAGTCTATATACGGCCTACATGCATCATCAAATTGTTGTCTTAGATGTAGAGTCTACGGGTCTTGATACTACGCGAGATGATATTATTCAAATTGCAGCTATAAGATATGGTAAGAACGGCGTAAAGGATACATTAGATATTTTAGTGAAACCTACAAAGTCAGTAGGGGACTCTTTCTTTATACATGGATTTGATGATAAAGTGCTTCAAGAAAAAGGCATCGCACCTATAGATGCGTTAAATCAGCTGTTGGTATTTATTGAAAGAAGTGTTATTGTCGGACATAATATCAATTATGACTTACAAATTATAAAGAGTATGTTAAATCGCTACCAGTTAAAAATGATCCAACCTCTTGCTATTTATGACACACTAGATTTAGCTTATAAAGTTTATCCGAATATGAGTAATCATAAACTAGAAACGCTTGCAAGTTATTTAAAAACTCAGGCAAAGCCTAATCACAATGCCATGCAAGATATTTTAGCAACAAGTGAGATTTTAACACATTTACTAAGTCAAATTAAACTAAAAGCACAAGATAGGCTTGAAATGTTAGAGAGCCTTTATAGCTATGTCGGTGAATATAAACATAAAGTACTAGATATCAGTCACTATATACTTAAGTCTACTATTCCAGAGAGTATCAGCTATATGATGAATACATGTGATTTTAAAAAGTATTACTCACAACAAGAAGTAGAAAGCTTAAGAGAACTTTATAGAATTTCTAAAATGCTCTATGATGATAAAATGTCTATTCAAGATAATATTATTCATTTACTTGCCTATGCTGCCATGCACTATAGCGAAATAGAGCAAAGTGAACTCTTTAAAAATAGAATACCCATTATAACGATTCATCAAGCTAAGGGCTTAGAATTTGATGAGGTGTATATTGCAGGTTGCAATGATAGAAATTTTCCATTAGCCAAAAGTATAAGAGATCATCGTTTACAAGAAGAAAAAAGATTGTTTTATGTAGGGATTACAAGAGCACGTAAAAGTTTATTTTTATCTTATCATCATGAAGCGAGGAGAAGTATTTTCATTGATGAAATAGGTGAGCAGTATATACAGTATAAAACATATGGTCAAAACATCTAAGGCAAGCTATAATAAAAGTGTAATCACACTACGTCTACACTTCACAGGGGGATATAATATGAGCGAAACAAGTGATGTTACAGTCATCAAAATGGAAAGACAAAAAAGCATTGCATTAATAGCACATGATAATAGAAAAAAGGATATCATAGCATGGGTAAAGTGTAATAAAGAAAAGCTAGGAAAACACTTTTTATGTGGCACAGGAACAACTGCAAGACTGCTAGCTCAAGAAACAGACCTTCCTATTACAGCATTTAATAGTGGGCCACTCGGAGGCGATCAACAAATAGGATCTAGAATTGTTGAAGGGAATATAGATTTTATGATTTTCTTTTGGGATCCATTAGCTGCACAGCCACATGATCCAGATGTGAAGGCACTGCTTCGTATTGCAGCACTTTACGATATACCAGTGGCAAGTAATCAGTCAACAGCTGACTTTTTGATTTCATCGCCACTTATGGACCAGGAATATGATAGAAAAATTATTGATTATGCAAAAAGAATTAAGCTAAGAGCAGAGGCTTATGCAGACAACCAAAAACTAGAATAAGTAGAGATATCAAGAAGTTGCTTAAAACTAAAAGTTTTAAGGGACTTTTTTTATTTTTATTTTTTAAATTTATAGATTGCTTTATAGTTAATTTAGTGCTATCATTTAGTTAGGTAAACTAACTAAATGATAGGTGATAAAATGAAAAGTAAATTAGAGCATGCAGCACAAGAAGTAGCTATGTTTTGCAGATTAAATATGTACAGTAAACGCGATATTCCAATTAGAGCAAGTGAGATGGGAGTTCTTATATTTGTACACAAGTCTCACATGCCTGTCACACCGCTTATGATCAGTGAGTTTTTAGGTATTTCAAAACCTTCGGTAAGTTCACTTATACAGGGTTTGATTAAAAATCGCTATCTTTTAAAGACCCCCTCACAAGAGGACAAGAGAAGCTATACATTAGATATAACAAGAGAAGGCAAAAGTCTTGTAGAGAACACATATGATGAGTATTTAAAGTCAATACAGCTTATTAAAGATCAGATGAATGAAGAAGATTTTTTAAGACTTATAGGTTTATTAGAACAAGCAAATCAAATTTTAAAGGAGAAGAGCAAATGAAAATAATGGTTACTGGCGCATTAGGAAATGTAGGAACATATGTTATTGAGGAATTGTTGAAAATGGGAGAAGAGGTTGTAGCAGCGGATATTGATGTAGACAAACTTAATATGAAATACAAAGGAACTACACATAATGTGTATCTTGATTTTATGGTTCCAGCTTGTTTTGACAAAGCGCTCCAAGATGTAGATCGTATATTTCTTATGCGTCCTCCACATCTAGCAAAACCAGAGGATTTCAAACCCTTTATGGAAGCCCTCAAACAAAATAATATACAATTTATCACATTTCTCTCACTTATGGGAATTGAAAAAAATCCTATTCCTCCACATTATAAGCTCGAAAGATTTATTGAGGAGACAGGTATTTCATATGCACACGTAAGACCAGGCTTTTTTATGCAAAATGTATCAGGCATTCATTCAGTTGAGATCAGGGAACAAAATCAGATCTTTGTGCCAGCAGGTAAAAGTAAAACCAGCTTTATTGATGCAGCAGATATAGGGCTAGCGGTAGCAACGCTACTTCATAACCCTAAAAAATATAAAAATACAAGCCATACGCTAACAGGACCAGAGGCGCTAGATTATAATCAAGTAGCAGGTATTCTAAGTGATGTAACAGGTAGAAAAATTACTTATGCAAAACCTTCTTACCTAAAATATAGACATTACTATATTAACAAGCGTAATCTTGATAAAGGTTATGTTAATGTCACAGTTATGCTTTACTGGATGACACGTATGGGAACAGCCAAAGCTGTAACCAATGAATTTGAAAAGTTAACGGGTAAACAACCCCGTACTTTTAGAGAGTTTGCTAGGAATAATATAAGTATGTTTAATAAATAGGAAATGCAATGACTTTTTTGAGTTCCGCAGGATGCTGAGAGAGAATTTTTCCTCTTTCCGTCGCTGCGGCTCCAAGTCAAGTTGAAAATTTCTCTCTCAGCACCCTGCTATATTTCTGAAAAATATAAAGCTTTTATATCTCCAACCATGATATGCAGGTTGGAGATATTTTTATGCTTTTTTATGCAACAAGTATTCTCTGAATTTTAATATAGATCCTAAAACTTGAGAAACTATCTAACTAGGAATGCAAAAGCGAAAAGCATTCTGTGAGGAACATGGCATAAAGCCTAAGCTTGCCTATCTTTTATGTCATAAACAGATTTATAACAATGAAGTTTAAAATAGTATAAATATGTAGAAAATTGTGTACTATTCATGATACTTGTTGTAAAATAAGATCTAAAGGGATAAGAAGTCCATAGATAGTGCCAAAGATAATGTTTGGTTATATGTGGTTGGATAGTCTAATAAGAAAGTGTTTTTAATAAAAATAAATAAAGAGGTGAACGACATGGATAAAGTATGTAATGATATAATTGAATCTAGCAAAAAAACATTAGAAACATTAGAAAAATATTTGAATGATAATCAAAAATCTATAAATATAATTGATATTTTTCAATTAGAAGAATTTAAAAATAGTTTAACAAAAATGACAAATACTTTAATGATTAAAAAATTTAATTTAGTTTTCATGGGAAAAAGTGGAAAAGGAAAGACGACTTGTATTTCTAGTATATTAAATATTTATTATACTGATGAAGATGGAAATTTAAAGCAAGTTATGCCATCAGATGCAGGAGGGCATACTACTTGTTGTTCCATAGAAATAAATGTTTTAGACGATGCAACACAAAACTTCATTACAGTTATACCTACTAATATAGATGCAACATTAGAAATATTAGAGAATTATTGCAGATCCAAGATAGTAAATAATGACACTAGTGGTAATATTTCTGAAGAACATATTGCTATTATAGAAACTAACTTGGATACAAAGGATGTTGAGCATATCCATACCATTTTAAACAGTAATGTGGGTGATACACTAGAAGAAGAAAATGCTATTAAAGCATGTATTGATTATCTAAAGGACATGCTTGAAATTAATATAAATGATGATATGGAAAAAAATATTCTAATTGTTGCAGATGAAAAAAATAGCATATTAAAAGAGATAGGAGAAAATATTTATAATTTGAATTATGGCTTAACAGACAACTTTCTTATTCCAGATAAATTAGTAATAAATATATCTAGAACTATTATAAATATTCCTCCATTCATTAAAAAAATTGTTGATACAAGGGGAATAAGTTCTAACGAAAAAATTAGTAGTAGAGATGATTTAAAAGAACTAATAAATGATAAGGAAAACCTAATAATTTACATCAATGAATATACTAATTTAGATGGGTTTGTCAAAGAATTTTATAACAGTAAACTTCAAATTTTAGGAACAACCGCAGATGAATTAATTTCATTTATCTTATTAATTAATGCCTACAACACCAGTTCAAAAAGTAAGGCTAAAGGACATAACACAGTAAAAGATGTTGAAGATAAAAAAATAGCTAAATTTAAGCAAGATGTAAAACCTTTTTGTTTTGAAGAAGAAGTAGAAAAGAGTGTTAAAGATGAGATTAGTAAGAATTTTAATAGATTAAAAGGTTGTGCTAATAACGTAGACGCAGATATATATAATTTTAAAATATATACTCCTCTTGAAGGAATGAAGAAAGATGAGGACTCTTTTGAAATTAAGGACATTGAAAAAAGAAATATAAATATTGAGAGCATTTATCAATACATAAATGATGTATATAATGCTAGATGTTCCATAATTGCAGAATATATGAAGCATTATCAAGAACTTATTCATCAATGTGTTAATGGTAAATTAGGTATTTCTGACCAGACTGTTATTGCACAGAATTTAAATAATTTCGAACATGTTTTGAAAAGTGAGGGACTAAACAGTGTACAACAAGACTATTTACGTGGATACTTAGATAAATTACTGAGAGAAATATATAGAATTAATGCCATTACTATTGCAACAGTAGCTAAAAATGGTGGTTATCGAAAAAGAGATAATGCAGATATATGGAAGCTAACTGGGGATTTTCATAATGATCGAGTGGAAACTTTAAAAAAATTATTACAAAGAATTTCTATACTACAATGTAATATATTAATGGAAAAAGTCTCTTTGCGGCTACAAGAAACTAAAAAAGTTAATAGCTTGAGAGAAGCAGTACAAAGTTATTATATTAGGAATAATAAGTACTTGACAGATTTTTGGTATGAAAAAATAAAAGAAGAAGTAAAGAATATCTTCTTTTTGGACACATATAAACTAGGTATATGGTCCAAGACTGTTTCAGTAAGAAATGATGAGAAAATTACATATTTAAGTGCCCTAAAAAAGGTTATGGATGATATAACACAATTGGCTGAAATAGAGGGCCAATTAAGTAGCCAAGTAGATAACTATTTATTAACGGATAATAAGGAGTGAAATTGCAGAAAGAGTATAGTGAGATCCTTCAACAATTCTCTATAGGTTTCGTTGAGTAACTACATTATATAATGTAGTTAGAAGCAAAAGTGCTATAAACCAGGAGGAATTTTGGGCTAGATTGAAGTTTTATTATAAATTTCAACATCTAAAAGTCCTTTTTGTAAATGATGTAAAATCGCATTTTTTGACCTCAAATTCTTACATGTTTGCATAATAACTTCGTGTATAAAAATATGATATAAGAAGTGAAAACAAATAAAAATAGTTTGGTCCTATTTATATAGGGGATATCCAATGAACTTCGGGGGTACATCTTCTTATTTCCGCCAAGTATTTTCCTTATCTTGCACAAATGCGCGTTGAGACTGTAATGAAACTGAGTAAATAAAACTTACAAATACCAAGGTTTAGAGCATGTATAATCTTTAAGCCTTGGTGCGTTTTTGAGCAAAATATGGTTTGAGAGAACATATTTTCATGTTCCCAAACGAGCAGGTGGGTGCATAAAAGCACAAGTAATTATGTAAATATTTAAAGTTATTAGAATATTTACCATATGATAGATTGAATGAGACATTTTTTATATCTTATGAGCTAGATTCATACTCTTTATTGAGTGAAATTTTTAACTGTTATCTAAATACTAATGATAATGTATGTTACAGGACATTATTGCCAATAAGGGGTGGAAGAAGAAATATGGAGAACGGAGTAGATTCATGTGGAAAAATAGTACATCATTCAGTTGCTTGGGGGCATAGCAAATTCTATTGTCCATATTGTACAGAAGAAGTGGTTGTTAGAAGAGGCAATGGCGCATGTTTTGCACATAAGAAGAAAACAAACAGAACACCTTTAGAGCGAGCTTGTCCAGAATATCATGAGAATAACTCATATAGAAAAATTAATAATCAATTAGATCGTTTATATATAAACAATGGTGGAGTTCCATTGTATTTATATAAAAATGGTGAAAGATTTGAATTAAGGGCATATTTTCCAAATTTAAGTGAAGTACGTATAAAACAACTTATTGAAAGTAATACTAAGTTAATTATAAATAATAAAACCCACTATTATGTCGAAAATCTTAATTATTATATTTTGGATTATATTCAAGAATGGATTGATATAAAAGCAGATCCAGCTACATCACATGAAGAAGTTAAGAGAAAGTGGTTATGGGGTATAAGAGGTATAGATATTTACAAAGATATTTATCATGCTAATAGTGAAGGTGGATATCGCTTGGCAATTAAAGCTAATATGTATGTTGGTAAGAAATATAGAATTATACTTTCAGATAAAGCACCAAGCATACAAGGAATAGAGTTTAAATTAATGGGTCCAATAAGGTTAAAGGAAAGCGGATTTCAGAGAGAGTTTAAGGTCTATGAAATGAAGATTGTAGATTTTGCAGAAACGGCTAGGCAATTTGTGGAAGCCAGAGGATACCATTTACTTAGACATGTAAATCAGCTCACTCCAATATGGCCTCCATCTGTGGCTAGAGGAAATGAGTTGACATTTGATAGTGAGGACGCCTGGTTTTATCATTACACAGATGATACAGAAGAGTATTTATATGAAGTGAAAAATCCAATCTTATATAGGATACCAAAAAGGTCGATTATTAAAGTTGCAAATTTGTCAAAGTGTACCGAGAATACGTTAGTAGTTTCAAACATGGCATTTCAAAATGAAGGGAGAATGGAGGGGACAAATGAGATTAGGTACATGTTGTTACATAGAAAATCATTAAATAATAAAGATCAAATAGTCCCTAAAGTTGTCATAAAGGATTCAGATGGGAAGCAAGTAGACTTGATGAATAAAGAGAAGGGGTTGCCAGAAGATGGAAGGTTATTTATTACAGCTAATTTGGATATTGATGTAGTATTAAAAAAAGATATATATACATTATTTTCAGCTCAAAATCAGCTTGAACGAGTAGGATATGGGAAAAGCATTTTTATTGATTGTAAGGGGTTTGGAAGAACTTATTATGAGCTAGAGAGAGAACGAGGTTTACTAAAAGAGGAACAAAATATAGACTGGAGAGAAGTGTATACTGTGCTTTACAGATTTGGTGGTGCATCTACGAAACCATTATATTCAACTAAGTGTTTATTGAGGTTGATGAGAAGGCGCTTAAATACAAAAAATAAAAAAACCTATGAACTAATAAATAAGTGGGTACAGCAAGAAAAGGTTCCAGTAAATGCACTATTTTATTTAGAATATATATTAAGGGGACTTGAATAATGATTCAGCAAAATATTTTAAAACAATTGGATGTAGAAGAGAGAAAAATTGCTATAGATTTGTTGCCTAAACATGTGGTGGTAGAGTTTATTAAAAAAAATAGTAAGAAGATTTCGGAAGTTAAGGGTCTTCGTTTAGATACTAAATCACAGCGGCTCTTACAAATGATTCCTAATATTTTACTTAAAAGAGTAGACCAATCTGATAAAGTGACAACAATGTTTATTGATAGTGTATTAGAAAAAAAGATAAACGGGATATATAATAATATAAATGAACAAGTAGGAAAAACAGAATTTGTACAAAGTGTATTTACAGATGAAAAAGAAGAAAGCTATGGACAAGTATTAGAACTTCTAATGGATAGGATAGAGCCAGATAACATAATGGTTTTTCTCAAGCTAAGTGGGATTGATCTGAAGATAGAACAACAAAAAGCTTTAGAAAAGGACATAAACCTATTAATTTTAAAAAAGGAGCTTAAAGAGCAAATTTATGAGGAATTAAACTGTTTATTACAAGTTAGATATAAAGAAGAAGTACGTGGATTAGAGGAAAACTATAGGAAGAGTATAAGGGTACAAAAAAGCAAGTATGAGGAAGCAAAAAATAGAATTAAGGAGCAAGAAGCAAATATTAAGAAAGGGCAAGAAAGAGCACAGGAATCAGAGCGCAGATGTGAGCAACAACAAAAGGAAATGGTCTTTTTAAAAAAGGCAATAGAGAGTTTGGAAGATAAGTATGAAAATAAAATTAAACAGTTAAATAAAAGTTTAAACGATAAAGAAGCATTCATAGAGCAACTTAATATTAAGAATAATGTATGGGCGCAAGTTATAAAACAAAAAGAATTACATATTGAAGAGATACAACAGCATTTAGAAGTAGGCTACGAGGAATTCAGTACACAATATTTAGAGCGCTGGCAGATAGAAAATCAATTTCTATTAAATAAAAAAGAGAAGTTGGCAGTAGAAATAAAAGATTTAGAAAAGCAACATGAAGAGATAAAAAAATCTATTCAAATTATAGTTTCAAAAAAGGAAGAAGTTGAAGAAAAATTAAGCCAGTATAATGAACAGGTTGAAAATTTTGCAGAAAATATCGATCAAAAGATTATCCAATCAGCACTAGAAAAATCTATGATTAATATAAAGCTAAAAGATGCAACAACCCATTCACTAAATCAAGTAAAACCCTATATTAAACAAGCTATACAAGGTCAAAACATAAAACACTGTGACGATATTGAGGTTGTAAGTAGTAATATTGCAGCTAATTTTACACAAGTAGGGATAAGAGATAAGGATGAGAAATTCTCAGATTATATTGTAAGTGTAATAGCAGCTAGAAGGGTTCCCTTAGTTGTAGGTTATGGGGCAAGAAATATAGTAAGGGCAATTAGTGCCGCTTGTGTAGGAGAAATGCCAGCAATTATATCATTACCTAGTGGGTTTAATGATGTGGATGAACCAATTAACTTATATCACACAATTGAGGCAAAGGCAGTGCTCATAGAGGGTGTGATAGGACAATTAAATGAAAGTGCAATTTTACCTTTATTAAGAGATTATACAGAGGATACTGAAAATGACAAATTGCTTTTTGTTACATGTGAGGATATAGATAGTATTAAATTTTTACCATCATATCTTCTAGAATATATGGCATTAGTGCAAATAGAAAACATGCGCCCACGCTTAAGTCCTCAATATAATTACAGTGATGGAATAAAGATACTTGAAGAGTTTAGAAGTAATGTAACTAATGTTGATGAAGAATATATAAAGATGCAGCGTTTATTAAAAGGAGTGAAAATTTCTTTAGGATATATGATGACACGCACAATGATATTAGCTTATATTCATCGTTTAAGAAATATACAAAAGTCGCTTGAATGTTTAATTATAGTAGAAATAAAGTGGATAGGTCAGCATTATGAAATAGGAGATCAGATAGAGGAAAATATTATAAGTAATAAGAGAGATTTTTCAATTGAATTAGAAAGAACAGTAGTAGGTGGCTAATATGAATGAAGTAATGAATCAAATTGCCAAAGATTTAAATATAGATAGATATTACTATGAATCCATAGAAGCATACGGAAGTAGGATACTATATGCTGCAACCGTAGCATGGGCAAAGGTCCAACTTTTAGGTGATTCGTGTAGTGAAGAATTGGGGGAGATGGGGGAGAAAGCGTTTTCTTATGTTAGTAGGAAATACATATCCGTACATGTAAAGAAAGCAGTCAACGGATTGCTAAAAGTTATACCACATATAGAAGAATGGATTAAGGTAAGAGAAGGATGTAGACCGGAAAGTGAGTTAACTAGATACATTATTGAACAGTTAATTTTTTGTCATGAGATCAATAGATTAATGGGGCCACAGATAGTTACTAGTTCCCCAGAACGTATAGTTCACTTTAAAGGTAATGAATTACTATTGGGCGGAACGAGTTGGAACAATGCGATACGTCAGGCAAAAAGTATAGGAATCGGCAATTGGCGTATCAAAGCTACACAAGAGGTAAGCAACTATAAAGATATATTTAATATCCCTAAGTACAATATTATTCAATATTATAGAGCTTTAGACAAAAATGCAGTATGGCAAGTTGATGAATTAGTGGAGGAATATGAGTATTTCAATGTAAATCAACAACTCCACTATTATGCATGGGGTAAATTTGAGAAGAGAATGTGTCCTACTGAAATAACTATTCTTAGAAGTGCGGAGCATAAAGACCACTATATGCTAGTGAAATATATGGATGACCAGTACCTTGCCACAAGACTAGATAAATGGTATGTAGTAGAAAAGGAAATCAAAAGAATAATGTATGCTTTGCAGTATAAGGCAGGAACGCCATGCATTTTTAAAGCAAAGAAAGATAATGAAGTAGTAGAGTTAAATTGTCATAGCGAATTGCCAAATCCTGAATGGAGAGTTATGCTATTATCTTCTTGGCCTAAAAGACAGTTTGATGACAAATTTTATAGGATAGTACCCTGTGAACTATGGTGCAATATAGAGGAAATGTTAGAAGAGTTAGGTATAACAATAATGTTTGAAGAGCTAGACAGGGGGTAAAGAAATGAATGAATTAGGTATCAGAAAGACTCATGAAAGGCTAAAGGGGAAATTAGCAGACTATATTAAAGCACAATATTTTGCAGAGAATGAATTGTTGTTAGAAGCAACAGAACCCTTTTTAAAACAAGAAGGGGTCCTATTTCAAGAACCATATATTGAAGCAACACAGAACTATAAAATAGAGCCTACAGGATTTACTGAAACTACTTTAAATAAAGATATAAAGAGATATTTAGATTATTTGATAAGATATCGTTTGGGCGTTTTTAGCACTCCTTTTACTCATCAGGTTAAAGCATTAGAGGCTTTTTATCAAGGGAAGGATTTATTGGTTACAACCGGAACAGGTTCAGGTAAAACAGAGTGCTTTTTGTGGCCTATACTTACTGAAATGGCAAGACAAGTAGCTAATAGTTCTGAAAACTGGGAACAAGAAGGTATACGTACGCTTATTTTATACCCTATGAATGCATTGGTATCAGACCAATTAGGAAGAATCCGTAATATTATTGGAAAAGAAGATGATGCATACATGAGATTGCTGCAAGATGAAGCTCATCCTAATATTAGAAGACTTCGCTTTGGTATGTATACAGGACGTACACCTTATCCGGGGGAAGATAATAAAAAAAGAAATAAAACGATAGGAGGGTTATTAAATAAGACCTATCTTGAATGTGATGAAAAAGTACGTGAAGAACTAAAAAAAATTGGGAGAGTTCCAGCTAAAGATTTAGAGGGATTTGTAAAGGGATTAAATCAAGGAGAGCAAATTACGGGAGATAGGGATTCAGAGTTACTGACTCGTACTGAAATGCAAAGAATTTGTCCAGACATCCTTATTACCAACTACAGTATGTTAGAGTATATGCTTATGCGTCCTATTGAACAATGTTTTTGGGAAAAAACAAGAAAGTGGTTAAAAAACTCTTCGGAAAACAAATTTCTTTTAGTGATTGATGAAGCTCATATGTATAGAGGGGCGGCAGGTGGGGAAGTATCTTTACTTATTAGACGTTTAATGGATAAATTAACCATAGGAAGAGATCAAATTAGATGTATCTTAACAAGTGCAAGTGTCCCACAAGATAAAGAAAAAGAGTTAAAAGCCTTTGCCTGTGGCTTAACGGGACAAAGTATAGAAAAAGATAATTTTGCTATTATCAAAGGAGAACAAACGCCATTATTAAATCATGGTAGGGGGGGGAGTGAAGATGTAGAACGACTATCACTCCTTAATTATGATAAATTACAGGGAAATAAGGAAGAATTGCTAGAGGAGTTGAAGAAGCTTGCACAGATATTTGAATGGGGAATAGTGCCAGATATTTACGCATCGTGGTTGTATGATAGATTATCAACATATCCTCCAATGCTAGAATTAATAAAAACATGTAGTGGTAAAGGTGTGGCATTTAAAGAGATTGCTAGACACATATTTAAGGATGTTAGCCAAAAGAAAGCAGAAGAGTCAACAGAAGTTTTATTAGTTCTTGGAACATTAGCTCGTTCCAGAGAAAATAAGGTATTACTTCCTGCTAGAGTACACCTACTGTTTAGAGGGATTTATGGCATATATGCATGTTTAAATCCAGAATGTAAGCACAATCATGATGTAATGGGAATAAAAATAGGTAATATTGATCAAAAGCCAACACTGAAATGTTCGGAATGTGGAAGCAGAGTATTTGAAATCATTGGTGATAGACGTTGTGGGACACTTTATATTAGAGCATTTATAGATGAAGACTTATCTGGAGAAGAGACGTTTTTATGGTCAGAAAAAAGTAAATTACTTTATACCCCAAAAGAAATTCATTTATGGTTAGCACCACAAGGAAGAAATGATGTTTTTAAAGAGGGAGGCAAAAGTCGTAAAGCAAAGAAAGAATCTATGTTTGGTTATATTAATTGTAAGACAGGAGTTCTAAATATAGGAGAAGCTCATGAAGGAAATAATGAGTTTATAAGAGTATTGATTCCAACAACTACAGATAAAATTAATCAGCTATTTACCTTTAATACATGTCCAAATTGTGGAAGAGAAAAAAACAAATTAACCTCATTCAAGGTAAGAGGAAACGAACCATTTGCTAATTTGGTAACGGAACAATTATTTTCCCAACCAGTTAAAGATGAACACCTAAAAAATCAAGGTAAAAAGGTATTGTTATTTTCGGACAGTAGGCAACGAGCAGCTACGCTAGCGAGAGATTTAACGATTGCAACAGATGGTGATGCAGGAAGACAAGCAATCTTTATGGCACAGAAGCTACTAGATGATGAATATGGAGAAGAAATGCCATTAGAAATTTTATACTATGCCTTTATTAAAGTGGTAATAGATAATGATTTAATTTTCTTCTACGGAAATGAACAAGAGAAGTTTAAAGAGCAACTCAAAACTTTTCAGGAACTGTATGGAGGTAAGAAAACGATAAAATATCATCGTGTAGGAGGAAAATTAGGTGCACCACCACAAATGTTTTATCAGCTATTCTTAAAAAATATTTGTGATAGTTATCGAGCTTTTAATAATCTTTGCCTGGGACAAGTAACCCTTTTAGAAGAGGGAGAAGACGGTGAGGATGTAGAAGAAATATTAAAGAAAATAGAAGGGGCTACAGGGATAGATAGTAAAGATATTAGACAAATATATAACACATGGATACAACATATTTTGGTAAAGGATATAGCTATATTTCCAGAGATAGAAGATGATGTTAGAAGTAGTATTCTTGCATATGAAAAAGGAGACTTAGGAATAGGCGAGAAAGACAATTTTCCGAGATATTTAGTAGATATCTTAACTCGAAATGGCATCATTGATGAACAAATAGCTATTCTAAGAGAAAAGTTTAATTTACTTACAGCATCTAATCAAAGTAGCCATACCTCGCATAATAATAAGTATTTGTTACCAAGTAATTTAGGTTTAAGAACTAGAGAAAAAGGAGAATGGTATCGTTGTAGTAGGTGTTCAGGGACATCAACTTATACTTTGTTTGACAGTTGTATTCATTGTGGAAGTAAAAATTATTTATCAAAGGTTACAGAAGAGGATTTAGAAAGATATAATTACTGGAGAAAACCAGTTGTAGAAGCTCTTGGTGGTAAGCAAATTAGAAACTTAATAACAGAAGAACATACTGCACAGTTATCGCATAAGGATCAGATGAATGATATTTGGGCTACTACAGAAGAGTATGAAATGCGTTTTAGAGATATTATTGCCAAAGAGGATGGGGAGCCTATTGATATTTTGAGTTGTACTACAACCATGGAGGTCGGAATTGATATTGGTTCACTGACTGCGGTAGGCTTAAGAAATGTTCCGCCAATGAGAGAGAATTATCAACAAAGAGCAGGGCGAGCAGGACGAAAAGGCGCAGCTGTTTCTACAATTGTTACTTATACAGAAAATGGACCACATGATGCATGGTATTTTAAAAACCCAGAACGAATTATTTCAGGTGAATCAAGAATCCCTTGGATTGACTATACTAATGAAAAACTTATAAAAAGGCATATCAATTTGATCTTACTTCAGGAGTATGTAGCTTTTTATAAAATAAGCATTGAAAGTATTGATGTAGTGAGTTTCTTCACAAAAAGTCAAGAGGTTAATTATGATAGTTTCCTAGACTGGTTAAAGGAAATGTTGCCGCTAAGTCCGAATAGAATAGAAATACTAATTCCAAATGAAGTTAGTATTGATTGGAGTAATTATGAGCAGGGAATAGCAGAGGAACTTAATAAATTAGCATCTAAGGTAAATAAAAATCCTATTATTTATCTAGCCAGAAAAAGTGCAAAGGATGACGAAGAAAACTCAAGTTATGTGACCTTAATGGATGTTTTATTTGAAGAGGGATTTCTACCAACTTATTCTTTCCCAAGAAATGTAGTACATTTCTGGATAGAGGGGCAATATGGAAAAGTTGACGAAAGTCCAGAAAGAAGTATGGATATTGCTTTAAGTGAATATGCGCCTGGTAAAATGATAGTAGTTAATAAAAAGTCTTATATTTCTGGAGGATTATATGACCACTATACAAAATACAAAAATCAATATACATATAAAGCTGCCGAGCCTTGGTTGAAAATGAACGAGTATAAAAAGTATACGTATTCTTGTGAAAATCCTAATTGTAATTGGTTTGGTTTAGAGAATAGAAATGGCAAGTGTCCTCTATGTGAGGCAACTCTTAATCAACATACATTGGTTAAGCCATGGGGATTTGCGCCAAGAGAAGGCAAAAGTATTCCGGAGGTGAGAGATAATCAAGAATACTCAATGGTCAGCATGCCTTCATATACATCTCTATATGATGATACAAGTCAGATGAAACCTGTTACTACGACAGGATTAATACGAATAGAAAATAGGCAAGAACAACAACTAGTAATGGTTAATAAAGGACCTCATAATGAAGGATTTGATTTATGTGTTAGATGTGGGGCTATTGATCCTGCTATAACTTCTGATAAGGATAAAGAAATTAGAAAACGTCCCTATAAAGCACCTTATAAGGAAAAACAAGATACTCAAGCTTGTGCGCATAAGAGGGAAAATGTCGTATTAGGGTATGAAATGTTAACAGATATGTTGGTACTGGAAATAAAGATAGAAGAAAAGTACATAGATATAAGAAAAGAAGCATTGAATATTTGGTTAATTCCTGCTTTAACTTCATTTTCAGAGGCGTTGATTTTAGCGGCGAGCAGTGTATTAGATATTGAGTTTAGTGATTTAAAAGTTGGGTATCGTCTACGTTATGATGAGGGCTATATATATGCGGATATTTATGTCTATGATAGCTTATCTAGTGGAGCAGGTTATGCCAATCGTATAGCGGATTTAATGGATCAAGTACTGAATGAAATGGAGAAACGTTTTATCGAGTGTAATTGTGACACCTCTTGTCCAGGCTGTTTACAACATTTTTGGAATCAATCTTCAAAAGAAAATCTAGATCGACAGGCAGGACTGGAGTTATTAAGATGGCTTAGAGATGGAGAATTGAAGAGAGAGATAGATGATAGTGAGGAAGAAAGGTATATTGAAGTATTAAATAATTTATTAGGATTACAGTTGAATGGTCAATGTAAAATCATCAAGAAACAAGATGGCTATTGGTTAAGCTTAAATAGGAAAGATAGAAAATTAAAGATCTACCCTGCCATGTGTAGTAGAGAACAAGTAAATAAAGCAGAAAATTCTATTTTAATTCCTGATAGATTATTTAAGGTGGCTCTTCCAGCTGTTTGTAAAATAATAGAACTAGCTATTCTATGAATATAGGTAATATTTTAGAAGAATTTCGGGGCAAATAAAGTTTTATTATAGATTTCAAGATTAGAAGGTCCTTTTTCCATCCCACCCAGTCAACCCAAGTGAAGGAGCCAGGGGCGAGGAGAAAATAACAGAATAAAAATACCAAATCGACCACGACTTTATTTTAATGAAAATAAAGTTAGGGTTGATTTTTTGATTTGGTGAGAGAAAAAACAGGGAAATCGGGAAAAGATTTGTTTTAAAATAAGAAGAAAGAAAACATAGATTTGATTTTACAACATATTGACGTATAATAGTAGTTATAAAGGCTTTTTTGAGGCGGAGGGTTATATGAAAGATATTATCAAGCAAGTGCAACTTCTTGTAGAAAAATTTCACAAGGATAAATCATATTATAAAAATGGTTCAAAATATAATGAACATAATTGTAGAAATGAATTTATAGATCCATTCTTGAAATTATTAGGATGGGATATAGAAAACAAGCAACTTAAAGCTCCACAATATAGAGAAGTAATAACGGAAAATTATACAAAGGAAACAGGAAGACCTGACTATTCAATGACTTTAAATGGTGTAGTTAAATATCATATAGAGGCAAAGAAACCTGCTGTAGATATTTGCACTGACAATGGACCGGCTATACAAACCAGGAGATATGGGTGGTCTTCAAACTTAAGATTATCTGTGCTGACTAACTTTGAATACTTATACCTATATGATACTACAATACCACCTCTTGATAGTGATAATACTAGTGTAGTAGCTATAAAAAAATATCATTATACAGAGTACTGTGATAAATTCAATGAGATTCTTGTGCTTCTATCGCAACAAACTATTTATAATGGAGAGTTTGATAGAAACTTAGACAATAAATGTTTTTCCGTGGCTGAGAAGGGCTTGCATTTACCTGTAGATGAATACTTTTTAAGTAGTATTAATAAATGGAGATTAAATCTAGGGGATTATTTATATAAAACCAAAGGATATTCATTAGAAGTATTAAATGATTACATACAAGAATTTATAAACCAAATTATTTTTATCAGAATCTGTGAAGATAGACGCCTTCCACTATATCATAAGTTAAAGGAAATATTAAGTGAAAAAGAACTAATAAGAGAATTGATAGAGTTATTTAAAGAAGCTGATAAAAAATATAATTCGGGGCTGTTTATTAATAGTGACATAGCTTTTGATTTGAATAATGAAATAATTAAAGGGATTATTGAGGAATTATATTATCCTCAAAGTCCTTATGAATTTAATATGATACAACCTAATATTTTAGGCGAAATATATGAAATGTTTTTAGCAGAGCATCTAATATTAAATGAAGATAAAATTGAACTTGCGTCGAAAAGCAAGAATTTAAATAGAGATGTAGTTACCACGCCGGTTGAGATAGTAAAATACATGGTAGAAAAAACATTAAGTGACGTATTTGAAAACAAATCCCCAGAGGAGATATTAAAAATAAAAATAGCAGATATTGCATGTGGCTCAGGTATTTACTTAATAGAGGCATATGAATATATTATCAGCTATGTAACAAAATGGTATATGGAGAACTGTAAAGAACATCTAATTAGTACTGATGAAAATTTATATAAGTTACCTTTTGATGACAAAAAGAAACTACTAATCAATTGTATTTATGGGATAGATATTGATAATCATGCAGTAGAAGTAGCTAAATTTAATCTATCATTAAAGTTATTAGAAGATGAAACTGAGCCGACATTAAGTGGATTGAATAAAGTGCTACCTGATTTAAGCAAAAATATTTTTCATGGAAATTCGCTCATTGATTTTAACAACATAAATTACAGTAAACTTAGCGAGGAAGATAAAGAACAAATAGTACCTTTTAACTGGATGAAAGTTAATGAAGGTGGTCTGTTTAATGTGATTATTGGTAATCCGCCATATGTTAATACAGAAGATATGAAAAATCTGTTAAATGCTAAAGAAGTAAAAGTATATAAAGATAAGTACAAAACATCCAAGGGTCAATTTGATAAATACTTTATTTTTATAGAGAAAGCAATAGAAAAAGTAAAGGATGATGGTGTAATATGTTATATTGTCCCTAATAAATTCACCACAATTAAGGCAGGCGAATCATTAAGAGAGTTATTAGGAAGTAATAAGTACGTAAAAGAGTATATTGACTTTGGAGCAGCCCAGTTATTTAAAAATAAGACTATTTATAGTGCTATATTAACACTTCAAAAATCACCACAAAGTATATTTAATTATGTAGAAGTTAATAGTGTAGACACATGGTTTGCTAAACAAGACGAGAAACAACAATTAATAAGTACAGAAATATTAGGTGGACTTCCATGGGCACTAGTTGTTGATGAAAAGGAAATGGCAACAATATCTAATATGTATATAAACTCTGTACCACTAAAAGAAGAAGCGAATATATTTAATGGTATACAAACTAGTGCAGAAAGGCCTCCCATATATTGGTTTGATACTAGCGAAATAGTTGATGAGACAGAAAAGCATTTTACTATAAAGAAAGAAGGACAGATATTTCTTATAGAGAAGACTATTTTGAAAAAGTATTTTAAGCCAGTACGAAAAAACGAAAAGAACTTGGGGTCTTATGATATTTGTACTACTGATAAATTTATTATCTTTCCTTATGATGAGAATGGTAAATTGTATAATATTGAAATAATGGGAACCTTATACCCTAATACCATGAAATACCTAGAAGCTCATTATGATAAGTTAAAACCAAAACAAATAGATAGCAAAGGAACTAGAGATGTACCTCTTGCTACAGTAGATACATGGTATCAGTATGGTCGGGATCAGGCTTTAACTGCATTTAATGATAAACAAAAATTAATTGTGGGAGTGTTAAGTAAGAAAGCTATGTATTTATATGATAAAGATAATTTTGTAATAGCCTCTGGTGGTACAGCAGGGTATTGTGCAATTTCACGTAAAAAGGAGAGCAAATATGAGTTGGAATATATTCAAGCGTATTTAACTCATCCTGCCACTGAAAAGTTAGTATCAATAATAGGAAGTGATTTTGAAGGAGGTTACTATTCTAGAGGAACTAGCATATTAGAAAAGATTCCTTTTAAGGTATTAGACTTTGATAATACAGAGCATAATAAGTGGTATACTGAAATAGTACAAAATACAAGGAGAGTATATGCAATAAATGATAGGATTAAAGATAACATTTTGCCTAGAAAGACATTAAATACATTAAATGATGAGAAAGAATATTTAATCAAATGTATTGAATGTCTAATAGATAAAGTATACAGTATATAAAAATAGACACTAAATGAGGAAATACAATGAAGTTAAAAAAGAAAGTTACAGAACAAAAACTGAGAGGAGCATACTATACTCCAGATGTTTTAGCAAGATTTATTGTCGGGTATTTTAGGAGCAATATATTAGCAGGGAAAATCAAAAAAATATTAGAGCCCTCTTGCGGCGATGGAGTGTTTTTGGATGCAATAAATGAAGTTTGTAGCATCAAAAATGTCGATCAGATACTCTGTATTGAACTAGAGGAAGCAGAGGCCCAAAAAGCAAGGGATAAAGCATTAGAAAAAACCAAAGTAGTAACAGGAGATTTCATTAAGTTATACCAAGATAAATTGAAGGACGAGCGATATGATCTTGTTATTGGAAACCCCCCATATATAAGATACCAATACTTAGATGAAAAACAAAGAGAAGTACAGTCTGATATACTGGTTCATAATGGCATGAAATCAAATAAATTAATTAATGCATGGGTATGTTTTTTAGTAGCAGCTGTTGAATTGTTAAACGAAGGTGGACAGATTGGATTTGTAATACCAGCAGAACTGCTACAGGTAGCTTATGCGGAGGATTTGAGATTGTTTTTAAGTAATAATCTTGAAAAACTAGTTGTAATTACATTTCAAGAGTTGGTGTTTGAGGATATTGAGCAGGAAGTAGTTGTGTTAATGGGAACGAAAAATACCACAAAAGCAAAATCATCTGCGACTATAGCTATTGAACAACTTAAAAATCTAGAATGTTTAAAAGATGTAAATGTAGATGATTTTCATTTTCAGCTCATTGAACACACCAAGGATAAGTGGACAAAGTACTTTGTTAAAGATGTCCACGCACCCCTAATCGAACAGATTAAACAAGACGACAGATTTGTTACCTTAGGTGACTTAGCAATTGTGAATGTTGGTATTACTACAGGAAATAATAAGTATTTTTCTGTTAATAAGCAGGTAGTTGAGGACTACGAACTTAGTGATATAGTGCTTCCATTAATAGGAAGAAGTTCTCATGCACATGGTATATATTTTACAGATATGGATTGGAAAGTTAACATAAATAATCATAAAGATGCATATTTAATCAGCTTCCCAAATGATATATCTTATGAAGAGTACCCCCAAAAACATAAAAGATATATTGAACTTGGTGAACACGAAGAAGAAAATACAGGATATAAATGTAGAATTAGAGATCGTTGGTATATTGTCCCATCTATCTGGTCTCCAGATGCCTTTTTATTAAGACGTAACAACACATTTCCGAAGTTTGTATTAAATGACATAAATGCCGTAAGCACTGATACCATGCATAGAATTAAATTTCATGAGGGTATTGATAGGGACAAGGTATTGTTATCATACTATAATAGTATAACATTTGCTTTTACAGAGATAAATGGTAGGAGTTATGGCGGTGGAGTCTTAGAAATATTGCCAGGTGAAGCAAGTAAAATAGTCTTACCAGACCTAATGAATTTTGATTCTCAAGAAGCAAAAAGATTATTACAGCTTATTGATAATGCAATTAGAAATAAATTGAATATTGAACAGGTCTTGGATGAAATAGATACAGTAGTACTAGTAAGTTACTTAGGCATAGACAAAAATATTTGCCATGAGTTTAGACGTATTTGGAAGATCTTAATGGGGCGTAGACGAGGGCGTGGAAAATAGATTTTAATAAAATTATAATAAGGGGTGTTATGAGTATGTCTTTACAAGATGAAATAGTAGAGAAATCTAGTCAAATATTTAGAGATTCATATCAAATGTCTATTGGAGAATTAATAAACCTTTACAAAGACGATGAAATGGATATTCATCCAGAATTTCAGAGGCTTTTTAGATGGAGTGAATATCAAAAAACAAAATTAATAGAATCTATTATGTTAAATATTCCTATTCCACCTGTTTTCGTAAGTCAAAGTGATAATGGTGTTTGGGATATTATAGATGGAGTTCAAAGATTATCAACAATCTTCCAATTTATAGGTATATTAAAAAATGAAAAAGGGGAACTAATGGATCAGTTAACCTTGCAAAAAACGGATTATTTACCATCGTTTGCAGGAATGAAATGGGATGGTGATATAAAAGAATTAAGTTTTACTAAAGAACAACAATTATACTTTAAAAGAGCAAGATTAGATGTTACTATTATGAAAAAAGAAAGCGATCCGAATACAAAATATGAATTATTTCAACGCCTGAATACAGGTGGAACATTATTGAGTGATCAAGAAGTCCGTAATTGTTTGATGATTATGGCAAACAAAATTTTCTATGAATTCGTTGAAGAGATTGCTAAAACAACCGACTATCAAAATTCTATACCTATTAGTGATAGAAAAAGTGATGAGCAATATAGAATGGAGTTAATTTTAAGATTATTAGTTGCATTTGAAATTGATTGGGATAAAATAGGAGAATATAAAGATTTTTCGAACTTACTAGATAAGGAAGTTCTTAAAATTTGTGCATATAATAATTATCCCTACGAGGAGAAAAAACAGAAATTTTTAAAAACTTTCGGATTGCTCTATGGCATATTAGGAGAAGATGTGTTTAAAAAATATAATGGAACTAAACATACTGGACCATTCTTAAACTCTGCTTATCAAACAATAAGTTGTGGGATATATAATAATATTGATACTATAATTTCTATGGATAATCACAGTGAGTGGCTGTTGGAAAAAGTCCGTTCTTTATACGAACAAGATGTATTTATTAAAAATACTACACCAGGAGCAAGAGCTATCCCTAGATATAAAGAACTTTCATTGTTTGGTATGGAATTCTTCAAATTATGAAAATAAAAAATATAAATGAGTTACAGGATTTAATTGACAAGGATTTAAGCTGGAGAAAAAAAGAACTTACAGCATTAAAAAGCAATATACAACGTGCGAGAGATTTTGCAAAAAATACAGCACTACGTTCAGGCATAGCTCTTTTATATGCACATTGGGAAGGATCAATTAAAAATATCTCTACATATTATTTAAACTTTGTATCTTATCAAAAGGTACCTTATAATGAATTAAAAAGAAATTTTTTAGCTTTATCTGTAAAAGAAGAAATAAAATTATTTAGCCAAACAAATAAATCTACATTACATAATCAAATAGTAAATGAATTATTTGAAAAGTATAGAGAGAAGTCTAATATACCCTATGATAATATTATAAAATCGAACGGCAACCTAAATTCTGACATTTTTAAAGAAATAATGACTACTATAGGACTTCAGTATTTAGAATATGAAAGTGCATTTACCTTAATAGATGATGTGTTACTAAATATGAGAAATCATATTGCACATGGTGAGCGTTTGGAATCCTTAAGCTTAGATGAAGAAAGATTTAATGAAGTTTATAAAAAGATTACGGGTCTGATAAGTATTTTTTCTATTCAAGTGTCTAATGCTGCTTCTACTAAACAATACTTAGAATAAGGATTTTCGGGCCAGTTTGAAGTTTTATTATAAATTTCAAGGGTGGGAAGTCCTTTTTACAAAGTTCAAATTTGCAGTTTTTCACCTCAAATTATTGCCGGAATAACCAAGTTGATTTATAAAAAAAGATAACATAGCAGAACAGCTGCTTATTTTGCATCTAAACCTTAGTATTTAAATTGTAAACGAAAGTATTTCAAAAACACAAAAAGAGCGACAATCTTTCAGTACTGCTTTTTCTTAGAAATATGTTCAGAAAAGTGTTACAATAAATAAAAGTAACGAAGGACCTAACATGACCCCCTTTGAAGTTAACTCGCAATGAAGTTAGAAGGTGTGGTTGCGTTGGGGCTTTTTTATTAACAAAAGGTGGGGAACAATATATAAAGATGTTTATCCTGATACTAGTAATAAAGTATTTCCCGAGAAAGGCGCTTGTTGACAATGCTCTCGCTACAAGATGGTTTTAATAACTTAATCAGATCCTTTATTAACAGGATATGTCGATTACTATGCTTCCTATAATCCCGGATATGTAATATCAGTATATGGAGCAACTATGTGGACGAATGACGTGTATTTCACCAGCGGTTCTAAGGTTCGATATTTTAAATTGAGATACTCATAAACCACCAACATATTTTCCTAATTAGGTTTGTAAGGTAGAATCAGAAAATCCCCTACAATAATTCACTTTCATCATATTAGAGCGAAAATCTATTAGATGTGATGAAATGAGAGTAAATTCAAGTTAGTTAGGAGTGAGTGCAATGAAAAAGACTTTAACATTATTTCTAGCTCTATTAGTGGCATTGGCTTTTATAGGATGTAACGCATATGATAATAAAGAAGAAGTAGCAATTGATTTCATAAATTCATATTATTCACAATATGAAAAAAAGGATGCCTTAGAGGAGTTGAGCAAATCTCAGTTCTCTGCTACTAAAACAGATGCCTTCATCATCCAAATTTTTGGTGACCTCTTGACTGAGAAGGGTAAAGAAAAACTGGTAGCAAATAGAATAATACCAAAATTGGATGTACTGAATTCAACTGTCAATAAAGCAAAAGCATCTGGCTTCAAATTCCAGAAGGCTGATAATCAAGTTGAGGGGACACTATCTTTTAGTGCACTAATAACAAATGAGCACGATGATAGTAAAGAATCAGAATTCGAAGTTACAGGTTTGATAAGGATTGTTGATGATAATGAAAAATATAGGGTAGATAATTTTGGAATAACTAAGAAATAAATTAATAAATATGTACCAATAAATCTATTCAAGAGGGACTTACAACTTCTTTTAATAAAATCAAAGGTTTGTGGCCTATTTTACATATGATGTAAATTCCGTGTTTTCACCTCTAAAATACTGCTTTATGTTAAGAAGTAGCATATAATCATTTCTTGCATAAAAATATGTTATTAGAAGTTATCTAAAGAAGTAAATTAAAAAGAATACCCGAACATATGTTGGGGGTGCATTTTCTGTGTATCCCTTTCTATTTACGCGTAATTATATCCGCTTAATGTGTTTTTAGACAAAGTTGTATTTTTGGGAACATATTTGGATGTTCTCAAACGAGCAGGGGAGTGCATACTATTTGACAAATTCTAAGTATTTCGTGCCAAAGTATAGATATTGTAAAAAGGTTTGAAATTAGTCAGAAATGACTATACAATAAGAATTAGTGGAATAAAATTAAAATATGAAAGGTGATCTAGATGAAGAAAAAGTGTTTTATAATAATTTTAGCACTTATTTGTTTTAGCACTCTTACTTGGGCTGGAGACATACCAGAATCAATTATGTTAGGCAAGCATAAGGCATTAATTATAGGTAAACTTTCTGTTAAAGAAGATATATACACTATAGAACCATCTGTTATTATGATGGGAGAAGTGTCTGGTGAAGAAGTCACCGTGAATGCATTTGATGCCTATTATGGTTCAAATGATAAGCCTTTAGATGGAGATATAATAGTGGCAGTTCTGGTAAGTGATCATCAAATAGATGATAGTTGGGTATTTAAATGTACATCTGATAACTATAAGACATTAAAACTTGTTAGCGCACGTTATAATATGGTAGAGCGATATGAAAAATACATTAATGACGGGGAATATTTCAAAGCACAGCAAAGGCTAGATGAAAGTAAGGCAACAAGTGTTGAAGATACTCCTACAGGGAGCCAACAAGTTTTTAATACAAATGTAATAGTTGAGGAACCCGTAAATGAACAAGAAGGTAATATGCTAGTTGCAGCTGTATTGATTTTTGTATGTATTATATTTATAATATTCATCCTGCTAAAAAGAATAAAAAATAGAGGTAAATAAAATAAAGGAAACCAAAAGAAGTAAAATCAAATTAGAATTGTACATGTGGCTACAATATGTTTATTAAGCTAAGGAATAAATTTTGAAAGCGAGGAAAATAGAAATGAAAAAAGTACTAGAAGTAGTTCGTCAATTTAGAGAGGAACGAGATTGGGGACAGTTTCACACGCCTGAAAATCTTGCAAAGTCCATTAGTATAGAAGCTGGAGAATTACTTGAACAGTTCCAATGGAATAATACCTATAATAAAGAAGCCACAGCAGAAGAGTTAGCTGATGTATTTGTTTACTGCATACATATGGCAGATGCGATAGGTGTAAATTTAGAAGATACTATATTAAAGAAGATGGAAAAGAATGCAGCGAAATACCCTATAGAGAAAGCTAAAGGGACTAGTAAAAAATATACAGAGCTTTAAAAATCCTATGAAAGCGGATAAGTTTTCAAATAGGGCTTTGCATAGTTATGATTTATTACAGTAAAAGGCAGTGACTATGGCAATAGAAAGATGAGGTGAGATTCATAATGAAAGAAAAGAAGATTTATATTAATAGGTATAACTTGTATGCTTTTAATTATTCACTGATCCTATGGACTGTTATTTTTTTTGCATCCTATATTTCCCCAATACTAAGTATAGCTACGCGCTCAGCAGCTAGCATTGGTATAATAGGTGGAGCTGATGGTCCAACTGCTATCTATATTGCAAGCAAACTTATCTTTTTACCATTTCTAGTTGCATTAATTGCAATGGCAGCTCTATGGATTATGTTATTTATCAAATATAAGAAAGATAAGGATGCAATTAAAAGTGTATCACTAAAAAGAACTATAGCGTGTATCGGTTTATCCGTCATACTTATTATAATTACAAACAATTGGCTGCTAGGTTTATGGGCGTTATCTTTAGGTATTGTTCTAATGATTTTATGGAAGAGTTCAAAATTTGAAGTGCCTGATAAGAGGGGTAATGACTACTGAAATTATTATCAAAACTCGCAAAAGCAGAAAAGGCCATAAAAGCTGGAGATGAATGGTTAACAACTACTGCTATTTTTCAGAATAATTTATAAAAATTTGGTGAAATAGTAATCTTTATGCTATAATACCTTTCTAAATGGATCTGTTTACTTTATAATAACATTAATAGGACAAAGTATCGACCTCATAACAAGGAGTAAATAATGAAAACCATAATCGTAACTGCAGCAGTTATAATACACAACGGAGAGATTCTTTGTATGCAACGCAATCAGAATAAACACGACTATATTTCATATAAATATGAATTTCCAGGCGGAAAAGTGAATCTAGGGGAAAGCAATGAAGAAGCGCTGGTACGTGAATTAAAAGAAGAGTTAAAAATTGAATTGAATCTAACAGCTAAAGATTTTTTTATGACTGTAAATCATACTTATCCGGACTTTTCTATAATCATGCATGTCTATAGATGTCTTGTATGTAACCGAAACTTTACAATGACTGAACATATCAATTATCAGTGGCTAAAACCAGAAGAGCTAGACCGATTAGATTGGGCAGCCGCGGATCTTCCAATTGTAAAGAAACTTATGGAGAATAGTGATGAGTAATAAAGCGGAACTAACTCAAAGTCTTTATACAGGATTTATTGATTATGAAGGAATTTCTTTAGAAAAGTATCGTCCCAAGTTAATTGTCAATAACTATTTAAAAGGACAAAAGGTATTATCTAGTATTATTTTAGAATTAAAAAATTGTGATGAATTCTTTATATCTGTTGCCTTTATCACGCAAAGTGGTATTACAACATTACTTAATACATTGCAAGAACTTGAAAAGCGAGATGTCAAAGGTAAAATTATGACTTCGCAATATTTAAACTTTACAGAACCAAAAGCATTAGTTAGACTTTTGGCTTTTAAAAACATTGAGCTTCGCATTTTAACAGAGGGGAACCTACATTCAAAAGGTTATATTTTTAGAAAAGATGATACGTATAGTCTTATTGTGGGCAGTAGTAACCTGACTCAGAATGCATTAAGTTATAATAAAGAATGGAATATGAAGATATCTTCTATGGATAAAGGATCTCTCATACAAGAGACATTAGTTGAGTTCGAAGAAACTTTTCAGGATGCTATTCCAGTGGACCAGCAATGGATTAATGAATATAACAAAATTTATTCCTTAAATGCAGAGTTTCAATCCAATATACATAATCAGGCTAAAATAAAGCCCAAATTAGCTAACAGTACTTATGGTGAAATAGTCGCAGAATCTAAGTTTAATTATAGAGTCTCTACACCAATGCTTGAGAAGATCATGCCTAATAAGATGCAATTAAGTGCCTTACAAGGAATTGAAGAAGTAAGACACCAAGGTGAAAACAAAGCCCTTATTATTTCTGCAACTGGAACAGGTAAAACTTACTTATCAGCATTTGATGTAAGGAAAGTAAAACCTAAGAAATTTTTATTCTTAGCTCATAGAGAACAAATTTTGGACCAATCCATTGAAAGTTATAGTAAAGTTTTAGGTGAACATATTTATTATGGTAAACTATGCAATGGATATAAAGATGTAGAAGCTGATTATCTTTTTTCAACGGTACAATCTATGTCTAAAGAAAGTGTGTTAGCAACTTTTTCAAGAAATGCTTTTGACTATATTGTAATTGATGAGAGCCACCGAGCTGGGGCAGAGACTTATCAACGCATTATAAAGTATTTTGAACCAAGTTTTCTACTAGGTATGACGGCAACACCGGAGCGTACAGATGAGTATAATATTTGCAAGGATTTTGATTATAATATTGCCTATGAAATTAGGCTACAAGAAGCATTAAAAGAGAACATGTTGTGTCCTTTTCATTATTTTGGTGTCACTGAGATTTCGGTTAATGGCATAGCAATTCAAGAAAATACAGATTTTAAGCATCTTATTTCTGAACAAAGAGTAAACAATATCATTGAGAAAATTAAATTTTACGGATACCATGGTGAACGAGTAAAAGGACTTGTTTTTTGTAGTACCAATAAAGAAGCGATAGAACTGTCGCAGAAATTTAATCAAAGAGGTTATCAAACTTTAGCCTTATCAGGTGAAGATTCTAGGGAAAAGAGAGAAGCAGCCATTAAACTTCTTGAGCAAGAGAAGCGTGAAGATGGCTTGGATTACCTATTTACTGTAGATATTTTTAATGAAGGGGTAGACATTCCCACATTAAATCAGATTATCATGTTAAGGCCCACTCAGTCAGCGATTATATTTGTCCAACAATTAGGAAGAGGACTACGGAAAGTGCCATCAAAAGAGTATGTAGTCATTCTTGATTTTATCGGGAATTATAATAATAATTTCATGATTCCAATGGCTCTGTCAGATGACCGAAGCTACAATAAAGATAACATTCGTAAATATGTGGTTGAAGGAAATCGTATGATACCAGGTGTTTCTACCATTAACTTTGATGAGATTTCAAGAAAAAGAATTTATGAATCCATTGATAGTGCTCAGTTCAATAGTATTCAATACATTAAAGAAAGTTATAAGAATTTAAAGTATCGACTAGGAAGGGTTCCAAGGTTAATGGATTTTGAACTTCATGACTCCATGGATCTTGCGAGAGTTTTTGATAATAATACATTAGGATCGTATCATGAGTTTTTAATTAAGTATGAAAAAGAAGACTATAGTAATGAGCTGGATAGTTTACAACGCTTATTTATTCAGTTTATTTCTAAAAAATTTGCGCTTGGTAAAAGGGTTCATGAACTCATTGTTTTGAAAGGAATTCTAGAAGAGAAAACAGATCTTTTAATGGATATGAATAATCAACTAACCCAAGAGTATCAATTGCCAGTAGAGGATAAAACCATGATCAATGTAGTAAATGTTTTGACCAATGAGTTTCCTACGGGGACTGGGAAAGAAACTTTTAAAGAATGTATTTTTATACAAGATCAAATAAAATCACAAAAACATTATGAATCTCAACAAAGAGAATATGTCGTTTCTAATTCTTTTAAACGAGCGCTTGAAAATCCTGTATTTAAAGCTATGGTTAAGGAACTCGTTGAGTTTGGTTTTTATAGAAACAAGAAATACTTTGGTAATCGTTATCAGTCAACCAGTTTACAGCTCTATCAAAAGTATTCTTACGAAGATGTGTGTCGTTTACTTGAATGGGAAGAAAATGTAGTTGCTCAAAATATCGGTGGCTATAAGTATGATGAAAAGACCAAAACTTTTCCAGTGTTCATTAACTATCATAAAGAAGAAAACATTGAGCATTCTATCAATTATGAAGACCGATTTATTTCACCCTCAAGGCTTATTGCGCTATCAAAGTCCAATCGCACACCAGATTCAAAAGATGTTAATACCATTTATTCAGCTGAGAAGTTAGGGGTACAGATAGAATTATTTGTAAGGAAAAATAAAGATGATAAAGCCTCAAAGGAATTTTATTATCTTGGTCGCATGAAAGCTGTCGGAGTTCCACGACCTATTCTCATGAAAAATACAACCAAAAAGGCAGTAGAAATTACTTATCAGCTAGAGGTACCAGTGAGGGAAGATGTTTATGAATATATTAATAATTTTAAGGAGTGATTTATGCGATGACAAAATCTAGTAAAAAGACCATGTTAAAATTCTCACCAGCCTTAGGGATGATCTTTGGCAGTGCAGTTGGGGGCATTTTAGGATTATTAACAAATAGCAACTTAACACTTACTACCTCAATGGGTACAGGATTGGGGCTTATCATTGGATCAATTATTTATTCCTTTACACTTCATAAGAAAAAATAATTCTATTGATATTTAGGTAATAAGCTATAATCCAAAGCGGTGATAAACTGAATTCTAATGGCGTCATGCAGTTTAAATTATTTAAAAGGATCATGACTTAAAGTATATCAGATATGATCTAAGACTACACTACGAAAAAGACATAGAAGAGGTCGGTGATTGGCGCATGGTTTGGTTGGGCACTTTGATGGCTACAGGTATTCATTTTCTTCTATTTATTCCTGTTAATGGCCGAGTTATGCTATATCTTAGTGTGTTGTGCACAATTTTGCCAATCGCAGTTGCGGTATTTAAAGACATACCATTCCTAGTTTATGGTGTTCTGGATGGAGTGGTGAAAATTGGCTTTGGATTATACCTATTTCTTAGATGGGATACTTATTTGGTAGAAAAAAGTACATTTATTGAACGCTCTTAAGTGAGGATCTGACCAATATACTATATAATGCAAACATAAGAGGATGGTTCTTGTGTGTTGTCATCACATGTGAAGGGGTCAGAGACCATGACATATTATTCTAAAGAGCCCTAAGAATGCAGTATAATAGATTTTTAAAAACGAAAATTAATTATCATAAATGTTTTATGTACTAATTGATACATTTAATTTGACTTATATGTATCAATAATATATAATGTTCGTATAATAAAGTGTCAGGAGGAAATAGCGTTTGAATAACAATATGCCTCACCAAGGAAAATATATGGATTTCACTGAACAGGAAATTAAAGATTATCTTGAAATATTAAAGCAGTTAATCTTAAAAGGCAGTTATAGTGTCATCCAGCAAATTAAAAGCACCATCGTTAGTCACATTATTTGAGCCTAAATCGGCCATAGTTTAGATAGACGATGCACATTATCAGCAAACGATTAGGCACATTAAATGAGCAGTTAGCTACTCGGTGCATAT
>CAKZUB010000063.1 GCA_937921505.1 uncultured Clostridia bacterium | reverse complement strand
CAAACTCTCATATAAAAGTTTGTCCAAACAACATTTAAGTTGCCAACATTCATTAGAATGTTTGTGACTTATTACTTGTATTTTCTCAAATACAGTTTTGTACTTTTTCAAGTACAGATTCGAATCTCATAATGAAATTCTTTTGAATCGACTGGTTTTATGGTTACTATTCTATTTTCAAAGTTCATTTTTTCATTTAACACTAGGACTTAACGTCCTTTTGTTTTGCGCCGTTAACTAGTAGCGACTTTTACTATTATACATGATTTTTGACACAAGTCAACACCTTTTTTTAAAATTCTTTTTATCATTATTTATATTTTTAAATTCACTCATTAATATATGCTATTTTTTTATAATTATGCATAATTATCTCATATTAAATAATCATTGTATGATTATTCTTCAACCCCTAATAACCTTCATCAAGTATAAGACCTTTTTAAGCGTATTAAATTTGTATATTGTACTCTTCACATTTAGAGATGATAGCTTTATAATGAAAAATGTATTCTATGACGTGGAGGCTGAAGATGAAAAAATTTTTATTTATTTGTGACTTTGACGGAACTATTTCAAAAGTAGATTTTTATAAAAAAATGATGTATGCGTACATGCCTGAAAAAGCAAACACAAGCTTTATAGACTTCAAAGCAGGTAAGCTTCAAGATGTTGTTTTTTTAAATGATATTTTTAATCATATCAATCTAGATGAAAGTGCTCTTAACGAAGCTATATTAGATCTTCCATTAGATGATCACTTTAAAGAATTGGTGGATGAGGTCCGTCGCCTCGAGGGAGATTTTATCGTTTTAAGTGCTGGATGCGAATATTATATTAAGAAACTGTTTAAACATCATCAAATGAATGATATCGCTATTTATTCTAACGCAGGCTTCTATCGTGACTCTGGATTGCATATAACTCCAAATCTAGCCTCTCCTTTTTACTCTGAGCGCTATGGCATAGATAAGGAAAAAGTTGTACTACATTTTAAAAATAATTATAATCTTCTTTTTTATGCTGGTGATAGTGGTCCTGACTTTTTAGCAAGTCTCCATGCTGATATCCGCTTTGGTAAAGACGAGCTTATTGATCTTTATAAAAAACATACTACTAGTCATATTCCTTTTACTTGTTTCGCCGAGATTATTCCTTTGATCAATACTTTCTTATAACCTAAAGAACAGCTTCTCTTTATATATAGAGGGGCTGTTCTTCGCGTTATAAATAGATTCTTACTTAATAAAAAACTAAAGTGTTGGTAAAATGTGAGTTATGACTTCAAAAATAGCATCATCGTCATTACTTACAGTAAGCCTGTCAGCTGCCTTTTTAGCTCCCTGTGATGCATTACTTGGAGCAATTCCTAGCATAGCCATTTCTAGCATTTCAATATCATTATCATAATCTCCAATGGTTATAATGTTACTGCTTTGTAAACGTTTAATTTTGACAAGTTCTTTTAAAGCAGTTCCTTTTGATACTCCAAATGGTAAAATTTCAAGATATGTAGGGACTGAAAATACAGTGTGAATGATGTTTGTGCTTATAAGATGTTTTAAATCTCTGCTACACTCTAGAAGATTCTCATGTGAGCCATTTAAAATAATTTTAAGCCACTCTTGATGCAATATATCATTTATATTAGCAAATTCAAATATTTGCTTTTCTTCTAATACTTCTGGATCTACTCTTTGGTTATGATTAACAATATAAATTGTATCTGTAGTAAAAATCTGAACACATAGCCTCTCATGTTTTTCTAAAATTCTTTTTATATCACTCGTTATTTGCTCTTTATTTAAAAAATGACAAGCTAAAAATTCTTGTTTTTTTAGATCATATATTGCCCCACCATTATAAAGGATACAGGCTTCATTTATATTAAGTCCTTCTAAATACGGCAGAACATTTTGAACAGTTCTACCTGTTGCTATTGTAAAATGTCCACCTTGTAAAATAAAATCATCAATAGCGCTTTTATTTTTGAGTGAAATAGTTTTGTTTGTGTGAATAAGCGTTCCATCTAGGTCACTCACAAATAAATAGTCTTCATATTTTTTCAAAGTATTTCCTCCATCTATGCTATTTCTCACAACTTTTATGTATAATGAAACTAGAGTTTCTTATAAATTCTGTAGGAGATGTTTGTGTGTACTTCTTAAATACACCACAAAAATGTTTATATTCACTAAATCCCGTCAGATCTGAAATTTCATAGACACGATAATTTCCAGTGTGCAGCAGTTCAATAGCTTTTTGTATACGATACTTATTGAGCACTTCTAAAAAAGTTTGAGATGTCTCATCTTTAAACTTTCGGCTCAAATAACTTGCACTTACTCCTAATGTTTCCGCAATACCCTCTATGCTAATTTTTCTATTATAATTTTCTTTGATTTGATTAATAGCTTCTATAACATAATTGTTGTATTTCATATCTGACTGAATGTAAATATCTAAATCAATAAGATCTATATCATTTTTGTCTTTTGTTCTCTCAATAATTTCGTTGTACGTACGTTGCTCTTGAATTTCTTTTTTTAACTTCCAAATCACTTCAAAAAGCTTTTCTTCATCCACAGGTTTTAAAAGATATTCGTAAACTTTTAACTTAATAGCCTTTTGAGCATACTCAAACTCTGAGTAACTTGTTAAAATAATACTTCTAAAATCATATAACTTAGTGGCTTGTTCAATCATCTCAATCCCATTCATTTTGGGCATAATAATATCTGTTATGACGATATCTGGTTTATGCTTTTTTATTTTTTCGAGGCCGTCTTCACCATTACAGGCTTCATCAACAACCAAACAATCCATCGCCATCCAGTCAATTGTATGTATAAACCCTTTTCTTATGATATCTTCATCTTCAATCACCAGTACCCTCAACATGATTCTCACCTCTTTCATTAATAGGCAATATGATTCTTACAACTGTTCCTTCAAATTTCTCACTTCTGATATCAACGCCATATTCTTCCCCATACATAAGCTTTATTCTTCTATCTACATTATATAGTCCTATATGTGAACTTTTATTTATCGGTCCATTAAGTATATACTTAATATGACTTAGCAGTTCCTCTTCCATGCCTATACCATCATCAAATATAACTACAATTAATCTTCCCTCAACGAAACATACCTTAATCCTTACCTCTAGACATTCTCTGCTTTCAAACCCGTATTTAATAGCATTTTCAATGATCGGCTGTATAATAAGTTTAGGGACTATACAGTTCTCGGTCCCTTCTTCCACATAAATAGTATACGTAAAGCGGTCAGAAAATCTATATTTCTGTATTTGCAAGTAGCTTTTAGTATATTCTAAGTCCTCTTTTATAGTAACATCTCTAATATTATTATTAATGCTATAACGAAGCAATATAGAAAGATTAACAATCATTTTATTTGCTGCCTCTGGATCCATTTTAGCCATATATTTAATATGTTCTAATGTATTAAATAAAAAATGAGGATTAAATTGTGATTCAAGTTGTTTAATTTCTGATAAAACAGTTTGTCTTACTCTTTCTTCATTTGTAGCAATAAGGTTTTTAATGCTCGCAAGCATTATATTATAAGACTTACCAATAATCTCAAATTCGTCATAAGTATTTATATCTAGTTTTACTTCTAGATTGCCTTCTTGTACTTGTTCAAAGGCACCTACTATCTTATCTATTATGCGAGTCTTATCAAAAGCTATTTTTTTAGCAGTCCTAAAGATGGCTAGAATAAGTATTCCAAATACTAAAATAATGAATATTCCGATCCATGTAAATACTGACAACAGATTACCTAATGGCGTTATAATATACACATCTAGTTTATTTTCTACAATAGATTTTTTTAAAATATAATACTTATTTCTGTCTATCTTCTTATAACCATTAATATTTTTAAACTCTGGTTTAAACTTATCTTGAAAATTACTATATACAGCTGTAGTTGCTAAAAAAACATTGTCATATCTATCCGTAACTATTATTTGCGTTGCTGAACTTCCTATTGATTTAATAAATTCTTCTCCATATAAACGAAAAATAATATACCCTTTTATTCCATTTTGCTCTGTAATAGCTCTTCCAATAACAAGTTCAGTGACTTTGATATTATCTTTATAAACTTTATTACATTCAAAAATAACATCATAAGTATTTTGTTTCATACGTTTAATGATGCCCCATGAAATATCGTTATCTGTAGTTATAAAACTCGGAGTATTCTGCCTACTTCCTACTAATAGATCAAGATTCTCATCAAAGATATAAAAATCTATCTTTTCTTCCATTTTATTGGTGAAAGAATAAAGTTCTTGATAAACATTAGTTTTTTGCTTAGTGTTATTTAGCTTTTTATAAAAGCTATTATTTACTGCTATCTCGTTTGTTTTATCAATAACTAAAGATATGGTGTGCTCAAGCTTATCAGCCGTATGGTTGATGCTCTGTTTTGTTTGATAAATAATAGCACTGTTCCAGATAAAAAAAACTGCTAAATAACTTACGAGGGTAATAATTACAATAGGAATAAGGGCATAAACTACAAAAGTCTTTCTAATATCATCTCTAAAAGCATTGTGACTTTGGCTATTCATGCCCTCACCTCCCTTTATCTCATTGATTGTCTTTTAAATACTAAAGGCTAATTTCTTTGTTTCCCGAGAGCTTAAAGAAAATAAGCAGTGAAATAACAGTTGTTAGTGTAAGTATCGTTGAAAGTGCTGCTGCTGTTCCGTAACTTGCACGAATAACTTCTGTATATATAGAAACTGACATCGTCTTTGTCCCACCAGTATAGAGTATAATAGATGCACTTAGTTCATTAATAACAGTGATCCAGCTTAAGATTGCCCCTGCCAAAACACCTGGCATCATCATAACTGCTGTTATTTTAAAGAAAGTTTTGACTGGTGAAGACCCTAAGCTTATAGAGGCTTCTTCCATACTTGGACTGATCTGATAGAGTATCGCCGCACTTGAACGCAGTGTATAAGGTAAACGTCGTATAACATAAGCGATAATAATAATAACAAAACTTCCACTTAAAAGCATGGGTCTTTTATTAAAGGCTAGTAATAACGTAATACCAAGGACAGATCCTGGTATAATATAAGGAAACATTGTTGTAGAATCAATAATTGATGTTAATACACTTCTTCTTCTTGTAGAAATATAGGCAATAAACATACCTAATATTATAATAATAACAATTGCTATTAAACCATATAAATACGTATTGGTAATGGCTTTCCCAAGATTTTTAAATACCATTTGGTAACTTTTTACCGAGAAACCAGCTACAAACATAGATCCTTTTGTCTTTAAAAATGAAGTATAAATAACAGTGAGTTGTGGTATAATCGATAAAAATACTGTGAAATAAATAAACCCATGCATAACTATAGCTTTTATTCCTGATATCTCTTTAGCTTGTATAGGTCTAAGCGAACTCATTGTAAAAGATTTTTTATTAACTACATACTTTTGTGCAATAAATAAAAGAGCTGTAATGAATACCATGATAGTTGCCATTGCTGCTGCAAAATTCGCTTGCCCTCCAACTTCGCTTATAAACTCTGAATAAATAAGGACTGGCATAACATTGTAACCTTCTCCAATAAGCATGGGGGTCCCAAAATCTGCAAGCGCATTCATAAATACAAGGAGTGAACCTGCTAAAACAGTTGGTAATATAAGAGGAATGATAACCGTTACCACTTTTTTATAAGCATTACACCCTAAACTTTCTGCTGCTTCACTTAAAGATACATCTATTTTCTTTAAGGCTCCTGATACATAGAGATAAATAAATGGATACAGCTTTAATGTGAAAACTAGTAATATCCCACCAAAACCATAAACAGATGGCATCTGAACCCCAAATAGGTTAGAGAAAAACTTTGTAAGCACGCCACTTCTGCCGCCTAACAGTACCCATGAATACGCACCTATAAATGGAGGTGAAAGCATCGATATAATCACAAGAATCTCTATTAATCCTTTCCCCTTTATTTTAAAGCTCGTCATAAAGTAGGCTAAAGGCGCTCCAATGATAATAGCAAGTAAAGTTACACAAATTGTTACAGTAAAGCTATTTATCATAGATTGATAATAATACTTTTTTTGAAAAAACTTTGCAAAGTTTTCTAATGTAGCTTCTCCTGTTAGTGGATCTTTAAATGCACTCATAAATAAAGAGAATAACGGATAAATCAAAAACAATACAAATAGGCCCATAATAACGAGGGTTGTAATATTCCAAAAGTCAAGCCTATACTTGTTTTTATTCATACTCCAACGCCTCCTTAACTAAATTTTTCGCCCCATTCTCTGTAAAAATATTGATCTTACTTGCATTAGGCATTAATCTTATTTTTTCTCCTACTTCATAAGTTCTTTGTGCATGCCCTATATCTTGTGAAAACTCAATGCCTGCTTGATCTGGTAATATCATACCTGCATCAAATTCTAATTCATAATTAACATATTTTCCCAAAAAGGTTCTGGTTTTAATTTTAACGAGTAATCCGTCATCATTTACTGAAAATTCTTCTGGTCTAACGGATATAACAACTGGCATTTTTCCTTCATTTATATGTATGAGATTATTCATTCTAACTTTATAACCATTTTCAAATGTTACATAGGATTCCTCTCCATTATAGTGGAGCATACCACGAAATAAATTGGAATGTCCAATAAAAGTAGATACAAACACATTCGATGGACGAATGTAAATATGATGTGGCTTTCCTATTTGTTGAATGATACCATCTTTCATGACAGCTATCCTATCTGAAATAGCAAGTGCTTCTTCTTGATCATGCGTCACATAAACTGTTGTGATCCCGACTTCTTTTTGAACATCTCTTATTGCACTACGCATTTCAACTCTTAACTTTGCATCTAGATTAGATAAAGGTTCATCCATAAGCAAAACATTAGGATGAATAACGATAGCCCGTGCTAGTGCAACCCTTTGTTGTTGGCCTCCTGATAGTTTTTCAGGTAATCTGTTTTGATAATCCTCAATTTTTACGACACTTAGGATTTTATCTACTCTTTCATCTATCTCAGCTTTTTTAATCTTTCTTAATTTTAATCCATATTCTATATTCTGTCTAACTGTAAGATGTGGAAATATAGCATAATTTTGAAATACCATACCAATATTACGTTTATGAGCAGGAATATTATTAATAATTGTATCATCAAATTTTATATTACCACCTTCAATACTATTAAACCCAGCTATCATCCTAAGTAAAGTGGTTTTTCCACATCCTGATGGTCCTAAAAGTGTAAAAAATTCACCATTCTTTATCTCAACTGACAAATCAGGTATTATTGTAATCTCTCCATATTTTTTAATCACATGCTCTACATTAATCGCAACACTCATCACTATTCCTCCTTATAAAATGAGCCCACAACCAAAGCTGTCGTTGTGGGCTTAAAATATGATTGTTTACTTTAAATATTATTGTGCACTTGTAAAAATATCTTTAAATTTGTCTAACCATTCTTGTTTCTTAGCAACAACAACTTCTTGTTCATCATATATTATGTTAATTTCTTCTACCTTCTTTAATCCATTTGGTGGTGCAACATCTTTTCTCACTGAACGTCTGTTAAGTTGTTCAATAATAATTGTTTGAGCATCTTTGCTTGTGATAAAATCTATAAACTGTTTAGCATTTTCCATGTTTTTAGCTTCTTTTATGATATAAACACCATCTGCCTTAGAAATAACGCCTTCTTTCATGTAAACAAGTTCTACTGGTGCGCCATCGGCTACATATTTCGCGCCACCTTCTTCAAAGGTAAGTCCAACTGCATATTCGCCATCTGCTACCCCTTTATAAACTGCTGAAGAACCACTAAGTAACTTGCCATCAAGATTTTTACATAGTTTTTCTACATAATCCCAGCCTTGTTCTGGGTCTCCATTCCCCATCGCATAAAGCATATTAATAAGGTGTTCAAAAGATGATGATGATTTAGAAGGATCACAATGTGCTATTTTACCTTTTAAGGCTGGATTTAATAAGTCCTCATAACCTTCAATCTTAATGTCCCCTACTAAGTTTTTATTAACCATAATAACACTTGGTATATCTGTAAATCTCGTTAAGGAACCTTCTTTATTTTTCATTTTATCAAGTACATATTCTTCATTAATAGATTGGTAATTTTCAAAAAGATCTTTTTTAGGTTCCATTGTTGATAAAGATCCACCCCAGAAGATATCTCCGAGTGCATTACCTTGCTCTGCTTCTACTCTTTTTAAAAGTTCTCCGGTTCCTGCTGCTACTACTTCTACCGAAATACCTGTTTGAGTTTCGAATTCATTCACAAGTGGGTTAATGAATTCTAGTGGATGTGGACAATAAACAACAAGTTTTTTCGAACCTGTATCTTCTTTCTTTTCTGGTGCCGCTGCTTCTGCTTCTTTTGTCGTACTTTTTGCTGGTGCGCTTGATGTGTTTGCCTGTTTACTGCCACAACCTGTAAAGGCTGTTGTTAACACTGTAGCCGCTAAAAAAAATGAAAATATTTTTCTCATATACAATCCCCCGTTTTTTAAATAGATTTGGTCTCTAGTAGATAACTTAAGTTACCTTGATTTAATAGTAAAGCTTTCTGCAAAATTCCTCAATCCTAAAAATCTATTAAAATATACTAAAAAATGAACTAACTAACTATTATTTTTCAGCTTAAATTGCCCTAACATTTCCTTTAGAACAATAGATTGATGTGATAATGCCTCGCTTGCTACTGTTCCTTCTTCTGCATTATTTGAATTTTTCTCAATGACATTGGAAATTTGCTCTACCCCTTCCATAGCTTGCTCTAAAGCGATGGCTTGATCCTGGGATGATCTTGTTATATGACTTATAAGTTCTGCAATTTTATTAACATCTTTAACTATATCTAACAGCGATTTTTCAGTGCTGCTTGCAATAATTGTGCCTTTATTAACTGTTTGCAGTGACTCTTCTATAAGTATCTTTGTTTGTTTAACTGCTTCCCCACTTTCTGTGGCTAGCTTTCTCACTTCTTGCGCTACAACTGCAAAACCTTTTCCAGATTCGCCTGCTCTTGCTGCTTCAATAGAAGCATTAAGTGAGAGCGTGTTTATTTTGGTTGCAATATTATCTATCGTTTTAACTACCTGTGATATTTTATCTGAAGCAGTGTTAATTTGTAAAATAGCTTCAATCATATGTTGCATTTCTGTACTGCCTTGCTGCATTGCTTCTTTTGTCCTTATTACAAATTCATTAATACCTACAGTGCTTTTTGCATTAGTTGTTACATTGCCTGATACATTTTCAATAGTTGCAATGAGTTCTTCAATACAACTAGCCTGCTCACCAGCTCCTTGTGCCAGTACTTGTGAAATATCAGCAACTTGATTTGCACCTACACTCACTTGCTCTGCATTAACATGAATTTGCATGAGCACATGGTTTAATGATGATACAATATGTACCATAGCTTCCTTAATAGGCGTAAAACTCCCTTCATACTCTTCATCTACAGTAATGCCCATGTTTCCTCTTGCTATCTCTCCAAGATTAAAACTGATTCCACTAATATATTTTTTTAGCTTTTCTATTGTTACTTTCAGATCCTTTGCTAATTCTCCTAACTCATCTTCTGCCTCATAATGAATAGTAACATCTAAATTTCCCTTTGCAATTTCCTTAACTGCTCTTGCTATTTCATCAACTGGTTCTGTTACACTCTTCGTTATTAACTTAGCAATGCGTATAGCTATAAGCATGTTAATTACAAAAACTGCTACAATAATAAGACGTACTATGAGACTTGTTGTTTGTGCTATTCTTAGAAAACGATTGGCATCTTCATTAGACTGATCATAAATGGATACTATAGCTTCTGTAGCTTCTGCATACACTATAGTGTACTGTTCTCTCATGAGTAGTTTTGCATCTTCTGTCCTACCATAAGTTAAGTGCTTAAACATCTCCTCAAGGATGGGGCTTAACATTTGAAGTTTCATCTGAGATTCTTCAATAGTTTGGCTATTTTTCTTGTCTAATTGCTTAAGTAATTCGAGCTCTTGGTCTATATTTATTTTAAGATTCTCTATTTTCTCCTTAGCTTTAATATACTCTTGTTCCCTTGTCTCATTAAATACTCTATACAATTCCTTCTCCATATCCAGCATATTGTATTTAACTTCCCATATTGTCTCAGTGATTTTATAAGGGCCATTATAGAGCTCACTTGTTTTTTTTGCAATCATAGCATTTGCTATAAGTGCTGTTAAGATAATAAGAGATGATAAGATGATAATAATTATAAAACCCGCTCGTGTTCTTGTCCCCATTTTCATTTTCATAAGATGTGTTTTAATAGACATATCTATTCCCCTCTCATTTCTTTAAAATAAATTTTAGCTTATAAGACATATTTTGCGCAAATAACTCTCCTTAGTAAAATTTTAGTTTTTATAAAACAATATAACAATCTCAAAAAATCTATTATTATCCTTAAAAATGAACTAGATACTTAATCTCCTCTTTTTTAGACAAAAAATATAGCCGACAGATTATTCTGTCGGCTATTATATATTTATTTTAAACTCTATAAATGATCGATAACGTAATTAGCAAGTTCTACACCTGTTGCGCCATCACTTCTGCCTGTCATTTTAACTTTATCATTTGCTATCTTAAGCGCATTTAATACTTGATCAGCTTTTTGAGGGTAGCCAATATGACGAAGTAATAGCTCTGCAGCTTTAATCATACTTGCTGGATTGGCATAAGCTTGTCTTCCTGTCTCAAACATCCTTGGCGCACTACCATGAATAGCTTCAAACATAGAATATTTATTTCCAATATTAGCACTTCCTGCTGTACCAACTCCACCTTGTATTTGTGCAGCTTCATCAGTAATAATGTCTCCGTATAAGTTTGGAAGTACAAACACTTCATACTGACTTCTAACTGCTTCATTGATAAGATTTGCTGAGATAATATCTACAAACCAATCATCTGCTTGAATTTCCGGATAATCTTTAGCAACCTCATAACATATTTCTAAAAACTTTCCATCTGTCTTTTTGAGGATATTAGCTTTTGTGATAATCGCTACACTTTTTTTACCATTATTGCGTGCAAAATCAAAGGCTGCTTTTGCAATTCTTCTTGTCCCCTGCGTTGTAATTACTTTAAAGTCAAAAGACATATCTTCATCTATATTAATCCCTTTGCTTCCAAGCGCATATTCACCTTCTGTATTTTCACGGAAGAAAGTCCAATCAATACCTTCTTCTGGTACAGACACAGGTCTTACATTAGCAAACAAATCAAGTTCACGTCTCATTGCAACGTTTGCACTTTCAATATTAGGACCGTCACCTTTACTTGGTGTTGTTGTTGGCCCTTTAAGAATAACATGGCACGCTTTGATTTCTGCAAGTACATCATCTGGTATTGCTTTATTGACTGCAATACGGTTTTCTATAGTAAGACCTTCTATTTGTCTAAATTCAATTTTTCCGCTTTCAACATCTTCTTTAAGTACTGCACGAAGTACTCTTTCTGCTTCTGCTGTAATAGCTGGTCCTATGCCATCACCACCACAACATCCAATAATAATTTTATCAAGCTTAGTGTAATCAACAACCTCTGTATCTTCTTTCATTCTCGCAACACGTGCTAGTTGTTCTTCTACTACTTTAGTAAAATGCTCTTTAGCAGCTTGTATTTTATCCATCTCACTAACCTCCTGATCTATTCTCTTAGTATTTTAAACTTCGTTAATAGTATATCAAATTTCATACTATCTTGTCCAATTTGTCCCTATTTTATTTCCATCAACTTCTATAACTTCTAAAATTCAATCTGAAAGTCTATAAGCTTTTTTCTAAAAATTCATTAATAAACTTTTCAAGTTCTTCATCACTCATCATAGTAACACGCCCCTCATCGTACTCTTTATCTACCCATTCTTTAATTTGAAGGCAAAGTGGATGAGTCTTTTCTAAACCTTTAAGCATAGGAAATTTTATACTCGTATTAATCCAATGTGCAATACCTGCGAGCCCTGAAGTATTACTGATAGATACTCTTACTGGCCTATTTAAAAATTTATCCGTATCGAAAACATTATAGATCTCTTCATTCTTAAGAAGACCATCTGCATGGATTCCCGCACGCGTAACATTAAAGTTTTCCCCAACAAAAGGTGTTCTTTCTGGTATTTTTTCGCCTATTTCATTTTCAAAGTACTCAGCAAGTTCAGTAATAACAGTAGTATCCATACCATCTAACGTACCTCTTAATTGTGCATATTCAAATACCATTGCTTCTAGAGGAGTGTTTCCTGTTCTTTCGCCTATTCCAAATAAAGAGCAATTTACACCACTGCATCCATATAACCAAGCAGTTGTTGAATTAGCCACCGCTCGGTAAAAGTCGTTGTGTCCATGCCATTCAATCCATTCGTTTGGTACTCCACCGTATTGATGAAGTGCAAAAATGATGCCCGGAACGCTCCTTGGCAGCATAGCTCCTGGATACCCTACTCCATAACCCATTGTATCACATGCACGAATTTTAATTTGAACACCCGTCTCTTCACTTAATTTCATAAGCTCTCTTACAAAAGGAACAATAAAGTTGTAAATATCAGCTCGTGTGATATCTTCTAAATGACATCTTGGAATAACCCCTTTTTCAATGCATTGCTTCACAATCTTAGTGTAATGCGCAACTGCTTGTGATCTTTTCATATGTAGTTTGTGGAATATATGATAGTCTGAACAACTAACAAGAATACCAGTTTCTTTAATCCCCATAGCTTTAACAAGTTCAAAATCTTTTTCTGTGGCTCTAATCCATGATGTAATTTGTGGAAATGCGTATCCAAGCTCCATACATTTATAAACAGCCTGTCTATCTTTTTCACTGTACAAGAAAAATTCACTTTGTCTGACAATGCCCCTGGGACCACTTAATTTATTAAGCAACTTATAAATATGAACAATCTGTTCAGTTGTATAGGGAGCTCTTGACTGTTGTCCATCTCTAAATGTAGTATCTGTAATGAATATTTCCTCTGGCATTATCATAGGCACGCGTACATTATTGAATGCAATCTTAGGAATTTCATCATATGGATAAAATTCTCTAAACATATTAGCTTCTTCTACTTCCTCTAATCTATACCTATACTCAGGGCTTTCAAGTAGATTAGACCTCCTATTTAACTCAAACATTTCATCACCTCTGAATTTTTTAGTTTTAAATCATTTAATTGTCCGATAATTCTTATATGTATAATTGTATACAATTATACTATTGTTGTCAATACTAAGCTTTTTAAATTACTTATAAAAATTTTTATATTTTTTTACTATAAAAATTTTTACAGTAGTAACATTTTTTACCATCTATCATACTATATTATGGAAGATACAATAAAGAGAATTAAAACGAATTTTATGTAATGATTAATTTTTTAAAAAATGTAAAAAAAATAATACAAGCGATAGAAAAAAATAATTTTTCTCCCTTTATTGTTAATTTAAGTCATTTTTTCCAACTTAGTTTAATACAATAAAATATGTAAGATATATAAGGAGGTCAAATATGTCCGGTTACGGCGGATGCTATGATTGCGATACTACTTCTTACTACACTTGTGGTCCGTCTCCTCATAGCGATGATAAAGGATCTTGGTTACTACCCTTACTACTCATATTTGCAGTTTTGTTCTTCTGTGGCGGCTTGAGTTGGATATTAATTTTACTTGGTATTATTTTATTATTCGGAAAAGAATTATTTAATTTTATTATTTAATATAGGAGGTAAATATAATGGATGATAGTAGACTTTTGGCAGGTAGCTCACTTTGGATATGGATACTTTTAGCTTTCTTACTTTTTAGCAACTATGGTAGAGCTGGTACTGGTGTAGGCGGCGTCTTTGGCGGCGGACTTGATTGTGCATTCCCTAATTTATTCGGCGGCTGCGGCGGCAGTAGTACTTGGATGTGGATTATTATAGCCATTCTTGCTTATATGTTGTTAGCTGGCGATGGCGTTGGCACTAGCATATTCCGCAATGAAATTCAATAACATAATTGATAAAAGGAGCTACCCTAACGGATAGCTCCTTTTATCAATTATATTATTTATTTATTTCATCTCCTTTTTCTATTGCTGTAATCAGTTTAAAGAGAATCAACTTATACGTTAATTTTTTTAGATTTTCTCTATCTTTATTTTCATCTCTGTATAAGTTTGATAATACTTGATAATCTTTAAAGCTTCTTTCGATCATATCATTATAAATAATGAGGTCTATAACAAACTCGAGCATCTTTTTTTCTTCTGTCATAAAAGGAATAAGTGATCGAATCAGTTGTGCTTCCTTGCATAAATCTTCTTTACACGCTTGCCTATATCCATTAATTTTACCTTTTAAATCTGATATGTATGTTTTATCCATATACCCCCATATAAGGGATGCTATTTCATTTAAGTCTCTTTCTAGGTTTAATACGACTAATTCTTTTTCCACTATTTATCAACTCTTTCAAATATTAATTTTCACTAATATTTTATTCTGAACATCTGATAAAAATAACTTAATTAGTTCTAATATATTTATCTCTAGTCATACATTATAAAAGATACTATTAAAAGGAGGGTTTTTATGATCTCATTGGACTCTGCTACTAACAACGATTTTTTAATAATTTCCAAGTCGCTAGTTCCTTATTTAGATGCTGATAAGCAAAAGGCTGTAGCTATATTTATTAAAGCTTTTGAATTAATGTCTACTATAGATTTATTTTCTAAAGAAGACTCTATAAGATCGCTTACTAAGCCTCGTGATACAGGATGGGAAAAAAATTTTCTCAGTGATATAAGAGCAAATCTTTCAGATGATCGCGCTTATTTTATAGATGCTATCTTAAAGCTTTCTGAGGTTAAAGATCTTATTGCAGTAAAAAATAGTCAATCGTCTAGTTCTAACTATACAGCTAGTTCTCCCTTAGATTCCAATATACCTATTCCCCCTTCACAAGAAACAGTTTCTCCAAATCTATCTTCTAATAACACTCATGCGCCTAATACATCCGCCGACGTAATTGACAAACTTTCTGGCATGCTTGACCCAAATCAACTTCAAATTCTCAAAGTATTATCTAGTTTTATCAAATAAACTATGATCTAGGAGGTCTAAAATATGGACTTAATGAAACATCCTGCTTTTAAAGATGTAGATCAATCCTTTGTATCTACATTGCAAGGAACAGTTAATTCTTTATCCGCTAAAAGTGATATGGAAATCATAGGTACTCTTATGGCTATTTCCAATGAAGCAAAGAAAAAAAATGTTAACTTTACCCCAGATATGCAAGCAGCTCTACTAAATCATCTTAAAACCCGTATTCCTGCTAATAAACGCGCTCAGTTTGAAGCATTTGTTTCTCTAATAACATCCAAAATGAGCTAGATATATTCTTTTGCTAGATGAACATACTCTTTTGCTGATTGTTTGTTTTGCTCTATTTGGGCTTCATCAAGAGGCTTTAAGACTCTTGCTGGAGCCCCTACTACTAACATTCCATCAGGAATGATTGTATTTGAAGTAACAAGACTATTCGCTCCAATAATACAATTCTTTCCTATACGTGCGCCATCTAATACTGTACTTCCCATTCCAATCAATGTATTCTCACCTATAGTTGATCCATGAATAATTACACTATGTCCTATAGTTACCCCTTCACCTATTTGTACAGCACTCTTTTTCGAAACATGAATGACAGCATTATCTTGAATGTTAGTAAAGGCTCCTATCGTAATACTATTAGCGTCTCCTCTTATAACTGCGTTATACCATATACTACACTCTTTTCCAATATTCACATCACCTATAATATGTGCCCCTTCTGCTATAAAGCAATCTTCCTCTACTTGTGGATTATTCTGTTTATATTTGTGTAACATACACACCCTCCTTTATTATTACTTTTTAATCCTTCTATGCTTTTTAAGCTTATACTATTAAAGTTCTACATAAAGCATTCTTTCAACTAACTCTTCATAATTCCCATCATATTCAAAGGTCTCGTAAATAACAAGTGTAGATATCCCATGCACAATACTCCACATACTCAAAATAATGGCATTAATTTTATTTTTATCTTTTATAAGATTTTCTAAATAAACCGTAGCCCCACTACAAAACACCTCAAACGGACTGCCCGCTTGATAAATAAATTGATTCTCTATAAGTTTAACCTTTACTTTATACTCGCTAAAAAATATAAATCTAAAGTACTCTTTATTTTCTAACATAAATTTAACATAAGCTTTGCCTACTCCCACCATGCCTGATTGCTCACTTTTTGCTTTCTCAGCAGCATCAATTAAATATTTTCTAAAGCTTTGCAATATCCTAACAGATATAGCTTCCGTAAGTTCTTCCTTATCTTTAAAATGCTTATAAGGTGCTGAGTGACTGACTCCGCACATAGAAGCTATCTTCCTAAGCGAAAACTCTTTCGTTCCTTCGTTATTGATAATTTGAAGACCCTTTTCTATCATTTCTTCTTTTAATGATCCATGATGATAATTTATCTTTTCCATTTTATTTATCCTCTTTTAGTTAGATTTAATTTATGTTATAAAATTATTATAGCCAATAATGTTGACAGTGTAAACATTATTGGCTATAATAATTTTAATGTTTACACTGTCAACTTAAAAGGAGGATTTTCTATGCAAGTTACCATACTCTATGATCACTCTAGTCAAAACGCGCTGGCAAGCAGCATCAATTCAACCCTTCATAGCCTGTTATCTGATATTCAAACTATTAAATGGTATGCTATAGATCATGATACTATTAAACCTTGTATAGGATGTTTTAGCTGTTGGATTAAAACGCCTGGCAAATGCATCATAAAAGATATTACAACAGACATTAATAAAGATATTATTAGCAGTGATTTAGTCCTTTATGTAACACCTGTAATTTATGGGTGTTATAGCGTAGCTATTAAAAGAACGCTCGATCGTCTCATTCCTATTCTTCTCCCTTTTTTCAAAAAGTTAAAAGGAGAAGTTCATCACAAACAGCGTTATTCTAAACGCCCATGTTTTATGATGCTCGCCTATAATGAAACGCTTACTTTAGAAGAAAAAGAGACTTTTATGGCTCTTACTAGAGCAAATGCCACCAATCTGGATATACCTGATCCTAAGGTATACTTTTGTACAGACAAGAAGGATATTTTGCAGACTATTACTCATATTAAATCTAATCTTTTAAACTATTCTACAGGAGGAAATGTTTTATGAAAAAGATATGCTTTATAAATGGTAGTCCTAAAACAACTGAAAGCTTCTCTTTATATATGATTGACTATGTCTCAAAAGCATTAGATGCTAGTTATGAGAAACCGATAATGGTCAATGCCCTTAAACTTTTAAATGCTCCAAACAAAGAAAATGTCTTTGAAAAAATATTATCTTGCACAGCTATTGTAGTTGTTTTTCCTCTTTATATAGATAGTCTGCCTTCTAGCTTATTAGAAATGCTTGAGTCACTGGATATCTATCAAAAGAGTCATCCAGTAAGTTCTGCTAATACTTCTTGCCTCTATGGACTCGTTAATTGTGGATTTATTGAAGGCCATCAAAATATTAATGCACTTAAAATCTTAGAAAACTACGCAAAAGCAGTAAAATTCAAATGGTGCGGAGGTATAGGTCTTGGCGGTGGAGAAATGATCCGAAGTACAAAAGATCAAATTCCTCTGCAATCCAAAATGTCACTTCCCATTTATCATGCTTTATGTTCACTCATAGAAAGTATAAATGAGCTAAAAGTTATTCCCTCAGAATCCCCTGTTCAATTTGCAAATCATAATTTTCCAAAATGGCTTTTCATGTTTATGGCTAATAGAGTTTGGATCTCTTCGAGTAAGATGAATGGGATTACAAAAAAAATGCTATATGCCAAACCTCACACAGACTAATATAAAAATACCCACTGTATTATAGATTAACAATTTTTCTATACTACAATGGGTATTTTTTACTTCTTATAAGAGGATTTTACCTTGCCATGGACTAAGTACAAGATTGCATTTGCCTTCCACACAAGAGTATGTTGTTTGGCTTAAAAGATCTCTTAGCTCGTGCTGATTACTCTCTATTTCAACCTCATGTTTTTCATTACTTCGATTGATAGCTATTAATAGCCCGTCTATCTCATTTCCTCTTCTAAAGATGTAAATCTGCCTCTCTTCATCTACATAAACGGTTTGATAAACTCCTAAAAACTGATCCATATGTTTTTTCCTAATAGCAATAAGATCTTTATAATACTGAGTAAGCTCTTCTGTTGTCTCATTATCTTCCCATATCATAGGCTTTCTATATTCTATTTCATTCATCCCCATGATAGCTTTTTCATCTCCGTAGAATACAGACGGAATACCTACAAACATCATCTGATAAAGAATAGCCAGTTTAAAACGTGTTATATCCCCATCTGCTCTTGATAAAAACCTAGATATATCATGACTGTCTAATAAATTCATTTGTACATAGGTTACAGGATGTTTATAACGCATTAACAAACGATTAATTAAATGATCAAACTCTGTTACTCCTATGCTGCTCTCAGCAAAAAATTTTGTACATATGTGCGAAAATTTATAGTTCATTGCAGAATCGAACTCATCACCTTTTAACCAATTTTCGGCATCTTCCCAAATCTCTGCAACTAAAAAGGCATCTTCTTTTACAGATTTAACCTCTTCTCTAAATTTCCTCCAAAACTCATGAACTACTTCATTTGCTACATCTAATCTCCATCCATCGATATCTGCTTCTTCAATCCAGTACTTAGCGACCTCACAAAAGTAATTTATAACCTCAGGATTTGAAGTATTAAGTTTTGGCATCTCTTTTACATAGGCAAAGCACTCATAGCTTGCAACAGGTATATACACCATCGGAAACTTAATATTATAAAACCAATCTTTATATTGAGAAGCTTCTCCTTTTTCCATAACATCCCTAAAAGCGAAAAAACGCCATCCTGAATGATTAAATACCCCATCTAGTAAAACTCTAATTCCCTTTTCATGACACTTCTTAACCAACCTTTTAAAATCTTCCATTGTACCAAAACAAGGATCTATCGTTTTATAGTCCCTTGTATCATATTTGTGCCACTCTGTTGCATTGAATATAGGATTTAAATAGAGACAATTTATACCTAATTCTACTAAATAATCTATATTATGTTCAATGCCTTTTAACGTTCCTCCAAAGTAACTTTTGCTTATTTCTCCTGACTCACTTATTACTTCTTTTGCCTTTCCTGAGATAAATGCTTTATCTGTTGCAAAACTATCTGGAAAAATTTGATACATAACTGCTTCTTTCGCCCACTCTGGTACACGTACAACTTCTTCTCTTCTTACATAAGGAAATTGGCAATATAAAGTGCGATCCTCATCAACCTCAGTTCTAAACTCACCACCATAGTAATAAAGTTTGGTTTTTCCATCATCTAATAAAAAGTAATAGCATACCCTATTGTAAGGTGAATCAACAAATACTTCAAAGTAATCAAACAATGCATCGCTTGCTACTTTTTTCATCTCAATCTGACTCATTGTAACAATACGTTCCCTGCATACACGGTCTCCAAAAAAGAGCGTGCATTTTTCAATATCGTTCTTAGCCGTTCTAATCCTAAAAACAAGCTTATCCTCCTCATAGGCATAGACATAAGCTGAATCTATAATGTGTTCTATAGCTTCTAATTTCATAGTTTCTTTACTCCTTCACACCACCAGCTGTAAGCCCTGATATCATGTAACGCTGAATAGCAAAATAAATAACTAAAATAGGTGCACTTGCAAGGAGTGCGCCTGCAGCAAATACTGGCCAATTCCTTGTGTATTCTGTTCCCTGCAGTGAATAAAGTCCTGCTGCTAAAGAATAATGTTTACTATTTTGCAAGAAATTAATGGCATAAATATATTCATTCCAAGTGGAGATGAAAACCATCATACCTGTTACAATAATAGCTGGTAAAGCTAGTGGAATAATAATTTTAATAAGAATGTAAAATTTTGTTGCCCCATCAATCATTGCTGCTTCTTCTAACTGCACTGGAATCGAATCAAAGTACCCCTTCAGATTCCATATCGCAAAAATGAGTATACCTCCTGTATAAATCAATATAAGTCCCCAATAAGAATTGAGTAGATTTAAGGTGCTAAAAAGAATATAAATAGATACCATTGCTAGAATGGATGGAAAAGCATTAAGTAAGAGGAGTATCCTCAGATGTCTGGTTTTATTCTTAAATTTAAATCTTGAATAGGCATAGGCAGCTGGTATTGCAAAAATAAAAGTAAAAGCTACTGTACCTAATGTTAAAATCAGACTATTCGTAAGCCATTTTAAAAAGGGCTTCTCAAATAATATTGTTTTAAAGTGATCTAAAGTTATTGTTTGAGGAAATAATGAAAATTCTGTCGAAATCACGCCATTCCCACTTTTTAGAGCAATCCCTAATGTATAAATCACTGGAAGCATCGCTATAGCACATACAAGCATCATAAACACATGAATGCCTCCATGAAGAAGAAGTACTTTAAGGTTAAAAAACTTTTTCTTTTTAGATTCCATTGCTAACTTTTGTGAAGGGTTCTCTAAATGTATAGTGCTTTTCATCTTTAATACCTCCTCATTCTGTTTTGATATATTTTTTATTACAAAAAGTTAGAAATACAATAACCATAAAAATAATAACTGAAGTTGCAGCACTGTAGCCATAATTATTAGTAACAAATGCATTTTCATAGGCATAGGTTATAACGGTATGAACACTTGCTCCTGTTTTCAATCCTGTTTGTTGCAGCATCAGATAAACAATATCAAACTGTTTAAAAGTAACAAATGTTGTTAATACAATTGCCGGAAGTAAAATCTGTTTAATTAATGGCAGGGTAATATGTCGTACGGCTTTAAAAGTTGTACATCCATCTAAAGATGCACTTTCATAATAACTTTTGTCAATACTTTGAAGTCCCCCGAAAATAACTAAAATCATAAAAGGCAATGCCATCCAAAGATTAACGAGCATACAAGATATAAACGCCATTATATCTGTATTAAGCCATCGTACTCCTTGAAAGCCATATGATCTTAAAATACCATTAAACATCCCATAATCATTATGGAATAAACCATTCCTCCAAATAAGTGCCGAAATATAAGAAGGCATTGCCCACGGTATGATTAAAATGGTCTTGTAAAATCCTTTTCCTATAAGACGCTCTACATTAAGCATGAGTGAAATAATCAAAGCTAAAACAACTTCAATAAAAACATTACTAACAGTCCAAATTAAAGTTGTAAAAAGAGCTTTTAGAAATCCTTGCTCAATATTTGTTAAGGCCCTCAAATAATTATCAAATCCTATAAGCTTATAATCCAGCCAGTGATAAATATTCCTGTTAGTAAAAGAAATATAAAGTAAGTACATGATAGGAAATATAACAATTGCGCCAATAAAAAGCCATGCTGGACTTATGTAAAGATAAGCATTTTGCCCCTTTTTGCTTTTATTTGTTTTTATACTCATATCCATTCTCCTCTATTGAGAAGGTGAGACTTATAGTCTCACCTAGCTTAATTCATCAATGCAATACCTGATTCAATTTGCTTTTGTGCCTCCTCTAGAGCCTTCTTAAAGTCTGCGCCTTCACTTTTATTAATTGCTGATAAAGCTGTTTCAGTCGGTCCCCATACGACACCCATTTCTGGAATGTTAGGCATAATAACACCATGGCTAGCTGTTTCTTTAATGACACTAATAAGTTCATTTTGTGAAATCTCGCTGTTATTATAAGCTTCTTTATGTGCTGGTGCTGAACCTACTTCAAGAGCTAGTTTTTCCCCTAAATCTTTATTTAATAAAAATTGAATAACTTTTCCAGCTGCTTCTTTATTTTGAGTCTGAGCATTCATCATAATCCCCTGTATACCAACAAAAGGTTTAAGAGGTTGATTATTTTTAGATATAACAGGTAATGGTGCAAAGCCAAGGTTTATGCCATTTTTTTTAGCATCTCCAATAATCCAAGGACCATTAAAAGTTAAAGCTGATTTTCCTTCATTAAATAAAGTTGTTACCGTATTCCATTCACCATCTATAGGCATGTATTTGACAAATTCATTCTGATAAGTAAGTGCCTCTAGTGTTTCTTCTTTGCTAAGTCCTACTTGTGCGTTTTCATCAATTAGAAAGCCTCCAAACCCATTAATAAAGGCACCCGCATAATAAGCAGTACTATGTTGCCATACACACCCATAGTTGCCATCTTTAGCTTTATCTTTCATTATTGTTAGTAATTCATCTGTATTTTTGGGAGCTTGCTCTAAAAGGTCTTTATTATAAAGTGTTATAAAAGTTTCATAACAAACAGGTACCTGATAAATTTGGTCTTTATACCTTCCTGCATCTTGTGTAACAGGCAAGAAATTATTTATACTGTCTCCGATCCATTCATCAAGTGGCGCTGAAACTCCAATCATTGCAAATTCACCAACATCATTATGTGCTGCCCATATAAGATCGGGCCCATCCCCTGACTTACTCGTACTCATTAATTTAAGCGTATCTTTCATTTGATCTTTTCTTACGACATTGACTTTTATCTCGGGTGCTAATTTATCAAGTTCTCCTTGCAGTATTTGTGAGATTGATTCTTCTGTTTCATGCCACAAAGTTAATTCAACCGGTTCACTTGATTTGGTATCTGTATTCTTTTGTTCTGAAACTTCTACTTGGCTTTTTTCTTGCGCTGTCTCTTTTGTTTCTCCCCCATTACACCCTGTAAATATTAAAGGTGTGGCTAACATAAGCGTTAAAATACTACTGACTATTTTTTTCATATTACTCCTCCATTTTTTGGTGTAACGGTTTCCCAAACCGTTAATATGATTATACCATATTTTATCCAATTGTCTATATAATTCTTAAAACAAATAGCATTTTTATAGTTTTTGTTGTATAGTTTTTATGAACAAGTAATTCAACCGTTTTCACTATTATAAATGATGGAGCTGTTAACATGTCAATTACAATAAGAGATATCGCAAAAACCGCTGGTGTTTCACCTTCTACGGTTTCAAAGGTGATTAATGATCACCCTAAAATTCCAGCAAGTACTAAAGAACGTATTCGCCAAATTATGAAAGATCTTAATTATTATCCTAACCAGATTGCTAAGAATTTTGCACAGCAAAGCTCTTATACGCTTGGCGTAGTGCTACCTATTGAAAAAGCCTACGCATTTACCAATCCCCATATCTATGAAATCTTAGGGGGTATTGAGCAAGTAGCCTCTGATAATGGTTATTTAGTAACCTTAATAAAATCTTCTTCTGGCTTAGATTTTAAAAAGTCTTTGGAACAACTCATTTTTCAAAAAAGGTTAGATGGACTCATTATCAACGCCTCGCTTATCACTCAAACACTTATTAACAAATTAAATACACTTAACTATCCTTTTATCGTCATAGGACAACCCGTAGATTGCACTGATGTTTCTTGGATTGACCTTGATAATTTATCAAGCGGCGAAATAGCAGCTAAGCATCTTTTAGATAGAGGCTATAAAAAAATAGCCTTTTTAGGCTATAATCATATCTTAGATAGTATTACATCTAGGAGACTTTTAGGTTACAAAAAAGCTTTATTGGATAACCATTTACCTATTAAAGAGGATTATATTTCACTTATTACTCACGAAAATAGAGATGTTTATAGTATAACACATAAGCTGCTCGCGCTAGAAAACCCACCTGATAGCCTTATTTGTTCTTCAAGCGAATTTGCTTTTAGCGCCATAAAAGCAATCAAAGAAACTGGCTTATCTATCCCTAATGATATAGGCATTATTAGTTTTGATCGCCATCCACTTTCACTTTATACTGATCCTGTTTTAAGTGTAGTAGATCTAGATGTATTTGAAATGGGCTCCCTAACAGCCATAACTCTTCTTAATAAAATCAAAAATCCTGCTACACCCATCCAGTATACTCATTTAACACCTACTCTTATGTTAAGCGAGTCAACTTCAAGAAAATAATCTTTGTATATAAATAACCCTCTATGATTATAAGAGGGTTATTTATGATTTCTATTTAGCTACGATATTAACAATGCGTCCTTTAACATAAATTTCTTTTACAATTTGTTTACCTTCAAGTCTAGGCGCCGCTGCGGCTCTTGCCTTTAACAGGACACTTTCTTCATCTTCATCTATTGCTACCATAATCTTACCAGCCATTTTTCCACTTATTTGAATAGCAATTTCAATCTCATCTTCTTGCATTTTTTCTTTATCACAAATTGGCCACTCATTTTCAAATACGCTGCCAGACTCACCTACTGTTTGCCAAAGTTCCTCACTAATATGAGGCGTAAAAGGAGCTAAAAGAATGATAAGTGTCGCGAGTGTCTCCTTATCAATACCTCCTTCTTTCTTTTGAAGATCTATGAACTTATTTGTATATTCCATAAAGCCACTTACTACTGTATTAAGGCTAAAACTTTCCATACGAAGTGTAATATCATAAATCATTTTATGACGAAGTCTTTCCATCTCTTTTGTTACAGCAACTTCTTTATTTTCATCAATAAGTTTCCATACTTTATTTAAGAAGCGGTATACCCCTTCAATTCCTCTGTCATCCCACTCTGAATCTAATTCTGGTGGTCCTATAAAGAGTTCATACATACGAAGAGAATCACAGCCATATTTTTCTACAAGTTCATCTGGAGAAACCACATTGCCTTTTGACTTGCTCATTTTTGCGCCGTTCTTAGTAACCATCCCTTGATTAAAAAGACGCGTGAAAGGTTCTTCAAAATCTACAGTCCCAATATCACATAAGAATTTCGTATAGAACCTTGCATATAAAAGGTGAAGTACTGCATGTTCAATACCCCCTACATACATATCTACCGGAGTCCACTTTTTCATATCCTCTTTGCTAATAAGCTCCTGCTCATTATGAGGATTTGGATATCTTAAGAAGTACCATGATGAACCAGCCCACTGAGGCATTGTATTGGTTTCTCTTTTTGCAGGTTTGCCACATTTTGGACAAGTCGTATTCACCCATTCATCAATTGCTGTAAGTGGCGATTCACCTGTTCCTGTTGGTTCATAGCTTTCTACTTCTGGAAGTCTAATAGGTAGGTCTTCCTCTTTTACACCAACTACCCCACAGTGCTCACAATGAACAACTGGAATAGGCTCTCCCCAATATCTTTGACGCGAGAATACCCAGTCACGTAGTTTATAATTAACTGTTTTGGTCCCAATGCCTTGCTTTTCAAGGTACTCTGGTATAGCAACCTTTGCTTCTCCAGATTTAAGCCCATTAAACTCACCTGAATTAACCATAATGCCTTCTTCAGTATATGCTTCTGTAAGTTTTGTAACTTCACCTGTTTTTGAAATAACTTGGACAATAGGAAGGCTAAACTGAGTTGCAAAGGCAAAATCCCTATCGTCATGAGCTGGTACACACATAATAGCGCCTGTCCCATAATCAGCAAGCACATAATCTGAAATCCATACTGGTAACTTTTCACCGTTAAGTGGATTGATGGCATATCTTCCCAAAAATACTCCTGTTTTATCTTTATCAGCCATACGATCAACAGATGATTTCGTTGAGGCATCAAATACATATTTTTCAGCAGTAGCTTTTTGCTCCTCGGTTACAAGATCTAATACAAGCTCATGTTCTGGTGCAAGTACCATAAAGGTCGCTCCATAAAGTGTATCTGGTCTTGTTGTAAAGACTTTTATTTTTTTATCTGTTCCTTCTATTTCAAAGTCAATTTCTGCTCCATAGCTCTTACCGATCCAATCAGCTTGCATCTTCTTAACTTTTTCTGGCCACTCAAGTCCTTCAAGGTCATTTAAAAGTCTTTCTGCATAAGCTGTTATTTTAAGCATCCATTGGCGCAGGTTTTTCTTAGTTACTGTGCTGCCGCATCTATCACAGCCTCCGTCTTTTACTTCTTCGTTTGCAAGGCCTGTCTTACAAGATGGACACCAGTTAATAGGCATTTGTTTTTCATAAGCTAAGCCATTTTCAAACATCTTAAGGAAAATCCACTGCGTCCATTTATAGTAATTAGGATCTGTTGTATTGACTTCTTTATCCCAATCATAAATTGCACTAATATCATGTAATTGGCGTTTAAAGTTTTTCACATTTTCTGATGTAGCAATACTTGGATGAACCTTCTGCTGAATCGCATAGTTTTCTGCCGGAAGGCCAAAAGCATCCCACCCCATAGGGTGAAGCACATGGTACCCATGCAGAATTTGATAACGGCTCCATACATCTGAAAGTACATACCCTCGCCAATGGCCTACATGAAGCCCATTCCCTGATGGATAAGGAAACATATCAAGGCAGTAATAAGGCTTCTTGTCTGGTGTCTCAACATTAATCGGGGCCTTGTCCCAATTTGCTCTCCATTTTTTTTCAATTTGTTTGTGATCATATTTCACAGTATATTCCTCCTTGTATTTCTAAGAATTAATACATTTCAAATAATTACTCAGTAAAAATAAAAACCTTTCATCTCTTAACATATTATTAAGAGACGAAAGGTTAATTTCCGCGTTACCACTCTAATTTGCAAAGACCCATGACGTGAATGCTATGCTTTGCACACTTTAATCTTCTGTAACGGGAAGTCCCGCCAATACCTACTATGTGTTCAGTATTGGAACTTAGCGACGAGTTCATATTGATTGTTTTACTGCTTCACACCACCCAGCAGCTCTCTAAAAAAACGCCTTATACTACTACTTCGCATCATCGTATTTGAAATATTTGGTTTTTCATAGCAAATTTTATCATATACACGTTATAAAATCAACGCCTAATTATAATTCTTTGCTTTTTATGTTATTTATTTTCTTCCGTTTTTTCAATCTTTACTTTGATGTTCTTTTTAAGCCTTTTAATTATCAAAATGATTATAATTATAATAGGTACAATAATAATTAAAAATGGTATAACTGCTACTATAATTAATACAAAGCCTTCTAGTAAGTTTTTAAGTCCTTTTATAGACTCTTTAAATGTATTATTTATTTTGTCTCCAAAAGTAATAACTGGTCTATTTTCTTCAATTTTATAAACTTCTTGAATGTGTATATTAATAGTACTCATATCTACTAGTTGATCATACTCTTGCAAGGTACCACTTAATTTTTCAATTTCATAAGTCACTTGCCCTAGTTCTTGTTCTATTGCAAAAAGATCTTTAAGCTCACCTGCTTGCTCTAAAAGCGCTAATAATCTTTCATGTCTTACTTTAAGAGACTTAAGGCGTATTTCCGTATCCACATACTGTGCTGTTATATTATTGCTATCTGATGTTGTATAAACGACAGTACCAAATTCGCCTGGATCCTTAAGAAAACTATCAAAATGTTTTTGTGGAATACGTACTACAAGAGATGCACTTCTTGTATTATTTCCACTATTATAGAAGTTGTTTCCTTGTATATTAGAGCTTTGTACATACCCTCCTAAGCTTTGGACTTTTGCAATAATACCTTCTACAGACTGTTTAAACTCCTTTGTTTGCAGCTGCAATTCTCCAGTCTTAATAATCTTGAGATTATATTCTATCTCTGTATTAATATTTGGGTTTTCTGAATCTGCGACTCTATTATCCATCGTAAATTCTGTTGAAACCTCCTCTTTAGCCTCCCCCTTAGCTTTCTCCTGAGGAGCTTCAGCATAGTTACCTGCCGATTTTTGAGCACTGCATCCATAAAAGCTAAATACTAAAATAGCTATTAATACTGCCTGTAATATCTTTAACAATCCTTTTCTTTTCATTCTTTTTCTCCTTTCTACTGTCTGTTTTTTAACACTTCTTTTATATGACGTTTTTAGCGTATCATTTGTTTCAAAATAAAATATTTATTTGTTTTTAATAATGAGTGCTTTTTGATACTTTCCTACCATTTGGCTTGCCCATATTTTTGGAATCTTCACGAACAATTTATTTCTAAACCCCGGAATAATAATTTTTTTATTATTCATTAACCCTTTAAAAGCTATCTGTGCTACTTCTTTGGCTTCCATGGCAAGCCTTGTGTCTTTTTTGCCTGCTCTTTTTGCAAACTCTGTCCTAGTTGCTCCAGGGCAAAGGGTTGATACCGTAATACCATGAGGCTTTAATTCTATCCTCAGTGCTTCTGATAGTGATAGAACATAAGCCTTAGTTGCATAATAAACGGCTGTATAAGGTCCGGGATGATAAGAACCCGTTGAAGCTACATTAAGGATCTTGCCTTGTTGATGTTTTATCATTTCTCGCCCAAAGAGTTTCGTAAGTTCTGTTAAAGCTCCCATATTAAGCTGCATAAGTTTAAAGTCTTCTTCAAAAGCTTGCCTATGAAAAGCCCCTACATATCCAGCGCCTGCATTGTTAATAAGTATATCTACATAAACACCCAGTCTTTTAACCTTCTCATATACTGCTTGACCTGCACCTATTTGGGCCAAGTCTTCTTTAATCACATAAACTTTAGTGTGTGTTTTTAGCTCCAACTTCTCTTTTAAAGCATTAAGCTTGCCATCATTTCTTGCTGCTAGAATGAGAGCATACCCCTCACTTGCAAATAGTTTGGCAAGCTCATAGCCAATACCACTTGTGGCTCCCGTTATTAATACAAACTTATCTTCTGTCATAAATAGTTCTCCTAGTCAATTTTATCATGTGATATCGCCCTACTCGCCTCATATCCTCCATCTTTTTCAACTAGTATAGTGTACATAGAAGGTGTCCTAATACCTAGTGATCTATTAGACCCAGCACCTGCTCCATTACTAATTTTTGTTTTATGAGTGATCCCAGCTGCAAGTAGTTTGCCTTTTACTTTCATATAATACCCAAGATCCTGAGTAAACAAAAACTCTTTCCACTTAGGTTCAAAAAACTTCAATAATTTTTCAAACATGATATTCCCCCATCTCATATCTTTTAACAGGCTTATTATACTCTCTTTCTGAAAATTCATCAAATATAGTTTTTTAAGCTAAAAAACAACACTCCATAATTCACTTAGGCGTGTTGCTTTGTGCTTGTAACAACTTATTTACACTAAATATAATATAGCTCTACATTGAAGTATTATTTAATTCTTCATAGCGGAATAATCCATTTTTCAGTGCCTTTTTTCTTAGAGTGATATATAACTCTGCCTTGGTTGCATTAACATAAGGGTTTACAAATATAATGCCTACACCACACGCTAATGCACCTAATAAGTACCATCCAATAAAGGATAAGTCTAGTACCCATATATCAGCTTTTTCTCCCCTAGTCATTTGTTCGCTTAACTCTAGAGCCCTTTTATAATGTATAGTAGGATTATCTGCTAAAATGTATGGTACCATACTATAGGCATATCCTTTAATAATCCCAGGAATAATAAGCAGCAGACTCCATAAAAATATTAAAATATTTGTATAAAACATAGTCTTAATGATATTCATATACCTGCCATTTTTAAAACTATATCCCAAGCTATTAACCTCAGCGTCACGAGCTGTTAAACTTATAAAAAATCTTCTTGCTCCAACTTCAAGTGGATAACCTAGAAATACTTTAAAGACCATAGATGCAACAAATATTGTGACGCCTATAAAAATAGCAATCCAAATAAGAGAAATAAATACTCTTGGATTTAAATTAATGATCTCATTTAATTCTGGCAAATCTACCCTATCATTCCTTATTAAATTAAACGATTGATATACATTGCCACTTCTCCCTGATACCATTGCCAATATAAAACTTACTAAAAGTGCCTTCCAATAAGACCTTCCAAGTACGCCTTTTGCTTTTATTTTAAGTTCTTCTCTGGTCCACATCTCTATTCCCCCTCTACTTTTTATAGTCTAGCATATTCATAATATTAAATCTATATGCTTTTAAAATACCCCTTATATGATATAGTAATTATTCTATACAATATAAGAGGTATAACCTTTTTACTTATGCCATTTCTTTTCTAGCAGTTATAACTTTTTGCTGAACATCTACAGGAGCTTCTTCATATCTTTCAAACTGGTAATGAATATCTCCTCTGCCTTGTGTCATAGAACGTACATCCGTTGCATAGGTATAAAGTTCTGCCATTGGTACTTCTGCAATAATAACTTGTTTACGCCCTTTAAGTTCCATGCCAATCATGCGCCCTCTGCGCTTTTTCATATCTCCCATAATATCTCCGGTGTACTCTTCTGGTGTTGTTATTTCAACGTGTGCAATAGGCTCAAGAATAGTAGGCTGTGCTTTTTGCAATCCTTCTTTAAAGGCAATAGTCGTTGCCATTTTAAATGCCATTTCTGAAGAATCAACAGGATGATAAGAACCATCTCGTAAAACGGCTTTTAGTCCTACAACTGGATAACCCGCAAGTACTCCTTTACTAATACATTCTTCAAGCCCTTTTTCCACTGCTGGGAAGTATTGTCTAGGAACAGCTCCCCCGAATATTTTTTCCTCAAAAACATAAGGAAGCTCTAAATCACCCGATGGCTCAAAATCCATTACAACATCTCCATACTGTCCATGCCCGCCTGATTGCTTTTTATGCTTGCCTCTTATATTAATCTTGCCCTTTATCGTTTCTCTATATCTTGTTGTTGGATTTTCTAAATAAACATCTACTTTAAATTTAGATTTGAGCATGCTGACTATAATATCAAGTTGTTGCTGTCCTAAGCCATAAATAACGGTTTCATGAGTTTCTTTATCATATTCTATATAAAATGTACGGTCCTCTGCCATAAGCTTACCAAGAGCACTGGACATCTTTTCTTCATCACCTTTACCTGTCGGGAATATTGCCATTTTAACATAAGGTTTAGGAAGCTCTATCGCTTCATATTTAACTGGAAATGCTTTATCAGTTAATGTATCAGATGTTTTAGGCGATTTGAGCTTAGCTACCGCTCCAATATCACCCGCATAGAGTCTATCTACTTCTTTTTGTTCTTTGCCTAAAAGCACATAAAGATGGGATAACTTCTCCATTTCTTCTGTTCGTGTATTAAGAAGCGTGTCATCTGTCCTTACTATACCACTCTTCACCTTAAATAAAGAAAATTTCCCTATAAATGGATCTACAATGGTTTTAAATATAAATAAAGATGTTTTTTGACCATTTGCACATACTACTTCTACCTTTTCCTCAGTAGTTATATGAGTTGCCGTCTCTTTATTTCCCTCATCAGGGGACGGGAATAAAGAAACCATCGTATCCATGAGTACAGATATTCCCGTGCTATTTACTGAACTGCCACAAAGTACTGGAACAATTTGTTTTTCTACAACCCCTTTCTTAAAAGCTTCTTGAATTTCTTCAAACGTTATCTCTTCTTCAGCAAAATATTTTTCCATAAGCACTTCATCTGTTTCAGCGACCGCTTCTAAAATCATAGTTCGAATAGGGGCTATTTTTTCTTGAAGTTCCTGTGGTATAGGACAAGTTACAACTTTACTCCCATCAAACCTTCTTCCTAGCATTTTAAGAACATGTACATAGCCTACAAATTTATCCCCCTCATACCAAGGCACTTGAACTGGGGCAATACTCATCCCAAACTTTTCTTTACATGCAGTAAGTATTGCTTCAACATCAACATTTGGAGCATCCATTTCTGTAATAAACATCATCTTAGGAATATTAGCACTTTCAGCATATTCCCATGCCTTTTCAGTGCCGACTTCTACCCCGGCTGTTGCTCTTATAACAATAAGTGCAGCATCAGCTACACTCATCGCCTCTTTAACGCCTCCTGCAAAATCAAAATATCCTGGTGCATCTAATATATTAAGTTTATAATCTTTCCATTCTACTGGAACCAGTGATGTCCTAATTGAAATTTTACGTTTAATTTCTTCTGGATCAAAATCACTTACCGTATTACCTGCATTAACCTTTCCTAGTCGGTTTGTCATACCTGCTGTATATAACATTGCTTCTGCTAAGGTAGTTTTTCCTGCACCACCATGTCCTAATAGTGCAATGTTTCGAATGAATTTTGTTTCATATACCTTCATATAATTACCTCCTCCAGATGATATGCTGACTTATATCTCTTATATTAATATTTCTACATTATAAACATATTTTCCTTCTTTTATAATATATTTTTATATATTTATTATAAAGTTCTAATTCAAACTATTAGAATACTCTAGAATAATTTCAAAAAGGACAAATAATATTTAATATATTATTTGTCCTTTCTATTTATGCCTATTTTTCATACCAAATTCCACTGTCTATTTAACACACCCCTTAATGTTTCTAGTTCTGTTTTCATATCTATCTTTTGAGTTATACTTTTAATAACTTCTACATCTTGTTCTTCTATTTTCTCAACTTGATGTGCTTCTAGATAATAAATAATATAGTTATTCATTAATCTATCAAAATTCTTTATAAATAGGTTAATAAGATAATTGCTTAAAACTAACATTTGCATAATGGTTGAATCAATATTTAGGTCCATGTGTGTAAGAACTGCTTGGTTAATAATATTTGAAATTACTGATTCTATTGAGCCTGCTCGAACTTCTTTTAGTTGAGTAAGTATTGACATATCATCAAGATCTTTATACTTGTTTTCTGTTTCTAATATAAGATGAAGCTCCTTTAGTTGCACTATATCAAACACCTCCCTAAAAATACAACCTATTTTTTAATCTGTTTTTATCTTTGGGTTCATTATATCATTTTAGAAAACATTTTTCATTGTAATTTTTCTATAATTAATCTTGTTAAACCTAGGCATATTTTTTGAGTTTGCTAAAATACCTAACAAAAAAACACTACTTGTTTTGGCAAGTAATGTTTTTGAAATTTTAATAGAGTGGGTATTTACTTAGTAACTGGGTAACCCTTTGTGCGCACTCTTCTTTATTGGCTTCAAAATCTTTAAGTGTAAGATAAATAATGTCCGCCACTTCGTCCATATCAGCTTCTTTCATTCCCCTTGTTGTAACAGCTGGGGTACCAAGTCTAATACCACTTGTAATAAAAGGTGAGGCTGGATCAAAAGGAATCGTATTTTTATTACAAGTGATTCCTATTTCATCAAGCATATTTTCTGCTTGTTTTCCTGTTATATTCATATTTCTTACATCTACACTCATCAAGTGTGTATCTGTGCCTCCCGATACAATACGAAGGCCTCTTTTCATAAGTGCCTCAGCAAGTGCTACTGCATTTTTAAGTATTTGTTGTTGATAGTCTTTAAAATCATTCGCGAGAGCTTCTTTAAAGCTTACAGCTTTAGCTGCTATAACATGCATAAGAGGTCCCCCTTGAATGCCTGGAAAAATAGCCTTATCGATAGCTTTTGCAAATTCTTCACTACAAAGAATCATACCACCTCTTGGACCTCTCAAAGTCTTATGCGTTGTTGTCGTTACAAAATGTGCATAAGGTATAGGATTTGGATGAAGTCCTGCTGCTATAAGTCCTGCAATATGTGCCATATCTACCATAAGGTAGGCCCCTATCTCATCTGCTATTTCTCTAAACCTCGCAAAATCTATAGTCCTTGCATAAGCACTTGCTCCAGCAATAATCATTTTAGGTTTATGTTCAAGCGCAAGTTCTCTAATAACGTCATAATCTATTTGTTCTGTTTGTACATTTACTTCGTAAGAAATAACATTGTAGTGTTTACCTGATATATTTACAGGACTGCCATGTGTCAGATGTCCACCATGACTAAGATTCATACCCATAATAGTATCTCCTGGCTTTAGTACTGCAAAAAATACTGCTTGGTTAGCTTGTGAGCCTGAGTTAGGCTGCACATTAGCATGCTCTGCCCCAAAAAGTTCTTTAGCACGTTCTCTTGCTAAATCTTCAATTTTATCCACTACTTCACAACCACCATAGTAGCGCTTTCCTGGATAACCTTCTGCATATTTATTAGTGAGAGGACTCCCCATTGCTGCCATAACAGCTTTAGAAACAAAGTTTTCTGAAGCTATAAGTTCAATTTTATTCGTTTGTCTGTTCGTTTCTTCTACAATCAAGTCCGCTATTTCACGGTCCGCGTCGTATAATTCTTCTAAAGAATACATGCTTTACACCATCCTTCTGTCGTAAGTATATACATTATTTATTATTATCAATAATAGTCTTTCTATTATTCCATAATAACTTTTAATTATTACTATAATAATATATTTGGCTCGGAATGTATAGCTTTTTCGAACATTTTTATCAATTTTAAACAAAAAGTTCGTTATTTTCCCAAATAGGCAGCATATCCTTTTTTTAATGCCTCTTTATTCATATCCACTGTATGCTTAGGAACTGTTTTTTCAACAATACCTTCCCATTCTTCTAAACTATCCCCAACATAAGCTGCATAAGCACCTATCATAATCATGTTCACCACTTTTACATTGCCTATTTCTCTGGCCATAGTAAGTGCATCAATAAAACAAGTATGATCACAAGTTTCCTCAATTTGCTCTAATATATTGTCTGGATAGTTTGCCACTCCCATTACAACTGGCATAGGATCTATTTGCTGCGTATTTGAGATTATAACGCCATCCTTCTTTAAAAAGGGCATATACCTGAGTGCTTCTAGCTTTTCAAAAGCAAAGATGATATCTGCCTCGCCATACTCAACTAGGGGTGAATACACCTTTTCACCATATCTCACTTGCATCACAACGCTCCCACCACGCTGTGCCATTCCGTGTACTTCTGACATTTTTACATCATATCCCTTTGACATGGCATAGTTACCTATAATACGTCCTGTAAGAAGTGTGCCTTGCCCACCAACTCCTACTATAAGTATATTCTTTGTCATCTTAGTTCCCTCCTTTGCTAATAGCACCTTTTTTACATAGTGATTCACATAAACCACATCCTGCACATAACGCTTCATTAATACTTACAGCTGTTTCTCCTTTTTGAAGAGCAGGACATCCAAGTTGCGCACACAATCCACAATTTAAACAATTATCTTCACAGATTTGATATGTGTCCCATTTTTCTTTAATAAGCAGTTTACAAGGCGCTTTTGTAATGATTACAGAAGGTTCGTCTTTTGCTGTTTCTTCTCTTAGTGCCTTTTCTACTGCTTTCATATCATAGGCATCTACAACCACTACATTTGGCACACCAACCGCCTTGCACACTGCTTCTAAATCAACTGCATAAGCTTGTTCACCCTTTAAAGTTTTGCCCGTTGCTGGGTGCTGCTGGTGACCTGTCATCCCTGTCGTAGAATTATCTGCGATGATAATAGTTGACATGCCTTTGTTGTACACGACATCCATAAGTCCTGTGATTCCTGAGTGAATAAATGTAGAATCTCCTATAATGCCTACAACGTTTTTAGCAAATGATCTTCCTTGTGCCTTTTCCATACCGTGAGCCATCCCAATACTTGCTCCCATACAGACACAAGCATCCATTGCAAGATGTGGTGGCATTGAGCCTAATGTATAACAACCAATATCCCCCATTACTATAAGCTTCATTTTTTTAAGCACCGCATAGACACTACGATGTGGGCATCCCGGACAAAGTACAGGGGGTCTAACCGGCAGTGGTTTGGGTGCCACGATCTCCTCAACCTCTATGCCAAACACTTTCTTAATTTGTCTAACTGTAATTTCCCCTTGTTTTCCAAACAACTCTTTTCCTTGTGCTTTGATCCCATATGCTCTTATTTGTTCTTCTATAAAAGGCTCTAATTCTTCAACTATGTATAGCGTTTCAACTTGACTTGCAAATTCTTCTATAATATCAAGAGGTATTGGATTAACCATATCAAGCTTTAATATGTTGGCATTTATCCCAGATTCTTTGACATACTGATAACATATACCACTTGTAATAATGCCTATTTTGCTGTTTGCTTTTTCAATTTTATAAAGGCCAAGTGCTTTGATGTCACTTGCTAGTTTGTTCATTCTCTCTTCTACGACTTTATGTCTAACTCTTGCATTTGCCGGTGTCATAACATACTTTCCTATATCTTTTTGATAGGGTTTAAGTCCTATTTTCTCTTTTTCACCTAGTTCCACAACTCCCTGCGAATGAGATACTCTTGTCGTTAATCTTATAATAATAGGCGTATCATATTTTTCACTAAGTTCCATGCCTATTTTCACATACTCTTTGCATTCCATACTATCTGATGGTTCAAGTACCGGCACATTAGCAGCTCTTGCAATAAGTCTTGTATCTTGCTCATTTTGCGAACTATGCATCCCCGGATCATCTGCTACAAAAATAACAAGGCCTGCATTAACACCACTATAAGCTACTGTAAAAAGAGGATCTGCTGCAACATTAAGACCTACATGTTTCATAGCTGCAACTGACCTTGCGCCTCCAAAACAACTTCCTATAGCTACCTCTAAAGCAACTTTTTCATTTGGCGCCCATTCGGCATATATATCATCATATTTTGCAATCATCTCTGTAATTTCTGTACTTGGTGTCCCCGGATAAGCAGAAGCAACTGTAGTACCTGACTCATATACCCCTCTAGCGATTGCTTCATTGCCAAGCATTAATTTTTTCATTGAAATCCTCCCTCATTAATTTTCAGTATCTTTTTAATAGGATACCATTGCAACTTCTCTTAATAATATCATCATTATTCTTTATTTTTCAAGTATTTCTCGACAATTTAGTATATTAAATACAATTCTATATTAAACTGTAGTATCTTTACACAATAATACATTACAAGTATACTGATAACTAGGGTTATAGGAAGGAGCTGTTTCATGAATGCATCTTATTTCCATGAACAAATATTAACTTTTGCAGTAAAAGCTGGAGAACTTATGCTAAAAAGTGGCGCTGAAACTTATCGCGTAGAAGATACAATTACGCGTATCCTACAAGCACACCATTATCGCGATGTAGATACTTTTGTTATTCCTACTGGTATCATAGTTACAATAGATGATCCTCATTTTTCTATGTGTACGAAAGTATGCCGGGTAAAAAATCGTTCAATAAGACTTGATCGTATTGAACTTATCAACCAACTCTCTCGTGATTATGTTTTAGGAAATATTGGCTTTGATGAGTCTTGTCAAAGACTTATAGAAATAGAGGGTATAATAACCTATTCTCCCCTAAAAGTTATCTTATGGATGGGTATAAGTAGCGCCTTTTTCTCTATTATGTTTAAAGGAAACCTTTTAGACTTTATATTAACCTTTATGATAGAAATTTTAATAGGTACAATTCATTATAATCTTAAGCAAAAGCATATCATAAGTTATTTTGTGCTTTTTCTATGTTCACTCTCTATAGGCTTTAGCGTCACAGGTTTTTATTATTTTCTTGGAAACAGCATGCATATTGAGCCTATTGTAATAGGTTGTATTATGCCACTTGTTCCAGGAGTAGCTTTTACAAATGCAATACGAGATGCTATAGGTGATGAGCTTTTATCTGGAATCTCACGTGGTATTGAAGCACTTCTTATAGCTATTTGTTTAGCTGCTGGTATAGGACTATCTTTAAGCATTGGTTTCAAATTAGGAGGTCTACTATGATACTGAGTATTTTAAGTGCATTTATTTCAACAATAGGCTTTTCCATATTATTTCATGTTCAAAAGAAGCATCTGCTTATTTGCGGAACTGTAGGTGCTCTTGGATGGTGTATTTATCTACTTGGAGAACACAAAGATTTTTCAATTATCTTATCTACTTTTTTAGCAAGTCTCTTGGTGACACAAGCTTCTTATCTTCTCGCCAAAAGACTTAAAACACCAATTACTGTATTTTTAATACCAGGGATTATTCCTCTTGTTCCCGGTCTTACTTTATATCGTACAATGTATTCTCTTATGACCTCAGATTATACGCTTTCTATTGAATATGCTATTCTTACATTTGAACTAGCTGGCGTTATAGCAGGTGCTATTGTTATCATTTCACTCCTTCCACTTGTATGGCGAAAACGTGTAACAGATAAATAATCGTTACTATTCAGCCCTCAATAGCTATTGAAAAATAATTATAGTGAAAATGCTGATTTTTTTGAGGGCTCTAAATTCACTTATCCACATCAGATTTCAATAAATGTGTCAAATGTAAATCATAAGATTTTAAGCAGTTCAAA
>CAKZUB010000062.1 GCA_937921505.1 uncultured Clostridia bacterium | reverse complement strand
TACAGGGGTTATTTTATCAGTTTGAATGTCCATAAGGTCTCCTCCAACAGGATATTTTACCTTATAGTAGCACAATTTATTCATGATAAAAATGAGTTTACATAATTAAAATAATGGTAATTTATACATGCGAAATATCAGCTAAAGAGGGCTGGGTAGAACATGATCCTATGGAGATTTGGGCTTCTCAGTATGGGGTGCTTCAAGAAGTTATGGCAAAAACAAACCTTACACAAGAAAATATAGCAGCCATTGGTATCACTAATCAAAGAGAGACAACTATTGTATGGGATAAAGAGACGGGTATGCCTATTTATAATGCAATTGTTTGGCAGTGCAGAAGAACAGCAGAGATTTGTGATACGCTAAAGTCTGAAGGCTGGGAGCAGTATATCAAGGAGACAACAGGACTTGTATTAGATGCTTACTTTTCAGGGACTAAAATTAAATGGATTTTAGATCATGTAGAAGGTGCCAGGGAGCGTGCTAAGTCAGGCAAACTACTATTTGGGACAGTAGATACGTGGCTTGTGTGGAAACTTACAAGTGGCAAGGTACATATAACAGATTATACGAATGCTTCGAGAACGATGCTTTACAACATCAAAGATTTAAAATGGGATGAAAAACTCCTTGCAGCACTTGATATCCCACGGGAAATGCTGCCGGAGGTTAAAAACTCATCTGAAATATACGGGTATGCCAACCTAGGCTCGAAGGGTGGTGTGAGAGTACCGATAGGTGGGGCAGCAGGAGATCAGCAAGCAGCACTTTTTGGCCAAGGCTGTTTTAAAAAAGGAGATGTAAAAAATACTTATGGCACAGGATGCTTTGTGCTGATGAATACAGGAGAAGAAAGAGTTGAGAGTAAAAATGGACTGCTCACAACTATTGCGATAGGCATAGATGGGAAAGTTGAGTATGCACTAGAAGGCTCTGTATTTGTTGGAGGAGCTGTTGTGCAGTGGGTAAGAGATGAACTTAGATTTGTCAATGATTCGGCAGATACAGAATACTTTGCAACGAGAGTCAAAGATAGCGGAGGTGTTTATATTGTTCCAGCTTTTGTGGGACTTGGGGCTCCTTATTGGGATATGTATGCAAGAGGGGCAATCTTAGGCATAACAAGAGGAACAAATAGAAATCATATCATAAGGGCTTCGCTAGAAGCTATCGCCTATCAAAGCAGAGACGTGATAGATGCTATGGTAGAAGATGTAGGGCATGCACTATGCACGCTTAAGGTAGATGGCGGGGCAAGCAGAAATAATTTCTTGATGCAGTTTCAAGCAGATATCATTGGAACCAAAGTAGTAAGGCCAACTGTTGTAGAAACTACAGCTCTTGGAGCTGCATACCTTGCGGGTCTTGCAGTGGGATACTGGAAAGATAAAAACGAGATTTTACAAGAGTGGCGTGTTGAAAAAGAGTTTACACCTAGTTTAGACGAAGAAAAACGTGCACGCTATTACAATGGGTGGAAAAAGGCCATTAGAAGATGCATGCAGTGGGAGAATGAAGACTAGGATTAAAAAAACAAAGGTACAAAAACAAAATTGTTTTTGTGCCTTTGTTTTTTGGTCTATAACTACATAACTATATTCTAAGAAGAAATCGAAATGCTACTGATTAAATTGAAAGGGGATTATACTGTATATTAGGAATAACATATTTAGGGGAGAGACAAATGGCAAAAATAGATTCAATATATCAGTATTGTAGCGTAGATACATTTTTAGCTAAGCGGTTTTTGACATTCGTGCTGCACCTTAAAATTTGAATTTCAGTGATATAGTTATTGGGATTACCTTTAAATATTAATCCTGGACCTTTTATATAGAGCTCTCTTGAAGGAACTCCTGTTTTAATATGATTTTCTTTTATAAAATCAGTTATTGTTTTATAAGTAGTTCCGATGGATTCATAAGGACCTTTATGTATTATTGATAGGGCACTTATACTTTGTAATTTTCTGCTCTTTATAGTATCCTTATCTACCCTTTTTAAAACTTCAATACAAACTTCAATATCTGCATTTTCTTCTTTATATTCATTATCATAATGAATACAAAATGGACTTCCAGTGGCGTATTTACCGCAGTATCTGAAGAGTTTACTTATTTCGCGTCCAACTTCTTGATAGCTTCCTTTAAAGCGTATGGATGCAATAAGAATGCCCGGAATTTCTTTTATAATAACTTTACTACTATTTATAATTGGCTTTCTTTCATCTTGCTTAATAAAATAGCTTATCTTATGCTGTATTTCTGTATAGTGATTAAGTTTTTTATTTATATCTTCGAGTCTTTTTTTCATATAAGCAGCTATATCTGTATCTTCATTATAATTTGCTAGTATTTCTTTTATGTCACTTATGGAAAATTCTAATGCTTTTAATTCATTTATAATGTGTGCTTTTTCAATACAATTATCATTGTAATACCTATATCCTGATTCATTATCAATTCTAGTAGGACATAATAGTCCTACTTCGTGATAGTATCTTAAAGTTTTAATACTCAATCTTGAAATCTTCGAAAAGTCACCAATTTGATATTCCATAGAGTTAACTCCCATGTTTTTAATTACATTTTATCATAGAGTTCCTTTATTTTCTCAATCATTTTATTTTCAGCTTCATAAATTTTTGCAGCCTTTTTTGAAGCTTCATTATAAAGTTCAGCCTTCTTTACTTTGTCATTTTTGTATTTATCTAGAGCCTCTGATATGTTTTTAAATTCCTTTGCGAGGTTGCTCCATTCAGTGCAAGACTGATTTACAACTAAATGCATATTGCTAATAGTGTCATTATTAAGTTTTGCTCCCATTTCCTCAAAGTAGTCTCGGTAAAAGTTTCTGAATAAATTTCCACCTGTACCATTTTCCTCAATTGTTTTGCACATGAAATCAAACAATGGCTTCATTACATATTTATTTTTTCCCTTTTCGATACTTAAAATATCTTCGGGAAAATCATTAAGTCTTTTTAAAGCGCCACCTTCATGGTATTCTTTCAAAACTTCTTTTAAAGATTCTTTAAAGGCATCAGCGTAATCAATTTTTACTGCTGAGGCCTTCTTTTTCATCAATTTTAGCAAGCGTTACAAAATGCCATCCAAAGTCTGTATATTTATTACCATATTTACCATTCCATAAATAGGGAAGATACCTCATATTTAATCTTAAAACTACTGGGATACCTTGTTTTAAGACATATTTAACCTTATCATAGGCTTCCTGAGGTGTAGCAGGCTGAATTTCAACAATTTTAATTCCTGTTGATTTTTGAAAGTTTCCATTTAAATTCAAAGTCCTTCCACCAATAAAGGGAAAGGTATCTTCTTTTGAAAACATAAAGGAAATAGCACTTCCTAGTCCATTAATCATGCTTTCGCTTATATCTACACCTTGATAGGATAGAGCATTCATCATAGCTGAACTTTCACAGTGCTGCCCTGTTTTAACTTTAAAGTTTTTCAATTCAATGATTTCCCCACTTGTTTTTACTTTAACACCTTTTTTACTAACAATTAGTGCTGCAACTATACATAGAAGAGCTACCCCTAAAAATAAAAGGTTATGCTTCATAAATAAAATCCCTCCAGTTAATCTGATTTTTGTATGCGTCTTGATTTTAAACGCTCCAGTAACTGGAGAGTCAATATGATTTTTAATGTAATTAATTTATTTGCTATGAGGACTTATCATTTATAAGAGGCTATTATATCACTAAGTAAAGTTTTAGTTAGATAATTGCTTCTTTTTATGGAGATATTTAAAGCTTATGATATAATAAATAAAGAAGTTGATTTAAATAGGAATAGTTAAAGGGAGATAGAAGACAATGGAAGTTGACCATGTTTATATATGCACAGATAGAAAGGCCCCAGCAGGTGAGCAATTAATAGAATTTGGACTTATTGAAGGAACATCTAATAGACATCTAGGACAAGGAACAGCCAATAGGAGGTTTTATTTTCACAATATGATGTTAGAACTTTTATGGGTTGAAGAGTTAGATGAAGTTAAAAGTGAAAGAACTAAGCCTATGAGATTGTATGAAAGATGTGAACTGCGAGCTAATAACAAGTCTCCCTTTGGTATAGCTTTTAGACCAACTGATGAATTAGATGAAAAAGCTCCTTTTCCAGTATGGGACTATCACCCTATTTATTTACCGGATTTCCTTAAAATACAAGTAGCTAAAGAAACGCCATTAAGTGAACCTATGTATTTTTATCTTTCCTTTGCTGCAAGGCAAGATACATACGCTAAAGAAAAGAAAGAACCTTTAGAACATAAAATTCCATTAAGAGAAGTTACTTTTATTAGAGTATATACCAATCAAAAATGCGCTTTATCTGAGGCAGCAAACGCTATAAATCAATTAACTCATATTTCGCTTGAGCTTTCTGACGAAAACTTAATGGAGATAGAGTTTGATAATGGTGTGCAAAAGCAATTTAAAGACTTTCGTCCCCATTTACCTTTGATATTTAGGTGGTAATATAGCTTAATCCTTTTCACACTGGTAAAGTAAGGTTCAACCGCTATGAGAATTGAGCAAGGGAAGAAAGGCAAGAATAAAGATCTGATTTTATCATTCTGCTAATGCACATATAGTTTGTATCCATTTTCTAAAATGAGTACACTCTTCTAATATCTTATCTAATCCAATATCTATAGCTACATTTACACCATCTACAACCTTTTCATTTAATCGCTTGAACACAGAACTATTTTTATCTCTATTAACAACTACAATATCTTTCACGTCAAATTCATTTAACAATTCCACTGGTTGAGTAGAAATGATAATTTGCTTTCTCCTCGATGCTGTTTTAATCAGCGATGCCAAAATAGTAATTGCATAAGGGTGTAATCCTAGCTCGGGTTCATCAATTATTATCGTCTCTGACATTAATGAGGGGGGTTGTAGTAATAGTGTTGTTAAACATATAAATCTTAAGGTTCCATCTGACAATTGTGAGGCATTAAATGGAATTTTACTGTCCATACTCTTCCGCTCAAGCTGAATTTTATCTGTACTTAAGGGATTAGGTCTTAGTATAAAATCATCGAAAAAGGGTGCTACTAGCCATATTTTTTTTACTATTTTATTATAATGATCTTCATCAGTTTTACTTAATCTATATAAGAAAGCAGCTAGATTACGTGCATCTGTTGCAAATTCTATATTATCATTTATGCCATGTTCGCGTTTTACATAGGCTGTGTCACTTGTATCATGAAAATGATATACCCGCCATTTCTGCTCTTCTAATATTGGTTTTACATATTTATCAATTCCAGTATGCGTCCCTTTATCCCATCTTGATTCGTAATGTCCACTACTAATCCTCTTTTTGTCACTCGTCTTCCAATAAAACCATTGATCTGAAAACATCACTCTATTATCTTTTATCTTTCTAATTATTCACTTAGGCATATTAAAATTTTCACTAGACTGCTGTTAGTCCTATGTGAACGACAACCATTTCTTTAAATGCGGAATATTCTAAGGCTTTTAAGTTATACTTTGTGGCTACTGAACAACTCACAAGGTCTTGTCTTAGACGTTACTAAATAGTAAGTTTTCATATTATGGCGGGGCACTGAAAATGAAATTTAGAATTAATAAAATAATAGTAATCTATAAGGTTTAAAGTCATAAGAACATCGGGTATAATGAAAATAATAAGCAATGAGAACAAATTTTGTTAGTTATCTTGACAGTGTTAAGATTTAGAGTTATAATCTTAATTGTGTTAAGATATGGGAGGGTATAGAAAATGTCAAATAAACCATATCATCACGGAGACCTAAGAAATTCACTGATAGAATCGGGAATTGAACTTATTAACCAAGAGGGCACAAAGCAATTCTCAATACGAAAAGTATCTGCATTGTGCGGAGTAAGCCAAGCAGCACCCTATAGTCATTTTCAAAGCAAAGAGGACTTATTAGAATCGATGCAGGATTATGTGATAAAACAGTTTATAGAGGTGCTAGAGAATACAATACAATCTTGTGAGAATCAAAAAGATCTAAGTACGCTTGTTCAAATGGGCAAGAGCTACGTTATGTTTTTTATTAATAACCCACAATATTTTCATTTTCTATTTTCACAGACATGTATGGAGGTTAACCTTTCCATAGATAGTGATGGAAGGGCAAGCTTTCCACCCTTTGAGCTTTTAAAAACCATTGCTTTGTCTATCTTCAGAGAGATGGGAATGCCTAAAGATAAAATGGAAGATGTAATAATCTCCTTATGGGCCACTGTGCATGGTCTAGCGTCGATAGCAACAATGAAAAATGTGCGTTATGACAAGGCTTGGGAAAATAAGATCGAGGATATTATTTGGAATAAATAAAATACTAGCCGATTGGCTATAGAAATAGGGAGTACATAGGGGGAATAAAAAAGTGAACTGTTTTTCAATTAAGGCATTTTGGAAGGGGATTGTAAAGATGATACTGATTATGGTTTCAATTTTACTTGTTAGTATTTTTGTTTTTTTAGGTGTATTAATAAAGTGGAGTCCTGGTGAACCTATCCCTTTCACAGACGAAAATGGAAAGCTATTGCCAGGCAGCATTTCAGAAAAAATCCATGTCACTATTAATGGGGTAGAGCAGGGAATGTTTATCCAAAGTAGGGATAGCACGAAACCAGTACTGCTTTTCTTACACGGAGGCCCTGGTCTGCCTACATATTGGCTTACGCGATTATATCCGAGTGGTCTTGAGGATTATTTTACTGTCTGCTATTGGGAAACACGAGGCACTGGACTTTCCTATAGTTCGGAGGTTCCACCTGAGACTATTACATGGGAGCAACTGATATCCGACACAGTGGCGGTAACGAACTATCTGCGCGAACGTTTTGGACAGGATAAAATTTATCTTATGGGGCATTCGGGAGGATCCTTTCTTGGCATTCAAGTTGCTGCACAGGCACCAGAGCTGTATAACGCCTACATCGGTATGGCACAGATGTCACAGCAATTGGAATCTGAAAAACTAGCCTACAAATATATGATAGAACAGTATACAAAGGCGGGAAACATAAAAATGGTTCGAAGGCTTGAGAAGTTTCCTATTCCTAAGATGAATACTATACCAAAGGCCTATCGAGGTCTACGTGATGAAGCCATGCACAGCATCGGCATTGGTACCATGCACAATATGAAATCAGTTATCACCGATATCTTTTTCACAAGTTTCCAAAGCAGAGAGTATACCCTCAGTGAAAAGATAAATTTGTGGCGAGGTAAAAACTCTAGCCAATATCAGAAGATGTGGTATGAGGTGATGGAAACGGATTTGACCAAGAAGGTACAGAAGTTAGATATTCCCGTTTATTTCTTTGAAGGGATACACGATTATACATGCAATTATACTTTGACAAAGCAATACTTTGAAAAGTTGCAGGCCCCTATAAAAGGATTCTATACCTTTATGAATTCAGCGCATACTCCCATATTTGAAGAACCTGAGAAAGTGGGACAAATTTTGGAGAGGGATGTGTTGGTAGGCACAAATAATCTTGCGGATATAAAATAAAATAAGTAACAATATAACATCCTTACAAAATAGATTACTTGATGAACTAATTTGTGAGGGTTATACAATAGAGTCATTATCAAAGGACTATAACTTTCCAGTGTTTTACATTATGGGTGAGTCTGATGGCGTTACGCCGCCGGACTTAGCAAAGAATTACTTTGAATCTATAAATTCCCCACATAAAGAATTTTTTACGGTTGAGAAATCAGGACACTATGTAATGGTTAATAACAGTAAAGCACTAGAAAATATTCTTGTTAATGAGGTGTACTCATATATGACTGATAAAAAACTGCTGTTACAGCGATACGGTGAACCGTATCGCTGTAACAGCAGTTTTTTATCAGTCATTAGTTCACTTGTCTTAGACCGAGTATGATAAGTTGCATTGAACTTTTTACTTGTGGCAGTATTACAGGGAAAGCTTATGACAGTCCATATCTATATTTTCAGTTGTAATAAATTTGTGAGTAAGTAGTTAGAGTTAAGGATATTGCTATAGAACAAAGGATATTACTATATTACTTATAAATAATTCATATTACAATATGATTAAGAAGAACATACTATTCTTCTAAACTCTGAGGGAGACGTGCCGGTTGTACGCTTAAATACTTTAGCGAAGTAATTATTATCACCATATCCTACCATGGCGCCAATATTTGATATTTTATAACTCATATTTGGCAGATGTTGTTTAGCTTGTTTAATTCTATACTGAGTGAGATAATGATTGATTGTTTCACCTGTTTCTTGTTTGAAGATATAACTAAGATATGTGGAGGTTAAGTTTAACGCTTGACTCATCATATCAATAGTAAAATCATTATTGGAATAATTCATGTGTATAAAATCATAAATGGCTGTAGATATTTGCCGCTTGTCACTTTGAACTTCCAAAGTTTTAAAATAGGCTTCAATATAATCTTTTACAAAACAATCTAATTCAGAAAGTGTATAGGCATTAGTTAAAGCATTCCAAATAAGATTTTCATCTTCTGTATGTAGATGTAAAATAAACTTGAAATAATCGAGTTTAACTTGAGGAATAGTAGTTCCAGTATGTTTTTGATAAGTTTGTGATAAGAGGTTAACTATATTAAGAGCTTGGAGCTTATCTTTATTTGTGATACATTTTTCGAATTGGAGTAAGCTCTTAGGTGGAAAGGAATATTTTTTTAACGGAAGATAGTTGCTATAAGAAGTTGAGTTTACTCCAATAAAAAAATTCTGATGCAAACTAATTATAGCTGATGTATAGGAATGATTTAACGATAGGTAGTTTTTAACAGGTATACCTACTGCTATAAAATGTTTATAATGGTTTAAATTGGTGGATAACTTTGAGAAGATTGCCTTTTGCCATGTTTTAGAGGAGAGGTTGATAGTTTTATCTATTTGTAATAAGTGACAAACTAAAGTATGACTATCTTTAAATGTACGAAGATAAGCGAGAGGATATCCAGAAAGAAATAAGTCTACTATTGATAAATAAGATTGCTGCATGTGATAGAGCAACTCATCTTCGATATCAGGTTCAGGTAAAAGTTTTATAATAAATGTAAGGGCGTTAGTAACCTTTTTGGCATCAATATTAATGAGTTTTAGGCTGAGGTTTACCTCATTTGTATCTGCTTTACTTTTTGTAAGAGCAAGAAGTAATTGGTGTTGTGTGTGATTATCAATAATTTCTAAAGTTTCATTTTGCTTAGCACAAAGTAATACAGCTTCTTGTAAGACATTTATGATTTCATCCATATCTATCGGTTTATCAACATAATGAATGGCTCTTAGCTTTATTGCTGAACGTAGGAAAGATTGTTCACTATAGCCACTCATGAAAATAATAATACAATTTGGATGTTTTTTTCTTATGTTTAATGACATTTCAATGCCATCCATTCTAGGCATCTTTACATCTGTTAATATAATGTCTGGAGTTTCTAAGTGGATACGCCTAAGTGCGTCTATGCCATCTTCAGCTTCTATGACTTTAGTTATCTGAAGTTGTTGAAGGGGGAGAGCTTTTAAAATACCTTGTCTTGTATAGGATGCATCATCAACGAGTAGTAATGTGTACATGAGTTGCCTCCTTTCAATTATAGTGGAGTAGGGTATAAAGATATATTACTATAAATTTAATTAATAATAAATAGGACTAAAGGAAAACATATTTTTAAACTAGAAGGAGTGGTAGCTACAATGTATAAATTACTAATCGTTGATGATGAAAGTTTTGTTAGAAATGGTTTGATTAAGCACGTTGATTGGGAGAGCCTAGGGGTAACTACTATTGAACAAGCGGCTGACGGGCTCAGTGCGCTAAAATTGGCAAAGGTTTTTATGCCTCATATTATTCTTACGGATATTCGCATGCCTCATCTTACTGGGGTGGAGTTTGCAAAGCAAATAAGAGATTACCTGCCTAACTGTAAAATAATTTTTATGAGTGCTTACTCGGATAAAGAGTATCTCAAGGCTGCTATACATTTAAAAGCTATTAGTTATATAGAAAAACCCATTGACCTTGAAGAAGTTATTGCTACAGTAAAAGAAGCTACCAGTCAATGTTTTAAGGAAGATGATCAAAAGACAAAACAAAATATTATGACTAACATAATAAAAGAAAATGAATTAATAACTATAAGTCAATTAGTTTTAGATATTATCAAGAAAAAGTATAATGAGCAGCAATTACCCCATGCAATGGCATGTGCTAATATTCACTTAACCAATGAAAGTGCTTATTTTATAACAATTATAAGATTCTTAGCTGATGATGACAGGCAGATTATTAACTTAGACTTACTTTACGATAAAATCAGCACTTCAATAGAAAAGAGTAAGATAGGTTATATAATTGGTCATAAATCACCCGATTGTTATGTGATTATTTTCTACAGAATGGAAGAAGATAAAAAGAGTTTTAAAGATTCAGAGATCATTCATATCATACAGCAAATTGAAACAAGTTTATATGATGAGAGTTTTTACTTTATAGGTACAAGCAGATCTACAAGGAGTTTACTTAATATCCCAGATGCTTATAGCGATGCGGTCGTTGCACTTCAAGAACTGTACTATAAAGGGATCAACAAATATGCTATTTATCAAGAAATAGATGATACGCTCTACGAATTAAAGGAAAGTTTTTATAAAAAAATTGAAGAAGTATTAGAAGAAGAAAATAAAGCAGAGTTCATTCAAATAATAGCCAATATTACAAATGAGTTTAAGAAGCAAAAATACCTTTTGCCTAATTTTTCAAAGGAAGTTTACTATAAGATTATTATTTGTATATATGAGGCGGCAAAGAGACGAAGTATTAAATTTGAAGAGATGGCGTCCTACAACTTATTATGGGAAACATTATCCAAGTTTTATCTTATTTCAGACGTTGAACGATATATTCTAAATATGAGTGAAAAATACTTTGATGAAATACAAAAGGCAAAAGGAACAAAAAAGATCATTTCAGATGTTATAAAAATAATAGGAAGCCATTATCAAGATCCTAATTTATCTATTAAAATAATAGCACAGATGCTCTATTTATCAGACACCTATTTATGTTTTATTTTTAAAAAAGAAACAAATAAAACAATTAATCAATTTATTCGTGAGATAAGAATAGAAAAGGCAAAAGAATTATTTCTTAAGAGTAATTATAAGATCTATGACATTGCAAATTTGGTAGGCTATACTGATCATAATTATTTTACTAAGATATTTAAAAAGACGACTCATATGACACCTTCTGAATATAAGGAGAAACATAACCTATGAAAATAAATCCTATTCGTTACATCCAGTATTTTTTTAGTACAAGGATTAAGCAAAAGCTGCTACTCTCTTATTTTATTCTGATAGTACTTCCTTTTGGATTATTTACGTTTACTTCCTATAAAAATGCCTATTCTTCTGTAGAATCGCTTCTGCATTACTCAGCGCAGCAGTCTTTTAATCAAGCGATCTCTTTTTTATCAAGAGAGTTAGATTATGGCTCTGAAATATCTTATACCATTATCACAAATAATGAGATGAGGCTACTCACTGATAAAGACAATGAGGAAAAAGGGGTATTTGAAAAAAGAGGAAATATGTTAAGGCTCAATAGGCTTAATGAAACATTTTTACAACTAAAAAATATTTATAAGATAAGATATTATACATCAGAGGAACAAGTGTTTCTTGATAATTATACATATCTTGATATAGAAAGTATTAAATCAACAGAGTGGTATGAAGAGTTACGTAGTGGAAAAGTAAAATATAAATGGTTGTATTTTGAAAATAATGATATGTCCTATAAAGATGAACCGACAATTTCTTTGGTTAGATTTATAATAGATCCAGATGATTTTCAAAAAGTAATAGCCATACTCAGGATTGATTATAGAGCACAAGATATTAAGAATATATTGATGAATACTTCAGTAACTAACAATACTATCACATACCTCTTAGGGCCTAATGAGCAGGTTGTTAGTTCATCTGTGGCGTATGATAAGGTCATGAACTTAATGAGCTATAGTGATTTGAAACGTGAAGCCGATGAAGGGGTGGGGCAATCTTTTCAAAGCGTTGTAATCAATCAAAAGAAGGTGTTGTTAGAATGTCAGAATATTAATAATACAGATTTATTACTTGTCACTATTATTCCACAAGAAGAAATTTTGCAACCAAGTAAAAGAATCCGTGAGGATATGTTTATATTGTTATTTTTGGTATCGATAACAGCTGGTATTTTCTCACATATGGTATCTAAATCAGTGATTAGAAGAAGAAACTTTCAACTAAAGGCTTTACAAGGGCAGATTAACCCGCATTTTTTATATAATACGCTGGATTTAATCAATTGGACAGCTATAGATCATAATGTGCCACAAATATCTTCTTTAGTAAAATTACTCTCTAAGTTTTATAAATTAAGTTTAAGTAAGGGAAAAGATATCATCTCTATAGAAGATGAACTTGAACATGCTAAACTATATATCGCAATTCAAAATATGCGCTTAGATCAAACGATAGAGGCTGTGTTTGATATAGATGACACGGTTTATAGTTACACAATTATCAAGATTCTTTTACAACCTATTATTGAGAATGCTATTCTTCACGGAATTATGGAGAAACAGAGCAAAGTGGGTAAAATCATTATTAAAGGTAGACTTGAAGATCAAAAGATTTTTTTATCGGTAAATGATAATGGTATAGGGATAGAGCCCGAACAACTAAACACTATTTTATTAAGTAATGCAATAGAGGCACATGGCTATGGTTTGAAAAACATTAATGAGCGCATTAAACTATTTTATGGTAATAAATATGGTTTATCTATTACAAGTGAGTTAAATAAAGGTACTACTGTACTTATTACAATCCCTGCTGTTAAGGAGTTTAAGAAGAGCTAAGTTTTTTGCTATAAAAACAAATTTTGTCATGTTACTATCGATTTTATAGCAAGTTATAATATATCTAAAGACATCAGTGGAAAATGAAAGGAGATTAGCTATGAAAGTGATAAAAGACTTATTGTATGATCTGAAAAAGAACAAGATGTTGATGATCATGTTGCTTCCGACTACTTTGTACTTTTTTATTTTTGCATACTTACCCATGTCTGGCATAGTATTAGCTTTTAAGCGATTAGACTATGCGAAAGGCATTTTTAGAAGTCCTTGGGTAGGATTTGATAATTTTAAGTTTTTCTTTATGTCGGGGCAAGCGGCTATTGTGACCCGGAATACGGTGCTCTATAATATTGCTTTTATATTGATTGGGACCACATTACAAATTGCAATAGCGATTTTTTTATCGGAACTTGGCAATAAATATTTTAAAAAGCTCACACAGTCAATGATGTTTCTGCCGTACTTTATTTCTTGGGTTGTTGTAGGAGCGTTTGTATATAACTTATTTAATTATGAGTATGGGACGCTTAATGTACTACTTAAAGGATTTGGACTCGAGCCTGTTGATATGAATGGGACAACGTGGGTTTGGAAATATATACTTGTTTTCTTTAATACTTGGAAAAACATAGGTTATGGGTCTGTTGTGTATTTAGCAGCTATTATGGGTATAGATCAAGAATTATATGAAGCAGCTGATATAGATGGTGCTAATAAGTTTAAAAAGATTAGATACATAACACTTCCGAGTATAGTACCAATAGTCATTGTTTTAACTTTGTTAAGTATTGGTAACATTTTTAGAGGAGACTTTGGGCTGTTTTATCAAATTATTGGGAATAATGGTTTGCTTTACAATAGTACAGACGTTATTGATACTTTTGTTTTTAGATCACTTATGTTCTCACAAGAGTTTGGAATGGCTGCAGCATCTGGCATTTATCAATCTGTTTTATGTTGTGTTACATTACTCCTTGTCAATGGTATCGTTAAAAGAGTTAATAAAGATTATGCGTTGTTTTAGGAGCTAATTATTGGGATAGGAGGACAGTAGTGTGAAAAAAATTCGACCAGATAATTTATTGTTTTCAATTATTGGATATTTAATGATTATATCAGTGGCTATATTATGTGTATTACCTTTTATTTTAGTTGTTTCTGGATCATTTACTAAAGAAAGTGCAATATATCAATATGGCTATACCTTAATACCTAAGGTCTTTTCACTGGAAGCTTACAAATTAGTTTTTAAATCACCAGATAGTATTTTAAGAGCCTACGGTGTTACGGCATTTGTAACAGTAGTTGGTACAGCAATAGGACTATTTCTTACGGCATTAACTGGCTTTGTATTAAGCAGAAAAGACTTTAGATCACGTAATTTTTTCTCATTTTATTTTTACTTTACGACGCTATTTAGTGGTGGACTAGTGCCGTGGTATATGTTGATTTACAAATACCTTAATCTTAAAAATAACTACTTAGCAATGATTTTACCGCTGCTGTTTAATGTATTTTATATTATTATCATGAGAAGTTTTATCCAAGAGATTCCAGAAGCACTTTCAGAATCTGCTAAAATTGATGGAGCTAGTGAGTTTACGATTTTTATGAAAATTATATTGCCTTTAACAAAGCCTGCTTTAGCGACCATCGGACTTTTTATTGCACTGAGGTATTGGAATGATTGGTACAATGCCATGCTGTTTATTCAAAGTGAAACAAGATATCCTTTGCAATTCTTTCTCTATAGATTATTAAGCAGTCTGCAATTTGCAAAGCAAGCGGCTTCAATGGGAGCTACTTCCATTATTATAGAATTACCGTCAGAATCATTTAAACTTGCTATGACAGTAGTTGTTACTGGACCAATTATTTTCTTATATCCATTTCTACAAAAATACTTCGTTAAAGGTATTACAATCGGTGCTGTAAAGGGATAATCCTGCATCATTGCAGATTATTATAAAAAACTATGAAGGTATATACAAAAAGGGAGGTTTAGTAATGAAAAAAATTTACAAATTAGTTGCGTTAATGCTAATGCTAGTAATGGGTGTGTCAGTAGTAGGCTGCCAAAAAAGCAAGCCAGTAGTTGAAGAGAAAAAACCAACAATAAGTACAGAAGCCACTGCAGAGAAACCTAGTACGCCAGAAGCACCGGATACATCTGAGTTTGTTGACTTAAAACTTTACTTTGTTGGTGATAAATCTAATGATAGAGATAAAGTAATGGAACTCATTAATGCTGATTTAAAAGAAGAGCTTAATTGTACATTATCATTAGAATACATCTCATGGGGTGATTTTAGCACAAAGTATCAGCTTCTTTTTGCTTCTAATGATGATTTCGATGGTATCTTTGCAGCAGACTGGGCATTTTATGGCTCACAAGCTCAAAAGAATGGGTTCTTAGAAATCACAGAAGATCTTTTAGCAAAATACGCGCCAAATGTACTAGCGAACACACCTCAAGAAGTATGGGATCAGGTGAAGGTTAATGGTAAAATTTATATGGTACCACAGATGGTTGATGAATTTAATCAGCGTCACTTCATTGTTAGAGGAGACCTTAGAGAAAAGTATGGTGTGCCAGAAATTAAAACTATTCAGGACTTAACACCTTATTTAAAAGCAGTTTATGAAAATGAAAAAGATATGACACCATTTTTGATGTTGCCATCAGACACATATTTCATGCAATCTCTTACAGCTCAAAGATATGGTTGGACACAAGCTGGTAATGTTAAAGTATTTACGTATCCGCACTTTAACATTACAGACCCTAATAATGCGGAAATATTCAGTTTATTAGATACTCCTGAATACATGCAAACATTAAAAACCATAAGAGAGTGGAATCTTGCAGGATATATTCCTAAAAGTATGTTGACCAATCAATTGGGTATGACGGATGCTGTGAAAAATGGTAAAGCAGCTATGGCAATACACAATCCTGGTACAGCGAATAACATATTTAATGACATAAGACAAAACCGCCCGGATTGGAAAGTAGAAGTATTTGATGGTACAGATGGACAAAAAGTCCTTCCGTATTCTGCGGCTGGTGGTGGAATAGGTATTCATGCCACAACTAAACATGCTGATAGATTACTTATGGTAGTTGATTACTTAAGATATGACAAAGAAGCTAACTTCTTAGCACAACGTGGTATAAAAGATACACACTGGATAGCGGCTGACGCAAGCAATGAAAATATTGTAAAAGCAGGTCCGCAAAATGCTGACTATGGTGATTCATTTACATGGGGGCCTTGGAGAAACTCAATGTATCAAGTATCTCCACATCCAGAAGATGCAATTCCAGGATATACTGAATTAATTGAAAGTTTGAAATCTAGAACAGTAAGTCATCCTTTATTAACATTTAATTTCAATGATGAAAATGTTAAAAATGAGCTTGCAGCTGTAAAGGGTGTTATTGACCAATATGGCGTGCCACTAGAATTTGGATTTGTAGATCCAGAAGAAGGTTTAGCTACGTATAAAGAAAAACTTGAAGCAGCAGGATTTAACAAGATTATGGATGAAATGAAAACACAAGCGGCAGCGTTTGTACAAGAGTACAACAAATAGTATTTAGCTCAGACGAGTTAACCATATAAGGAGGAGCTTTATTTAAGCTCCTCCTTATGTTTGTAAGATGGCTGAATACCTCATTAATTATCAAGAAAGGCAGCAGCTCTTTCAAAAAACAGTTATAAAATAGATAAAAAAGAAATATTTGACTAGATACTAAAAAAGAAAGGGGATCAAAATCAATGTTCCAAGAAAAAATAGCAGCATTATATCAACCAATAGAAATAGAGATAAGAGGAAAGTTTAAAGTAGAAAATCCTTTTATGGCAAGTGTTACAGCGTGCTTTAGTGCGGCTAGTGGGGCGAAAATCCAAATACCTGGCTTTTATGCAGGAGCAGATTTATGGATAATAAGGTTCTCGCCTAATGTTTTAGGACAGTGGCAATATAAAATATATTCAGAAGATATTGAGGGAGCAGAAATATCAGGTGAAATCATGTGTGTGGAGAATCACAATAAAAATATACATGGCACATTAACTATAAGCAAAGACAACCCCTATCACTTTCAGTGTGAAGATGGCTCCTATCATTTTATGAATGCTTATGAGTGTGACTGGTTATGGGCTTTAGATATGGCAAACCCAGATGGGAATGATGTTGAAAAGCTTACAAGCAAGATAAAGAGTTATGGATTTAATGGCATTATAATGAATGTATATGCACATAGATGTGGATGGTCAAATGATAGACCGCCAGCTAATAATTATGGGCCACCAGCATTATATTTATGGGAAGGAACGAATGAAGAGCCAGACCATACTCAAATGAATTTAAAGTTTTTTGAATACTATGATAAGGTTATGCATGCATTACATGAAAAAGGCATTTACGCACATATTTTATTAAAAGTTTATAATAAACAGGTTAACTGGCCAGAAAAATATTCTGCTGAAGAAGACCTATACTTTAAATACATTGTTTCAAGATATCAAGCCTTTCCAAATGTTGTATGGTACTTTTCAAAAGAAGCTTACTATGAGACAGATAAAGAGTATATGAATAATAGAATTGAATATATACGTGGGCTGGACGGATATAAAAGGCTTCTAAGTCACCATGATGATAAAGAATTCTATGAAGTAGAAAAATATGCCAAAAATCTTGATTTTTATACAGCACAACAACACGATGACCATCACTATCATGTGTTATATGAGAAAAAGAAAAAAGAATGGCCGATTTTTAACTCAGAGTTTGGCTATGAATTTGGGCCTAAGGGTATAGGCGATACGACTCATGGAATAGGTCAAGTTGCTGAAGTAGTATTGCATAGAGCCTATGATATAGCTTGTGCTGGAGGGTATGTGGCTTATTATTATAATTATACTGCATGGGATATTATAAATATTGAACATGATCCTATAGGCTATAAATATTTTAAAACATTTTATGACTTTTTCACTTCCTTTGAATGGTGGAACATGAAGCCTTGCCCAGAGATTTCACTGTGGTCAGATTCAATCCGTTGCCTTGGAAATCCAGGTAAAGAGTATGCACTATTTGTGAAATGGCACTGTTTACTTAACCTTGTAGAAGTTGGAGATAAAGAGATGGAAGCCTATTGGTTAGATATCTACACAGGTGAAAAAGTTGAAGTAAAAGAACCTAAAAAAAGCAGAAATGTGATTAATAAAGATCTCTATCAGTTTGAATGCCCGTTTGAAAGTCAAATAGGTGCATTATATATTAAAATTAAAGACTAAAGGGGGAGCTTCTATGACTTATACTACAATCAAAAAAGAAAGAGTTGGTAGTACTGCTATAATAACGATCAATCAGCCAGAGACTATGAATAAACTTGATTTTACCAATATGGAAGAAATAATAAGTGCATTAAAAGAAGAAGAAAGAAACTTAGAGTGTACTGCTATCATTTTAACTTCTGTTGGAGATTATTTTTGTGGTGGTGGCAACTTAGGTGATTTTAGAACAAAGTGTTCTATGGAAATAAGAGATTTTGGGGATTCACTAAAAAGTATTCACTGCACAATAGCTGGCTTATCTAAACCTGTTATTGCAGCGGTGCAAGGCCATGCATTTGGGGGTGGCTTTAGTTTAGTCGAGGCATGTGATTTAGCTGTTGCTAGTGAGGAGGCGTGTTTTGCTACTCCAGAGAGCAGACATGGACTAGGTCCTGCAATAGCGATGGTGGGTGCTATACAGACGGTTCCTAAGAAAATGGCCATGCAATTAGCTTTCTTAGGTGATCAACTAACAGCAGAGGAAGCACTTGAAAAAGGGCTTGTGAACTTAATCTGCCCCAAAGAAGATGTTTTGTCTAAGACAATAGAGATTGCTGAAAGAATTTCTAAGAATAATCCTTCTGCTATAGCCTTGTGTAAAAAGCTTTATATACAAACTGTAGACTTATCTTATGATAAACAACTTGAATATGCGATAGGTATTTTAGTATCCATGCTAAAAGCTGATGATGCAGCAATTGCGTACAGAGCAAATCAAGAAGGGGATAAACCAGTCTGGAAGAATGGTTCAGTCAGTTAGTGTACTAAATAAAGAATAATTACGAAAGAGCTATGAGGATTGATTACAACCCTTGTAGCTCTTTTGTAATTATAATCCTATTTATGGATAAATATTGAAGTATTAACATTTGTATACATTTGCTATATAATAGGGTTAAGCACCATATTATATAGAGTATAGTAATTGATAATATACAGAATTACTGGGCTGCTTGAGGAAAGAACCGAGAAAAGATGGAGGGGAAAATAGAATGATACAGTACTTTAATGATATGCTAGAAGGAATTTCGAAAGATATTTACTCAAGGACTAAAGCTTTTATGAGTGATCAGATTGTTATTCTTCAGCCTGAGGAATACGTTGCTGGGCTAAAAGTTATCACTGAAGACTACCACTTTGTTATTCTTCAATCTACTCCTCCCATAACAAGAATTGGAAAAAAAGAATATCAGCCTAAAAAGGGTAGCCTTATTTCCCTCGAACCAGACACACAACTATCGGTTGTACCTGTAAAAGGTATATTACCTGGAAAGTATATCTGGATTACAATTAAAAAAAGTTTTTTTGAAGAAACAATGTTTAAAGCGCTAGGAAGGGAAAATATAAGATTTAAGAGAATAGAAAATGTTTATAGCTGGAATCTCTTAGATTCTGTTGAAAAGCTTAAGCATGAACTAGGTCATTATGGAGAAAAGTATCCAGCCATGATTCAAAGTATCTCAATACAATTAATTGTTGAGCTGTTACGAGACATTAGTGAAGAAGAGACAAGGCATAACTTAAAGCACAGTGGGGATAGCAAGTATATTAGTCGGGCAGTTGATTATATGCAGGGCCACTATAATAGCAATATCACAGTTGAAGATATAAGTCGTACTTTCCACATCAGTACCTGCCATTTCCAGAGGATATTTAAACATTATACAGGACAGACACCGTATCAATATCTATTGGGAATAAGGATTCAAAGAGCAAAGGAATTATTAAAGCAAGATCAGCTTTCTACAGGAGAAGTGGCAGGGCGCTGTGGTTTTATTAGTCAAAGTCATTTTTCTACAGCCTTCAAGCAAATTATGGGTTTATCTCCATCTGAATATAAAAAAATGGCAAAGGTCCTCTAGCATAAGCTAGAGGGCTTTTTAGATTAGATAGATCTTTATATAAAAAAGGCATGAATTTTAAAAGTATAATGATACTTTTAGAAAAAAAAATAGGAGATTTATAGATTAAGATAGTATAGATACTTAGTTCAAAATATATTTTAAAAGTGAGGTGTTTAAAGATATGTTTCGTATGAAGTCTTTAGTAGCTGCTTTCGTAATAGTAGTATTAATTTTTAATCTGCCAGTCTTTAGCGTCTATGCTCAAGCAGCGGATAATACTATGATCAACAATTTTGTTGATATTGACCCACAAGATCCAAACCTAGCTTTCATCAATTATCTTTCAGACCGAGAGATTATTAAAGGATTTTCAAATGGAACTTATAAGCCGGATGGATATCTAACCAGAGCGCAAGCAGCAGCAACAATGGTTAGGGCGCTAGGAATTCCAACGCAAGTTCCGGCAGAAACAAAGTTTACTGATGTACCAGTAAGTCATTGGGCACACAAGGTTATTGTTGCAGTAGAAAGAGAGGGATTATTAAAAGGTTTTCCGGATGGAACATTTCGGCCTAATGATAGAATGACTAAATCTCAAGCTATAGATTTAATTCTTAAACTTTCAGGGGAACCTCTTCCAGAAGTAACAATACCTTTATCTGATGGTTTCTTTACGAGATCAGATATGGCTAAAGCACTTGCTATAGCTATGACTTTAAGTCCGGCTACATGTAATCTTCCTTTAACGGGAGAGTTGAGCGCAACTAAGGGTGTTATAATGGTAAAAAAAGCAAATGAAACAAAGTTTCAAACAGTTGCTATAAATAAAAAGATAATTATTAACCCTGGCGATAGTATAAAAACGGATACAGATAGCCTTGCAGAGATAGTATTTGAAGATGGCAGTGGGCTATTATTAGAATCAAACTTGCAAATGACGATTAACGAAACCCAAGGTCTTGCTTACATTGGTAAGAGGGGTAAACCTGGGAATACGGTAAACTGGCTGAATATTGATCTTCAGAAGGGGAAATTATTTGTCTTTCTAGCATCTATAATGTCTGTAGAAGAGATTGAGATAGACAAAGAAATTCCATGGCGGAAGGGAGAACAGCAAGATGCAGTAAGAGTTCAAATCAAGATGCCCCTAGGTACTGGAACCATGAAGCATGGAATAGGTCTTTTTGATGCAAGCTCATATAATAGCAATGTGATTTGCAATTTTATAGGACAAATGAATGTGACAGCACAAAAACAGAATATAGAACTAAAGCCAGCACAGATAGTTTCTATTTTTCCAGATATAAAGGTTTTGAAAGCTGATGATATAAGAGAAAAAGACTTAAGAGAGTTTGTCAGCGAAAAAATAAAAACTTTTTTACTCATGAGAAGTGATAGAGCCATAACAAATCAAGCATTAGAGATGTTTTATAAAAAAGGTGTAAAAACACCTCCTGTAAAGCAGCGGGAAAATCTTCTGGAAGCATTACATAAGGCAGAAAAGGCTAATACTTCACCTTCAATAGGTGGTGGAGGAGGTGGCGGCGGAGGAAATAACGGAGCAGATAGTGGTTCAGATACGCTAATGAAAGTAAGCAAAGTTACAGCTGTCCCAGATTCTAGAGCTGTAACAGCAGGAACAGAAGTATCCTTAAATACTGAAACTGTTGGGGCTAATATTTATTATACTTTAGATGAAAGTACTCCAACTACATCTAGTACACAATATACTCATCCCATTATTATAAATGCAAATACCACTATAAAGGCAATTGCTGTGAAAGGGGGGATGATTAATAGTGCCGTAGAAATATTCAACTATACGATACAAGGAGCAATAGAGCTCAGTGGTGATGCAACGCTGTCTAATCTTACTTTATCAGCAGGCAGTTTAACGCCTGTATTTAATCCAAGCATAACAAACTATACTATAAATGTGGCTAATGTAGTAACTAGTACTACAGTTACTGCAACAGCAAATAGTGCTAAAGCTTCAATTGATATAGGTGGAACACACGTAGTTGATCTAAAGGTAGGAGAAAACCAAGTAACCATCAGTGTCACAGCAGAAGATAAGACTATAAAAATTTATACAATTAGAATAATTAGAGATGTGGCTCAAGTGGATCCACCAGATCTTGAAAATAGTTGGATAGTTGTTGGAGAAAGAGGATTTAGTGAGGGAGAGGCTAGTTTATCCTCTTTATATATAGCAAATGGAATCCCTTATATAGCCTATAAAGATAAGGCTAATGGCGATAGGCTAACGGTGAAAAAATATGATGGCAGTACTTGGCTAGATGTAGGTGAGCAAGGATTCACAAGAGGAGGAGTACATACGAATTCTCTTCTAATTGATAATGGAACGCCGTATATAGGTTATGTAGATAATTATTGGAACCAAAGAATAACAGTGAAAAAATATTTTGCTAATCAATGGATGAATGTTGGAGATGAAGGGATGACCTCTTCTAGCTCATATGATGTGAGTATTTGTCTTAACCTAGGAATACTTTATGCCGCTTACTCTGATGGGGGCAGATCTGGTAGAGCTACTGTTAAAAAGTTTGAGAATGAATCATGGCAAGATGTAGGTGCGTCAGGATTTTCACCTAAAGAAGCTTATTTTATTTCTCTAAGCGTTAACAACGGGGTACCTTATATAGCTTTCCAAGACGAATGGAGAGGACCAGTTGAGGTAATGAAGTACAATGGTTCGGATTGGGTAAACGTAGGTTCACCAAAACTTGGGACGGAAACCGCCTATGGTATTACTTTGGAAATATTTAATGGGATACCCTATGTGGCTTATCAAGATGGAGACAAAGGTCCGCTTATAGTGAAAAAATTTAATGAAGGTAGTGGTGACTGGGTTAATGTAACACAATTAAATTTCTCAGAAGATACTTATGTTTATGGGCCTAGTTTTAAATTTGTTTCTCCAGATTCAGTCTATGTGGCCTACCGAGATGGTGTTCGTGGTGAAAGAGCTACAGTACAGCACTATAATGGCACGAGTTGGATCGTTGTTGGTGATACAGGTTTTACCCCATATAGGATATTAGACTTATCAATAGATGTTCACGAAAATACACCCTATGTTTCTTTTAGAGAATCATATGATGGAATTACGAATAATCCACTTGAGGGAAGAGTTTCAGTAATGAAATATGGAGTGGCAGAAAGTAGTGCAAAAACAGCAACACCTATTATTACGAGTTTACCTGTTAAATCAGGTGATATGGATATTGAAGGAACTGCTGAGCCTAACTCTTTAATCATGATGAAAAGAGGGAACGATACTTGGGATACTATGGCTCAAGGTGATGGTAGTTTTGTTGTTAGCATAAATGGAGATTATAAGCGTTTAGGGGCATTTGACGAAGTACTTATTACAGCTCAGGTACCAGGAAAACTCATTAGCTAGGCCGCTACAATTACTGTAGAATATATGGGGTTAGGGACTGTGGATAACCCTTATGAAATTTGGACTTTGGGTGAGCTTAATGGCATTAGGCATAACTTAGATGCGCATTATAAGTTTAAAGATAATATTGACGCCACTGAAACACGAACATGGAATGATGGAAAAGGGTGGGAACCTATTGGTAACTGGGGCTATCGTTTTAGTGGCAGAATAAATGGCGATGGGCATCATGTATATGGTCTGTTTATTGATAGGGAGAGTGAAAGTCAGATTGGACTATTAGGTGTTACTAACTACGCAACTATTAGTAATCTCGGACTATATATTACAATGATCAGTGGATTTGAACAGGTAGGTTCACTTGTTGGCTTTAATGAAAATACACCCATAGATAAATGTTACGTCGTAACCACTGGGGGCCAGGGAGTTATTAAAGGTAAATATTCAGTAGGTGGATTAGTTGGAGGGAATACAGGGACTTCTTCAGAAATAAGTGAATGTTTATCAGAGGTTGAAGTTTTAGGAGGCCTGGATTCTGATAGTCTTGGAGGTTTAGTAGGTTATAATGATTTATCAGGAGGCGTTTTTAATAGCTATGCTATAGGAAATGTAACGGGTGATTATGCTATAGGCGGGCTAATAGGAAGAAATAAAAGTACACTTGTAAACAATTGCTATGCTGCTGGAATAGTTACTGGAAAAGATGTTGTGGGAGGATTAATAGGAGAGAACACGTATAGTGAAATTAGGAATAGTTTTGCCCTTAATAGTAAGCTAATGAGAAGAGATTGGATGGAGTTAACTTTTGGTAAAGTTATAGGATTTCAGAGTTTTGATAATCCAACAAACGAGATATCTGCTCTAGACCAAATGCAAGTTCCCGAGGGAGTGCTTACAGGTATTCATGGAACAGCGATTTCTTTCATACAGGCAAGGCAGTCGGGTTCTTACGTAGACTGGGATTTTGAATCCATATGGGTAGTCGGGGAAAGTAGTAATCCAAGTTATCCGCATCTTAGAAGAATCAATGTGATTCAAAATGCAGGAACTGGTGGAGATGATGCTGTAATGCATGAATTAGAGTTAGAATTAGAGTCAATTGATGAATTGGAAGTAGAATCTCCAGTAGTTGAACATGAGGAGTTAGTAGAAAATGTCCAAAAGCCAATAGCTGCACCAGAAGAGTTATACTTTGAAGGAGTATTAGAAGTTTTTATAACAACGACTACTCCGGGGGCAATCATCTACTATACTCTAGATGGAAGCGAACCGACTGAAGAAAGCTTAATATACGAGGCAACAATTTATATTAATGAAACTACGATTATCAAGGCTATTGCAGTAAGACTTGGTATGAATAGAAGTGACGTCTTAGAAGTAGTGTATAGCCTGAGTAAGCAGTAATCATTAACTTGAGTTTTGTAACAAAGAGATTTATAGAGACAATCTGTTAAAAAGAATATTAAAGTATTACTATTTAGTAAAGAAACCTCTAGATATTACAGTATCTAGAGGTCTTTTTATATATAAAGCTACTGTTTTTATTGTATTTGATGGTAAAATTTGATAAGATTTAATCAAAGTTCATCATAACTATTTTCTGTTAAGAGATATTTAGATTTAAAAGCATATAGGCTGTATGCTATAACTTATAGAAAAGTGGTGATATGATTGTTAAATCTATTAAAAAAACTAAAATCATATTTTAGTAGAGATGTGGGAACAAATCAAGATATTAACTACTATTTGAATCCTAATTATAAAATATATCCACACTTTGAATCTATGAAAATTACGTTTATTTATGGAATACTCGGGGTATTGTGGATTCTATTATCTGATGAATTACTCAGTAGGCTTGTAGGCGATGTAGAGGTTTATAAAAGAGTATCATTCTATAAAGGATGGGCATATGTAGTCCTCACAATGGGACTTATTTATTCACTTATTTTAAAAAGGCTCTCTGTTTCTAAAAGCATGCTTAGAAAAATCTATGAAAATTTTGAAGAGCTTAGTTCTAATAATGAAGAGCTCATAGCTTTAGAAGAAGAACTTAGACATCAAGTTGACGAACTAGACTTACATCGCAATGCACTTAGTATGAGTGAACAAAGATATAAACTCGCTATTGAGGGCGCTGATTGTGGCATTTGGGATTGGGATGTAGAAAATCATATCTATTATTTTTCAGCAAAGTGGAAAAATTACTTAGGGTATGAAGAATATGAGATAGATAATACTTTTAGGGCATGGCTTAATTTACTTCATCCGGATGAAAAAAAGGATGCTATTGGTAAGGTGAGCCAGTATATTAAGTTTAAAAGAGATGTTTATGAAGATGTTTATCGCATGCGATGCAAAGATGGAAGCTATAAGTGGATATTAAGCAAAGGAAAGGCAATATGGAGTGAAGATGGGAAAATAATAAGAGTAGCAGGTTCTCATACAGATATTTCAGAGCAAAAATTGGTAGAAGAAAAGCTTAATGCGCTAGTTTACAATGATGCACTAACGCAACTATCTAACCGATTATCTTTTGAAGAAAAAGTTACTCGTTTAATCAATAGAAAATATAGAATACATAAAAAGTTTGCCCTCATTTATATGGATATTGATAACTTTAAAAATATAAATGATACTTTAGGGCATTTTGTAGGTGATTTACTTTTAAAAGAGATTGCAAATGTACTTAAAGAAAAAATCAAAAATCCTCATTTTGTAGCAAGGCTTGGCGGGGATGAATTTGCTATTATTTTTGATGACACTCATGATAGAGAAGAAGTCATTGATAGAGTACAAGACTTACTTAAGTATTTAAGAAAACGATGGAAGCTTCAAAATCAAGAGTTTTTCCTTTCTTTTAGCATTGGTATTGTCCTATACCCAGAACATACTGATGATTTAGCAGTTTTACTTAAGTATGCAGATATAGCGATGTATGCAGTTAAGAAAAATATGAAAGATAATTATTGTTTTTATGTAGATCAAATAGAAGAAGAAAGTTTAAAACGAATAAGAATAGTCAACGAACTAAGACGCGCTATAGAAAATCAAGAATTTACGCTTTATTATCAACCTATAGTTAACTTAGAAGGTGGCCATTTAATAGCAGTAGAAGCTTTGATTAGATGGATACATCCAGAACGGGGAATGATACCACCAATGGAATTTATTCCTCTAGCTGAAGAAACTGGACTTATTTATGATATAGGAGAGTGGGTTGTAAAAACAGCTTTAGTGCAAAAGAAGTGTTGGGAAGAACAAGGTTATCCGCCGATTAAGATGTCTATTAATGTCTCGGGCAAGAGAGTTACACAAGATGGGCTCATAGATGAAATAAGACAAGTAATCACTGAAACACAAGTAAAGAGTGATGAAATTCAATTAGAAGTAACGGAGACGGCAGTCATGTTAGATATTAAGGCATCAACTAGAATCTTGAAAGTTATCAAAGATATGGGCGTAAAGATTGCTCTAGATGATTTTGGAGCAGGGTATTCTTCTTTAACATACTTACAAAAGCTCCCAATAGACAGCGTGAAGCTTGATCGAGACTTTATCAAAAATATTTCGGATATGGGACAAGGAAATGTAATAGTAGACTCTATTATTAAACTTACGCATGAACTAGGGATGGAGATTGTTGCAGAAGGCATAGAAACTAGGGAGCAATTAGAATTTTTAAAGACAAGTGGATGTGACTATGGACAAGGCTACTTATTTAGCAGGCCTGTTCCAAAAGAAGAAATAGAAGCATTACTATCAAGGGATATGCCACTTATGGCATAAATATAATAGAGAATAACAAATGCTCAAAATCTAAAGAAATAGGTTTTGAGCATTTGGTTATTTTATAGAGATTATTTACAATTTATCCATACTCTTTTTATAGGCTAAGGGAGTAACCTTGCAATAATCATGAAACACTCTGTGAAAATGCCGTAGATTTTCAAAGCCACAACTATAGGCGATATCGATCACTTTAAGGTTTGTAAGGAGAAGTTTCTTAGCTTTATCAATACGTAAAAAATTAATGTAATTTGAAAAACTATAACCAATATGACGGTTAAAGAGACGCGATAGTGCAAATTTAGAGATGCCAATAGCAGCCGCAGCATCTGCTAAAGAGAGAGGTTCATCGTAGTGGGCATAAATATACTGAAGAACAGTACTCAGATGAGGAGAATAACTTTCTTTAATAGGTACAAGTGTCAAATGTTCTAAGATAAGAGAAAGAATGATATATAAATAACCTTTTAAAAGAAGAATATTTTCTCTAGCGAGCGGACTAGCAATTTTATCAAAATAATAGGCTAAACTAGATCTATTTGAAGGTGAGACTAGAAAAGGAATATCGGGTATATTTTTCTTAAATAAAGTATCAATTTCTGGCATTAAACCAGGATTGAAAATGGTGATAATACATTGGCTAGAAATAGGTGTATCAAAAGCATGCATTTGGTTTGGAGCGATAAAAGCTATGGCGCCTTTAGATAACGTCATGTGTTTTTCATTAATACGTACACTAAGTTCCCCTTCTATAACATAAATGATTTCAATTTGAAAATGCATATGAGGGACAAAGTGAAGATTATGAGCTAGGCCCCCTTGATAAGAGGAGGATGCTTCTTCAAAGAATTGATAGTAACCTTGAGGAGAAAATCTGCTGTTCATCATATCACCTGATCCCCTATTGATATTTTATTTTTTTGTTTCTAAAAGTGCAATATATGTCTATTAAATAATAATTTATGGCACGTTTTAAATCAAGTGCTATGCTACAATTTTTTTATCATTATTTAAAAAAGAGGTGGAAGTATGGCATATAGGCTAGGCATTATTGGATATGGCGGCATGGGAGAATGGCATCACCAAAACATTAATAAAAAAATAAAGGAAATAGAAGTTATAGGCGCTTTTGATCTAAGAGAAGAGAGGCGGGATAAAGCGCAGGAAAGTGGCTTGAAAGCTTATACTACCATAGAAGAATTGCTGCAAGATGAATCTTTGGATCTTGTCACTATTGCAACGCCTAATGATTCTCATAAAGACTATACTGTAGCGTGCCTAAGAGCTGGTAAGCATGTTATTTGCGAAAAGCCTGTTACGATGAATGTAGCTGAACTTATAGAAATAATGGAAGCAGCTAAAGAAAACAACAAACTTTTTTCTATTCATCAAAATAGGCGATGGGATAAGGATTACACTATTATTAAAGCAATATATGACCAGAACATCTTAGGCAAACCTTATATCATACAAAGTAGGGTTCAAGGTTCAAGGCGTGCGCTACATGGCTGGAGAGGTTACAAGGTTAATGGTGGCGGCATGGTACTCGATTGGGGCGTTCATATGCTTGACCAACTACTCCAGCTGACGGGTGAAAAGGTTGTTTCTGTTAATGCTCACTTACACCAGATCTTTGCTCCAGAGGTGGATGACCACTTTGAGGTTATGCTGCGTTTTGAAGGAGGACTTACCGCACTTGTTGAAGTCTCTATGAACTGCTTTATTACTCAACCGCGTTGGCATATGACTTGCACAGAAGGGACAGCAGTTGTAGAGGATTGGGATGGAAAAGGGAAAATGGTTACTTTAAAAGAAGAGAGCGAGATGGAGTGGGAGAATGAAATAGTCTATACCAGCGCTGGGCCAACGCGTACGATGGCGCCACGTCCAGTACATACAACGATAGAACTTCCTTTGCCAGAAGTAGAAGTGGACTGGGCTAATTATTATAAAAATATTGTAGGGGTATTAAATGGTGAAGAAGAGCTTATTGTGAGGCCAGAGCAAGCATTAAGAGTGATGCAGGTCATAGAGTGTATCTTTAAATCTCAAGATCAAGGCATTAGCATAAGTTGTGAGATTTAAATTTTATCTAAGAAAGGGGTAAGAAGCATGAAAAAAGCAATTATTTTTCAAGGAGGTTGGGATGGGCATGAACCGGAGCTCGTTTCTAATCGGTTTAAGAATTTATTAGTAAAAGAAGGGTTTGAAGTAGAAGTTTTTGATAAGCTAGACTGTTTGAAAGATGTAGAAAAACTAAAAAGCCTAGATTTGATTGTTTCTTGTTGGACTATGGGAGAGATCGATAATGAGTATGTAAAAAATCTTTCTGAGGCAGTTGGTGTGGGAGTAGGTCTTGCAGGGTGCCATGGGGGGATGTGTGATTCTTTTAGGCAAAACACAGAGTGGCAATTTATAACAGGAGGACAATGGGTAAGTCATCCGGGTGGCGATGGTATTGAATATGAGGTGAATATTTGCAAGGGCTCAAGTCCTATTGTAGAAGGACTCGAAGATTTTAAAGTAAAGAGTGAACATTATTATTTGCATATCGATCCAGCCATCGAGGTGCTAGCGACAACGCGGTTTCCAGTAGTTAATTATTATCACATTGCCAATAAACCAATAGATATGCCAGTCGCATGGACCAAATACTGGGGAAATGGAAGAGTATTTTATAATGCATTAGGTCATCATGATGATGTTTTTAAGAACTCCCCATCAGCTGAGAAAATAATGCTAAGAGGTATGCTTTGGGCAGCAGAAGGTAAGCAATATGCAATAGATCATAAACTGAGTACAGACAAATTCAAAAATGAAGCAAAAATGTATTAGAGAAAGGGGACAGAACGTGAAAACAACTAAAATAGGTATCGTAGGTATAGGTGATATTAGTGGGATTTACCTTGGAAATCTAACTAAAAAATTTAACAACTTAGAAATAGTAGGGGTATGTGATTTAGTACGAGAAAAAGCAGAACGAGCAATAGAGCAATATAACATTCCAAAACTTTATGAAGATATGCATGCCCTTTTTGAAGACCCAGAAGTAGATATTGTCTTAAATCTTACGAGACCTTATGAGCATTTTGAAGTTTCTAAAGCTGCTTTACTAGCCGGAAAGCATGTTTATTCAGAAAAGCCATTAGCTGCTACTTTAGAAGAGGGAAAAGAGCTTGTAGAAATAGCAAAAGAAAAAAATAGGTTAATAGGTGGAGCACCTGATACTTTTATGGGGGCAGGGATTCAAACATGTAAAAAACTTATAGAAGATGGATATATTGGGACACCTGTTGGAGCATCTGCTTTTATGGTATGTAGAGGGCATGAATCTTGGCATCCAGATCCAGAATTTTATTACAAACATGGTGGCGGACCTATGATGGATATGGGGCCTTATTATCTTACAGCGCTCGTATCATTGCTAGGCGCTATCAAGAAGGTTTCAGGTATGACTAAGATTTCCTTTCCAGAAAGGAAAATAACAAGTGAAAACCTTTATGGAAAGATCATCAATGTGGATGTACCTACTTATGTTACAGGAATGATGCAATTTGAAAGTGGGGCAATAGGTACGATTTTCACAACTTTCGATGTCCACACAGCCAATGTGCCACGTATAGAAATCTATGGTTCAGAAGGGACATTATCAGTGCCTGACCCTAATACCTTTGGAGGTCCGGTGAGTGTTTATCGTCCAAGCAAAGGAGAATTCTTAGAAATACCTCTGTTATTTGACTACGAGGATAACAGCCGTGGACTAGGTGTATCTAATATGGCAGATGCCTTACAGCACAATCAGCAGGATTTTAAAGCAAGCAGTCAGCTCACTTATCATATTTTAGAAACAATAATAGCTTTTAATACAAGTAGTGAGACAAATAAACATATAGAGATTAAATCATAAATAAAACGCAAGAGTTAGATGGGATACCAAGCCAGTAACTGATAGGGAAAACAGTTATCTGGCTTTTGTTTTGGAAGTTTATAGTTATAAATTAAACATTCAAGAAAGATGTTTCCTGCGATATTCTCCAGGGCTTTCGTGTTCGTTTTCTAGAAAGACACTTCCAAAGTAACTTATACTTGGATAACCAACTTCTATAGCAATTTGCTTAATTGACCAATCGGGTTTTTCAAGTAAAAGCTGCTTTGCTTTTTGAAGGCGACAAAGTTTGATGAAGTTAGTAGGTGTCATGCCTGTGACTCTTTTAAAAGATTTGCAAAAATAATAGGAGCTTATATTTAAGTGGTCAGCCCATGTTTGGAGTTCGAAGGGACGGGAAGAACATTCGCGCATTTCTGGAAGAATATCAGTAATTCTTTCAAACAGTTCAAAGCCTCTGTTACGTGTAAGTGGAGAGGCATTGGTGATAAATTCTGAAATAACGCCATAGGTTAATGCTGAAAGCGTCGCAGGATACAAAATAGTAGATTGCTCGGCTTCTTCTAGCAAGAGGATAATGTTGCTAAAAAGTATTTTCCAACTATTTAGTGTCCAGACTTTTGTTTGGTGATAGCCCATCTCCATAAAAAATTCCTTCAAGAGCTTACCATTAAAGTGAACCCATACTACCTCCCAAGGACATTCCAAATCTGAATAATATAATTGTTTTTGCAGTGGAAAATAAAAAAAACTGTCACCTTGTTGTAATGTATAGGTGACCCCGTTAGATTCTAAGTAACCTTTGCCATTTACAATAAGGTGAAGGTTAAAACTATCTAATTCATTTTCATGTCTTACTATAGAATGCTGCGGACGATCTGAGGACCAACCGACAGACTCGGGAAAACAAAAATAGGGATGGTTATGAAGAACAGGTAAAAATATTTGGCGTTTCATTTGTTAGCCTCCAATGACAATATAATTATAAATTTGCCAATACGCAGTTATATATTATCTTATTAGGATCATATATAATAACAATATAATACTATTAAAGAGGTACAAGTTCAAGCACAGTTATAACTAAACGGAGGTGTTTTATGTTAAACCAAAAAGGAAAGTGTCAAAGGAATGATTGGGAAAACCAATATCTACTGCATATCAACCGAGAACCTATGCATGTACTACTAGGCGCATATGCTGACCAATTACAAGCAGCAAGCTGTAATAGAGAAGTATCTCAATATGTGCTATCTCTTGATGGATTATGGAAGTTTAAATTATTTCCAAATCCAAAAGAGATAACTGAAGATTTTCATGAAGCATCCTTTGATACTTCTGTGTGGAATGATATAAAAGTGCCAGGAAACTGGGAAATGCAGGGGTATGATTATCCAATATACACCAATACGTTATACCCTTTTGAACTATCTGATACCAGCGGTGCGCATTTATTAAAAATAGGGAAGCGTGCAAAGGCTCAGGGAGTAATGACAGACAATTATGAGCTTAATCCGCCCTGTGTACCACATAACAATCCGACAGGTTGTTATGTGACAGAATTTGAAATTCCCCAGTTTTGGGAGGGGCGAGAAGTATTTATAACTTTTGGTGCTGTTGAATCTGCATTCTATTTATGGATTAATGGAGAATCTTTAGGCTACTCACAAGATAGTAAGCTGCCGGCAGACTTCAATATAACAAAGTTTATAAAATCTGGAACAAATAAGGTAGCTGTTCAGGTCATGAGGTTTAGTGACGGGACCTACCTAGAGGATCAAGATTACTGGCACCTATCAGGCATTCAACGTTCTGTTTCCCTTTATAGTAAACCAGCTATTCATATAAGAGATTTCAAGGTTTTTACCCTTTTGGATGAGCACTATAAAAATGCTGATCTGGTTACTTATTGTTATGTCAATAAAGAAGAGGGATATTCAGATTACAAGGTGAGAGTTAAGCTCATTGATGCCTTGGGGCAAGAAATTTCGGCTGAACTCGAGAAAAAGGTTTCAGAACAAACGAGCATGTACATCAAAGATCAATTCACAGAGGAAATGTGTGCGGCACTTATTTCTATTAAGGTGACAGAGCCAATTAAATGGAGTGCTGAAAATCCTTATTTATATACGCTAATCTATACGTTGGTCGACCCGCAAGGAAACGAAGTAGATTATGAGAGCTGTAAGGTGGGTTTTAGGAAAATAGAGATTAGTCAGCAAGGGATTATCTTACTTAATGGTAAGCGACTTATCATCCGAGGAGTGAACAGGCATGAGCATCACCCGGAAACGGGCAGAGCTATTTCTAAAGAACGAATGAGAGAAGAAATTATCGCTATGAAGCGTCTGAATTTTAATGCGGTACGCACGTCACACTATCCTAATGATCCTATATGGTATGACTTATGTGATGAATATGGCATGTATATAGTAGATGAAGCAAACCTAGAAACCCACGGATTGAATCACATGTTATCGCTAGATCCTGAGTGGTCGGGGGCTTATCTTGAAAGGGCAGTCAGAATGGTTATGAGAGACAAAAATCATCCCTGCGTACTGTTTTGGTCCTTGGGAAATGAGTCTTGTGCAGGTATGAACCATGCAGCTATGGCAGGTTGGATTCGAGGTTATGATCCCTATAGACTTGTTCAGTATGAAAGCTGGGATCCGAGTCCTCTCATTAGCGATATACGTGTGCCTATGTATCCACCATTATCCTGGGTTGATAGTGTTATGGCAGACACAACGGATAAAAGACCTATGGTTATGTGTGAGTATGCCTATGCTAAAAGTAATAGCAATGGGAATGTAGATAAATTCTGGGATTATGTTGATAAATACAGCCGCTTTCAAGGAGGCTTTGTATGGGACTGGGCTGATAAGGCCATAACAAAAGTGACCAAAACGGGTGAAAAATATTGGGCATATGGTGGTGATTTTGGAGAAAAAGTAACAGACCCAGTGCTAGATATGTGCTTGAATGGCGTTGTACAACCAGATCTTACGCCACATCCGGGAGCCTTAGAACTTAAAAAGGTGCAGTCCCCTGTCATAGTAAAAGAAAATGGTATCAATAAGGGGATTGTTACGGTTTACAACAAGTATATTGAAAGTGACTTAAAGCATCTTGATATTTTCTGGCAAGTGATTGAAAATGGGTATGAAATACAAAAAGGTAAGCTTGAGCCAATTGCTATTAAAGCGGGAGAAAAGGGAGAACTGCGGATCCCCTTTGTATTACCAGAAGGGAAATGTGGGGCAGAGTATTTTCTCAATGTTTCTTTTTGTTTAAATAAAGAGGAGATATGGGGGGCTAAAGGACATGAGGTATATGCTGAGCAGTTTAGGCTGCAAGTTACAGAAGTCGGTCAGGAAAAAACTGAAAAGACAAATGAACTAAGTCTTACAATGGAAGACACTGCAGAGGCTTATATTATTCAAAGTGAGGAATTTACCCTTTCATTTAGTAAAAAAGAAGGTGTGATAGATAAATACCTTTGGCATGGGAAAAGTATTATCACTTGTGGAGCAAAGGAAAACTACTTCCGTGCACCTACAGGAATAGATGCGGCATGTGGAAATGAAAATGCTGTTGCGTACGACTGGTATGTGGCAGGCCTTGATCGACTTGTAAGAACAGTTAATAAAATAACCGCCTATAACCATGATGGTAAAAAAGTTTATATAGAAGTTGATACAACAATGCAGGCAGAGAAAAATAAATATGGGTTCAAGAGTCATATGAGATATATCATTGATGGTAATGGAAAAGTTGAGATTGAGAATACAGTTGATATAAGTCCAAATCATCCCATTCTGCCACGGGTTGGCGTCACATTTACCATTCCGAAATGCTTTGAGAACTTTGTTTGGTATGGAAGGGGGCCACATGAGAATTACAGAGATAGAAAATTAAGTGCCCATATTGGACTGTACAAGAGTACTGTTGATGAGCAGCACTATCCCTATATACTTCCTGTAGAGTGTGGAGGCAAAGAAGATGTAAGGTGGTTTACACTTACCAATGCGGAGGGTGAAGGGGTTAAAGTAGAAGGGTTTAACCTTATGCATATCGACGTGCATAGAAACAGTGTAGAAGATTATACGCAAGCTAAGCATACTACAGAACTTATACCACGGGATGAAATCTATATCAATATTGACCATTTACACTCGGGCCTTGGTGGAGACACGGGCTGGTATAAGAATATACATGAAGAGTACCAAGTGAAACCTGGAAAATACAACTATAAGTTCAGCATTATGCCACAGGCAGTCAATGAAAAGAGCTATAAGGCTATGTAGAGGCAGATATTATTGGAACCAAAGTAGTAAGGCTAACTGTTGTAGAAACTACCGTCTTGGGAGCAGCATACCTTGCAGGTCTTGCAGTGGGAGAATAAAGACTAAAGAAATGCCCTATAGAGTAGACTTTTTATTGTCTATTATATAAGGCGTTTTTTTTTAGACGCTAAGGATATTTCTATAGAATAAAGGATATTAGCATACTACTTATAAGCATTTCATATTACAATATGATTAGGGATAACATGCTATTGCTCTAAACTCTGAGGGAGATATGTACCGCAAAGTGATTTTTCATATATGATAGGCCCGGATATGTTTGAGGAGTTTGTTAGACCAGAGCTAGTTAGAACCTGTAATAAACTGGATCACACAATTTATCATCTGGATAGAATTGGTGAACTCACTCACCTGAAATCTATATTAAAGATCAAAACCTTAGACGCCGTACAATGGGTCCCAGGGGACGGCCAAAACAATCAATCCTTGTGGCCTGAAGTTTATCAACAGATCCATAGTGCAGGTAAAAATATTCAGATATGGGACGGATTTGATTGTTTAGATGCGGTTGCAAAACAAATTGGTACTTACAGTAGCATTCATCATACACCACTTAGGTTTCCGATAGAGCAAGAAGTACAAGTGCGAGAACGCCTGGCTCAATATGGTATAGAATAGAATGATAAAGGAGAAAAATATGCAAACACCAAAACCAAAATACCCACAGAGCGAATTTATAAAACCCCGCAGAGACCTGCCACTACGGATATGTAATAGTTAAACTTATAATCTTTTAGGAAAGAATTGAAATTCTTCACTAGTGGACCTTGAGGGAAAACGAGATACATGATTGTTAATTATGAAAGAAAATGATATTATAGGCATAATAGTAGCGGCAGAAACAATATTATAGGAGGAGATTATATGAAGAAATTTATCAATAGATATATACTCCTTAGGCACTTGCACCTTCAAAGCCGATTAATGATCTATTTTTCTTTGCTCACAATTTTGCCACTTTATATTGTTGCCAGTGTTACCTATCAAAGCGCAGAAACAACCATTGAAAAGAATGCGAGTGAATACACTGCTTCGAAGCTACAGCAAGCCATTAATAGTGTGGACCTTTATATACAAAGTGCAGATAATATTTTGCAATATATATTTTTTGATAGAAACTTGAGACAACATATTTACGACAGTCAAAAGAGTGAATTTGATAGAACTGTTGCAATGGCAGAGGTCACAAAAATTCTAAGAGGATATGTTACACCAGTTAAATCTATTAGACAGATTTATATCGTAGGCCAGAAGGATAGTATTTTTGCTTCCGGGTCAATAATGCTTGAAGTATTAAAAGATGAAGAATGGTTTAATCAGTTCAGAGAGGGGAAAGCTAAAATAGCAATTACCCCCACGCACAATGCAGGTCTTTATAGTTTTCAAGTATTCGATAGTATCGACACTGTTATAACAATTCTTAGAAAATATACAAATATTGAAAAAAATGAGCATTTGGGAGTTATAGGAATAGATATAAATTATCAATATATTTACAATATATTTGATAATTCTGAAATAAATAAAGATACAACAACAATGCTAATCACGGAACAAGGAGAAATTGTTTATAATAAAGATAAAAGCTTGATTGGAACAACGTTACATTCAGGAACATATCAACAAGTTTTCCAAAATAAAAGTGGCAGTTATATGGAAGAAATTGAGAATATATCCTACTTCGTTGTGTATACAACCTCAGAAAAAACCAATTGGAAATTAGTTCAATCTATACCAGCCAACAAATTATTTGCAGAAGCAAAAAAGATTAAAACGAATACCTTGTTTGTTGGACTGGCGTGTATCATGTTTGCACTGCTCCTATCAGTCGGAGCATCCTATAGCGTATCTGAACCTTTAAAAAAGCTTAGGAGAGAAATGGCTAAGGTAGAAAATGGCGATCTGAACGTATATATGGAGATATCAAGTAGAGATGAAATAGGAGAACTATCAAATAGTTTTAATCGTATGATTCAGGAACTTTCCGAAGCCATTAAAAAAATTTATCAAGATGAAAATATTAAAAAACAAATTGAGCTAAATATGTTGCAACAACAAATTAATCCTCATTTTTTATTCAACACACTGGATTCTATCAATTGGATGGCTAGAATTCAAAATGTACCCAATATTTCATCAACCATTACCTCGTTGGTGAAACTGTTACAAGCAAGTACTTATACTAATCGTGACTTTATAACTATTGATGAAGAAATAGATAATATCAAGAATTATATTGCCATTCAAAAGTTCCGATATGGCGATCTGTTTAGAGTTGTTTATGACATAGACGAAGTGATCCTAAAGAAATACACTTTAAAACTCATATTACAGCCACTAGTTGAAAATGCTGTTTACCATGGACTTGAGGATAAAGTAGAGGGAGGAATCATTACTATTGGTGGAAAAGAGATAGATCATACAATTTATTTATCGGTGAAAGATAATGGCAAAGGTATTGATCAAGGGAAAATAGCTCAAATCCTTTCAAAAGATATTAAAGAAAGCAGTAGGTATAGCAGTATAGGTATTAGTAATACTGCCAAGAGGATTAAGCTTTACTACGGAGAAGCTTACGGATTAGAATTGAAAAAGCTTGAAGAGGGTGGCACGGAAGCCGTCATTGCAATTCCAGTTCGATTGGAAGAAAGGATGAAGTTAGATGATCAAAGTGATGGTTGTAGATGATGAATATCTGATTCGAATAGGTATAAAAAGTACCATTCAGTGGGAAGAAAATGGATTTTTGATTGTTGCAGATGCTTCAAATGGCGAAGATGCGCTCAAATTGTACAAAGAGTTGTTGCCAGATGTTGTTATAACTGATATAAAAATGCCTAAAATGGATGGGCTTGAGCTTACAAAGCGTTTGAAAGCTATAAACCCAGATGTTAAAGTGGTCATTCTTTCAAGTCATAATGACTTTGAATTTGTAAAACAAGCACTGACTTTAGGGGCAAGTGATTACATTCTTAAAGCAACTATGGAGCCTTTTGAAATTCTAAAGACTTTAATAGGGGTCAAAAAGCAAATTGAAAACAAACATACAGAAACTCAAAAAATAGATATACTTCGTAATGAAGTAGAGCAACACAAGCAATTCATAAAGCATAAGATTTTCACTGAGTTTTTAAAGGGGACGTTGGGACCGGAAGACAATAACCTGCTACATCTAAAAGGTGTAGGTATCCAATTTCTTTTTTCTAATTTTATAGTGGTTTGTGGAAAAATTGATAATTTCCAGGAACAGTATAGAAAAGGGGATCCGTTAACCAAAAGACTTTTAAGGGATTCCATTTTAAATATTTTTCGTAGTAAAATGAATGAAGCTTATCAAGGTGATGTCGAAGAGTTAACGGAGGGGGTTTTTGTCTGCGTTTTATCTGTTAATCAGGTTAAATATGCTTGTGAAGATGCTGGGGTTTTATATAGTGCAGCTGTTCAAGAGGCTATTAAAGCTTACACAAGGGTGACAATTTCTATAAGTATTAGCAAGGCAATCTATAATTTTAGTGACGTTTTTAAAGCAGTAGAAGAAACTTTACATTTTTTAAAATATAAAATATTTTTTGGTAAGAATTGTATGATCCCTTATAAGCAAATAGTTCAGTATAATCAAGAAATAAATCATTCTATTTCCTGTGAAGAAGATAAAATAAGATATTTTTTATTGGATGGACAAGATGAACAAGTTGAGCTAATCTTGACTAAAACATTTAAAAATATTTATAAGGAACCCGATTCACTTATAATACTTAATTATATCTGTACGCAACTCGTTTCCCTTCTTAACAAAATTTCAATTGAAGTTGGTTTTAGTCGTGAAAGAGAAAAAATATATTTTTCTGTTGAAGAGCCGTTGGGATTAGAAAGTGTTATCGAAATCGAGGAGTGGTTTCAAAACCAATTTAAATTACTGTCCCAAAGCATAGGAGTCAACAAATGTAATTGTGGAAGCGAGTTAATTAAAGAAGCTATGAGGTACATTCGGAATGAATATATGAATAACATCACGCTTGGGGATGTTGCTGAACACATCAATCTTAGTCGCATTTATTTTAGTCAATTATTCAAACAAAAAACAGGGGAAAGATATATTGATTTCTTGAATAAAGTTAGAATTGAAAAATCTAAAGAGTATCTAAGTTTTTATGATCTGAAAAACTATGAGGTAGCTGAAAAAGTTGGATTCCAAGATAGTGGGTATTTTTCAAGGATGTTTAAAAAGGTAGTTGGTAAAACACCATCAGAATTTCAGAAAGGTCTGTAACTATATCCAAGTATTCATCAATTTAGCATTGTTCCTAATATACTGCTAATAATAATAATAATATGCAAACTTTCTAAAAAGGCAGTCCAATAGGATTGCCTTAAACTATAAATATTACTAATAAAGTCACTAATATCATAATGTGTTTTGTTTGAAATAACAATATGTACTGATATAATAAGCATGTAACAGAGAAATACCAACAAGAAAATATTTTAAGGGGGTAATAAAAATGACAAATATTCTTAAAAAAGTAATTAGTTTGCTCTTGGTTTCAGTTTTATGTGCTACATCCTTTGTGGGATGTGGTCAGAAGGTAGAACCTGAAGTTAAAGTTTCAGATACTGCTTCGACAGAAACAAATGACGGTGCAGCTAGTGAAGTTGTGAAACCATCTGGTAAAATCGTGGTTTGGGGTTGGGAATTTATTCAAAAAGCTCTTGAGTTGAACATGGAAGCTTTTAAAGCAGAATATCCAGATATTGAAGTAGAATTCCAAATCGTAGCAACAGCAGATTTATATCAAAAAATGCTTTTGGGTCTTTCGGCAGGTGGTGAAGGCCTGCCTGATGTAGCGACAATTGAAACAAGTAATTTAGGTCAATTTGTCAATGTAGGCGGCTTAATGGATTTAACAGATAAAGTAGCACCTTACACAGATAAAATGAATAAATTCAAATGGGCTGATGCTTCAAAAGACGGTAAAACTTATGCTATGCCTTGGGATAGCGGTCCAGTAGCGTTATATTATAGAACAGATGTATTTGAAAAAGCAGGGTTACCATCTGATCCAGCTGAAGTCAGTAAGTTGCTTAAGACTTGGGATGATTATTACAACACTGCAAAGATTATTAAAGAAAAAACAGGTAGTTTTATGTTTCCTGAAAGTCAAGAAAAGTCTACTGGCAGAAACTTTGAAAAGCTATTATGGCAACAAGGCAATTTTTATTTTGATGAAGCAGGTTTGCCTCAGCTAGATAACCCAGAAGCTGTAAAAGCGATGACCTTCCTAACTAGCTTTGTCAAAGAAGATTTGGCTGATAACACTGAAGAGTGGACACAACCTTGGTATGATAGTCTTGCAAATGGTAATGTAGCAACAATTTTTGCAGCTTCTTGGATGGGTGGATTTTTCTCATCTTGGATTGCGCCTGATGCTGTTGGTTTGTGGAAAGTAGTTCCACTTCCAACGTGGGCAGGAAGTGCGAATACAGCAGCTAATGATGGTGGTTCTAATCTCGTTATTTCAGATACTTCTAAAAATAAGGATGCCGCTTGGGCTTATGTAGAGTTCATGTTAGGTAGAGAAGAATCACAGCTTAATATGTATAAAACAATGGATGTATTTCCATCCTTAGAAACAACATATAGTGATGCGTTTTTTAATGAAGATATGCCATATTTTGGTAATCAAAAAGTTAGAAGTGTATTTGCAGACACTGTATCACAAATACCAGTAATAAGTTATACTAAAAATTATAGTCAAGCAAATGAATCTATAAGAGAAGCGTATGCTAAAATAATCTACAATAATATAAGTGTGGAGCAAGCTTTGAAGGAAGCGAATGATCAAGTAAAATCTAAAATCGAGTAGTTGTAGTGTAGTGCTCTATAAACTGAGAATTTAACTTGATATGTGACTTAAGAAACTTTCATGTTGGTTTTTATCATGAAAGTTTCCTTTGTAATTTGTTTTAATAGGAGGTACTTAAAATGAAAAATCGAAAGAAAGATTGGCAATATAAACAAAAGTTAGCACCTTATGTCTTTTTAGCACCTTTTTACATACTTTTTATTGTTTTTATGGTATATCCCATCTTTTTCTCCTTAAGAGCTAGTTTTACAACTTGGAATGGTGTAAATGCCATGAAATGGGTTGGACTAGACAACTACGCTAGGCTCCTACAAGATAAAATTTTTCTACAAGCCATTTTAAATGGCGTAATCATGTTTTTTATGTATGTACCCATTATGCTGATCTTGGCATTATTGATTGCTGTTTTATTGAATAAGCCCAATCTAAAATTTAGAAATTTTTTCAGAACAGCCATATTTATTCCGAATATCACTTCAGTGGTTGCGGTTGCGTTTGTATTTGGGCTTGCCTTTGATACGAAATATGGGTTTATCAATGAAACATTAATGAGAATGGGGATACCTGCAATTGCATGGATGGGAACAGCGCTAGGGGCAAGATTTGCAATATGCCTATTGATTCTTTGGAGATATCTTGGCTACAATATGATATTAATGATGGCAGGGCTTCAAACGATTTCGGGTAGTTTGGTTGAGGCTGCAAAAATTGATGGAGCAAGTAGTTATCAAATTTTTATAAAGATTACAATTCCTCTTATGAGACCGGTTATTTTATTCTGTACAGTTTTATCAACCATTGGAACGTTCTCTCTTTTTACAGAGCCTTTAATTATGTCGGGAGGCGGACCACTTTATAAAACCATAACTCCAGTGCTTTATATCTATAATGAGAGTTTCGTTCATCTTAGGATGGGGTATGCATCAAGCCTTGCCTATGCGTTTTTTATTCTGATGATTATTTTTGCCATATTGCAGTTTAAGCTAAGCAATATGGCTGATAAGTAAATAGGGAGGTTGTGAAATGATGATATCTATAGACCAAGTAAGGAAAAAAACTAGTAATGTCCTTGTTTATCTCGTTCTTGCTGCAATTACAGTGCTGATGCTCATGCCATTCATTTGGATGGTTTTGTCTTCGTTTAAGTCACTTGATCAAATATTTTCTTATCCAGTCACTTTGTTTCCTAAGTCTATAACTTTAGACAATTATGTCGCCATCTTTAAAGAATATAAGTTTGCTCATGCACTTTTTAATAGCGCTTTTATCGCGATTACCTTTACAACTGCCTCTGTATTTTTTTGTGCACTAGGAGGGTATGCTTTTGCAAAGTATACATTTAAAGGTAAAGAAATTCTTTTTATCATTTTGCTAGGTTCAATGATGATTCCATTTGAAGTAACCATGGTGCCTATGTATGCGCTGTTTAATAAATTTGGTTGGATTAATAAGCATATTGGATTAATTATTCCGGGGCTTGCAAATGCATTTGGTATCTTTTTTATGCGCCAATACATGATGGGTTTAAGTGGTGAAATTATTGAATCAGGTAGGATAGATGGGTGTGGAGAGTTCAGTATATTTCTTAGATTAATTTTACCCATTTCCAGACCTGCCGTAGCAAGCTTAGGGATCATGTTTTTCATGAATTCCTGGAACAGTTTTTTATGGCCGATGATCGTATTAAAATCACAGAACATGTTAACTGTAGCAGTTGCAATTAGGGCTTTCAATCAAGGAATGAGAACACCATATCATCTGATAATGGCAGGATCTGTGATTAGTATAATACCCCTACTTATTATATTTTTGGCTTTTCAAAAAGAATTCATAGCAGGGATAACGTCTGGATCTGTTAAGGGGTAATCAAATAACTTTAAAAGAAAGAAGGTAAGTTTATGAATCCGTTTTTACCATTAGATGAATATATTCCAGATGGGGAACCGCGTGTTTTCGGGGATAGAGTTTATCTGTACGGTTCTCATGATGTTTTTGGTGACGTTTCATACTGCAGTACTGAGTATTATGTGTACTCAGCCTCGATATATAATTTAGAGCATTGGACCAGCCATGGCGTGACTTTTGCTTCTGCAGGCCCAAATGATCAGGTGCCCTGGTCAGATGCACCACTTTATGCACCTGATGTCATTGAAAAAGAGGGTATCTATTATTTGTATTTTTGTCTTTCAGATGGCTCAGAGGGTGTTGCAACCAGCAACTCTCCAGAGGGACCCTTTTCCAATTCAAAAAGAATGTATTATCCTAGTTCTATCCATGGAGGTGCAGCACTTCAACATATAGATCCCGGGGTACTTCTAGATGACGATGGAAAGGTGTATTACTATTGGGGACAAAACAATGCTCAAGCTGCTCAATTAAGAGACAATATGTTTGAAATTATACCGGAAACATATGTAGAGGACCTTATTAATGAGTCTACTCATTTTTTTCATGAAGCGAGTTCTATGAGAAAAATTGGAGATATTTATTATTATATATTTTGTGATATTAGCACGGGTAAGGCTAACAATCTTTCCTATGCGACTTCAAAGCATCCGCTTGGCCCCTTTACTTATCGAGGCGTCATCATTAATAACTATGAAACTGATCCATTGTCTTGGAATAATCATGGTTCTATCATTGAGATTTTAGGTCAATGGTATATATTCTACCATCGATCAAGTAACAACAGTGTTTATTCTAGAAGAGCATGTGCTGAGCCTATATACTTTGAAAAAAATGGAAGTATTGTTCCAGTGGAAATGACTACTCAAGGATTTAGTGCCTCACCGAGTGCTTTTTCAAGAATGTCATCTGCTAGGGCTTGTCAGTTATATGGAGGGAATTATATCACTCAAGTAGAGACTAGTGCACATGCTCTTGTTAATAACCGAAATGGTAATTATGCAGGATTTAAGTACTTAGAGTTTGGGAATGGTAATTTCGAGAAGGAGATGAGTTTTACAGCACGCTTATGCCCAAAAACGGATGGTGCTATTGAAATTATAATGGATTCTATAGATGGGGCAGTACTCGGAAAGGTTTATTTTAAGAAGCAAGATAAAGATACTTGGATGGACATTTCTACGCCAATTGACAGAGTAAATGGAAAACATGCAGTTTATCTGAAATTTGTTGGAAATGAGACTGAAAGCATTTGTGATCTCAATTGGTTTACCTTTGAGATAAAGGATTTATAAAATGCTATACATTTTTTTCTGAATATTAATGAGAGAAAGGGTGTGAATTATATGTATTTTGGAGTGGATTATTACCCAGAACATTGGCCAAAAGAGAGATGGGAAACAGATGCAAAAATGATGAAAGAGGCAAATATGAATGTCGTTAGGCTTGCAGAATTTGCTTGGAGCAAGTTAGAACCAAAGAAAGGTGAATATGACTTTTCTTGGTTAGATGAAGCTATTGAAACGCTTACAAGGTATGACATCAAAGTGGTCTTAGGGACACCAACTGCGACACCACCAAAATGGCTTATGGATCTTAACCCGGAGATCTATCCTGTTGATTTATATGGGTTACAAAAAGGATTTGGCACGAGAAGACATTATTGCTCAGTCAATTCAACCTATAGAGAACTTTCTAGAGTCATTACAAGAAAAATGGCAGAGCATTATAAAGACAATGAAAACATCATAGGATGGCAGACTGACAATGAATTCGATGCAAGCTGTTTTTGTGATCATTGTAAAAAAGGCTTTCAGGATTGGGTTAGAAATAAGTATGGGACGATTCAGGCATTAAATGAAGAATGGGGAACCGTTTTTTGGAGTCAAACTTATAATGATTTTGATGAGGTTGTTATTCCAAGATATTCTTCTTCGGATGGATTTACGCAAAGTGGAGAAGGCAGCAATCTTAATAGACCTCCCTTCAATCATAACCCAGGATTACTTCTCGATTATTATAGATTCAAATCAGATGCTGTTGTTGTGTTTCAAAAGATTCAAATAGAAGAGATCCGAAAATTGAGCACGCTTCCAATCACACATAACTTTATGGGACATTTTAGCGAGTTGGATTACTTTGATCTAGGTAAAGATCTTGATTTTATTTCATGGGATTGCTACCCTAATAATATGTGGGGAAAAAGTAACTATACTCAGGTTTCTATGGCACATGACCTGATGAGAGGGATCAAAAATAAAAACTTCTGGATGATGGAACAGCAAAGCGGCCCCTGTGGTTGGCAAGCTATGGGAGATACACCAGAACCAGGACAAATACGTCTTTGGACTTATCAAGCACTTGCACACGGAGCAGAGGCTATGATTTATTTTAGATGGCGTCCAGCTCTATTTGGAACAGAACAATATTGGCACGGTATTTTGGATCATGATGGGCAAGGTAGAAGAAGGTATCATGAGGTTGCGAAAATTGGTGAGGAACTTAAAAGTTTAGAGGACTTGTTTGTTGATACTAAAAATATCAATGAAGTAGCCATTATTAAATCCTATGATAATTTCTGGAGTCATAGAATTCAACCCCATAATAGTAAATTTGATTATAATGAGCTGCTTAATGAGTATTATACAGCTTTAAATAAAAATAACATCACCGCAGATGTAACAAGTGTTGACGTGGATTTCACAAAGTATAAATTAGTCTTAATGCCAGCCTTTAATCTTATGACAGAAGACATTAAAACTAAGTGTGAAGACTATGTTAAAAGAGGTGGAAATTTACTCATTACCTTTAGATCAGGGACTAGAAATTGGAATAATAGTATGTCAACAATAACTAATCCTGGTTATTTTAAAGAACTAGCAGGCATAGAACTTGAAGAATATGATTCTATAAATTTTGGCCGAAGTGTAGAAGTTAGCGGAGAAGCTTTCAAAGGTTTGGCAAAAACATGGTGTGATGTCATTAAGAGTAACGGCGCTCAGGTACTGGCTACTTATAACAGTCATTATTATAGAGGGAAACCGGCAGTCACAGTAAATCAATATGGGAAAGGCCAAGTCTACTATGTGGGCTGTGATTTGGATGATGCGGCACTATCTGATTTCATTAAGAGTATAACGGAAGACATGTTGATAACAACGCTTCAAAGTAACTCGGAAGGTATTGAGATCGTTAGAAAAGAAAAGGAAGGGAAAATATTTACACTCCTAATGAATCATAATAATTATTCCATAAAAATCAATATAGAGGGCAGTTTTATAAACATATTAACGGGAGAGGCAGTAAAAAATCAAATGTATATGGAGGCATATGGCGTTGCTATTTTAAAGGAATAGCTTGAAAGAATATAATATGTATAATTATGGCATAAAAATTAATTATTAATGGCTGATACGAGGTGCAAAATATGGGTATTGATTTTAATAAAATTCAATGGGAAAATATTAAAAGAACGTATGGCTTATGGTGGGAAAGAAAACTGAATCGCCCTTTGATCGGTGCAATTCTAGAAGGAAAAGACCCGGGAAGGTCCCAGCCTTCTTGTTCCCTGTTATCTCAACAAAACTGTCATGATTTGAGTATACCGGCAAAAGATATTATTGACAGAATTGATTATGAGTTAAGTAAAAACATATACCTAGGAGATGCGTTTCCATATTTTAATATGGACTGTTTTGGACCAGGGGTGGTTGCAGCGTTCTTGGGTGCAGACATAGATAATTCAACAGGTAATGTATGGTTTCATCCAAAGAAATTTCTTCCTATAAATGAATTACATTTTGACATTGCTGTTTCATTACTAGATAAAATTTCCATTGACTTAACTTAAATAATCTATCTTGAGATTTCAAACATCATTAACCATTTTTAACCAGTAAAAGATTATATACTGATGGCATGATTAGGTAAACGCTTATTCAATTTTCTATTATTTAGGAGTTGTTAAATAGTAGATCCTCATAGCTTTGGTTAGAGGTAACTACTATTAAAAGCAAGTTTTCAATTTTGCGTTTTAGAATAACTAGGCTTTGTGCTTGAGGGACAATCTTCCAAGTAAGGCGTAGTAATAAGTAAGTGATAATTCCAGTGATCATCTGTAATTTCACAGCATTCTCACTATGTCCCATAAGCTTTTTTATTTTACAATGTTGTTTGAGCCATTTAAAAAAGAGTTCTATATCCCAGCGTCTTTTATAAAGCCAAGCAATTTCTTCTGAATTAAGATGCATGATATTAGTAACAAAAGTGAGCTCTTTCTTAACCGGATCGATAATCTTTACAATCCTATAGGTCTTCTTAGTAAGATTACTATATTCACTACCAAGACGTACTTTTTTATCAAAAACAATAGTAGAATCCTTAGGAAGCAATTCCTCCTTATCTTTATAATACGTAACAGGGGATTCTTCAATAACTGTAAACGCAGCATTATCCTTAATACGAGTGACAAAATGGATGTCGTTATAGCTATAGTCATCAAATTTTTTATAGTCAATATATCCTTTGTCAAAGATATAAATAGTATCTTTATCTGTGATAAGCTCATCCATTTTAGTGCGGTCATGACAAACTGCATTGGAAAAGATAATACGATCTGGTATGCCAGTTGCCCCGTCAATACTTGTATGCATTTTAATACCTGCTTTTGTGCTTCTAAATTCAGCCCAGTTGAAGAAGGTAAGACACATACTAATAGTAGTAGAATCAATCATTTTTATAGATCCAAACTTTGCAAGACGGTCTTCCTTTGTTAGTGTTCCAAGGGCTGTTTTGATAAGGTCTTCCATTATAGGCACGAAAACCTTATAATCTCTAGTATTATTGTGATTAGATAAAGTTGTAAGACTAATTTTAGGAAGAATATCTCCCATGTTGTCTAACATACTTTGACTCAAATGTCTTAATCCATCATGTTCGCAAATATGAAAATAGACCATACTTGCTAAGTGGTGATGTGTAAAGAATGATCTTATTTTATAGTCTGTACCAAGCTTAACAGCATATGATTGAAGTAATTTCCAATCAATAATACCTATAAACTTTTCAAAAAGAGTAATATAATTAACCATAGCTAGTATCCTTTCTTTTGGGCGATGTTTTGTGATAATTACATTAAACCCTAAGGTACTAGCTTTTTCATGTATAAAATTATGGTAAATATGTTTGAAATAGAAATTTAACACTGTCAATGGAAATAAAAGGATGGAATTGGTGAACTCACTCACCTGGAATCTATATTAAATATCAGAACTTTAGACGCCGTACAATGGGTCCCGGGGGCAGGCCAAAACAATCAATCCTTGTGGCCAGAAGTTTATCAACAGATTCATAGTGCAGGTAAAAATATTCAGATATGGGGCGGATTTGATTGTCTAGACACTGTTGCAAAACAAATTGGTACTTACAATAGCATTCATCATATACTACTTAGGTTTCCGATAGAGCAAGAAGCACAAGTGCGAGAGCGCCTGGCTAAATATGGTATATAATAAGGGAGATATGCATTTGATTGGTTAGATAAAACGATTGTTTTATGGGGAACAGAGCAATATTGGCATGGTATTTTAGATCATGATGGTATTGGAAGAAGACGCTATCATGAAATAACAGAGATAGGAAAAGAGTTAAAGGTATTATCAGAGACATTGTAGATGCTAAGGCAAGTAATAAAGTTGTAGTCATTAAATATTATGATAATAACTGGAGTCATGAGAATCAACATCATGATTATGCTTTTAATTACAACGAGCTGTTACAAGAGTATTATGACGCGCTGCACAATAATGGTTTTAACTGTGATGTTATAAGTATAGATGCAGCGTTTAAATGAAAAGAAAGTAATTATACTAGAAGGAGACTATATAGATTTATTAACAAAAAAAAATATAAGCAGAGAAATAATGATAGAAGCATATGGGATTAGATATTTAATGCATGAGTGCAATGACTAAAGGTTAAGCTTAGTATGTAAAGTTATAAAGACTAAAAGATGAGATGGAGGTAAATGATATGGCACCACGTGAGAATTTTTTATCTCTTATTAGAAGAGAAGGATTTGAGTATATACCAGTAGAATTTATCTTGTGCCCAGCTCTAATCGAAAGGTTTAAAAAAGAAACTGGGTCTGATGATTATTAGGAATATTTTAAGTTTCCTTGGAGAGGTATTGAAGATATAAAACTTCAATACCATGACGTTGGAAAATACAGAAAGTATTTTATAAAGCCTCTTGCAGAAGATGCAGATATTGATATATGGGGAGTAGGGCATGAAAAATCCCCTAATGGTATGCATATGACATATATGAGACATCCTCTTGAGAGTATAACTTCATTAGAAGAACTTATGGCATATCCTTATCCAGACTTTGAAAATGGAGATGCGTCTCATCAAGCTAAGCAGGCAGCACATATAAAAGAGCAGGGACTTGTGGCTGTCGGCTATATGCAGATGACGATATGGGAATGTGCATGGTATATGCGAAGTATGGAAGAATTAATGTGCGATATGATGATGGAAGATGAAAAAGCAGAGTTTTTATTTGATAAAGTGACGGAGCTTGCTGTTGTACGTGCGCGCTCTTATGCAAAAGCGGGTGTAGATGTTATCTTTCTAGGTGACGATATCGGTATGCAAAACAGTGTGATGATGAGCGAAGAGCTATACTGTAGATGGATCAAGCCTAAACTTAAAGAAGTTATCGATGCAGCTAGAAGTATTAATCCAGATATTATTATTTTCTATCATTCTTGCGGTTTTGTAGAACCCTTTATTCCACATCTTATTGAAGCTGGTGTAGATGTACTTAACCCAATTCAAAGTGAATGTATGGAATTTGCTGAAATACATAGAGTGCATGGTGATAAAATATCGTTTCATGGCACAGTGGGTACACAAACAACGATGCCGCTTGGTACACCAGAAGAAGTTAGAGAAACAGTATTTAAGAATTTGGACGTAGCAGGAGAAAAAGGCGGACTATTTATCGCACCAACACATATACTAGAGCCAGAGGTTCCATGGGAAAATATCTTAGCTTATGTACAGGCATGTAAAGATTATAAGAAATAAGATTACAATAAAAGGGGAATATCTTAGCTAGTTTGTGGATTTAAACTCAGAAGGTATAACTCCTTTTATTTTTTTGAAGCTGCGATTAAAGCTTGAAACTGAGCCAAATCCACACTGAAGTGCAATATCTACAATTTTTGAATTTGTATTTTTTAAGAGATCTTCTGCATGACTTATGCGGATAAGGGTAAGATGGTCTATAAAAGACAGCCCCACAGTATTTTTAAAAAAGCTAGAGAAATAAGTGGGATTCATACAAGCAACACTAGAAACTTCATTAAGTGAAAGTGGCATAGCATAGTTTTGCTTGATATAGGTTAAGGCTTCGTTTAGGCGAAGTAGCTTAGCCTTTTTTTGGTCTACGAGTTCACTTGTCTTGGTATCATCTTGAAAGTATCTTATAAGATAAGTCATAAGTTCTAGAAGCTTTGCCTTAATCATTAAGGTATAGCCTTTAGGTTTATCAGAAAACTCCTGTGAGATATGCAAAAGAATTTCATAAATCTTTGCGGTATAAGTACTTCTAGAAGGAAGTTTATTTGCAAAATTAGTGTTGCGCTTTAAAAAAGGCTGGAGGTATTCGATATCAAAAGGATTCATTTCACTGTGCCATATCATATGCAAATCGAAAATGATAGAGCATACCTGCATTTGCGAACCAGGGGGGGCTGTCCAATAATGAGGTTCTATGTTATTAAATAAAATAATATCGTGAGGCCCCATATCATACTTTAGACCATTGACTAAATAGTAACCTTGTCCAGTTAATACATAGGATATTTCTAAACAGTCATGCCAATGATAAACAGGTTCTTCGTCACCTTTTGAAGGAGAAATCGTTGAAGTGTAAATGTTAAAAGGAAATTCAAAAGGCAAAGATAAGTTATCTTTTTTTATTATCATATTATAATACTTCCTTTCACGGCGTAATAGGTATCTTGAAGTCCAATGGGTATAGTTATTATAACACTTTAAATAAGCCTATATAAATAAGTAGCACATAAAAACATAAAAATATGAAGTATATATCTAAAAATCTGATTAGAAGACTGCTTAAATAAAGCGTAGAATGAGGTTATATAAAATATTATAGTTTATAAAAGGAGCAAGAATATGTTATATAAACCTAATTGGGAAGAGATACAAAAGCGTTATAAAGCATATTGGGCAAGGGAAAATCATGATAAGCCTATTGTAAGTATTTGTGCACCTAAAGAGAAAAAAATAATACAGGAATTACCAAAGCGTAATACCTTAAAAGAGCGTTGGTGTGATGTCGAGTATATGTTGAAAAAGCACAATTTAGACTTCCAAAACACTTATTTTGGAGGAGACGCTATCCCGAGATTATGTCCTGATCTAGGACCAGACTTTTTTGCAGCTTGCTATGGCTTAGAATTAGAATTTGGAGAAAATACAAGTTGGGCCATACATAACCTTCATGAATGGGAAGAGTATAAGCCTTTTGTGCTAGATAAGCAAAGCTTCTATTATCAAAAAATGCTAGAGATGACAAAAGCTGCTGTAGAAGATGGCAAAGATAAATATCTTGTAGGTATTGCGGATATTCATCCAGCAGCAGATGGATTAGTCGCAATGAGAAGTCCACAAGAACTTTGTATAGATACTATTGAAAGACCTGAGTTTATTCAAAGAGGTTCACTAGAATTATTTGAAGGATTTAAGAGCATGTATGATGATTTATATGCTTTGACTACTAAGTACCAAAAGGGCTCTACGAACTGGATGGGTATATGGCATCCAGAGAAATGGTATGTTACAAGCTGCGATTTTTGTTGTATGATTTCTCCAGATTCATTTGAGGAGCTTGTCATCGAAGAGTTAGAAAAAGAATTAGAGTTTCTAGATGCAAGCATATTCCATCTAGATGGACCGGGAGCACTTAAGCACCTAGACAGACTTTTACAAGTTGAAAAATTAAAAGGTATCCAGTGGGTGTATGGAGCGGGCCAGCCAAGTGCTTCTCATTGGTTGGATGTTCTAAAAAAGATTCAAAACTCAGGTAAGCTTATACAGGTTAGCGTAGAACCAGAGGAGTTAGATGTCATGTTAGAGAATCTAGAACCAGAAGGCGTTATGTATACGATTAATACACATTCTGAAGAAGAGGCGAAAGACTTAGAGAAAAAAGTTAACGACTATGCTAATAGAAGAAAGATTTTCTAATATCGCCTACTATACTTTATTTTAAGATCTGCGATACTTGGTAGGAGATACGCCTGTCGTTTGTTTGAAAACACGGGAGAAGTAATTGTAGTCAGAGATGCCTACTTGAGAGGCGATATCTGAAATAGAACTATCTGTCGTTTTTAGAAGCTGTTTAGCTTCTTCGATGCGTTTGAGACGGACAAGCTCCACGAGAGTACACTTAAAGTTGTTTTTTACAGTATGACAAAGTGTTGTTTTACCAATACCCAAAGCATTACATATACAGCTTATAGAAATGGGTTCTGTAAGATGTGAATGGATATAAGTTTCTATTTGGATACTAAGAGATTCACGATCAATACTAACGAGTTTATCAAGCCATATATAAGCTGCTAAAGCTTGCATGATTTTGACCATAGCTTTTATTTTATCAGGAGAAAAAGCAGGTAATTCAAAAAAAACTTGCTTCAAGCAGCTAGTATCTATATTAAAGCGTTTACAATAGTCTAAGGTTGTTAGCCAACGAGATTCTAGGTTATCATCGTAAAGCATCTGGCCAATCATAACATATCCGATAAGTATATTATGATTTTTGATAGGCGCTATAGCTTCTACAAGTCCAGCGTGGCACGTATAAAGATATAAACTATTAGAAATATTAACTTTTTCATAAGCCATGTTATCACAAGATTTACAAAGGTTGTTTAGGGTAGGATCATTTCTAATTGTTTTGCAAAAAGAAGAAATTGAAGGAGGATATCCACCCACTTCATTGAATGAGGCATCACGAATACCAATACGTACACCAGTTATTTGGTAATAGTCTAAAAGTATTTCTCTAAGTCTTGGGATGTCAAATACAATTTTCAAAATATACCTCCACAAGAATGAGTTAGGAAATAAGTATGCTCAAAAAGAAGGGTGCTAGCTATTATTATAGTACATAAATGATTTTGAATCAGATAATCTGCGTTATAAAATAGTTTAAATAGAAGCTTTTGTAACTTCTTTATTTAGATCATGTGCTAAACTATGTCTCTTTCTAAAGTCAGAAGGAGATATTTGCATATTTTTTTTGAAGAATCTAGAAAAATATTGTGAATCTCTTATCCCTATATATTCTGCTATTTGGTCAATGGAAAGATCAGAATGATTAAGATAATATATAGCTTGATTGAGTCTTATTTTAGCAAGTTGCTGACTGGGTGAACATCCTACTTCTTGTTTGAATTTTGTAGCTAAGTAGGACCTGCTTAAGCCTGAGTAGCAGGCAATATCATCAATGGAAATGTCTTTGGAATAATGAGTTTCTATATAGGACAATGCTCTTTCGATACTATGATCAATCTTTTGCTCACCAGAGTAAGAGGATAGAGTCACAGAACACGCTTCAAAAAGTTCTCCAAATATTTCATAAAGCATCGCGGTACACTTTAAATTTACGGCTGCTGAAGCCCTAGATGTTATCAGATAAGTACTTTCAAATAAATTAAAAATCATTTTATTAGAATGGGTTTTTATAAGACATCGATCAGCTGAGATATTTAAATCAGAAAGCAATTTTGGCACATAAGGCCCTTTGAACCCTATCCACCACAATTCAAGTAAATCTTGAGAATCTGTTTGATAAGAATGAACTATTCCAGGAAGCAAAAAGAAAATATCTTCTTGTGCAAGACAATAGGTAGTTCCATTACATTGAAACAATCCTTTCCCTTTAGCCACATATAACATAAAGAAATCATCTAAGATTCTTGGCCGGCACATATAGTTGGGATATGCCCTTAGATAACCTGTCCAAGTAATATATGCACCTGCTAATGATATATCCTCAGAAATATTTAAAATATGACTATCATATTCTTTAAACAAATTTCTCACCACACAATCTTATAATTGTACTTGTATATATTATGTTTATCATAACTTAGTACAAAAGTCCATATACTTTAAATTCCTATCTATTTCTATTCGGTGCTTTGTTGATTAAAATATAGTTAGATTAAAATAATAAGAAGAGGTGGTTCATATGCACTCAATTTATGAAAAGAACAAGGATAAATTCGAAAATAGTTTTAACAAAATTAAAGAAGTTTATCTACATAAAAATAATGAAATTCCTTTCTTTATTACGGATACAAATTATTGGCTATCTGGTGAAAATGCGGAGACAATTCCTAAAGATTATTTTACCAGCTATGAGAGTATGACTAAGTATCAAATTAATAATATTCTATATCACTTGAAAAATTATGATGATGCCTATATTCCTTTATTATTTCCATGGTATGGTACAGGGGTTATACCATCTGCTTTGGGCTGTGATATTATTTTTAGAGAAAATGATGATCCCGCTGTGCAAGGTACTGTCATTAAAGACTTGCACGATATAAAAAAATTACAGTTTCCTAATCCTTATAAAGACGGGTTGATGCCCAATGTGTTAGAGTGTATTGATTATATGAAAGCACATAGTGATTTGCCTATTTCTTTTACAGACCCACAAGGACCACTCAATATTGCTATATGTTTATGTGGTGTAGAAAATCTTTTTATGTGGATGTATGATTATCCTAACAAAGTTCATGAGATAATGGAATTTGCTGCTGAAGTATTTATTGAATGGATAAAAGTTCAAAAACGTCATATAGGGGATTTAGGCCAAATAGGTGGTTTTCCTCACGGTATGTGTTTGCCTAAAACTTTCGGAGAAGTATGGTTATGTGATGATGACTGTACTATTTTATCTCCTGATTTGTATAAAGAATTTGTTGTTCCCTATAATTCTAAAATATTTAAGGCATTTAACGGAGGCACATTGCATTTTTGTGGAAGTGCGAAGCATCAAATAGAAAACTTTTTACAGACTGATGGCTTAGTAGGTATAAACAATTTTTGCATGGGAGACTTTGAACAAATTGTTAAGATGCAAGAAGCTTTTGAAGATCAATTAGCACTTATGGTTTGTGACTTTACGCCGCTTCATATAGAATCTTATTATAAAAAATTATTTAGTATATTAAAGGTTAAAGGCACTATGTTAGGAACTTTTATTGCTCCGGAGTTTGCTTTAATAGATGGTAAATATGATAAGACTTACCGGGATAAACATATTACTGGCGACTATTGTTTTAAAATGATACAGCAAGAGCTTAAAAATCTTCGATGAGATCCTCTAACTTTCAGTGCAAATAATATAACAGTATCAATAAGGATAATTATTTAAAATACAGAAAGGGGAACTGAAAATGACATCAAAAGAAAGAGTATTAATGAGCATTAATCACGAAGAGCCAGACCATGTACCAGTATGTGCAACCTATACACCTGAAATAGCAGAGAAACTTATGGAAAAATATAAACCAGAAGGTGATTTAGGAGTAGCATTAGGAAATGATATGATAAAGATATCTTCAGGACTCGAAAATAGCTTTTATTATAAACCAGATGCAGAATATACTTGCCCATACGGTATAGGGTGGAGGAATGTACATAATGCAACAGGCTTATATTCGGAAATACACAAGAATCCTTTAGCAGATGGTGGCATTCAATTAAGTGATTATAAATTACCCGTAGCAGCAGAAGATACAGGTGTAATAGAAGCCACTAAAAAAGCAGTTCAAATGTATGGGAAAGATAAATTTATAATAGGTTCTTGCCAATGCAGCGTATTTGAAGCAGCCTGGTATTTAAGAGGGCTTGATACTTTTATGATGGATATGGCAGCAGATCCAGATTATACTAATGAACTTTTAGATGTGGTCATGAAATATCCACTAGAGATGGGACTTAAATTTATTGAGCTAGGTGTAGATATGGTATGGCTTGGGGATGACATAGCAACACAAACTAATATGATGATTTCACCCAATATGTGGAGAGAGTATTTGAAACCTAGATATGCACATATGTTTAGCGAATTTAAAAAGGCTAATAAAAACATCAAACTTTGTTATCATTCATGTGGTAATTTACAGGAAGTTGTGGATGAATTAGCAGATATAGGCCTAGACGTACTAAATCCTATTCAACCATTAGCTATGGAACCTACGGAGTTTAAAAAACGTTATGGTAAAAGACTAACCATGTATGGCACCTTAGATGTGCAAAAAGTTATGCCATTTGGAACAAGAGATGACGTTAAGAAAGAAGTTAAGAGATTGATAGATAGCTGTGCTCAAGGAGGAGGATTTATCTTATCACCTGCGCACCATATTCAATCTGATACTCCTATAGAAAATGTGGAAGCATTTTATGAAGCAGCTAGAAAATATGGTTCTTATAAATTAAAGTCTATATAGGAGTTAGCTATAAAAGGTTTTTAGAATACACCACTTATTAGAAATTGAAAACATCTGCAAATAAGAGAATATTCTTAGGTGTAGGTGTTTTTTATAGGGAAAAACCTTCTTTGCATATACATCAACATAATATATTATATAATTATTTAAAAAATAGTAGACTACAGTAAGCGTACAAACTTACTATAGTCTATTTTAACTTCATAAATGTTTAAATTATTAAGAAATTAGGGTATAATAAAACTATAATAGTATACTGAAAAATGTAGTGTAGTGAATAAAGGAGTAAAAAATGGATAATCTCAAAGGAATAAGATGGAGACAAAGATTTGTCAATTTTGATAAGTCTTATAAGTTATTGGAAAAATATGCGCATAAGCCTATTACAACAGAGCTCGAGAGAGCGGGGATTATTCAATTCTTTGAAATGACATTTGAGTTAGCATGGAAGGTTTTAAAGGATTATTTAGAAGCAGAAGAATATAGTGTAAAAAGCCCTAGAGAAACAGTTAAACAAGCATTTCAAATGGGGCTAATTGATAATGGACATATTTGGATAGATGCATTATCAGATAGAAACTTAACAGCTCATACCTATGATGAAGCACTAGCTAAAAAAATGACTTATGAGATTATCACTGTATACTTTCCAGAATTAAAAAAAATGCATGAAAAATTAGCTGGGGAGTTGTAATATGTTTGGACTATTAGAAAGAGATATAGTGTATATAAAAAAGGCAATATCCCAATTTAACGAAATAGAGAAAGTTATTATCTTTGGGAGTAGAGCTATCGGAAACTATAAAAAAGGATCAGATATAGATTTAGCTATAATAGGCAAACGAGTAACCCGTAAGACTATTTTAAGATTAAATGAGGACTTAAATGAAGTTTATCCTCTACCGTATTTTTTTGATATAGTGCACTATAATAGCTTATCTAATGAAGAACTAAAAAGTCATATTGATACACAAGGTAAATTAATTTATGAAAATTAAAGTCAGATGCTACTTCTCAAGAAATACTTGTGAAAATAGGGTCTGTTTTTAAGTTTAAAGAAAGCGTTAGATTAATGTAAGTATTGATAGGTGATATATATTATACGAGCATTATAAATGCATGATAAGTTGAGGAGAAGACCTATGAAAGGAAGAGAAGAAAAAGAGTTAGTCTATCATCTATTAGAAAAAGATTATTCTGTTTTTTATAATGTGCTTAATAAACAAGAGATTACTTTACATTGGCATAAGCATTATGAGATCTTATATCTTGAGAAAGGCTCTGTAGAGCTTATATTAAACGGAGAAACTGTTTTATTTAAAGAAAAAGAAATGATTATGATCAATGCTTATGAGTCTCATGGGATAAAAGCATTTGAAGAGAGTAAGTTTTTAGTTATGCAGTTTAAGGCAGAATTTTTAGATGAGGAGTACTGTAAACTTTTTCGGATGAAGTACTTAGTTACTTTTTTAAACAGTGGGAGTGTTAAAGAACGTATAGTTAAACAAAATAGTGTCTTTCAAAATGATATTATACAGATACAAGAAGTATTAGATCTTAAGCCAATAGCCTATGAAATGTGTATAAGGGCTAATCTTTTAAAGATGATTTACAATCTTATCCAACAGAAAATAATTCATATTCCAGATCTTCATCATATAGGCTGCAAAAATTTAAATATTATTATGCAGGCTGTAGACTATGTGCAAAAAAATTTGGAGAGTAAAATAGAGGAAAGAGACCTTGCAAAAAGACTAGGCTATAATCAATCCTATTTTTGCAAGATGTTTAAAGAGGTTGTAGGGCAGACCTTTATGCAATATGTCCTTTATCTTAGAATAAGTGAGGCAGAAAAAAGCCTTATAAGTACAGAAAAGAGCATCACACAAATCAGTATGGAATCTGGTTTTAACAGTCTTTCTTATTTTAATAGAGCCTTTAAGAAAAAAATGGTATCTCACCCCTGCTCTACAGAAAAATAAAAAACAAAAATAGTCCAAATACAGGTGAAAGAGAGACAAGTAAGTGGGAAGGAAATATTTTATAATAAGAGAAAAACATAGTGTGGGGTGAGCTAAAATGAATTCTTTTGAAAGAGTTATGAGACGACTCGAGGGTAAGGAAGTTGATAAGATTCCTAATCTTAATATTATGATGTCAGGCGCTGCTAAATATATAAATGTACCGTATAGTAAGTTTGCAACAGATTACACCTACTTAGTAGAAGGAAACATTAAGTGCTGCGAAGCATTTGGAATAGATGCGGTAACGACTATGTCAGATGCACTAAGAGAAACACACAGCTTTGGAGCTAAGGTTATTTTTCCAGAGGATGATGTTCCTTATTGTAAAGAAATGTTTATCAAAGATTACTCAGTTGTAAAAAATTTAAAGGTGCCAAATCCTTTTGAATCTGAAAGGTTACTAGATCGTATTCGTGCTGTAGAACTTTACAAAAAAGAAATTGGGGGAGAATATCCAATTATAGGCTGGATTGAAGGAGCTTTAGCCGAAGCTTCTGACCTTAAAGGCCTTAGTGAGATGATGATGGATTTGATTTTAGAGCCAGAAGCAGTCCAAGAACTTTTTGAAAAAATTTATGAACTGCAATATGCCTTTATGAAAGCACAAGTAGAAGCAGGAGCAGATATTATAGGGGTAGGAGATGCAGCAGCTTCTTTGATAGGGCCTGAGCTTTATGAGCGATATGGTGTGCCTTATGAAAAAAGAATTATACAAGATATTCATAATTTAGGAGCTAAAGCAAAGCTACATATTTGTGGGAACATTGAGCCGATATTAGACAAAATTGCTACAGTAGGTGCTGATATTGTAGATGTTGACTGGATGGTTAATTTCGAAAAAGCTGTTAATGCATTTAAAGGAACTAAAACTTGTGCATGTGGTAACATGGACCCTGTAGCTGTATTCTTACAAGGAAATGAAGAAGTCGTAAGAAGAGAAGTGGGCAAATGTATTGCTATAGCGGATGCTACTACACTTATTGCCGGTGGCTGTGAAATACCAAAAAGTACAAGTTTTGATAACATGAAATTAATGAATGAGATGCTGTATATTTAAGATAATATGATGGGTAGATTTTAAAAATCTAAGATGAGCTATAAAAATAATGGAATATAGAATGACTATAGCCTTATAGAGAAAGGCTATAGTCATTTTTTGTATTAGGATAAAAATTTTCTTGAGTAACAGAGCTAATCTCATAAGAATAGTAATATTTTATCTTTTTGGTAATATTTTAAGATATAAATAAAATAAAAAGAAATAGAGATTAAAATAATAACTTTGTGTAAATATTTAATATAAATATTAAGTATTTACAATTTTTTTTATAGAATTATGCCAGTATAATGATATTAGATACACAAGCAAGTGTCTGAAACAATAAACTATTACAAAAAGAAAATGGGGGAATGAAAATGAAAAAGATTTTTGCATTAGCCGTATCAGCGATGTTAGTAATGGGTATGACAGCATGTTCAAAGCCAGCAGCACCACAAGCTGGAGAAGCAGCTAAGACTGAAACGACTCAACCAGCAGCTCAAAATGATAAGAAAGATCAACTCTACATAGAAGTTTCTGCACTTGGGAACTTAGATTACTTCTATGATCACAAGATGGGCATGGAAAAAGCAGGTGAAGAACTTGGTGTTAGAACAGAATATGTAGGTCCTGCAGAATATGATATGAATGCTATGGTTTCAGCTTTTGAACAAGCAATTGCTAAAAAACCAAATGGTATTGTAGTAGTAGGGTTTGAACCTTCATTAGATGCTATCGTTAATAAAGCTATTGATGCAGGAATCCCAGTTGTTACAGTAGATGCAGACCTTCCAACCTCCAAAAGACTTGCTTTTGTAGGAACAGGTAATATCAATGCAGGTAGAATGGGCGGAGAAAAAATGGCAGAAATGATAGGCCAAAAAGGTAAAGTGGCTATCATGACAAAACCTGGACAATCAAACCTTGAAGAACGTGTACAAGGTTATCAAGAAGCATTTAGTAAGTATCCTGGTATCGAAGTGGTGCAAATTGCTGATACACAATCAGATCCAGTTATAGCAGCACAAGCAGCAGCGAGCTTATTACAAAAATACCCTGACCTTGCAGGTATTGTGTGTGTTGAAGGAGCAGGTGGTGCAGGAGCGGCGACAGCAGTTAAAGAAGCTGGACTTAGCGGCAAAGTAAAAGTTATCGCGATGGATAGAGGAAATGAAGTTATTCAAGCGATTGAAGAAGGTACTATTTCAGCAACAGTAGCACAACAAACAGCGCTTATGCCTTATTACGCAACACAAATACTCTACAACTTAAATAATAGTAAGGTGCAAATAACAACTGATAATGCATCAGCGGGTGTACTTGGTATTCCAACAACTGTTGATACAGGTGTCATTATTGTTGATAAAGACAATGCAAAGTACTTCAAAAGATAATGATCTATTAGCCCAGAATCTTTTCTGGGCTAACTTAAATAATATATAACTTGGAAAGAAGGTGAATAAGGTGAGCGAATACATGCTTGAGGCAAGAGGAATTATTAAAACCTTTCCAGGAGTAAAAGCTCTAAGTGGTGTAGACCTTAAAATAAAAAAAGGAGAGGTTCATGCCTTAGTTGGAGAAAATGGTGCTGGAAAAAGTACACTGATGCTTACACTTGGAGGTATCCATAAGCCTGATAGCGGCACTATTTATTTAGACGGAGAAGAGGTGCGTTTTGATTCTCCAAATGATGCCAATCAAAAAGGGATTAGTGTGGTATATCAAGAATTAAGTCTTATCCAAGGATTAAGTGTAGCAGAAAATATTTTTGCCAATAGACAGCCTGTTAAGATGGGGAATATGATAGATATTAAAATGTTGTATAAAAATACAAGGGAGATGTTAGCCTTATTTAATGCAGATCATATTGATCCATCTATGCTTGTAAAGGAATTATCAATAGCTAATCAGCAAGTTGTAGAGATCCTTAAGGCGATGTCATTTAACCCTAAAGTACTCATTCTTGATGAACCAACATCATCTTTAACAGAGGCTGAGGTCAAACAGCTCTTTACAAATATTAGAGTACTTAAATCTAAAGGTATTGCTTGTATCTATATTTCACATCATTTACATGAAATATTTGAAATAGCAGATACAGTGACAGTGCTGCGGGACGGACAATATGTAGCAGATGCAAGAGTAAAAGATATTGATGAAGAATTTCTAGTGACTAAAATGGTAGGTCGCAAAATAGAAAATATTTATGGACGTAGATCAGAAGATGCAAAAATAGGAGAAGTACTCTTTGAAGCCCAAAATATCGGCAGAAAAGGAGCTTTTAAAAACATTAGTTTTAATATAAGAGCCGGAGAAATAGTAGGATTTGCAGGTCTTGTAGGAGCCGGAAGAACAGAAGTCGGCAGGGCTATCTTTGGAGCCGAGCCTATAGATACAGGTAAATTGTGCTTAGAGGGCAAGGAGATAAATATAAAAACATGTAAACAGGCCATTGAAAAAGGTATTGGTTATTTAAGTGAAGACAGAAAGACGCAGGGACTGTACTTAGAATTTTGTATAAAAAACAACTTACCGGCTAATCGCTTGCTGAAGTTTTCGGAGAAAGGGTTTTTACAAGAAGACATTATTGAAGAAAATGCACACAGCGTTGTCAAAGAATTTGGTGTAGCAACACCGAGTGTTCATCAATTTATTAAAAATTTATCTGGAGGCAATCAACAAAAGGTTTTAGTCGCAAAATGGGTAGGTATTTGTCCAAAACTTCTTATTGTAGATGAGCCTACAAGAGGGGTAGACGTAGGTGCAAAAAGTGATATTTATACTATCTTAAGAAATCTTGCAGCCCAGGGTGTTGGCATTATGGTTATATCTTCTGACCTGCCAGAAGTACTTGGTATTACAGACCGTGTAATTGTTATGAAAGAAGGACAAATCGTTGGTGAACTTGAAAGAAAAGAAGCCAATGAAGAAAAAGTTATTGCCCTAGCAGCAGGCATAGGCAAAAGTAAGAAGGGAGCATAAAAATGAATGTTATAAAAAGAATGACCAAACAAAGAGAGTTTATGATCTTTGCGATTGTTTTAAGTGTATTTATTATGATGAGTTTTGCATCACCCTATTTCCTAGGAACAGGGAATATGTTGGCACTTCTTTTGGGATTATCTATAGAAGTATTAATTGCAGTAGGAATGACTAATCTTATGGTTGCTGGTGGCTTCGATATGTCAGTAGGATCAGTGGTTGCATTTACTGGAGCGATGACAGCGCTTCTTATCACAAGAGGGTTACCGGTTGTTCTAGGTGTACTCATAGGGATAAGTATAGGTGCACTAGTAGGTCTATTTAATGGATTTATTATAGCTAAAATAGGTATTAATCCTTTTGTAACAACTCTTGCTAGCTTAAGCTTATTTAGAGGACTCACACTAATTGTATCAAAAGGACAAAATATTTCAGGTTTAGGAGAAACGTTTAATGCTATTGGACAATATAAAATACTGGGGATTCAGCTTCCTATTTGGTATGCACTGATACTTGTTGTTATAGGTGATATTTTGCTTAGAAAATCGAGGTTTTTCAGGCAAAACTATTACATAGGAGGCAATGAAAAAGCTGCTAGATTATCGGGAATAGATGTAGATAAGATTAAAATATTAAATTATGTGATAGTAGGCGCCTTAGCAGGCTTTGCGGGAATAGTTATGACTTCTAGGCTTGGAGCGGCTGCCGTTACAGCAGGAACAGGACTTGAACTGCGTGTTATAACAGCGGTTATTATAGGAGGCGCAAGCTTACAAGGGGGCGAAGGCACAGTTATAGGTGCTTTCCTAGGATCGCTACTTATGGCACTTATAACAAATGCCTTAACGCTCTTAGGGGTAGATGTCTACTGGCAAACTTTTGTTATTGGAGCAACATTACTTATCGCAGTACTTATAGACAGAGCGGGTAAAATGAGAAAAGAAAAAAATGAAAGATTAGCTAAGGAGGCATGTAAATCATGAAATATACAAGCTATGAAAGAGTAAAGATGGCCCTTGAACATAAAGAATCAGATAAAATACCGTTTGACCTTGGTGCAAGTGTGCTAACAGGTATTAATAAACATAGTTATATCCATCTAAGAGACTATCTTGGATTACCCAAAAAAGAAATTGAACTTTGTGATGTCATGCAGCAACTTGCAAGAGTTGATGAAGATGTGATAGAAAAGTTAGGTGTAGATGTAAGATGCGTCGATCCAACGCCTCCTTTAGAAAATGGCTTAGCTAAAGATGTGGAAGAACGTGGTGAGTATTATGAGATGAATGATGAATGGGGAATTGGCTGGAAAATGCCTGTTAAAAACGGTCATTATTTCGATATGATTAAAAGACCACTTGAAACGATAGATACAATAACTGATATGGAAAACTATCCATGGCCAAATCCGGTAGACTCTGGCAGATTTACAACACTTAAGCAAAGAGCTGACCAATATGTTTATGAAGACAAAAAAGCATATATATTAGGAAGACAATATGCAGGCATATGGGAGACAGCGCTATGGATGAGTGGCTTTGAGAAATTTTTCTGTGATATGCTCGCAGAACCTGACTATGCGCATGCACTCATGAATAAGATTACAGAATTAAAAATGATGTATTGGGAAAAAGCTTTAGAAACAGTAGGGGACAATGTACTTATCATATCAGAAGCTGATGACCTTGCAACTCAAAACAGCCTGCTTTGTTCAGTAGATTTATACAAAGAAATGGTACATCCTTATCATAAAAAGTTATATAGCTTTATAAAAAGTAAAGCAAAAAATAAGGTTCATATTTTTTACCACACCTGTGGGGCGGTAAAACCACTTATTCCTTATCTGATAGAAGAAGGGGTAGATATATTAAATCCTGTTCAGGTAAATGCAGAAGGCATGGACACCAAGTTATTAAAGAAAGAGTTTGGCAAAGATATGACTTTTTGGGGTGGTGGTGTAGATACACAACATGTATTACCTTTTGGAACACCTCAGCAAGTAAGAGACGAAGTTAAAAGAAGAATTGAAGATCTTGCGCCAGGAGGAGGCTTTATATTCGCCGGAGTTCATAACATTCAAAGTGATGTTTCACCTCAAAACTTCATGGCAATGTGGGAAACGCTTCAAGAATACGGGATCTATAAATAAATTTTAATAAAAGATAACTAGAAGATAACTATAAGGTAAGTTTGCTTATAGTTATCTTTTGTAGTATAAAAATAAAATCTTGCACAGAAGTATAGGTCTTGTACTCAATGTTAAGGATATAATCTAGCTATATTAAGGTGCTAAATAGTGTATAATTACTACATAGGGTGAGATCAAACAATGGTAGGGGGATAAAAGTGTATAAGGATAGATTAAATGAACTGACAAAGAGTATTCTTCTTGATGCAAGTCAGTTAGCATTTATAGAAGAAGCACCAAAGACATTTAAGCTATTAGATTCATATCTCAAGCTTTTTAGATATGTGACTAAAGAAAAAGAAATAGAGTGTCTTGAGTGTGAAATAGAAACAGTTAAACACTATATAAACATCCAAAGAATACATTATGACTTTGACTTTGAGGTAAGTATTGATAAAGCTAAGGGGCTCAAAACAATATTTATCACTAAATTGAGTTTACTTACATTTTTTGATGAGTTGCTGATTAATATACTAACAGATGAGAAAAAGTGTAAAAGTGCAGCATTGAAATTTGACATTCAAAATGGACAGGTTAAGGCTAGGTTAGAAGTTTCATATCTAGATAAGCTTGAAATATTTAATACTTTATTATAAAAGGGTGGGATAGATATGATTAGGCTATTAATAGTTGATGATGAGCCTTTATCTCTATATGCTATCAGGGCATTAATCAATAGAAAATTTTCAGATGTAAGTATAGTCGCAGAAGCTAAAAATGGTCAAGAGGCGGTAGAACTATACAAGGAACTTAAGCCAGATATGCTTATTATGGATATTAAGATGCCACTATTAAATGGCATAGATGCGTCAAAGCAAATATTAGACGAGTTTAAAGAGGCTAATATATTAATACTCACAGCCTATGATAGTTTTAATTATGTGCAAAATGCACTTAATATGGGGGTAAAAGGTTATTTGTTAAAGCCTATCAATGATGAAGATACAGTACAAAAAATAAGAGCGCTCATAGGTACGATCAACTCTAAGAAAGAGAAAAACAATGATGATGATAAGTTAGAAGAAAAGGTGAATAGCATTAAGCCGATTGTACAAAAAGAACTTATATCTCAGATGATTTACGGGAGCATAAAATCTGAAGACTTAAAAAATTATGCGGCTTTTTTTCAAGGCAATATTAATAGAGGATATTTCATGTTAATAGGGTTTAAGAAAGATATTTCACAGAATATTGAAGATGAAATGCAGGTTAAGACTATTAAAAATGAAATTTTACAAGGGATAAAAAATCTAGTGGTAACAATTAGAAAATGTATAATAGGTAACTTTATTGGAAGGGGAGTACCCTTGTGGTTTCCGGTTGAAGAGAATGAAGATATAAAAGAGATCTACAAAGAATCTAAAAAAAATGGGGAAGAGATAAAAAGAAAAATAAGTCTTGTAGTAAATATTTCTGGGGAAATAGGAATAGGAATAGGGAATGTAGTTTCTTCTATCGAGCTATCTAAAAAATCTTATAGTGAAGGGTATTTGGCTTTAAAAAGTGCTCTGAAATCTAGTAGTGTCATTCATTATAATGAGATCAAAGACAGTTTAGCGAAGGAAAGTATAAGATATCCGGTACAGCTTGAAGAAAAACTTATAGATTTAATTAAGCGTGGGGATATCATACAGGCAAAGCAAATTGTAGAAGATATTCTAGAGAGTGTGTTTAATGGTTTTTATGCAATGAAAGATATTAAAGAGTATTTATCACAACTTATATCCATCGTTAAGAGGACGATGTTGCAGCTGGGTATTGGGATTAATACACTGACAACCATCGGAACGATGGATGATCTTACACAGTTAAATGATAGTGAAGAAATGAGGGTTTGGATTAGAAGGAATTTGTTTAATATTCTTCACCTTATAGAAGAAATACAGGGTTTAAAAGAAAAGATAATCTTCACCAAAATACATGATAGTATTAATAAAAATGTTTTCGCAGACATTTCATTAGAGTATATAGCACAAGAAGTTGGTATGAGCCCGCAGTATTTAAGTAAGATATTTAAAGAAGAAATAGGCATGAACTTTATAGACTATGTAACGGGCAAAAGAATTGCTTATGCAAAAGAACTTCTAGAAAATAAGGACAAAAGTATAAGAGAGATAGCAGTAGAGGTAGGTTACTCTGATTCAAGTTATTTCACAAGGATATTTAAAAAGATAGTAGGGCTTACGCCAAAAGAATATAGAGAGTTTGGTATGAGGTGATATGCAGTGGGGGTGAAAATGAAAAGATTAACTATGAAAAACCTTGATATCAAAAGTTTTAGTTTGAAAAAGCAATTATTAGTTTACTTTTTTGTAATCATACTCATTATGTCTTTAACTAATATTTCCTTTCTTTATAAGACACAACTTTACTATGAAAGCTTTGACTCCATACTAAAAAGAGCAGAAACAGTAGATGAGGTATCTGTGGCTATAGATGATATAGTGAGTATGGTTGTTGACTATTTATATAACACTGAACAAAATGACATAGGTGGCTATGAAAAGGAATATCATAAAATAGTTAACAAACTCATGCAGATTCAAACATCTGATAATGAGAAGATCTATTATAAGGGTAGGGATATTCTCAGTATGGTTGAGACCTTTAATGAAAGAAAGATCAGATTTGTGGATTTAGCTGGGAAAAGGACAGAACGTATCTATATTGATAAATATGTAGAAGAGCTCTATAGGCTAAATGGCTATATGCAAAGTGAAGTGAAAGTTTTACTGGTACTTCAAATGAGAGATGCACAAAGCTATTATGCGAGTCTAGAGCAAAATCTTATTATAGGAGAAAATCTTCTTTATCTTTTAATGTTCTTTATTACTTTCTTATGTTTTATATTTGCTATAAGGTTCTCAAGAAATATAGCAACCCCTATCCACCAACTAGCAATCATGTCAAAGGAAGTAGCAGAAGGAAATCTAGATATTGAACTCATAGACATTAAAACAGGAGAGGAAGTAAGTATCTTGGTTAAGTCTTTTAATAATATGGTTATTAGACTCAAGCAACTGATAGAAACTATCAAACAAAAAGGACAGATAGAAAATGAATTAAAACAAGAGCAAATCAAAAACTTAGAAGTATCTCATTTACTTAATAAGACAGAACTTGATTTATTGCAATCTCAGATTAATCCACACTTTTTATTTAATACGCTAAACAGTATTTCAGCTCTTGCAGATATTGAAAGTGCTGAGCAGACCAAGCTCATGATCAAAGAACTTTCAAGCTTGTTATGGTATAACTTAAAAAGAATAAGTATGAATGTTACGCTAGGAGAAGAATATAAAGTTTTAGAGAGTTATCTGTATATTCAAAGTAAGAGGTTTGGCAATAGATTCTATTTTGATAAGTATTTAGATCCAAAAGTAGAGAACTTTACGATACCGAGTATGATTTTGCAACCCTTTGTAGAAAATGCTATTATACATGGACTAGAACCTAAAAGTCATGGTATATTAGAAATCAGTGTGAGAGATCAGGGACAATGCATCCAAATAATCATACAAGATGATGGTGTGGGAATGGACGCACAAAGACTTAAAGAAATTGTCTGTACAGAGCCAAGTGATCTTGATAAGCCTAGGGGGATTGGTATAAACAACGTCATAAGAAGGCTGCAGATAGCCTATGGAAACAATGTAGTGCACATAGAAAGTGAACTAGGAAAAGGAACGCGGGTAACGCTGCTGCTACCTAAGTTATAAGTGAAATTATACGCCTAAGATTTAATAGATTAAAGGTATTTTCTCTCTAGAAAAATAGATAGAAAAGGAGGAATGATAAATGCATATATTCCAAGATAGAAGTAGAGAGCTTGAAATTGAAATAGATCAATATTTAACTTGTTTATACAACGCATCAATGACCTTTAATGAGGGTGTAAAAGATTATATGAATGGTAATGATCAACACTTTGAAGAAAGAGTGAAGGTCGTAATGAATCATGAAAAAGAGGCAGATGATCGCCTGAAAAATTTGAAGTTCATTCTTTACAGATATAATTTGATCCCAGATTTAAGTACAGATATTCTAGAGCTCATGGATTCAATGGATGATATCGGAGATGTATCAAAGCAAGTGTTGTTGGATTTACAAGTCGAGCAACCAAAAGTAGACGAAGAATTTATACAAGATTTTCTCTTGATTGCAAAAACATCCTTAAGAGCTGTAGAAACTTTAATTGGAGGGGTAAGAGTTTTTTTTACTCAAGTCAAGACAATAGAAGATTATATAAGTAAAATCTACTTCTATGAATCAGAAGTAGATCAATTAGAACATGAACTAAAGATTAAGATCTTTGGAAAAAAAGAAGATTTAAATTTAAGTGAAAAGATGCATTTGGGGTCTTTTGCTGAAAAAATATCTGAGCTATCTGATATTGCAGAAAAAATTGCAATTAAGCTATCCGTATTTAAATTTAAGCGAGGTATATAGGGGCAAAAAGATAATGGATAGAAAAGAAGGAAGTGACTAAAAATATGCAATTTACACTGGCGACAATGATATTTTTATCAGCAGGATTATTTATGGGATGGTCCTTAGGTGGAAATGATGCAGCTAACATATTCGGAACAGCTGTTGGAACAAAAATGGTTAAGTTTTCAACAGCAGCCATCATCTGCAGCATATTTATAACACTAGGGGCAGTCATAAGTGGAACAGGTGCTTCACATACTTTAGGTAAATTGGGCGCAATCAATGCAATGGGGGGATCTTTTGCAGTTTCAGCATCAGCGGCATATACCGTAATGCTCATGACACGCAAAGGACTTCCGGTTTCGACATCCCAAGCAGTGGTAGGGGCAATTATTGGATGGAATATTTTTGGAGGTATTGAAACAGATACATCTGTATTGTATGAAATTGTAGGAACGTGGGTATTTACACCGGCTCTTGCAGCAGTATTTGCAGTGATTTTTTATGTAATTATAAAAATAGTTCTAGAAAATAGCAAAATACATATTGTTAAGATGGATAAATACACACGATATGCATTATTGCTAGCTGGAGCTTTTGGTGCCTATAGCTTAGGGGCAAACAATATAGCTAATGTAATGGGTGTATTTATAAATGTGTCACCATTTCAAACCATTCAACTGTCAGAGGCTTTTCAAATAACCAGTACACAGCAGCTGTTTTTTTTGGGTGCACTGGCGATTGCAATTGGTGTGTATACTTATTCTAAAAAGGTTATGATGACAGTAGGGAAATGTATTTTTAAACTTTCTCCCATAAGTGCCTTTATTGTGGTACTAGCAACATCAACGGTATTGTTTCTGTTCTCATCTGAAAGTTTAAGTATATGGTTAACCTCAAGAAATTTACCTGCATTTCCACTTGTTCCCGTATCTCAATCCCAAGCAGTGGTAGGCGCCATTATGGGGATTGGTTTGGTTAAGGGCGGACGGAATATAAACTTCAAAGAACTAGGGCGAATAGGTTTAGGATGGATTTTAACACCACTTATTGCAATGGCTACTTCTTTGTTGTCTTTATATATATTGCAAAATGTATTTATGCAAACAGTTATTTACAGATAAACGCTCATTCAAAGAGAAAAATTTTTCAGGAGAAAGTGTAATAATGTGTGGTTTATCAATGAAGTGTCCAGATTCATCGGTAATTTTAGGTGACATTTAGCGAGAAAAACTTGCTAAATGTCACCATTTTTTGTGCTAAAAAGAAGTTTGTGTGATGATTTAACTGATATTTCGCATGTATAAATTACCATTATTTTAATTATGTAAACTCATTTTTATCATGAATAAATTGTGCTACTATAAGGTAAAATATCCTGTTGGAGGAGACCTTATGGACATTCAAACTGATAAAATAACCC
>CAKZUB010000061.1 GCA_937921505.1 uncultured Clostridia bacterium | reverse complement strand
AATCTTTGCTATAAGTGTCATGCGACTCCTATAGATTATGCGGTATTAGCAACGATTTCTCGTTGTTATCCCCCTGCATAGGGCAGGTTACCCACGCGTTACTCACCCGTCCGCCACTAACCAAGAGAGCAAGCTCTCTTAGTCCGTTCGACTTGCATGTGTTAAGCACGCCGCCAGCGTTCATCCTGAGCCAGGATCAAACTCTCATATAAAAGTTTGTCCAAACAACATTTAAGTTGCCAACATTCATTAGAATGTTTGTGACTTATTACTTGTATTTTCTCAAATACAGTTTTGTAATTTTTCAAGTACAGATTCGAACTTTCAATGAAACTTAATTTAAGTTTCTAATTGAAGCTCTATGAACTTTGTATAAAGTTCTATTGAATCGACTGGTTTTATGGTTACTATTCTATTTTCAAAGTTCATTTTTTTAATTTAATACCAAGACCTGAGGTCTTTTTTGTTTGTGTCGCTTATTAGTGGCGACTTGTATAATATTACACGAATCGTCTACATATGTCAACACCTTTTTTCATTTTTTTATTCACTTTTTTATTTTTATCCTATTACATATCGCAAGCTTTGCTTATGATACTGCCACAAATGAAAAATTTAATTTGAACTAAGTTATAGCGATGTACCTATTTTTAGTATTATGATTAGCTGTAATTCTAATTTTTATGCTCCCATTAAGAAAAGAAAAAAAGTCTTTCGATTCTATGTAGGCTATAGACTTATATAGGCTATAGCCTACTTAAACTTATTTATTTATTTCTAATACAACCTCAATTAACTGTCCATCATAATCATTTTGTGAACCATATTTATTTATTTTATAATTCATATCATTGATCTTTCCTGATGATTTTATTTTCTTGTTATCATACACGCTTTTAAGATCTAACATAATAGGTTCTATTGAAGTTTCTTGGGTTTCAATAGCATTTACTATGTTTTGAAGAGGTCTTACATGCTTAGTCTCTAATTCTTTATGATATAGTTTTTCACCCCTAAAAACATTAACCACCCATCTCACTTTTGTTACTTCACCTGTGTTTTTTCTAAATAGTTGATAATAACTTGCCATTCTTTTTTCAAAACCAGTACTTGATTGATTGATTATAGATTGTGGCGTCTCTATTTTCAACATATTATAATGTTCTCCTACACGCATTTCTGTTAACATGAACTCAGGTCCACGCACTTTTTCAACTATATTTTGACTTAATTCATCTTTCAAGTGTATCGTTCTTTTTATGAGATTTATCCTTATAGCGCCATTATTATTTGTAAATAGAATAGCATGTTCTCCAATAGTTGCTTCTCTTGTTACTATCCCTTCCTTTGTAGTTTTAAGTTCTTTTATTATTTGAATAAATCCTTCTCCTATAACTTCTTCAAGCACATCCACCATTTGTATCGCCACTGTTGATTCTATATCTGAAATATCTATAAAAAATTGATCATCATCTTGGCTAACTCCCCACTTACCACCATCAGTAAGCTTTGACCTTAATATCTTTTCTTGTAACTCCTGCCAACTTACAGTTTCCTTTGTATAATACTCTTCATCATAAAAAATCGTTCTATAGGCGGTAGCTTCTTCATCATAAAAAATCGTTCTATAGACGATAGCTTCTTCTTCTCTATGCGTGCAGCCTACACATAAAACCATGCATAAAACTACAGGCATTGTTTTTTTCAGTTTTGTTCTTTTCTTAGAGACTATTCCTATATATCCAATTTTTTTGGCAATAATAAACCCTACAACTCCTCCTATTACAAGTATGACTTGTGTCATTAATGTCGTGTCATCCATTATCAAAGGGAGCATTAAAATACTTATATCTGCTACCAAAAAAGCTGCACAGACACTAACTCCTATAATAAAGATCCATCTACTTACTGGATGAGGTATCAGTACATCAGCATCTTCTATTTTTGACTTTTTAGCCACTTGGTAAATAACAATCCCACACAAGAGGCCAATTACTGCAGCAATTAACATTTTCAAGCCTATATCCTCAATATACCTCCAATACAGTATATGTCTATTCATTGTTTCACTTTCAAATCTAAGTGTCCTTCGTTGTACTATAATACTATAACCAGGTAAGAATAATCTCTCATACTTTATTCTGGCATTATCAGAAACTCTATAAATTGCCCCAGCGCTCATTGCTATAAAAGCTGGAGCTGCTAGACTAAGAATACTTACAACCAAACTCCCTATATTATTATTCATAAGATATTGAACCATAAATGCAAATAAATAAACTGCAGTATAAACCACCTGCACTAGAACTAATAGATAAATAAGATTTTCTAAACTATTAATATTTATAATTACCCTTTCATAAGATAAAACACTATAAGCTTCTTCAAACTTTAATACCGCATGTGATCTTAGTGCAATAAGTCCTACTGAAAATACTATAAAAGGAATACTAAAACTTAATATACCAGCTACTACTTTTACTAAACATCTTTGCCTATTCGTATAAGGCAGTGCTTTTAGAAATCTTCCTACATCCGTGCTTTTGTCGTACTTAAACTGAAAATAAATAAGTATTATCATTCCAAAAAAAGTAAAAGCTACCAAGCTAGCTATTAAAGGTAAGAATATCTCTCCTCTAATATTCTCTATTGCACTCCCAAAACGCAAATATCTTTCAAATCCATTATTAATATCTAGACTTGCAAATAATAATCCACCCATATGAACAATCAAAAAATATATCCCCATCATTATAGCAGGTCTTCCCTCAAATTTAATTAATGCCCCTATATTCTTCATAATTTCTTCGCCCCTTACCTCTAATTCTTTTGTCTTTCACTTGTATAAATAAAGACATCTTCTAAATCAAGTCCTATAGGTTCTATGATTTTTGCGCCTTGAGCTCTTAGCTTACTTTCAAATTCTATAGAATAATTATCTGTAACTATGTAATACACACTACCTATCTTATCAAGCTTTAAAATCTCATCCCATCCCACAAGCTCATCCGGCGGCATTTCTTCAAATACGACTTGTAGTTTTTTCACTTTCGCTTTCAAAGCATCTACTGATGCTTGATAAGTGACCTTGCCCTCGTTGATAATAGTTATTTCATCACAAATTTTTTCAAGTTCTGTTAAATGATGTGAAGAAATCACTACTGTCATATCAGTTAAACTTACTTCATCAATAATAAGATCCAGCATTTGTCTTTTAGCTATTGCATCTAGTCCTGAAGTAGGTTCGTCTAATACAAGTAGTTTTGGGGAACTTGCTATACTTAACATAGTACTAAGTCGCATCTGCATCCCCTTTGAAAGATTTTTTATCTTGCTTTTTAAATCTATCTTAAAAATTTCATTATACTGATTAAATTTTTCTTCTGAAAAAGTTGGGTAGGTCAG
>CAKZUB010000060.1 GCA_937921505.1 uncultured Clostridia bacterium | reverse complement strand
CATGTAAAAGAAAATTTTTGGATAGAATAGCCTCATTCTTCTAATATGTAAAATATATCTGCCGCTTCGGTGTTAGATAAAAAGCTACCGCGTTAGCGGTTTAGTTCAACTAAAGTATTATCTAAGTCTATGTCGATATATGCTTTAAAAGCAGCTGTATTCCCGACGTTTGTGTCGTGAAATATTACTTTAGCTTACAATTGTCCTTATTGTCTGATTTGCATTTTAATATTTTGCTACTTATTAGAGACATGAGACCAACTTATTCTGATATTATATTCTATTCTTAGATCTATTTCATCAAGCATATATAAATTATTATCAGAAAATCTAAATATATTCGGATTATATCATATTCTTTAAATAATTACATAATAATCTTGCTTATAGATAAACCATTTATATGTTTAAGCTATACAGTATTTTTTTAAGATTATTACATAACCTAACTCTATACTTATTGTCTAGGAGATGGAAACAATGACGAGAACTACAGTTACAACAGCAGATCTTCATGGTTATGATATTACTGAACTTAAAAAACTACGCAATACCCATCCTAAAGTTTTTGCACGAAATATTCTTACTGCCATAATTATGCTATATGAAGGTAGTACAGTAAAAGAAATAGCAGGCTTCTTACTACAATCCACTGTCAATATATACATCTACATCAATCGTTGGAATGCATTAGGTATGGACGCACTTGAAAGTAAAAAGGGTAAGTCCTCGCGGAGTCAATTTAATGCTGAAATGATTGATGATTTATTGCATACCGTTACTTATACCAAGCCTAATGACTTTGGACTTTTAGGAGGTACATGGACAGGTGCATTACTAGCTGAATATATTTATCAAAACTATGAAGTACGCTGTTGCCAACAAACAATACGAAACATCCTTCATACTAATGGTTATAGCTTTAAAAGAGCACAAAAGAAACTAACAAAAGGCGTAGAATGTGAACAAGAAGCGTTTAAAAAAAATGATAGAAACAACGCTTTCTGTAGAAAACGATTCTGATAGTGTCCTTTATGTTATGGACGAGACAGGTCTTCGAACAGAATCTGACAATAGAAGAAGTTGGAGTCCGGTAGGGGTTTCCCCTGTACTAGAGAGTAATGGCTCCCATGAAGGTCTTAATATTATAGGAGCAACTGAAATCACTAAAAGCTTTGATACCATTGCTGATGTATATTCAGCAGACCACTCTATAACAAATATTGAAATAGAATCATTCTTAGAGCATTTGTTAGAGCTTAATCCTAGTAAAAAAGTTTATGTTGTACTAGATAATGCTTCAACTCATAATAACCGCAGAATACAAGCTTTCTGGAATACTCATATAGACCGTCTCGTATTAATAAATACTTCTAGATATTCACCAGAACTAAATCCACAAGAAAATATATGGAATCTACTAAAAAACAAAATTTTCAGTACGAAAGCTAGAGAAAATATTGAGGATTTATTTGATGATGTATCGGAGATATATACTAATCTAAATAACCAAAAAGATATTATTAAATCCATCGTAAATCCCAGAAATTACTATTTTAAAAGCAAGCTAAAAATGGCCTAAATACGCCTATATAGCTTCCAGATAATGTCTGATTAAAAAAAGTATTTATTTGGTTTATCTATAATAAAAAACTACTAACTGAATACTGATATCGAATAGGTCATCTTCTAACATGCCTTGTCTTATTTTTCCTTCTTCGCCACCTCTAAAAAGAATACCGTGTGGAACTACTGTCGCCATGATACCCTTAGAGTTTAAAGGCGCTAGTTAATTTCTTGTCCGTAAAGCTGCAAGTTTCTATGGTTTTGATTGTTCTCTTTAGCTTTAGCATTCTCTAATACTTTATCAAGTGCTTCTGCTGGCAGCATATTAAATTGTTTTTTCTTCTCTTCTCTTTCAAAATCGAACTGGTCATTAATCCTTTTAAGAAACAACATGCCAAATATGTATTCCATATACTGTGATGAACTGAGTGTACCATAAAAACTCTGTAAATTCTTTTACACCTTTCATACAGAATAGCCTTAGCCTAATATTTTTACAATATTTTTAGTATTCTTTTAGCTACTAGGTGCCTTGAATCCAAAAAAAACCTACTGTCTATGCTATATACATAGACAGTAGGTTTTATAATAGTTCAAATCACTTGGTTTTGCTTTTCAATGACAATAACTCTTCAAAAATATAGCAGAGGGATGAGAGAAATATTTTCGGCTTGACTTGGAGCGGCAGCGACGGAAAGATGAAAATTTTCCTCCCATCCCTCATGCGGAACTCCAAGAGAATGCTATAAGTATCCTAAAACCCTCGATTTATCTAGTATCAAAAAGTATCTTTCTTTTTAAAATCTAAGCTTTGAAGTATCTCTTAAGAAGTCCTGCAAATGCTTGACCATGTCTCGCTTCATCTTTACACATTTCATGTACTGTATCATGAACTGCATCATAACCTAACTCTTTAGCAAGTGTTGCAAGGTCTTTTTTACCTTGACAGGCACCGTTTTCTGCATCTACTCTCATTTGGATGTTTTTTTGTGTATCACTTGTTACAACTTCACCGAGAAGCTCTGCAAACTTAGCTGCATGCTCTGCTTCTTCGAATGCAATACGTTTATACGCCTCTGCAATCTCTGGAAACCCTTCTCTATCAGCTTGACGACTCATTGCAAGATACATACCTACTTCTGTACACTCACCCGTAAAGTTCTGACGAAGTCCCTCTACAATTCTCTCATCTAAGCCTTGTGCTACGCCTATTCTATGTTCATCTGCCCAAGCAAGCTCTGCTGCTTGTTCTGTAAATTTTGAAGCTGGTGCCTTACAAATAGGACATTTTTCTGGCGCTTCGTCTCCCGCGTGAACATAACCACAAATTGTACATACAAATTTTTTCATTAACTAATCCCTCCAAATATTTTTAATAGTATTTTTTTAATAATGTTTACTAAGTAATAATAATTGTTAATTGCTCTGTTTTTATAATACCATACTTTTTATATTTGTCAATATTCTATTTGAGTTTTCTAAAAAAATTCTATTTGAGTTTTCTAAAAAAATCTATCTAAACGTTATATTTAATATCGTTTAGATAGATTAGCATTTATGCTTATTTAATAATGTCTATTGTATTATAAAGCTCTGTTTTTTCCACTGTTAAAGCCTTGCCAAGCTTCATCAGTTCCTCTTGTGCATATTGATTTTTAATCATCATTTCACTATCTTGCCTTACTTTTTCTATTGCTCCAGATTCCCTTTTTTCTACTTTAATAATATGATAACCATAATCTGTTTCTACAAGTTCTGGATAAACTTTACCTATTTCACCTGTAAATGAAGCGTTTTCAAACTGTGGTACCATTTGTCCTTTTGGAAATGTGTACTCTCCGCCACTATCTTTTGATCCTGGGTCTTCTGAATAAGTTTTAGCAAGCTCCGCCATATCTTCTCCAGCTAATGCCTTACTTAAAACTTCTTCTGCAAGTGCCTTGCCTTTTTCATCTTTACTTGCAATAAGAACATGTTTTACTGTAGCTGTTTCATATCTTGATTTTACTTGTTCTACTTGTGTGTTTATTTGTTCTTCAGTTGGCTTATGATTTTCAACTAAGTTTTCCATAACCTTTTGTATGAATAAATCACTTTTTAGAAATCCTTTCATATCATTGATATCAAATTGTAGTTTCTCTACTAAATCTGCACTATTGGTTACGATAGTATTAGCCTGCTCATCTATAAGTTTCTGTTCCTCATCAGATATTTCAAGTCCCAGTTCTTCAGCTTTTTGTTTAGCTGCAATAACAAAACTAATATTTTCAAGCGTATTTTCCTTAGCTATCTCAACTGTCTTACGTCCATTTGTTTCCATTTCCCATACATTCGGTCCAGCACTTTCAAATTGCTGCTGTGTGATCCAAAAATACAAGTTGAAAACAGATTGTGTAATAGGTTCATTACCTATAGTAGCTACTAATTCAGTTCCACCTGTAGGCTTTGTTGTTTGTTGCTCTTGATTTTCTATGCTACTCGGCTCTGCCACTTGACCTGCGCCATTTTTTTGATTATTATAGGCTATTATAAGCGCTCCAATAACTAACAAGGCAATAATCCCTATAATAATTTTAGGTGTCTTGCTCTTTTTATCAGGTTCTAGCTGTTGCTTGGATTCAATTATATTTTCAGCATCTATATCACTTATTCCGAGTTCATTGATGCCACTTAACCCAACTTCATTTATCTCTTCTCCACAGTTTACACAATTTGCTTGATCCTCTGGATTGATATGATCACATTTAGTACATTTCATTACATAGTCTCCTCTTTTTAAGTTTTTAAAATGATATTATTCTCTTGTGAGTAAAGTGCTTTTTACCTGTTGCATAATCAGCTACAATATGTCCATTGCCGGATACCCTATACTTATAAATGAGTAGGCCTTCTATACCTACAGGCCCTCTAGCGTGGATCTTAGCAGTACTCACCCCAACTTCTGCTCCAAAACCATATCTAAATCCATCACTAAACCTCGTAGAGACGTTGTGAAAAACATTTCCTGAATCCACAAGCATCATAAATGCATTTGCCTTTTCTTCATTTTTAGTGACAATACAGTCTGTATGTCCTGAACCGTACTTGTTAATATGATCTATTGCTTCTTGAAGACTATCTACTACTTTAACTGAAAGAATATAATCTAAATACTCTGTCTCCCAGTCTGTTTCATCTGCTTTTTGCACGCTGATTATTTTTCTTGTTTGTGCACATCCTTTTAGAATTACCTTATGCTCATCTAAAGATGCTTTAAGCTTTGGCAAGAACACAGGTGCGATGTCTTTATGAACAAGCAACGTCTCTAGTGCATTGCATACTGCTACATATTGTACTTTTGAGTCTGTTACTACTTTAACTGCAAGATCACAATCTGCTTCTTGATCTACATAAGTATGGCATATACCATCAGCATGTCCCATAACTGGAATATTAGAATTTTTCATAATATAACTTACAAATTCATTAGAACCTCGTGGAATAAGCAGATCTATGAGTTTATCCATCTTTAAGATGTCATTTACATCTTGTCTGGTTTCCATAAGGGCAATCCATCCTTCTGGGATACCTACCTTTTCTGTTGCATTCTTAATGATTTGATAAAGTATCTTATTTGTTTCTTTTGCTTCACTTCCGCCTTTAAGTAGTACAGCATTGCCGCTTTTGAGACACAAGGTTGAAATTTGAATAAGTGCATCAGGTCTTGATTCAAAAATAACGCCTATGACACCAATGGGTGATGCCACTCTTGTTAAGATTAAATCTGTATCTAGTTCTGTTTTGATCTGAACTTTCCCTACAGGATCTTCAAGGCCTATAAGACTTTGTATGCCTTGTACCACATCCTTTATTTTTACTTCGTCAAATTTCAGTCTTTTTAAAAGTGGCATAGCAACTTGTTCTTTTTGGCTATTTTCTAAATCTACAGTATTAGCTTTTTCTATTTCATATTTGTTTTCCTCAAGGGCTGCTGCTATAGCTTTTAATGCTTCATTTTTCTTATTGCTATCTATAGCTGCTAATTGAATAGCTGCTTTTCTTGCATTTTGGGCTGCTTCATAACTATTCATAGAGACTATCCTCCTTTAAATCTACTTGCCTTTATCACGCACATAGGACTATTATACCTTTTTTATAATGTGCTTACAAACATTATCTTGCTTTTGGCTTATAGGATACACTATTTCACTCACGCTGCTACACGTTTATAAGCTGCAAAAATGATTCTTCTGTAATCACTGGAATACCTAGTTCTTTAGCTTTCTTGTTTTTGCTTGAGTTTGATTCATTATCATTGTTGATCAGATAGTGTGTACTTTTACTGATGGACCCTGTTACTTTGCCCCCTAGTTCTTCTATCTTAGCTTGGAGTTCTTTGCGATTTTTAAAGTGATGTACTTCCCCTGTTATAACAAATGTCAGATCTTTAATGGGTGACTCTAGCGGCGCTTGAATGCTCTCTTGCTTTAAGTTAAGCTCTCTTAGCATCTTATCAACCATATGCTTATTAGCTTCTAAAGCAAAGTATGCGCTAAATTCTCTTGCAATCACCGGCCCTATACCTGCTATACTTCTTAGTTCATCTTCTGTTGCAGCCATGACTTCTTCGATATTATATTTAAAGTGTTTACAGATAAGCTTAGCTGTATTAAGTCCTACTTGTACTATGCCTAGGGCATAAATAAATTGTGCAAGACCTACAGTTCTTGACTTTTCAATAGAACCTATTAAATTCTTATAAGACTTTTCTCCAAGGCCCTCCATCTGTATGATTTGTTCTTTATATTGTTGCAAATGATAAAGTGAACTAAACTCCTGTAAATAGCCTTTCTCAAGAAATTTATCAATTGTCGCTTCACTAAGTCCTTCAATATTCATCGCATCCCGACTCGTAAAATGTACAAAAGCTCTTAACCTTTGAGCTTTGCAATTAGCATTTGTACAATAAAGCGTTTTAGAAGTATTTTCTTGCTTAATAAGGGTGTGTGCACCACATACTGCACACATTTCTGGTGCTTTAACAGGTCCTGTAGGCGTTATATTCTCTGAAATTTGAGGAATGATCATGTTGGCTTTATAAACTCTTACCGTATCACCAATTCCAAGTTTTAAATCTTCTAATATACTTAAATTGTGTACACTTGCGCGCTCAACAGTAGTGCCTTCAATTTCTACTGGTTCAAAAACAGCTACTGGATTAATAAGCCCTGTTCGGGACGTATTCCATTCTATTGCAATAATTTGGGTCTCTGCAATTTCATCTTTCCATTTAAATGCAATAGAGTCTCTTGGAAACTTAGATGTTTCTCCTAGGGATTTAGAATAGATAAGATCATCATAAGTTAGTACAAGTCCATCTGATGCAAAATCTCTTTTTAATATTTCCTGGGAAAAACATGAGACTTCTGCTTCTACTGTTTCTTGTGTAACTTTTTTATATTCTATGCTTTCAAAACCTTTTAATTGTAACCATTCTAGCTGCTCACTCTTGTTTTGGCACTGCACGCCCCCTTCTACAATTGCAAAGGCACAAAACCTAACATTTCTACTTGCAGTAATTTTAGAATTAAGCTGTCTGACACTGCCACTACATAGGTTTCTGGGGTTTTTATACTTTTCTTCTTTTTCCTTTAAATTCTCATTAATTTTATGAAAATCCGAATAAGTAATAATAGCTTCGCCTCTTATAACAAGACGTTCTTTATAATCTATTATAAGCGGAAGATTTTTAAATACTTTGGCATTACTTGTAATATCTTCACCCAACTCGCCATTTCCTCTTGTAACCGCACGTATAAGTTCTCCCTTTTCATACGTGCACACAATAGTAAGTCCATCCATTTTCCACGATAATAGCCCTTCTCTACCACCTAAAAATGCTTTAAGCTTATCAACATCCTTAGTTTTATCGAGTGAAAGCATTTTTTGTGTATGCATTATTTTAGGCAAGCTGCTGACTACTTCATATCCCACTTTTTGTGTAACACTTCCAGCCAATGTGATCCCTGTCTTTTTCTCAAGACCTTTAAGTTCATCATAAAGCTTATCATATTCATAATTACTCATTATTTCTGTATCTAGCTGCTCATAAGCATAAGCTGCTCTACCTAATAGTTCTACCAATTCTTTCATTCTACCTATTTGATCAACACGCATAAACTTCTCCTAACTGAAATACTTTATATTTTATAGGTTTTAAGTAAATACCTCAAGGGGCTATTAGTAAAGCTCCTTCAAGTAATAAAAATCTCTACTTGTAAGGAGCTACATCGTATTATTATTTTTGTTTGTACTTTTTTAAAAGTTGAGTCCCAAGAGTATTACACCTAGCCTGATCTACAAAATTTTTCTTGATAAATGTCATTTCTTCATATTCTTCTAAAGTTAATTTCCCACTTTTATACATATCCTCTGCAAGCTTTAAAAAATCTTCAGTGTTCTTAATCAGTTGTTGTAATAGCATAATAGGCTTCACACTTCCTTAACCCAATATAGGATATTATATATTATTTAGCTTTATTTTATCACTTTGCTATTAATTAATCAATTATTTTTTCCTAAATATCCCTTTTCCTCTACTTTATTAAACGCATTATAAATTTAAAATTATAACTTTTGTAATTTGGCGAATCTTGTACTTAATTGTCTTTCTTCACCACTTTGAAAGCGAATGGTCACAAATATATCCCCTTTGATTTTATCAATTTGCCTAATGGTTCCTTGTCCAAACATTTTATGCTTTACAACATCTCCTTCCGCAAAATCTAAAACGGGTTGTGGTAAATTTTCTATTTTAGATTGTGTTTGACCTAAACTATTACCTATTGACCCTTTGTTTCTAAAGATGGGAAGCTCTGGTTTAGGCACTTCTTTAGAAACAAAAGTTTTTTTCGAGTAATCTTGACGTGGTTTTTCGCGTGTGAATTCCCCGACTCCAAGCTCCCTTATAAATCTAGAAGGCAAACTATATTGCGTACGTCCAAAAAGTGTACGTTGCTCTGCATAGAGCATGTAAAGCTTTTCTCTAGCTCTTGTAATGCCAACATAACATAATCTTCTTTCTTCCTCCAGTTTATCTTCGCCTTCTGTAAGGCTCATATAACTTGGGAAAAGTCCCTCTTCTACACCTGGCATAAAGACTACTGGAAATTCAAGTCCCTTTGCACTATGTAGTGTCATAAGCACTACTGAATTGCTATCTTCATCGTAATTATCAATATCTGCAACCAGTGCAACTTCTTCTAAAAACTCCTGTAAGCTAGGTTCACTTTCTCGGCTCATATAATGCATTGTCTTAGCGATTAGTTCCTCAATATTTCTTAGACGATCTTCTGCTGTCTCTGATTCTGTTTGACGCATATACCCTAGATAATCTGTTTTTTCTATAATGAGTTCAAGTAAGGCTTGAATATTATTTGAGGCTGCAGTTTGCTGTAATACTTCTATAAGAGAGGTGAAACTTAAAACTTTCCCGCTTGGCCCGATGCCTAGAATACCTAGTTCCTTTGAAAGCCTTGCTGCCTCAAAGAAATCCATGTTTTGTCTTTGGGCATAATCTGCTAAAGTATTAACACTTGCTGTGCCTATCCCTCTTTTTGGAACATTAATAATACGTTTAATAGCCACATCATCCTTTATATTAGCTACTACTTTAAGATAACTAATTAAATCCTTAATTTCTTTTCTCTCATAGAACCTTGTTCCTCCGAGCAATCTATAAGGTATAGAGTTTTCTACCATTTTTTCCTCAAGAATACGAGATTGGGCGTTGGTACGGTATAAAATTGCAAATTCTTTGTAATCTCTTTCTCCTTCTTCTATACTCCCTACAATATTTTTTGCAATCATTTCTGCTTCTCGGTACTCATTACTTACAGGTACTATAGTAATCGTTTGTCCCTCTTCATTATCCGTCCAAAGTTTTTTAATTTTTCTGCTTTTATTATGAGAAACTACACGGTTTGCAGCTTCTAGTATATTTTTAGTGGAACGATAATTTTGTTCAAGCTTAATCACTGTAGTAGCTGTAAAACCTTTTTCAAAATCCAATATATTGCTTATATCTGCGCCTCGCCATCCATAAATGGATTGATCATCATCTCCAACTACACAAAGATTATGATGGGCTTTTGCTAGCATCTCAACAAGTTGATACTGTGCACTATTTGTATCTTGATATTCATCTACTAAGATATATTTAAACTTGTTTTGATAATAACTAAGTACATCCGCATGGTCTCTTAAGAGTAAATAAGCATTCATTAATAAATCATCAAAATCCATAGCATTATTATCTCTTAGCTTTTTTTGATAAGCTGTGTAAATCTGTGCAATGATCTTTTCTCTATAATCATCTCCGGCTTTCTTTGCAGCCATCTCCGTTGTAATTAGTTCATTTTTTTTGCTGCTTATTGTTCCAAGAACTGTTCCTACCGGAAAGTTTTTTTCATTCACATTAAGAACTTTTAGGATATCTTTTAAAAGGGACTTTTGATCAGAGGTATCATAAATAGTAAAATACCTACCATAACCTAACCTTTCTGAGTATCTTCTTAAAATACGTACACACATTGCATGAAAAGTACTGACCCACATATCGCTCGTCATCTCTTCCCCAATTAAAGCTGCTACTCTTTCTTTCATTTCTTTTGCTGCTTTATTGGTAAAAGTAATTGCAAGAACTGCCCATGGTGATACGCCTTTATTTTCTACTAAGTGTGCAATACGATGGGTTAATACTCTTGTTTTACCAGAACCGGCTCCTGCTAATATAAGAAGTGGCCCTTCTGTGTGAATCACGGCCTCTTTCTGCCTATCATTTAATCCTTTTGTAAAATCCATATCCTTATTTCTCCTTTATCTTAAACTAGGGCAATTATAATTTTGGGTACTCATAAAACAAAGTGGCAGGCTCTTAAGGTGCCTGCCACTACGGGTGAGTTCATACAGAAGCTCTTTATTTTTTCACTCTATCTAATACTATCTTATAGCCGTCTGAACCATAGCTTAGACATCTATTAACTCTGCTGATTGTAGCTGTTGAAGCGCCTGTTACTTGCTGAATTTCTATATAAGTTTTTTTATCTTGCAGCATTTTAGCAACTTCTAACCGTTGTGCAAGGGACTTTATTTCATGAACTGTGCATATGTCTTCAAAAAAGGCATAAGATTCCTCTACTGTATCTAATGTGATAATCGCCTCAAATAATTTATCTGTTAAATCGTCTTTAATCTTTGAGTTCATAATACGTTTACTCATCTCCTCGCCATTTTCTTCTTTACTTTAACATTTTACAGTATAGAACTCCTTATTTCAATCGCTTTTTTGAAATAAATGTAAGAAGTGCTTCTATATCTGTATTAATCACTAACTCACTTGGAAAATTCAATTCTTCTAGCAACTCACATGATTCTTTGAATTCCCCTACATCTAAAGAGATATGGGCATCAGAAGCTACTACAACTTGTACTTGGTATTGCATACAATAATGCAGCATCTCAATTAAATTTTCTCGAACCCCCACTCTAAAACTCTCACGTCTTAATGAGGCATTATTAACTTCAAGAAGGGTACCTGTCTCTTTGGCGGCTCTAGCGATTCTTTCAAAATCCATTGGAAACCTTGCATCTCCTGGATGCCCTATAATACTAACCAAAGGATTTTGCATAACTTTTTCAATACAACTTGTAACCTCTTCTTTTTCTGTCAAAGAAATACATGGAGGATGAAGGCTTGCAATGACAAAATCAACTTCCTCCATTACTTCTAGGTTAGCATCTATTCGTCCTTTGTAATCCATTATATTCACCTCTGCGCCTATAAGAGTCCTAACGCCATACATTTCTTTAGGCAGTATGCGCAGATTCATAAAATGAAAATCATGTGCTCCTCCGGGCAGTCCATTAGTATGGTCTGTAATAGCAACCATCTTTACGCCCTTTCTACTAGCCTCTCTTAATATCTCATCTATTGTACTATAGGCATGTCCACTCGCTATTGTATGAACATGTGTATCTGCTAAAACTTTCATTTTCATTTCTCCTTGTCTTTTTAACCTAGGTTTATAGGCTATGTATTCATCATTGATTCAATGCTATTATTATGCAGTATCTTATGCCTTTTAAACGCTCCTGGTTATGCAAAAAAACACTCTCTTATAAAAGTATACTTAAAGAATACTTTTTAGAGAGTACCTTTTCACACTAAAGCTTGACTATTCATATAGCTTACTTTACCTCATTATAGGCAAAAATCCAACTTTCTTTTGAGCTTTTCTAAGGGTTTTAGTAGCTAAATAATTAGCCGTTTCTGCATTTTTCTTAATGATACCATCTATATAAGCTTTATCTTTTGAAAGTTCTTTAAATCTTTCTTGAAGTGGCCTAAGCTCTTCTACAACTGCTTCTGCTACTTTGAGCTTGAAATTGCCATATCCTCCTGATTCAAATTCTTCTTCTATTTGCTGCATTGTCTTTCCGGTAACCACACTATAAATCGTCATAAGATTGCTTACTCCTGGTTTATTCTCCGGGTCAAAACGCACTACGGTATCTGAATCTGTAACAGCACGTTTAAATTTGCGTACAATAGTATCAGGATCATCTAAAATAGAAACAGAAGCATTCCCATCCTCATCTGATTTGGACATCTTTTTAGTAGGATCTTGAAGACTCATAATCTTAGCTCCTATCTTAGAAATATAAGGTTCTGGTACCTTAAATGTCTCTCCATAGGCATGATTAAACCTTGTTGCTATATCTCGTGCAAGTTCTAAATGTTGTTTTTGGTCTACGCCTACTGGTACTAAATCAGTCTGATATAGCAAAATATCTGCTGCCATTAAAGCTGGATAAGTAAATAATCCTGCATTAATATTATCACTATGTGCTTGAGACTTATCTTTAAATTGTGTCATACGACTAAGTTCACCCATATACGTAAAACAGTTTAGAATCCACGCAAGTTCTGCATGTCCTGAAACGTGTGACTGCATATAGATAATATTTTTTTCTGGATCTAAGCCGGCTGCTATATAGAGCATTAATAGATCTCTAGAATTCTTTCTAAGGGTAGCCGGATCTTGTCTTACGGTTATAGCATGCATATCTACTATGCAATATAAGCAGTTATATTCATCTTGAAGGTTTGTCCAATTTTTTAGTGCCCCAAGATAATTCCCGAGTGTAATAACCCCTGATGGCTGCATACCACTAAAAATGACCTTTTTTTGTTCACTCATTTTATGCACCTCTTAATTTATTAATCTTATTTCATGTTATCAAACAATCTATGTGAAATCAAGGGAAAAGTCATTATATCTATACGAATACCCTATTTATAGTATATAATAGAAGCATCTATATCCTATTTTATAAATAAGAAAGGTTGATTTTATGAAAAAAATTGCTAGCTTTAATGTTAATCATTTAGATTTATTGCCAGGCATTTATGTGTCTCGTATAGATTATATAAAAGAAATGCCCCTAACAACTTATGATCTGCGTATGAAAGCACCCAATCTAGAACCTGTTATGAATACAGCAGAAATTCATGCTATTGAACACATTGGTGCTACATTTTTACGTAATCACTCTGAATTTGAAAAAGATGTTATTTATTTTGGACCTATGGGATGCAGAACAGGATTTTATCTCATTTTAAAAGGAAATCGTTCTTCTTCGGAGATTGCGCCACTTGTTACAGAAATGTTTGATTTTATAACTAAGTTCGAAGGGGCTATCCCTGGGGCTACTGCAAGAGACTGTGGTAATTATTTAGACCTTAATTTACCTATGGCTCTATTTGAAGCTAAGCAGTATTTAGAAAATACGCTTCTCAAACTTACTGATAAAAACCTTACTTATCCTGAGTAAGGTTCAACTAAGTATAAAATTTTCACTCATGATAAAAGCTGGGCGATCTCCTAATAGAAGATCACCCAGCTTTTATCATACCCTTTAAATTATTGAACTGCTTCTAATTCTAACGGTTGTACTGATGTTTTATAACTACTAAATTCTCTATAAAGAAAGCCACCTATTACTACTGCACAAATCATATCACTCATTGGCTGCGCAAGCCATACACCTGTTAACCCCAATGTTCTTGAGAGAATAAACAGCATTGGAATTAAGATAATAACTTGTCTTGAAAGACTTAAAATCATAGCAATCTTAGCTTTACCTATAGCTTGGAAATAATTAGAACCTATAATAGAAACACCTAATATGGGCATCGTAGAAGCATAAATGCGAAGTCCCGGAACAGCTATATGTGCCATACTGCCTTCCCCATCAAACAATCTAATGAGTGCATGCGGCATTGTCTGAATAATGATAAAGCCTATTATTAAAATACTAGTTCCTCCTATCACAGAAAGAAGTAGTGTTTTTTTTGATCTTTGATACTGTTTTGCACCATAGTTATACCCTATAATAGGTTGTGCCCCTTGGTTAATACCAAACATAGGCATTAAAACCAGCATCATAATAGACATGATTGCCGTCATGGCCCCTATAGCAATTTCTTCTCCTGTAGCCTTTAGGGTGTTATTTGTTATAACTTGTACAAGACTTATAGCTATTTGCATCATAAAAGGTGCACTTCCTATAGCTAGGATCGGCTTGATATAAGGCAGAGCTATTTTAAGATTTTGTCTTTTTATTTTTAAATGAGACTTCCCTTTTGTAAAATAAATAATACCCATAGTTGCCGTAAGTGTTTGCGACATAATTGTTGCAAGTGCTGCCCCAGCAATCCCCATATTAAGTACAAAAATTAAAAGTGCGTCTAATAAAACATTTAGAATACATCCTGATATCATAACAATAGCAGCCATCTTTGGATTACCGTCTGCCCTCATCATATGATTTAAAGCAAACCCAACTAAATTAATGGTAGTTCCGAGTAAAAAGATACGAATATAGGTTACACCATATTGAATAGTATTTTGACTTCCGCCAAATAACATAAGTAATTGCTGCGAAAAAATAATACCCATTATCGTCAAAATGACGCCTATGAGTGCTGCAAGGCTAACAGCATTTCCTAAAATGACCTCAGCCTCATCTTTTTTTCCTTCTCCTAGTCTAATAGATATACTTGCCGTAGCCCCTGCACTTATGAATAATGCAAACGCCAAAATAATAGTAATAATAGGCATAGTAATCCCTACACCAGTAATAGCTAATGCCCCTATTCCTGGTATGTTACCTATAAACATGCGATCTACAACGTTGTAGAGTGCATTAACTAACATACCTATAATAGCAGGAACAGAATATTTGATAAGTAGTTTACTAATGGGTTGTTCTCTTAACTCTTTTTGTCTATCCATTGACCTTCCCTCATTTCCTCTAATAGGATATCTTTAGCTTATACTAAAATAAATATCACAATCCTATTAGTATAAACTTTTTAGGCGTACTCTACAATACTTTGTTTTTTCCAGGTTAAATAACTAAACGAAAGCCTCCTATACTATTATCTAGTACAAGAGGCTTCTTTAAAAGAAAAGGGGAAGGGTTTGAAGTATTAATCCCTATCTCTATATTATCAAATAAGTAATACAATAAGATTTCATTTATATTAAGATTAAACTACATAATTTACATCTATGATCTTAATGCATCACTTAGTTCTTGAGCATCATTTATCGGCGCTGCACAAGAATTATTCTTACAAATATAATAAGTTGTTTTATCATTCTGTATGCCATATTCTTTTACAAATGGTATAAGTGTATTGATGTGTTCTTTGTTTTTTTCTTCTTTTATAAGTATTGTCTGATGTGGCATAAATTTCTCATTTACTATTGCTTTAATAGTTTCTAAATCTTTGTTATCTTTTAAAACACAAATAAGCTCACTTGATGGATAGAGTGCAAATAAAAGTGCCATTATATAAAAACTATAACCCATTGGATATTCCCTCGTTGCTGCTACGTAAAACTTAAGCTGTATATTTGCCAAAGCATCTAGTTTTTTATCCCCTGTTAACCTTGCAAGTCTTATAAGGTTATAAGCAGCAACTGAGTTACCAGATGGTATAGCCCCATCATAAATTTCTTTTGGTCTTGCAATTAAGTCTTCACCATCTGCTCCGTAAAGATAAAACCCACTATTTTCATCATCCCAAAAATAACGAATCATATCTTGGTTTAATCCTAGTGCCTTGTCAAGAAAACTTATTTCAAAAGTTCCTTCATACAGTTCGATAAGTGCCCAAACTAAAAAAGCATAATCATCTAAATACCCTAAATACGAAGCTTCTCCTTCTCTATACCTTGCAAGCACTCTCCCATCTTTATTTACTAGCTTATCTTCAATAAAACCAATAGCCTTTTTAGCCACCTCTAAATATTTCTCATCTTGAAGCACTTTATAAGCCTTTGCAAAGGCTACGATCATCAAGGCATTCCATGAAGTAAGAATCTTATCATCCTTATGAAGATAGGTTCTAGTCATCCTATATTCAAATACTTTTTTTGAAAGCTCTTCTATTTTTTCATTGGGCGTATCAAACTCTTTATTTTGAATAAGATTTGGAATACTCTTGCCTTCAAAGTTTCCTTTATCTGTAATATTAAAATACTTATTGAAGTACTCGCCATCTTCTTGTCCTAGAAGCATTACTATTTCATCTGGTGTAAAGACATAATATTTACCTTCTTCTCCTTCGCTATCGGCATCTTGTGCACAGTAAAATCCACCTTCTTCACTCGTAAGCTCTCTAAGTATATAAGCCATAGATTTTACTGCTACAGTTTTATAGAGCTCTTTGCCCGTTACTTGATAAGCTTCTAAATAAGTACTTATAAGTAATGCATTATCATAAAGCATTTTTTCAAAGTGAGGAGCTAACCACTTATTATCTGTTGAATACCTTGAGAATCCAAAACCTATATGGTCAAAAATGCCACCCTTATACATCTGCTCCAAAGTTTTTTCTACCATTGTAAGGGCCTTCTCTTCTTTTTCAAGCTGATAGTATCTGAGTAAAAACATTAAATGATGTGGGGTTGGAAACTTAGGAGCTTCTCTAAAGCCGCCATAAGTAGGATCAAATAAATTAGAAAAGAATGAAAATGCGTTTTTAATCGTTTCTTTAGATAGATCTCCAGGCTCATTTTTCACATTAAATTGGTCTTGAAGTGCCTCTATAATTTTATCGCTTGTAGAGACTAAACTTTCCCTATGACTTTTCCATTTCTTTGCTGCTGTAGTTAACAAATCTATAAGTCCAGGCCTGCCGTATCTAGATTCTTTGGGATAATATGTGCCTGCAAAAAAAGGTTTTTGATCTGGTGTCATCATAATAGTCATGGGCCATCCGCCTGAACCTGTTAAGGCTTGACATACTGTCATATAAACACTATCTACATCTGGTCTTTCTTCACGATCTACCTTAATCGGTACAAAATAGTTATTGATAATATCAGCTACTTCCTCATCTTCAAAAGACTCATGAGCCATTACATGACACCAATGACAAGTTGAATAGCCAATACTTAAAAATACTGGTTTATCTTCCTGCGCTGCCTTTTTAAAGGCTTCTTCACTCCAAGGATGCCAATCAACTGGATTGTAAATATGTTGGAGTAGATAGGGTGATTTTTCATAAATTAATCTATTGGCTTTGCGTTCTTTAGCTAATACTTTTTCGGGTACGCTCATTTTAAAACCTCCTATTTCTTTTATACTCGAGGTTAGTATATTGAAAAAGGACTACTCATATTCACTTAAGCTATCATCATAATTGGGCTATAGTTAAAAAGTCATAGAAAATTCGTATTATCGTATCTGATATTTCGCATGTATAAATTACCATTATTTTAATTATGTAAACTCATTTTTATCATGAATAAATTGTGCTACTATAAGGTAAAATATCTTGTTGGAGGAGACCTTATGGACATTCAAACTGATAAAATAACCCCTGTAATAGATGGACCTATCCCTTTAATTTTAAGTCATGCAAGGAAACTTAGCATAGCTGATGAAATAAATAAACGGACTACCCGTGATACCACGAAAAGCATTATCTCTACTGGCATGGGGATAGAAGCTATTATTACTAACATCCTCACAGATCGGAAGGCTCTATATAAGATTCAAGAATTCTATGAAG
>CAKZUB010000059.1 GCA_937921505.1 uncultured Clostridia bacterium | reverse complement strand
TTGAAACTCCACTTATAATTCCCAGTAAAAAAATGGTAATTATTCGAGGTTTATTTAGTGTGCCTTTTTTTAGGACTCCTGGTTAAATAATTTCCAATTTTATTTGAAATTCATCTTGACATACTACCAGTCGTCTATTTTCAAATCCTTGCTTTCAAGTACTATATTTTTAGAGAATTGTTGATAAACATATGAGATTGCAATAAGTACTATTCCAAAACAAAAGTAAGATATAATTCTATATTGCTCCCATAAACTGCTTGCATCAAATAAGAATAATTTCGCTGTTGCAAGTATTGATAATACAAGGCCTCCGTATCTAATATATCTATAATGATATTTAAAGCCTACTATAATAAGTACAAAGGCTGCAATGATATAAAAAATACTGATGATAAAATCCACATACCCAATATTTAATTGCATTTTTAATAATGCTGTTGTATTAAATAGTATATAGGCACTCATTATAACAGGATAAATTTCCCCATTCATATTTTCTTTTTTTATTAAACCTTTAAGGATTTCCCTTATACTAAGCAGTACTAAAATGTTATAAATAATAAGAACTGTAATACCTATTCCTTTCGAAGTATCATCAATAAAGCCAGGCATTAAATTCATCATCACACAAAGTGCATTTACAATAATAGTCATAGCGATCGTGACATATCTTATGCCCGCGTCTTGCAGCAGTCTTACTTTAGATATCGTATACGCTAAAACAGCTGTGATGATTACAAAGAGCAGCACTCTATCGCCGTCTCCTATAACTCTTGCATTTTCTCCTAATAAGGAATAAATCCGATTTGCAGCATAATTAAGATAGATCCATACATTAAGAAGTGCAAAGTACTTATAACCTGTTACAAGCTTGCCTCTATCATAAAAGCCAAGCAGCTCACCAAAGCTTTTTCTTACTTCTTTTAAATAAGAGACCATCACACCTAGCGTACCTATTGTAATAATCGAATAGTTAATATCTGCCATATTAAAACCCTTTAATAGGCTTAAGTCATTTATATTCTGCGCTTGATATTCACCAAAGAGCACTACAAAGCTGAGGAGGCAGAGGGCAAATATAGCAATTCCCCCAATTTCTGCTAGCTTGCTCTTTATTTTACTTCTATAAAGTATCAGCAGTACACCTTCTATAAACCAACCTAATACCACCCAGTCTCTCCCAAATTGAAAAGGAATAACAAGTACTGCAAAGGTAAGTGCTGTAATACCAAAAATAACACCAACCTCTTTTTCACCCTTGGTCCATTTACCAACTATCAAGTTAAGTGTTAGATAAACCCCGCCAAATGCAAGTGCTAATAGCCCCCTATAATCATCAAATCCAAAGTGATTAAAAAGACCATAGCTTACAACACAGCTTAAAAATGTATTAGCTCCTAAAAAGACAATATGACCAGCCCTAAGCTTTTGCTTAAACCATAAAGGATACGCTAAAATCATAGTTAAATACATACTAAAGGCTAGTAATGCATAGGTAATCGCAACTTGTCCGCTGCCTGAATTATAGGTTAAATACAATAATATTGGCAAGTGAGATATAAAGCTTAATAACTTAAGGATAATCCAGTCTTTCTTAATGGCAATCAGAATGGTCACAAGGTTAAGTATAAAAACATATCCCATACCAATATATATAGCCTCTCCTTTAAGCTCCCCCATACTAATATAGCTTAAAAGCGGTAAATAGCCACCGATAAGCGCAAATGCACCTATTGTTTTTGAATTATAGCGTATCGAAAGTACAAATGCTGTGACGCTAAGTAAAACAGATAAAACAAGGGCGCCCCTTAAATCAATGATTCCAAGGACAAAATAGCTCCAAAATATCGTAAGATAAGATATCCCTATGCCTCCTCCAGTAAGTGCATTGCCTAGCACAAGCTTCTTTTTCTGACTAAAGAACTCACCCATACCAAGAAATACAAGTCCTATAAGCATGCCAAAAACCCCCTTCGTACTTGCAGTAAAGAAGGAGTACGAATATCTCATAGCTGTGATTACACCAATAAGTATCAGAAGCACCCCAGCTTTACTTAGCCAGTTAAGTCCTATCTTAACTTCTATATTATTTTGCTTAATACGCTTTTGAAGCATCTCCGTTGTAATATCAGCTTCCTGAAACTCACTGAGTCGTTTGTTTCTACTCTCTTCAAGCTGTTTTTGCCTGATTTTCAGCTCTCCTGTTCGCTCTAATACTTTTTGCTGCATATCATACTTGATCCCCTCAAGCTTTTCTTGAAAAACTTTATAATCTGACCCTAATTTTTTAGTATATTCGCTTTTTATTCTTTGGATCTCTATGGCTTGACTTTGCTCCATTTGACTGAGCCTATCCATTACTTCCCCGCCTGCTCTGCCAAAATAAGTCTGAAGCTTTTGCTTTGAAGATGTTAAAAGCTGAGTTTTTTCACTTACCATTTGCTCTATTAAATAAGCTTTTAGCTGCTTTACCTTTTTTTCTGAATCCAAGTAGCTGCTTTTTAATGCTTCGAGACTCTCCTTTAATTCTTCTAACTCCTTTTTTAGCTTAATGTTCTGAGTATTTATTTCACTTTTTTGATAAGCACTTACGACTTCCTCATAGTGTTTAATAAGTTTCTTTTGCTCGTGCAATAACTCCCCAAATTCATTCCCAAAGTTCTCCACACGCATCCTCCTCGTGACCCAGTCACAAATCAAATTGTAAATCTGTTCTAAATCTTATCATATTTGCTCTACTTTGCCTAGTACAGAAAAAAGCTGTGAAGTCTCATCATAAACTTCACAGCTTTTTCGTTATTAATCACTCATTGTATTCAATTTCTGCCTGAACCTGCGTCATAATACTTTTGCCTTCAAAAACGGCGCCGTCTTTAATGGAAATACGCTGTACCTCAATATCTCCAAACACTTTGCCAGATGCCATGATCTCAACAAGTCCTGTACTTTTAATATTACCTTTTACTGTCCCATATATCATCATTGTTTCACAGTTAACCTGCCCTTGTATATGTCCTTCTTCACCCAATACAACATCTTTTGCAGAAATAATCGTACCATTAAACTTACCATCAATTCTAAGATTACCTTCTGTTACAATATCTCCTTTAAGCGATGCTGTATTGTCTATTAACGTATTAATATCACTTGACTTTGATCTTTGCTGCTCTTTATTTACTCCTTTTGAATCTCCAAACATATGCTTCTCTCCTTATTCAAATATTCGTATTGGATCAATAGGTATTTCATCTTTTCTAAGTTCAAAATGGACATGTATTCCTGTAGACCTGCCTGTAGACCCCATAAGAGCTATAACTTGTCCCTTTTCAACGATCTCTCCCGGTTCAACTAGCAGCTTAGCGGCATGTCCATATAAACTTGTAAAACCATTGCCATGATCTAGATAAACAGCATTTCCAAATCCTCTCCTATACTCTGCATAAGATACTTTTCCTTTTGCTGTTGCATGTATTTTAGTTCCAAAAGCATTTGCAATATCTATTCCTGAGTGATTTTCTTCACCTTTACCATTAAAAGGGTTGGATCTTATTCCAAAATAACTTGTAATCCTCCCTCTAGCTGGTATAAAGGAAGGTATATATTTTTCTTTATCTAATACTTGATCTAGTTTTATATTGATCTGTGTAAGTGATTTTATTTTACCATCTATCACTTCAATAGAGAGTCTGTCATTTTGCTGCTGACTCATATTAACTAGCATAGTAGGCTGCGTATCTCTAAACGTCATGTCACTTAGAGTTTTTGAGTCCTTGAAAAAATCACTTTTATCTAATTTATCTTTGATATCCTTTTCAAGCTCATTAAGTTCTTCTATTCTGCCATTAATGCTATCTTGATACACTTTATAATCTTGCAGCTGCTCCTCTTGAAGCTTATTCTCTTTTTCTAAGTTTTTAATGTATTCGCTTGTCTTCTTTAAGGTCGTAGAATCTTGGCTTAAGGTCTGATATTGGTTTGAAAAAACATAAATACTTGTTAAAATAACAATACTTATTAAACATACAAAACAAGCCACGCCTTTAATCCACAAGCTTGAGAAGCTTATCTTTTTAGTCTGACTTCCTCTTTCTGGAATAATAATAATATTATATTTTTTAACTTTATCTTTTGTATGATAAAACACAGATATCTTTCCTTCCTTTTACAATATTCTTACGACATTTTATAAAAGTTGAAATTATTTTAGTGCGACTAGACTTATTTTACAATACTTTAGTCTAAGTTTCAATGTTTTAACAAAGAATACCATTATATTAAATTTTTCTAACCTGCATTGTTCTTGTAGCTACAACATCTACTCCTGTATTTAAGAGATTTTTAACAATGACATCTCCAACCTTTACTGGCGCATCAACCTGTACTTTATTTAAGATCTCCATACACTTAAAGTTCAAGTCTTTTGGAATACCTGTACGTGTTTTTACAGGAAGCATAGGGTAGAGACTGTTATTTAGCTTCACTGTAGTCGTAATAACTCTTGTAGGGCAAGTAACTTCTTCTACCCCATACACCTCTCCTCTTTTACAGCTATGTCCTGTTACACCTTTACTTTCTATATCCACTTCTAATGCACACCCTATAGGGCAAATAATGCAAGTTATCTTTTTAGTCATGGTACTCCACCTCCTCTAGTTGTATGAGGACATCCCCACTTATAGATTGGAGATGTTTCTTAGTCAGTATAATGCTTTGCATTTCTGCTGGCAAAAGTACTTTTTTCTTAAAAGCTGCAATTTCTTTATCCTTACATTTTACAGCAATTTTTTGTTGATGATAAGGTTGACCTACACGCATAAACAATTTAATAGGTGCCGGGCTAGATAGGTTAATACTCTGTGGCACTGTGTAGGTAATCCCCTTTCCATTTACAACTTTAACATGCTCCCCTTTTTGATGTTCTCCTTTAATATAGCTCGCTGCACTTTTGCCTGCATTTTGTGCTTCTTCTGTTACAAAATCTACAAGGTCGTGGACATGCAGCACATTACCACACGCAAAGATACCGTCCTGGGAGGTTTGCATTGTTTCACTAACAATAAGCCCACTTGTTCTTGCATCTATTGCGATGCCTGCATTTTTCGAGAGTTCATTTTCTGGAATAAGTCCTACAGATAGTAAAAGTGTATCACATTCAAAGACTTTTTCTGTGCCTTTAATAGGTTTTCTATGTTCATCTACTTTTGATATGATTACTTTTTCCAGACGTTTTTGCCCAATGATATCGGTGATGGTATGTGATAGATATAGCGGAATATCATAATCTTCTAGGCACTGAACAATATTACGGTTAAGACCACTTGAATAAGGCATCAATTCAACTACAGCCTTTACCTTGGCTCCTTCTAGCATCATTCTTCTGGCCATAATAAGTCCTATATCGCCCGAACCTAATATAACGACTTCCTTTCCCACACTATAACCTTCTATATTGATATAGCGTTGAGCAGCTCCTGCTGTAAATATGCCAGATGGCCTATATCCTGGCACCTGAATAGCCCCTCTTGTTCTTTCTCTGCACCCCATAGCCAGTATAATAGCTGTCCCTTCAATCTGCATATATCCTTCGGCTGGACTAAGCGCATAAACCGTCTTACCTTTGATCTCGAGCACCATAGTCCCGAGCTTAACTTCTATAGGCGTATCAGCAATCTTGTCAATAAATCTTTGTGCATACTCAGGTCCCGTAAGCTCCTCTTTAAAAGTATGAAGTCCAAATCCATTGTGTATACATTGATTAAGTATGCCTCCAAGCTCCTTTTCTCTTTCTATAATGACTATTTTTTTTATACCATTATGATACGCCTCATATGCTGCTGCTAGTCCTGCTGGGCCCCCCCCTATTACTACTAAATCATACATCATGGCCAGTCCTCCTTATTTTGTCTTTCCTGTTAAAATATATGCACCTTCTCTATCTAGTACAATGTCTTCTAAATTAAGATGCAACTCTCTCGCTAGAATCTCTTGTACCCTCGGCCCACAAAAGCCACCTTGACACCTTCCCATTCCTGGTCTGCATCTTCTTTTTACACCATCCACAGTGGTTGCCCCTACTACATTTTGAATACTATCTATAATTTCTCCTTCTGTAATACCCTCACATCTGCAGATAACTGTGCCATACCTTAGATCTTTTCTAATAAGTTCATTTTTATCTTTAGGTGATAATTCCATAAATCTTATTTGTTCGCGTTCAGGTTTAAATGTTTTATTTAAGGAGTTGGTGAGTCCTATTTGCCAGAGCATTGCTACCACATCTAGTGCAATAGCTGGTGCAGCTGATAGCCCAGGAGATTTCATACCAGCTACATCTATAAATCCTTTGACTGATGCTTCCTCTACTATAAAGTCTGAGCGATCAGAAAGTGCACGAAGTCCTGAGAAGTTTCTAATACTTTCTCTATAATTAATATGTTCAGTTGTCCTTTTAGCTGCTTTTTGTATAGCATTAAGGCCTTCATGTGTAACACCCACATCTACTCTATCTTCTAAATCTTCAGAGTTTGGTCCTACAAGCAAGTTCCCATGGACAGTAGGCGTAACAAGTACCCCTTTCCCCATTTTCCCAGGACATTGAAAAATCGTATGGGATACAATCTCTCCTTGACTTTTATCCATGACATAATACTGGCCTCTTCTTGGTAAGATTTTATAGCTTTCTTCACATACCATATTATGCACCTGATCTGCATAAAGGCCTGCTGCATTGACAACATACTTACATCGAAGCTTCGAATTATCTTCTAGCATTAAGGTAAATACATCTTCTTGTTTTGTTATCTGCATGACTCTAGCCGAAGTCCTCACATCTCCGCCATTAACGACTCCATTTTCTATAAGCGCTATTGTATACTCAAAAGGTCCTACTATAGCGCCAGTTGGTGCATAAAGTGCTCCTTTGATAGCTGTTGATAGATTTGGTTCCTTCCTTAAAGCTTCTTCCCTATTTAATAAGGTAATACCCCTCACCTTATTTTTAAGCCCATTTTCGTACATCTTACGTAAGGTTATCATCTCTTCATCATTAAACCCTATGACCAAAGAGCCATTTCTCTTGTAAGGCACAGATAACTCCTTGCAAAGCCCCTCAAAAAGTTCACTCCCCCATACATTATACTTTGCCATAAGTGTTCCTTGTTCGGGGTCATACCCTGCATGGATAATAGCCGAATTTGCTCTTGTCGTTCCCATCGCTACATCCTTTTCCTTCTCCAAAATAACGACTTTAAGGTTATATTTTGTAAGTTCTCTAAATATACTTGCTCCAATTACACCAGCACCAACTATTGCAACATCATACATCGTCTATTCCTCCACTCTTTTTAGGTTTTTCATCATCCCTTAAATGAAATAAGAGCCAAGCACAAAAGACACACCGACCTAGTGTGTCTTTTGTGCTTGGCTCTTATTCTCTCGCACATTATATAGTATTAATGAGATTATATCCTATTTCTTAATGATCTTCAAGTACCTAGATAGGTTCTACATATACCAGATTTCTTCTTTAGAGGTTGATATTGCGGTAGCTCCTGCTTTAAGAGCCTCCATCACATCTTCTTTATCCTCTATAAGCCCCCCTGCTATAAGTGGCTTATGTGTTGCACTGCATAACTCTTTTATAATTCTAAATAAAATACCTGGCAGCATTTCTATTGCATCACACTGTGTCACAAAGTGCTGCCTTGCATTAACAAGAGAGATGCGATCTAAAACAAATATTCTTTGAATAGCAATAAGTCCTTCTTTTTTTGCAGCTTGTATAAGTTTTGATTTTGTACTAATAATGCCATCAAAAACTGTTCCTTGTTTAATATATGCAATAGCAATTTCCTTACTCGAGAGTCCTTCAACTAAATCAAGGTGTATAATGCCTATCTTTCCTTTTTGATGAATCTTATCCGCTAATTCCTTTAAGGATAAAATATCCCCAAAGAGCACAAAAATAATCCCAACCTCTGTCTGTAAAGCTTTACTAAGCTCTGCTTCATTTTTCACTGCTGCAATCACAGGATTTGCTTCGAGAATCATTTTAAAATCACTCATAGTTCAACTCTCTCCATGATTTTTAATCTTTAACTTATATGCAATCTATCAATCAAAATAGCTAAAACAGTAAATGTATTTACAATTTCTCTTCTAACACCTTTTCTTTTAAAAAAGTCATCTTCCTCATAGCTGTTTTCTTGTGTTGAGCATTCCGCTAGTTCAGGATAATCATATAGATTACCATGATAGAAGATAAAAGGTTCTAAACTAGATTCAAAATCTTTAAGAGATACAGTATTACATCTCTTGTGCAAGAGACTTATCCCTCCTTGCTTAAATACTTCTGAGACGAACTCCGTACAAATATAAGTTTTATAAACTTGTAGGTTGCTTTTAAACAAAACATTAAAAACACCTATCAAGTTATAATAATACTTTTCATCATCTGTATACGTTTCATATATAAAAGATCTAATTTGATCATATTGCTCACTTGTAACAGGTATACGATATATTTTAACATCAACATTCTGCCCCTTGCCTAGTGAAAAACGATAGGGATTTTCTTTAACCATCCCCCCGACCAAAGGGTTCTTCGCTGATAGTCTAGCAAATGAATACATCTCTAACATACTCGCATCTAAACTAATTGATACATGATTAAACCTTGAATGTGTACAATATCTAATCATTCGCCCTACGCGAGTCGGTGTTCGAGATAGTATAACATATATAAATGCATCCATTTAGGACCTCCTCTTAGATTGCATTTCGTTATAAAACTATGCGGTAGTATAATTTATTTTCTTTGTTGTCTTTAATAACAATGTATCATAGTCCTACGAAAAAATCAAAACCATCTTTTAGTAATACATTAATTTACTGCCCTTATTACGCTCTATATATTCTCGTATAACATTAAATTCATTAAATAAAGTCGTGTTTTTTCCCACAACGTTAAAAAGTTCGTCAAAAAAACTTCTCTCACGAATCACATCATAGACCTCGACCCCTTCAAATCCATAATCAAATTTTAGATCTTGAACTACCTTGTCAAAATTCCCTATTTCATCTATTAAATTAAGTTCTTTAGCCTGGTTCGCTGTATAAACTCTGCCATCTGCTAATTGTCTTGTCTTTTCTAGATCTAGCTGTCTGCTTTCAGATACAATTTCTATAAATGTGCTATATGTTTCATCCACCATCGCTTGTAGTATTTGTCTTTGCTCTTCGGTAAGTGGATTACCCATTGCCTTATTTTTACCTGATACAATATTCTCTGTCTTCATGCCTATTTTTTGTTCTAGTTCAGTAGTATCTAGCGTAGACATAATAACCCCTATAGATCCTGTCATAGTCATACGATTGGCATACACTTTATCTGCCGCCATACAGATATAATAACCGCCTGATGCTGCTATTTGTGCCATGTAGGCATATACAGGCCGCTCGGTAAACTTTCTATATTCTTCAAGCTTAAGATAAAGCTCATCAGACTCATATACTCCGCCTCCTGGTGAATTAACATAGAGTAAAATTGCTTTGTTCGTTTGACTGTACATAAGCTCATCAATCTGATTAAGCGTCCATCTGTGATTATACGCTGGTTCACTAAAAATGGAACCTACTTCTCCTATACCACCTTCTACATAGATGACATCTATCGTCCCATTACCAGTTATTCTACCTGATTCAATACTTCCTACATTACTTATAAGTCCAGACAGTACTAATCCCCATACTACAACAACAAACATAATACTTAGTATAATAATGCCTATGGTCAGTGCCTTATTGCTCTTTTTATTTTTATGCTCCATCAAACTTTACATCCTTTCGTACTCTTATCTTTTATAGAAACTAAGCTCAAAATAATAGTGCTGCCTTTCAAATTATATATTGAATCTTATAACATTACTAGTATCCCTTTATAATTTTCTGCTATACACTTGCTTGCCATCCCTATATAAGTTGTTTCCTTTACTATCCATCGTCACTATAACTGGAAAATCTTTTACTGTGAGTTCATAAATAGCCTCTGCTCCTAGCTCTTCATACGCTACACATTTCATTGCTGTAACACATTTAGAAAGCAAAGCTCCAGCGCCTCCAATAGTTGTTACATAAACAGCACCCTCTTCTTTCATTGCATCAACAACTGCCTGGTTTCTAAGCCCTTTTCCAATCATCATCGTCTGCCCCCATACCATAAGCTGTGGTGCATAAGCGTCCATCCTTCCACTTGTTGTGGGCCCACAGCTGCCGATCACTTGACCGGGTTTTGCTGGTGCTGGCCCTGCATAATAAATAGCTGCATTTTTCATACTAATGGGAAGTGGCTTACCTTGCGCATACTCTTCTATCATTCTTTTGTGTGCCGCGTCTCTTGCTGTATAAATAACACCATTAAGAAGAAGTTTCTCTCCAGCACTTAGACTTCTTGCTTGTTCTTTTGTAATAGGTAATTCCATCCTTTTATCCATATTTACGCTCCTCTATAGCCTGATCGTTTTATGCCTATTCACATGACATCCTATATTAATAGCCAGTGGCATTGATGCAATATGACAAGGATAATCTTCTATATGTACAGCTAGTGCTGTAATCTTACCTCCTAGCCCTTGTGGACCTATACCTAAATCATTAATTTCTTGTAGTAGTTCTCGCTCAAGCTCTGCCATACGACTATCAGGATGCGACGAACCAATATCTCTTGTCAGTGCCTGTTTAGCAAGAAGCGTACACTTTTCAAAATTACCACCTAGTCCAATACCTACTACGACCGGCAGACAAGCATTAGGCCCTGCAAGTGTGACTGCTTCTATAACAGCCTTCTTAACCCCGTCTACTCCTTGTGAAGGGGTTAGCATGTATACCTTACTCATATTTTCACTGCCGCCACCTTTAGGTGCAATAAGTATTTCCAGTTCATCTCCGCCAACTATTTCATAATGTACGATTGCAGGAGTATTATCTCCTGTATTTTTTCTATAAAGCGGGTTTTCTACAATCGACTTTCTTAAATAGCCCTCTACGTAACCTTGTCTTACGCCCTCATTAATAGCCTCATCTAACAAGCCTCCTTCAATATGAATGTCTTGACCTAGCTTAATAAAGAAAACTGCCGTTCCTGTGTCCTGACAAATAGGGATATCTTCTGATTTGGCTATGTCAGCATTAACGCAAATATCTTTTAAAATATCTTTTCCAACAGGACTTATCTCTTGTACTCTAGCCTCACTTAGCGCTTGGTAGATGTCTTCTGGCAAATAATAATTTGCTTTAATGCACATCGTCTTTACTGCCTTTACTATTTCATTAAAGTGTACACTCTTCATCTTTTAGTCTCCTTACGTTTATTATCTTCTATGGGTTTAAATTGGGGCAAAACCCCTACATTTTGAAGTGTCTTAAGAATAACCATAAGTGCCGGTCCCAATATGAGGCCAAATACTCCTATAGCTTTATAACCTATATACATTGCCATCACTGTAACTAAAGCATATAGGCCTATTTGGTGAGATAAGATTTTAGGTTCCATTATTTGTCTCATCACAAATATAATGCCATATATACCTAAAAGACCAACAGCCATTACATAATCACCTGTAACAATATGATAAATTGCCCAGGGAATAAGTATACTGCCGCTTCCAAACACCGGCAGTGCATCTATTACAGCTATAATACTGCTAATAAGCAGTGCATAATTGATGCGAAACAATAATAATCCTATCAGACAAATACTAAAGGTAATAGACATCAATATCATTTGTGTCCTAATATAGCCACCTAACGCCCCAAGCATCCCTCTTTGCATCACCACAACCTTATCAATAAGCGTATCTGAAAGCTGCGCTTTTACAAACGCCTTAATCGTATAATAATCTTTAGTCATAAAGAAAGTAGCTAGCAGCATGACAATAATAAAAACGATGATATTAGGCACTTTAATAATAGCTTGATAAACATTAGGAATCATAGAAGTGAGAAACGTACTAATCCCATTTAATATTTGTTCTAGTAAATGATCTAAATCTGAAGAGCCACCTAGCTTTTGTTCTAATACTAAAAAACCTTCCATAAACTTTTCACTATATTCTGGGAAAGTAGTTGAAAAAGCAATCACTTGATACCATAACTGCTTAACAAGCAGTGCTACAAACCACAAAATGCCGCTGAGTATCGTAAGCATACTAAGTATAGAACCCACAGCTCTTGGTAATTTTATCTTTTTATTTAACCACGTTACGATAGGATTTAATATACTTGCAAATAGCCATGCGACTATAAAAGGTGCAATAAGCCTCACTATATCAAATTTTATAATACCATACACTAGAGTGATAATCACTCCAAAGCTAAGTAATCTTTTGCCTACTTTGTTATACCAAGCTTCTATTTTCTGATCAAGCATACCTACACCCCTTTCTCCTTATAATATATCATATAAATCTAGGGTTTAGTATATCCTGGAAAAGATAATAAAAAACAAAAAAATAGCTCCTTATTCAAGGAGACTATACGTTTTTCTACAAAGTCATTAAGCTGTAATGTTTTATTCACAAAATAGACATTTTAACATCACATCTTCTACATTTCTATCTCTTATAATAGGAAATGTAAACACGACATTACTTAAATTTTCATATAACCTCTCTTTTTAAAAAAGGCTGCTACTCCCCTAGCAGCCTTTTAACTTGCCCCAAATTTGTAATTATATTTTAAATTTACTCATCTCTGATTGTAGATCCGCAGACATATGAGCCAATCCATTTGCCGCTTCTCGAATTTGTTCAATAATAGCCGTTTGCTGCTCCGTCGCCGCGGACATATTTTGTGTGTTATCATTATTTGAAATGGCAATTTCACTAAGTGCACCTACCATCTCTTTCATTTGTTTTATTTCCCTTAAAATATTCATAACTAATCCATATACATCTTCTATTCGTGTAGTTACCCCACCAATAGATGTCGAAATATTTTCAAAGGCCTGTCCAGTTTGTCCTACAATTTCAATCCCAGATTGAGCTGAATGTGTACTCATTTTCATAACTTCTACTGATTTGCTAATGCCTTGTTGGATTTCTTGAATAAGTAAACTGATGTCACTTGAAGATCTGCTTGACGCCTCTGCAAGTACCTTGACTTCATCTGCTACAACCGCAAAGCCTTTTCCATGTTCTCCAGCTCTTGCGGCTTCAATAGCTGCATTTAATGCAAGCAAATTTGTTTGTTTAGCAATATTTGTAATCATGGAAATAATCTCTTCGATTCTTATTGACTTCTCATTAAGTTGAAGAATAGTATTGGAAGATTCCATTACTTGGTCATTAATTTCTTTCATTTGGAAAATGGCACTATTTACCTGTTTATTTCCCTCTAAGGCAAGTTGTGATGTATGGAAAGCTGAATCTTTTACTTTTTCAATATTTAAACAAATTGTGCTCATTTGATCATGAATCTCATTTGTAGATTGATTCATCGTCTTTACATAATCACTCTGCTCACTACTTTTTGTAGCAACGACTTGGATGGAGTTTGCCACTTCCGCCACTGCCTTACTCGTTTCTTCTGTACTTACGGCTAACTCCTCCGCTGTAGCTGTCACGCTATCTGCACTACCACTGATATTTGTAATCATGTCATGTAATGTTTTAAGTACCTCATTATAAGATGTACCCATTTGACCAATCTCATCTTTTGTCTTAAGGTTAACGAATTGTGTGAAATTACCCTCTGCTAAAAACTTAAACTTATTTGCAAATTGTTGAATACCTTTTGACATCTGCAAACTAAATAAGTAAATCAATAAAGCTGCTAGTAAAACTACTACGGCTGTAACTATGATAGATTTATAAACAAGATCTTGAATTGCACTATATAATTCAATCTTGGGTGCCATTGCCACAAGCTTCCACCCTGTACTTGGGAAAGTGACGTAATATGCTCCAAATTCGCTCTTACCTATAGTAACACTTATAGCCCCTCTATCATTTTCTAATAACTCTTTGCCTAGTGCTTTTAGTTCACTATCTTCTGTAATTGTCTGTTTCATTACCTTATCTTGATCCTTATGAGCAATAAATTGTCCCTTAGTATTTAACAAAAATATATATCCAGTTTCTTCAAAAGAAACACCTGAAATAATTTCTTGGATAGTCGAGAGATCATAATCCGCCGAAACAACTCCCTCAAACTTTCCGTTCCGCTCAAAAGGAACTGCAGCGGTAATCATAGTCATATCAGATGCTTCATCATAGTATGGATCAGTCCAACCTACCCCGTTTTTAGCGTTTTTCCCTATGTGATACCAATCTGTATTTGGATAGTCATAAGCGTCAGTTTCATAGTCTTCAGTATAAACTAACTTTTCTCCATCTTTATATACGTATGGCCCAAAATATTGTATTGCTTGAGTATGTGTATACGGTTCTAGCCAAACACCTATGCCTAAAGTGTTTTTGTTCAAGGGAAGTACCGTTTCAATTATCTCTCTATAATCTTTTTTAGTTAACTGATTCCCCTTTGCTTTATAGATAGCAGCTACCACTTCAGCACTCCGTCTATGTGCTGTAAATTCATTTTCCATCATTTGAACTAATTCATTTAAGTTATACGCCACCCTTTTTTCTATTTGATAAGTTATTTCTTTTGTGACATCTAAATAATTTATTGCTGTTATGGATATAGCTGCAATAAGAACAATTGGCAAAAATACAGCCATCATTTTAAAGCGTATACTAGAAAACCGCTTGAAAAAAATCATCATTTCATCCCCTTATTTGTATAGAATTATTGTACCTATCTAACTTCACTATAGATTTTACATCCTTAAATACAAGTTATTCGCGATGATGCATGATGTGAAATCATCATGAGAAACAACTTTTTACAGATGAATAATTTAGGTTTATATGTTGTTTCTCTATATGTTGTATTACCAAAACACAATTCATAATATTATATCACTAAAATGCGCTATTTTTCTACTATTTTTTTAATTAATCAGACTAATTTATAATTTTATGTTAATAATTATAATTGATTAACCCACAAAAGCGAACTTTGTTTGAAAATCTTAATAAACCTTCATGTAGTCTTCCACGCAAAAAAACACACCATATTTGGGGAATATGGTGCTAAAATAGAGTTTTGTAAGGGTTTGCTATTAGAGTTAATTACACTACTTTAAATTAATTAAAACATGTTTAGGGGAGTTAGATCTATGTAAATAGCGTTACATGTATCTATTAGGGTTTAGGGGAATAAAGTAACATAATTATCTCAGTAATCATTTACATATCCGTATATCTAAATGATTTATTTTCCGTTCACTGGAATCTTATCATTTATATTTGTATTTTTTTCGACTAATTTGTAAATAATTTGTGAACAGATAGAATAAAATGTTGTTCTTTTTTATATAACATTGTCGCTATATATCCTTTCACATCAATTTCTCCACTCCTCGTAACCTTTCAAATAGAATCTTTCGAGAGGTTTATACTTACTTTTATGATTTATACATTTACACCCACTCTTTAGAATGCATTATGCATAAATCAACAAGTGTTTTCAATGCAGGACTTAACCACTTATTTTTATGATAGATGATTTGTGTATAAAAGGTAATCTCTCCATCCCATCTTTTCACCTTAAACTTTTTTTGCTTTTCTTCTTCTGCAACAGCGTAATACGGAAGATAAGATACCCCAAGTCCACATTCAATGTATTTTTTTATTGCCTCTACGCTTCCTGTCTCAAGTATATTCGTTGGATAAAAGTGATGACTCTGCAGGTAATTATTAAACACTTCACGATATGTGCATTCTTTTTCAGTAAATAAAACCATCTGCGAATCATTTGGCAGAAAATCTTTTCCCTCATAGTCCTTCGGTGCTACTAGGCACATACCTTCTTGCTTTAAAATAAGCGTATGAAGATGTGAATAAGTATACTTTGGCTGTACTAGAAAAATCACATCCAAATCTCCAGTGCTTAGCTTATTACGCAAGTGGCAGCACTGATCATTAATAATAATCAGCTCTACCTCTGGATAGGTACATTTATATTCCCTTATAATATCATGTACCCTATACATCATTAATGATTCTGGCATACCCATTTTAATAACGCCTCGTGGTTTATTCTCAACTGTTGAATATTTTTCAATCACTTCATAGGTATTGAGTAAGCTTCCGATATGCTCAAGTAAACTCTGTCCAAATTGAGTGATTTCAATAGTTTTTCCTATTCTATTAAAAAGTGGTTTTCTATAATATTCTTCTATAGCTTGAATCTGAAAAGTAACTGTGGACTGCGCATAACCTAAGTCCTGTGCTGCCTTTGTAAAACTTCCCATCTCTGCAACCCGTTTAAAGGTTTTAAAGTTTTTAATCTCCATAGCTCCTCCTCAAACTTAAACTTCTCTCCAAGTCATTATATCATAAGTTCAATTATATTGATGTGTATGATCTAATATTTTGATTTTACAAATGGATCTATTCCCGTTATAATCACTTCAAAGGAGGCTTTATAATGGATAGAAAATTAAACACATTAACACTCAGCGGATTAATGATTGGACCTATACTTGGCTCTGGAATTGTACTTCTTCCCCCTATTGCTATTAAAACTTTAGGTGAACATGCTATCATCGCTTGGATCATTATGATGTTTTTAGGGAGTATCTTTGCTTATATTTTTGCTAAGATGAGTTTACTCACCTCTACTAATGAAGGTATTAGCAGTATCATTTCAAAAGAAACCGGTCCCTTTTTAGGTGAACTTGCTTCAAATTACTTAACGACAGCCGTATGTTTTGGTCCTGTTGCTGTTGTCGTTACTGCTTCTGATTTTATAGCGAACATGTTTGTTGATACTTCTTACCTTCAAGTGGTTATAGCATTCATTTTTCTTTTACTTGCTACAGTTGTTTTATTAATGGACATCACTAAAATAGGTAAGTTATCTTTGTTTCTTTCTTCTTTAACTGCGCTCCTCTTAATAACTGGCGGGCTCTTTAGTTTACTAACTCAGACTAATATCCACTACCCTGCAAGTTTTCCCAAAATAAATAGTCTCGGCTATACTTTGCTGCTCTTGTCATGGGCAATTATTGGTTGGGAAGTTATCGGCAATTATATAGAAGATGTTGAGAATCCTCAAGTAACTATTATGCAAGCCATGAAGATTAGTTTGACAGCTGTTGTTTTAATTTATTTAATAAGCACTTTTGCACTGCAAAACCAAATTAATTTTGCAGCTTCCAACCAAAGGCATGATATACATATGGGCATGATTTTAATCCCTATATTTGGAAAATATTCTTCCTTCATTATAGGGATCATCGCAGCAGGGTTATGCTTTTGTACTTTTATTATGTTCGTTGGTGCTATTGCCAGACAAATAGCAAAAAGAGCTGCAAATGATACCTTGCCCAAATGCTTTAAACAAAAAGAAGGTGAGAAAGCTCCCAAGACAACTCTTCTTATTTTAACAGCTCTTCACAGCTTAATACTTACATGCATTTACATAAAATGGATCACCCTTGAAACGGTTGTAAGTATTTCCAATACTTTTTTTATTTGCAATGCATTACTTGGACTTCTTGCAAGTTTCAAATGTGTTAAAGGCTTGATAATAAAACTTTTTGTAGGCGTTTTATTCCTTATACTATGTCTGCTTTTAACGTATTCGTCTCCTATTGCATGGCTTCTTTTTATAGGAATCACTAGTGGAAGTGCCCTAAAATATTTTAAAAAGCAGTCTCTCCAAACTCTATAATTTTTCTACTTAATACATTTTTCCAAATAAATAGATGTAATAGATATAACATAAAGTTTTGTACCTATTACATCTATTATCTATTTAACATATTTTCAATAAGAGTCTTTTGATAAGTACTTCCTACTAGAGCTACCGCACTGTACCCTTCAAAGCATATATTCCATGTACTTTTTGTTCGGTCTATCGATTTTATTCTATTCAAATTGACTATATAAGCACGATGCACCTGTTTTAACTCACTCTTTTCTGTCATATGAACTAAATTCTTAAGCGCCATACGCTTTATTTTATGTTGGCCATAAACAGTATGTATGATAGAATCCTTTTTATAAACTTCAATAAAAATAATATCATGAAAAAATATTTTTAAAGAGATCCCTTCAATATCAATGAGCATAAATGCATTATTGGTCTTTTTTACTGGTAAATTATCAAGAAGTTTTATGGTTAGACTTTTAATATGCTCTTCATTATAGGGTTTTGTAATATATTCATAGCAGTGTATGCCCTTATAAGCTTCTAGTGCATACTGTTCATAACAAGTAATAAATACAATCCAAGTAAATTCATACGCTTTAGATTTGCGTATTTCTTCTGCAAGCTCAAGACCTGAGCCATCTAAAAGTTCAATATCTAAAAAAAACAAGTCAATACAGTTACTTTTTAGAAGCTCTAGCGCCTGATGAATGCCGTCAGCTTCAATGATATTACTTGCGCTATTGATTTGCTTTAAAATATGTACAAGATTTTTTCTCTGTGTTAAATGATCTTCCACCACCATTATAGAATACATAAATTCACCTTACCTTAAGCATTTAATCCCTCAATTTCACAAGTCAGCTCTAAAAGGGGTACTATCAGATACAAAAACTACTTTAAAAATGGTATAGCCACTCTCAAATGATACTTCTATCTTGCCACCTCTTTGTTCTACGATGGCTTTTACATTATATAAGCCAAAACCTCTTGCCATTCCTTTTGTAGAATAATTGAGTTTGAAAATTTCACTGATTTCTTCAGCTACTATTGGTTTGCCGTTATTTCTCACATCCAAAAAAGTATTTTTATCTTTTTTATACATTGTAAGTAACACATGTTTTTTAATATTTGGACTTTCACTAACCACCTCAAATGCATTATCTAATAGGTTTGATAAGACTTCTACAACTTCTGGATCAGATAGCGGATACTTTGGTATTGCATTGATGCCACATTCGAAAAATATACCTTTTTCTTTTGCTTCACAAAGTTTATTAAAAAGAACAGCTGCAATCACTCTATTTTCAATATTCAACAAAAACTGTGTATCTACACTTATATCTCTTATGGCATGAATGTATTTAAGAGCCTCTTCGCCACCTTGCTTATCCATCTGTATTATACCATAGATGGTATTTAAATGATTTTTAAATTCATGTTGTTTTCGTCTCGTTTCCTCAAACATCTGCGAAATAATTGCATAATATTGCTGATACACCTCAATAGCTTTTTTCTGCTCTATACGTTCAGCATTACGTTTCATTGCTAAAAAATTAAAGAAAAAAAGCCCACACACAGCAATAAAAAATTCTACTCCATGATCCCATACTAACTGAGCATATGAATCACTAATCCCTTGTATAAAGAAAATAGTTAGACCTATGTTTATATAGAACATAGGCGTTTTTTCGAGGATATTTTTATATTTCAAAATAATCTGTACTAGTTTTTTGGAGCAAGAACATGCTAAAACAAATAGAAAAAAGTTCATATTTACTATAACAACATATATGAGGTTATCAAAAGTATGTTCGTTGAGGGACATCTTAGAAAAAACACCATTATATATAATAAACTGTGTTGACTGCACGATATAAAGTATTACAGTGATTATACCTAAATCATACATCGCCCTTTTAAAAGGTATCTTAAAGATTAATTTCGCAATAATTACAACTATTAAGTACATTAAGTATCTCAAATAATTCTCACACATGTAAAGTTGTGGAAACAAAATAAAAACCATCAGTGAGGACAGACTAATAAAAATTACAGCATGCCTTTTCTTATTATAGTTTAAACCTATCATAGTCCATAACCAAGTAATAAGAGTTATTTGAATTAACGCTGAAAAAAGAACTACAACCCTTTGCATCGCCATCCTCCTCATACATAATCATTACAAGATCTTTTTTCTTCTTTTTAAAAATCTATAGACTTATTCTAGCAGACGAGGACTCGCTTGTGCAATTTACTTGGTAAAGAGTTTATTATTCTATATCTATTAGAAATCTTCTAGATGTTCGCTCAATTCTAAAAAAGCATATCCTTATTTCTAACGATATGCTTTAAAGCTCTATTACCTATTATTGTATAGTAAACATTTTTACCATTTAAATTGCGTAACACTCATCTGCATTTCTTGTGCCAAGTTTGCTAGTCCTTCGCTGGCATGCGCTATTTGCTCCATAGAGGCTGTTTGCTCTTCAACTGACGCCGAAGCTTCTTGTGTCCCTGCTGTATTTTTCTCAGATATAGCTGATAGATTCTCTATAATGCCAATGATTTGGTCTTTTTTAGTTTCCATTTCTTGACCTGAATGAGTGATCACTTCTATAGCTTTTTTCATCTTTTCAATAGCAGCAGCAATGCCTTCAAATTTTCCACTAGTCTTACCTACACTTTCTGTTTGCGCTGCTACAATAGTTCCTACTTCTTGCATTGTAGTAACTGCAAGACTTGTTTTACCAATGAGTTCTTGA
>CAKZUB010000058.1 GCA_937921505.1 uncultured Clostridia bacterium | reverse complement strand
AGAAGAATTTTCAGCTTGACTTGGAGCTTGTCGACGGAAAGATGAAAATTCTTCTCCCAGCCCCCTGCGGAACTCAAAAAGATGCTTGAAGTAGCAAAAAAACTATTCAACGTTATGCGAGTACCTTTTTGTGGGCTAACCATTAGATGAGAAAAAACTTGAAGCAAGACTTCAAAGCGCAGGACAAAATGCAGTTGTAACCATACCCGTAAATACAGCTTCAGATGTAGTAATAGGAGAGCTTAATGGGCAGATGGTTAAAAATATGGAGACAAAAGAAGCAATATTAGAAATAAAAACAGCTGAAGCAAGCTATACACTCCCAGCCAAACAAATTAACATTGATACCATATCAAAGCAGATAGGAATGGATATAGCTTTGAAAGACATCAAAGTGAGTATAGAAATAGCTAAGCCAAGTGCAGAAACAGTCAAAATAGTAGAGAGTGCAGCAAGTAAGGGAGAGTTTACAATAGTGGCTGCCCCAGTAGAATTTAATGTAAGATGTACTTATGGGGATCAGAGCGTAGAAGTTAAGCAGTTTAACAGTTATGTAGAAAGAAGCATAGCTATTCCAGAGGGCATTGACCCAAGCAAGATAACGACAGGTATAGTAGTAGATCCAGACGGCACAGTACGTCATGTACCTACAAAGATCATTAAAATAGACGGTAAATACTATGCAAAAATTAACAGCCTTACAAATAGTACGTATTCTGTCGTATGGCACCCACTGGTATTTAGCGATGCAGAAAAGCATTGGGCAAAAGAAGCCATCAATGATATGGGTTCAAGAATGGTTATAAACGGTATGGGTAATGACAAGTTTGAGCCAGACAGAGCCATAACCCGCGGCGAATTTGCAGCCATTATGGTGAAAGCACTAGGTCTAAAACCAGGTACAGGACTAAGTCCATTTGACGATGTTAAAGCATCTGATTGGTACCTCCCTTCAGTAGAAACCGCAACCAAGTATAACATCATAACTGGATACGGCAAGGGTAAATTTGGCCCAATGGATAAAATCACCCGTGAACAAGCTATAACGATGATAGCAAGAGCTATGCAGATGACAGGACTTAAGGTAGACTTACAAGAAGAAGAAATACAAGAGCTCCTTGTAGCATTTGGAGATGCTTCTAAAGCTTCGGCGTATGCAAAAAGTAACATTGCCACTTGTATTAAAACAGGCGTTGTAAACAGCAAAGAAGGCAACATGGGCGAAGTAAAAGGTCATATTACAAGAGCAGAAGTTGCAGTTATGGTAAGAAGATTGCTTCAAAAGTCAAATTTAATTTAAAGCAATACATTTAATATCAAAGAATAAAACCACTTAAAACTAAGTAAAGTTTTTAGTGGTTTTATTTATAGCTCATGTTTTATCTTGTCTGGAGCTTTAGGATTAAAGCTATCCGTTCTTAATGTAATCATCGCTACAAATGCTTTAACGTTATCGGTTGAACTTGTGAAATTCATTGCTAAGAATTGTAGTGAAAAGTTGTTTTAGGAAAAGTAAGTGAAAATAGGATAGAGTCTATGATATTAGAAGCGCTTATCAAAAGATAAAAGATAAAGGATGAAGACGGGAAGGTGAGAGGGGAGATGGATATTTATGTAGCGAGGCAGCCAATTTTTGATCGTAAAATGAATGTTTATAGCTATGAATTGCTCTATCGTAGAAGTATGAACAATTTTTATGAAGGCTTAAATGATAGTCAAGCAACAGCTGAGCTTATTAATAATACCTTTTTAGTGATGCAATTTAGTGAATTAACGAGTGGCACTAGGGCGTTTATAAACTCAAGGTTATTTTTTTAGTAAATCAGTTATTATAAAAGGAAGACAAATTGAAGGGCTAAATACCAATCTTATGAGAGTTGTTAATGAACTTAATCAAGAAGAGCCAGAATATCAAAAAGTTACAGAGATTATTGAAAAAGATCTAGGGCTTTCTTACAAACTCTTACGAGGAGCGAACTCTGTTTTTTCAGGAGCAAGATATAAAAACAGGTGTATTTTAATCTGTAAATAAACAAAGCAAAAAGACGATCTCTCTATAAAAATAGAGAGACCGTCTTTTTTATTATTTTCCGATAAACATTTGTGTCCAGTAGCTGCCAGTTGCAACATAACCTACACCAATATGCGTAAAGTCTGCTTTTAAAATATTAGCTTTATGACCTGGGCTGTTCATCCAAGCTTTAACAACTTCTTCAGGTGTTCTTTGACCCATGGCGATATTCTCACCGGCTGTTCTATAGCTAATACCAAATTGTTTCATCATATCAAATGGTGAGCCGTAAGTTGGGCTCGTATGAGAGAAGTATTTCTTAGCTTGCATATCTTCAGATTTTTTGCGCGCTACATTACGAACTGCTTCATCCATTTGAAGAGGTTTAAGACCCACTCGTTGACGCTCGACATTAACAAGCTCTAATACTTTATTTTCATAGGCAACAACAGAGTTAGTAGTAGGTGCCGTAGGAGTAATAGGTGCTGTCGGAGCTTCAGGCTCTGTTGGCGTTGGAGTTATAGGTGCTATAGGAGCAGTTGGTTGTGTAGGAGTAATAGGTGCTGTCGGAGTAGTTGGTTGTGTAGGTGTTTTAGGGTTTGCAATGTTAACACTGCCGTTACTCCAGGTTACATTGTATCCAAAGACTTCAGCTAAAACACGCAGTGATACGTAGCTTCTACCCTGTCTGATTTCAATAGCATTTCTTAGCGTAGTGCCATTCACACTTAGAGTTCCTGTTGAAGTGTTAGCTTTCACAGTAACAGAGCTATTCGTTGAAACATTTCTGCCAGACATAATAACGAATGGCGCTTGCCAGCTTACTCTAAGTCCAAGGGTAGTACCTACTACTCGAATAGGAATCATAGTTTGATTTCTACTTGAAATATAAGGTGAGTCAGAACCTAAGCTGATTACTTGGTTTTGTATACGAACAGGAATTGTGCTCGCAAATACATTAGTTGAAGCCATGATTACTATAAATGAAGACAGTAATGATAACTTAGCTGTTTTATTTAGGCTTAATAAAGTTTTATTTATTTTCATGTTAAGTATCCTCCTGTAAGTTATTGAGTAAATGTTAAGTTTTGTTACAAATTTATTATATAATATTACGGATTAAGATACAACATAGAAAAGGTAATTACCAAGAAGTACCTCAGAAGAAGAGGTGTAATCATTGATAGTCATTAGGCTAGTTAATAACCTTCTCGATATTACACGCGTAAGTGCAGGGTGTATTAAGATTAATAAAAAGAATATAGATATGATCTTTTTAACAAGGGCTATTATAGAATCAGTGCATACTTATGCCGCACAAAAGGGAGTTAGTGTGACATTTATAGCTTCATTTGAGAAGAAGATTGTAGCAATTGATGATGAGAAATATGAACGCATACTTTTAAACCTTCTTTCAAATGCTATTAAATTCACCCTCAAAGGGAAGTCTATTGTTGTAAATTTAGGGTATGAAAAAGACATCATCTGTATTGAAGTTAAAGATAATGGTATAGGAATACCTTCTGATAAGGTAGATATAATCTTTGAGAGGTTTGGACAAGTAGATAGCTTATTATCAAGACGGGCAGAAGGTACGGGTATTGGGTTATCTCTCGTAAAAAGACTCATTGAAGCATTAGGTGGCAGTATATCAGTTGAAAGTAAAGTAGGTGAGGGCAGTACCTTTACAATCATACTTCCTAATGATACTTTAGGGGAGGAACATGATGAAAAGACAATGGTAGATTTGTTAGATAATCATCTTATACAAAATACTAAAGTGGAGTTTTCTGATATTTACTTGTAATAAAGGTTATAAGTAAACTTATGGATCTTAGAGTATTGTATTAAAATCTTTGATCTAGAGGAATTAGAAGAGTTATGGGCATATTTTGGCTAAAAGTAGTGGAGGCTATTTTCTTATAAAAGTGGGGAGATAGCCTCCAAGTCTATGCCTTGAAGACTGGGGGGTTGGGGTATTGGAAAGGCAAGGTGAGTGGTCTTAGTCCGCAAGGGGATGACGGGGGAACTTTTATTTCTCCGTCGGCAGGCTCCAAGTCGAACTAAAAGTTCCCCCGTCATCCCCTTGCTAGGTTTTTGAAAAGATAATAAGAGAAAATATAAAAAGTATAAGTGTAGATTTAATAAGGAGAACGTAATGGCCGCTATTTTTATAATCTTACGGAGCAAAAAGCGAGATAAATATTCAAATATTCGGGGTTTAAGGTGGAGAGAATGTGGATAACAGAGGATGTGAGGTCAGAACACGAGGATGAAAATGGGCTAAATATCTTGGTAATTAAAGCGTAACAAGTGTCTATGGAAATAATAATCATAACCTTGAACAAGTTTAGGATTATTAAAGTAGAAGTCTAGAACGTATGTTTGGTTTGGCGGCTTTTGGGAATACTTCTTATATAAGAGAACATTGAAGAATCAATGAATCTATAGTAAAATATAAGGAGGATACGGATATGGATTTTAACAAGTATGAGGATGCTATCTTCAAAAATGCCATGGAATGTTTTGCAGATACAGCAGCAGAATTTTTTGATTTGGATACTAAAGTTATGATTCCAGCACGTACAGAACTTCCGAGTATAGCAGTCAATAAAGTCTTTATAGATTATTTATTCTATACTCAGGATGGGAGCTATTTACATTTTGAATTTCAGACAACTCATAAGAAGGATGATTTAGCACGGTTTATGTATTATGATGCATTACTTTACCATAAAGATAAAAAAGATATAACAACGGTGGTTGTTTACTCAGCTGATATAAAAAAAGTAAAGAGTCAGTTGGATATAGGTGCGATTAAATATAATATTCTTCCTATTTATATGACACACTATAATGGAGATGAGGTATTAGAGAATATACGAAGAAAAATCCAAGCAAATCAGGAGCTCACCAATCAAGATATCATGAAGCTTACATTTGCACCTATTATGGGTGGGATAAAAAATAAAGTGCAAAGGGCTATAGAGAGTATAGAACTTGCAAAGAGTGTGCAAGATGAACATCAAAGACTACAAAGTATAGCCATGCTATATGCGTTTGTTGAAAAGTTTGGAGATGAGAGAACAAAAAAGAAGTTTAAGGAGGTATTTGCCATGACTGAAGTAGGAAGAATGCTATTAGAAGAGGGAATAGAAAAAGGAAGAGAAAGAGGAAGAGAAGAAGGCAAAGCAGAGATATTAGTAGCACAGTTAACAGAAAAATTTAAGCATATAACGAGGGAAGATATACGGGCAATCAAAAAACTACCCGCCGAAAAACTTAGCAGTATAGGTATAAAAATCTTTAAAATAGACTCGCTAGAAGAACTAAGAACGTATTTTGACTAAAATAAATGAAGGCTGTTTCTCGTTAACTATAGAGAAGCAGCCTTTTATGAACTTAAAAACTATATTTTCTTAATAAATTATCTGCCGACAGGCGTAGATACATAAGGGATGCTATAATGATATCAATCAACCAATTTGATAAAGGCAGGTGTATGATGCATAACCAGGTTCGTACAATCAAAAAGATTATTACAGGGCAAAGAGCAGTAGACGGAGCAGGGGTAAAATTAATACGTGTTTTTGGTTATCATGAAACAAAAGATTTTGATCCATTTTTAATGATGGATGCGTTTGATTCATCTAACCCAGAGGACTATATAAAAGGTTTTCCTTGGCATCCGCACAGGGGCATTGAAACAATAACTTATCTCATTAAGGGCGATATTGAGCATGGGGATAGTCTTGGCAATAAGGGGAGTATTTTAGATGGTCAGTGTCAGTGGATGACATCAGGCTCGGGGATTATCCATCAGGAGATGCCAAGGCCAAGTGATAGGATGCTTGGGGTTCAGATTTGGCTGAATATGCCGGCTGCGCATAAGATGTCGGCACCACGGTACTGTGGCATATTAAAAGAAGATATTCCTGTTGTAGAGGAACAAGGTCAGAGGGTCCATATTATTTCGGGCAGCTATAAGGGGCATCAAGGTGCGGTAGAGGGCGAGTATGTTAAGCCGTTGTATTTAGATGTAGACGTTGATCCAGGGGCTTTGTGGTCTGTGGATTGTGATCCTAGCTGGACTTTATTTGTTTACATCTTGCAAGGTTCAGCTTCGTTTGGTACTGGTGATGAAGCAATGGTATCAGAGAAACATTTGATTTTATTTAATAAAGGGGATACTTTTACGGTAAAAGCAGCGGAAGCAGGTGTAAGATTTTTACTGCTTGCTGGAGCACCTCTTAAAGAGCCTATAGCGTGGGGCGGGCCTATTGTTATGAATACGGAGGAGGAGCTTCAGTTGGCTTTTAAGGAGCTTGATAAGGGGACGTTTATTAAATCTTAGGTTTGTTGAGTAAGTGCCGCAAGGGGATGGCGGGGGAACTTTTATTTCTCCGTCGGCAGGCTCCAAGTCGAACTAAAAATTCCCCCGCCATCCCCTTGCTAGGTTTTTGAAAAAGATAACAAGAGAAAACATAAAAAGGACTAGGAGTATACGTTAGAAGTATAATAAAGAATCATTTCTATACAACCTAAAACCCTACTGCATCTTTAGAAATGTACACTTATTAGTAAGAATAGTACAATAGTACAACTTTATAATAGATACCATTATGATATAGAAGTAAAGTCGCGTGGATACCAAAAGGAAGCTTTTAAAGTACCAAGATATAGTATAGGTACAGTCAAAGAAATTCAAAGACACATACAGATAGCTATAAGATAGCAGGCCATATGAATAGATTCTCTTATCAAAAGAATCAAGTTGTTGATAATCTATCATTGGTTGTTAAGGTGGGAAGTATCTTTGGTTTATTAGGAGCCAATGGAGTGGGTAAAAGTATAAGTATTGCATGTATGTTAGGAACAACGAGAGCAGATGGTGGAAGAGTTTCTATATTAGGAATGAATCCACTGAAAGACAGAAAACAATTATTTCAACAAGTAGGCGTTCAGTTTCAGGAAGCAAATTATCAAAATGAAATCAAAGTATGTGAACTATGCGAAGAAACAGCAGCACTCTATTGTAATGCAGTGGATTGGACTAAGTTGCAAGGCTCTTTTGCCACCTTTTTAGTTGGTTGGTTACTCGTACTATTTTCTATCCTTAGTATCGGAATGCTTGTAGGCGGACTTGCAAAGAATAGTAAGCAGGCCTCTGTGATAGCTTCTATCTTGTATTTTCCAATGCTCATTTTTTCAGGAGCAACACTTCCGTATGAGGTTATGCCAATAGGATTGCAGAAGGCTGCAGATATCATGCCATTAACATAGGGAATTAAAATATTGAAATCGGCTATTCTTGGGTTATCAATTGCAAATGTAAATGCTTCAGTTATCATTATTTTCGCCCTGGTATGCTTATCGCTTATTTAAAGAGTATACAAATTTTACACCAGCTGATTATATTAGAAGACTTAAACTATCGAGGTCAGCACTTTGCCTTCGTGATCTAGAGTGCAAGGTTATAGATGTGGCTTTTAATTTGGGATTTCAAAGTGTAGATGGGTATCAAAGGGCATTTTTGAGGGAATTTGGATGTAATCCAAGCGAATATGCAAAAAGCCCGATTCCATTACCTTTATTTATTCCATATGGCGTTATTTATAATGAAATTCGAAAGGAGTACAAAAAAATGGAACAGGTTAAAAATATATTTATACAACTGATTCATAAACCAGAACGGAAAGTATTGGTTAAAAGGGGAACGAAAGCGGAAGATTATTTTGCATATTGTGAAGAAGTGGGTTGTGATGTCTGGGGACTACTTACTAGTATTAAATCAATCAGTGGTGAACCGGTATGCCTTTGGTTACCAGAACATTATCGTCAAGAGGGTACATCTTTATACGTGCAGGGAGTGGAAGTATCTAAAGATTATAATGGTGAAATCCCAGAAGGCTTTGATGTGATGATACTTCCAGAAGCAGACTATTTAATGTTTCAGGGAGAACCATTCTTAGAAGAAAACTATTGCCAAGCAATCGAACATGTGCAAGAAGCCATAAACAAGTATAATCCAGAAACAATCGGATATATATGGGATACATCAAACCCACGAATACAGATTGAACCTATTGGAAAACGTGGTTATATTGAAATGATTGCTGTAAATAAAAAGTAAATATTAATATCTTTAATAGAGAGTCACTAGAAGAACTACGAACATATTTTGACTAAAAGTAATAAAGGCTATTTTCTTACAAAAGTAGGGAGATAGCCTTTTATTATGTTAAAAGTCCCATTAACCACTAAAAATATTTCAGAAACTGAAAAATGCTAATAGTATGTCCAATAATTGTAATAAAGTGTACTATGAAAAAGCAATAAAAACAATTATCAAAAGTCTACATTAAAAGGTCTAAATAATAAAAATGATTGACAATAAAAAACATATCTAGTATATTCTTCTTTAACTTAAAGTGAATGGCTTTTGATTAACTAAACAGTTAATCAAAAGTATAGAAGAGGGAGGGTGAAGCATGGATTTAAGTGTATTAAAAGAAACCTTGAAAAAGAATTTATTAACTCAATTAAGAGCCTACCCGATGAGCTTTTTAGTAGGTAACTTACTAACTGGCTTTTATACAGCATTAGGGGCATGGCTAACGTATAAGCTATTATTTGAAGAAAAATTATCTTCAAGCTTTTTCGAGTATACAGGGACAAAGGATTACATGAGCTTCGTAATTGTAGGGAGCTTAACGTATGTTTTTGTTGTTAGAACTTGCTTAAATGTAAGCAGGAGTTTAATTACAGAACTAAGAGAAGGGACACTAGAAAGCTTAATGTTAGCACCTTTTAGAAGAGTGGAATACTTTTTAGGCAATATGATGGTGCAGACAGTAACGACATCAGTTGAAGTACTTGTAGCTATTATTATAGCCATACCTTTTGGCTTAAGGTTAAATCATGTTAATGTGTTAGGTTTTACAGTAGCTTTTATTGTGTCGCTATATGCTTTTTTTGGAGTTTCTATGATTCTGGGATGCATTATGCTTTTCACAAGAGATACCTACATTTCTCAAAACACTTTATTTGCTTTTATATTTCTAATTTGCGGCATTACATTTCCAGTACAGTATTTGCCACAGTGGTTAGTAGTAATTGCGAGATTTATTCCTATTACACAGGTCGTGAAGCTCATTCGCAATAGCACTTTGCAAGGTATGGGGCTGGGTGAACAGATAGAGATTATTGTATATGTACTTATTTTAAGCAGTATTTACATAGTAATAGGATTTATATTAATGAAAAAAAGCGAAGAGATTGCATTAGAAAAAATAAACGGGTAGGTGAATCAGATGATTATTGCAGAGCAGTTAAAAAAGGTTTATACAGTAAAAACAAAAGGAAAATTTCTAAGAAGAAAGAAAGAGCAAGTTGAAGCGGTAAAGGATGTTTCACTTCAAATTGAAAAAGGAAAAATTATAGGATTGCTAGGTATTAATGGGGCAGGGAAGACTACAACAATAAAGATGTTGACGACTTTACTTGCGCCTACAAGAGGGAGTTATTTTGTAGATGGTATAGATGCTATTAAAAATCCTATAGCCATTAAAAAGATAATTAATATGGTAGCTGGGGGAGAACGTATGATTTACTGGCGTCTTACAGCTCATGAGAACTTATGGTATTACGGACAGATATATGGGGTGCCAAGTCACGTTCTAAAGGAAAGGATTAAAGATCTCTTAAAGTTAGTAGGGTTAGAACATAAAGCTAATGTACCGGTTGAGACTTTTTCAAAAGGGATGAAACAGAGATTGCAAATTGCTAGAGGCCTTATTAATAATCCACAATATCTTTTTATGGATGAGCCGACTATAGGGTTAGATGCTGTGGTATCTAAAGAACTTAGAGAACACATAAAGTATTTAGCCACAGAAGAAGGGAAGGGAATTTTACTTACGTCTCATTACATGGGAGAGATAGAAGAGTTATGTGATTATATCTACATATTAAATAATGGTGAACTCATTAAGCAAGGTACAGCACAGCAACTTGCTACAGAAACATTTAATCAAAAAACGTATATCCTAAAACTTTATAAACAATATGGTAATATAAGTAATAAGTTAGAACGTAAACTATCGCCGTATGATTCATCAATTAAAGTAACAGAAGAGACAGGTATTATTAAAATAAACTGCAGAGAGAATATTTCATTACAACTTTCACGTATATGTGTAGAAGAAGGAATTCTTATAAAAGAAATGTATGAGCTAGAACCAAGACTTGAAGATACTATTCTTCAGCTTGCAAAGGAGGGGTAAAATGAAAGCTTTCTTCAAAACCCTAATAGCAGAAACAAAGAAACAACATAAAAACTACTTTCATAGTAAGATGATTTATATTTCTCTTTTTGTTTGGCCCTTTTTAAGCTTTATGACAACGTACTATAGCTTTAAGGCATTTGATGTATCCCAAAGTAAAGTGGGTTATTTAACTGGTGAAAATATGATAGTATATATATTATTAGGATACATGTGCATGAGTTTTTTTAGATCTCTGGTACAATCAGCGTGGAATTTCTCTTTTGAAAGAATAAGTGGGACTTTAGAACTTATTTATCTCTCCCCTGCTAGTAGACAAGGTATTTTATTAGGAAATGCCATTTCTTCGCTCTTTGAGAGTGTGGTTATTATGTGTATATTTGGGGCAGCTACTATTGTATGTAAACATGAAGTTATAAGAATGAAGCTGCTACCTTGTAGTATTGTTTTTGTCATCATAGCGATCATGGCTATATTATGGGGAATGTTTCTCAATGCAATTTTCCTATTTTCAAGAGACTCAGGGTTTTTATTTACAATACTTGAAGAACCTATGGAGATTTTTAGCGGTGTTAAGGTACCCACAGCTCTCTTTCCAGTTTGGGCTAAAGCAATCAGCGTTATTTTTCCACTTACTTATGCTGTTGAGGCAGTAAGAAAGGTTATTTTAGAGGGAAGTACATTATACGAATTAAAGGGCTTTATTTGTACCAGTATCATGATTATGCTTGTACTCTATAGTGCGACTGTAATCGTTATCCGTATTGTAGAAAAGCATAGTAGAGTAACGGGTAATTTAACCCTATTTTAGGAGACAAATATGTATATTGGTTTATGTTATGAAGGGAAAATAAAAGGAGAATTTATGTTCTCGCCACTTTTTGAAATGCTTGCAGCTTTGCATGTCATTGGACATCCAGAACATCATCTAGCGCGTGCTAAATGGATGGAAAAGATGAAAAAAGAAGTGGACGAAGAGATGCTGCAAGAAATCAAAAAGATAGGAGAGCTAACAAATGAGTGGCTTATTCTTATGGATTTTACTCACACATCTCCGTATGAAGAGCTAGATATTTTAGATGCTTTATTAGAGTTAGAGAAACTTAGTTTGTATCAGTGGAATAAGGTTTTTAAACCTTATGATAAAAGTATCAATAACAAGCAGAAAGAACAGATTTTAACGCTTCTAAGAAACTATTATAGCAATCATTTTCAAAAAGAAATTAAATTTTTGCAGCCCTTCATAACAAGAATTCTAAAAAAAGAAGTGGAAAAGTGTAAAGAAGAAGGATTATTTGAGTGTATAAATGCAATACATGAACGTATAGAAGTGAATGAAACGGAGATTGTTTTGCATAAAAATAAGGAGTATCATTTTCATAAAAACGCAATAAGTAAAATAGTCATTACAGGAAGTACATTTATGAGTCCGCATCTATTAATGGGAGAAGATAAAGCAACATTATACTTAACTAAACTTATTGTAGTAGAAGATAAAAAGGAAACAGTACCTCAAGACCTCGCTCAGGTATTAAAGGCATTAGCAGATGAAACTAGATTAAGAATATTAAGGGAGATTAATAAGACACCAGAGTCCACACAAAGTTTAGCATCAAAACTAAATATAACAGAAGCAGGTATCTCAAAACAGCTTAAAGTATTACTTCAGGCGGGAGTAGTATCTAAAATAAGAAAAGGTAATTACATGTATTATTATTTGAACAAAGAAACTATAGATTTTATTCCTTATAAAATCTATGAATATATTGTGTAGAAAAGTTCGGAAATGAAGAAACTAAAAAGCAATTTAAGGAGGTTTTCGCTATGACAGAAGTTGGAAGAATGCTATTAGAAGAAGGAAGAGCGGAAGGAAAGATAGAGATATTAGTAACACAGTTAACTGCAAAATTTAAAAATGTCACTGAGAAAGATATACAAGCCATTAAAAAGCTATCTCCAGTAAAACGCAATATCATAAATATTAAAATGTTTGATATGTAGTCACTAAAAGAACTGCGAACATATTTTGACTAGAAGTATTAAAGGCTATTTTCTTACAAAAGTAGGGAGATAGCTTTTTATTATGTCAAAAAACCATATAATTATTAGAAATATTGTAAAAACATAGAAAATATTAGTATTATACGATATAATTATTTTAAAATGAACCACCGTATAAAATTATAATTGCTACTAAAACAAGGGGTGAGAGATAGGAATGAAGCTAAATAAAGAACAACAAAAGTTAGCTGAAAATGGCGCTATGGGACATGCTGTTATTAGGGGGATAGCTGGTTCAGGGAAAACATCGGTAGGGGTAAGTCGCATTCCTTATCTTATAGATAAATATTGTATAGGAAAAGATAAAATACTTTTTGTGACTTATAATAAATCACTTATCAAGTATATAGAGTACCTATATCAAAAAATAGATCATGTAGAAAATTTAAGTCTCTTTGCTACACCCAACAAGAGTGACAATGTGTTGGTAAAAAACATAGACTCTATTATTAATAAGTACTATGCTAAGTATAGAAAAGAACAAGGACTAGATTTGCAAGTTATATGGGATATTCCTTATGATGTTATGCAAGAAGCGATAGGGACTATAAAGGAACGCTATCCGGATGCAAAGATTATTAGCAATCAAAATATGAAGTTTTTAAAAGATGAAATAAATTGGATGAGAGGATGCCGCTATACTAAACTGAATCTTTATCAAAATGCAGATAGAATCGGAAGATCTATGGGAAATAGTGAAGGACCCAGCAAGCTGCATAAAAATGCACCGAGCAGAGAGGCTATCTTTAGACTTATGGAGGAAGTAGATAAAATCCTTCACCAAAAAGGACAGCTAGAAGGATCAAGAGCCAACCTTCTAGCGCTTAACTATGTTCAAACACATAAAGTAGAAGAAAAATATAAGCATATTATTATAGATGAAGCGCAAGACTTAACCAAGGTACAATTAGACTTTATCTCTTATCTCAAAGAAGATGGTGTAGACAGCTCTATTTTATTCTTAATGGATGTAGCGCAAAGCATTTATCCTCAAGCCTGGCTCGTAAAAGGCAGATCTTTTAAAAGCATCGGCTACGATATGAAAGGAAAAGGTTTTAAACTCTCCAAAAATTACAGAACGACTACAGAAATATCAGAGTGTGCCTATAGTTTACTGTCAAAAGATATGAATATTGTAACAGATGATAATTTTGTTAAACCCTCTTTATTAGAAAAGCACGGTGAATATCCAATCTATAGACATTTTGAAGACAGCAAAGAACAAAATCAATACCTTGTTAAGCTTGTAAAGGCACTTGTTAAACAAAATTATAGTCTAAAAGACATTGCTATTGTTTCTAAAATGAATAAGAATCTAGAGCTCATTCAAGATAAGTTGATGCAAGAAGGTATAGCATGTCTCTGCTTTAAAAATAGTTTAGCTGAGGATTTTGATACAAATAAAGTGAAGCTTCTTACCATGCATTCTATTAAAGGACTGGAATTTAAAGTTGTTATCTTAGTAGACTTAAATAGCAACATTATTCCTTATCCGCAAAAAGGCTTAGAGCTAGAGGATAGGGCAGATGATGAAACGATGGAAAGAAAGCTGCTCTACGTTGGCATGACAAGAGCACAAGAAAAGCTTTTTATGTGCTCTTATGGTGAGCCATCAAAGTTCATAAGGGATATTGATAACAGATTTTTAAACATGCAAGTAGGAAGCCGTATGAATGCCTATTACAACTTGCCATACCACGTATACCATTATCAAGATCAGATTAAAAACCAAACACAGGAAGAAGAATCAGTCAGACAATGGATTCTAAATGAACTCATCACTAATTATGGCTATCCTAAAGAACTTATTAAAATAGAATATAAGATCAGAAACTTTTCACAAGACGGAAAAGTAGATATAGCCGTTATCAACAGTAAAACTAATAGTCCCTACCTATTTGTTGAAACCAAAAACAAAACAGTCCCTATAGAAACTGCTATTGTGCAGCTTAAATCCTATATGAACGTAGCGGGGGCTGCTTATGGCATAGCTACAAATGGTAAGAATATCGCTTTTTTAGATAGCAACTACAACAGAATCAAAGACATACCAGTGTGTAATAGCAGCATTTTGCCAACATCAGTTGAAACCTATAAATATACAGACAAAATAACGCATACAGAAAGCGTTTTTCAAATCGATAGGAGTGCCAGAGAACTCCTTGTAAATGAGCAGGTCTTAGAAGAGCGTGACATACAAAATATAAAAATTTACGCAGATATAGCAGCAGGTGTTCCTATAGAGATTGTAGATGAGATAAGAGGTAATTTCTCGCTTCCAAAAACAATACTAAGAGGCAAACAAGACCTCTATATCCTCAAGGTAAAAGGGGACAGCATGATAGGCGCAGGTATAGATCATGAGGATTATGTTGTTCTGCAAAAAACTAATACCGTACAAGCGCATGAGATAGCGGCAGTTTACTATAACGGAGCCACTACACTTAAAAAGATTATGCAGATGGGGGACACTATATTACTTGTCAGCGAAAATCCAGCCTATGAGCCAATACAGATTTCTGAGGGGGACTTTGGGGTTATGGGGAAATTGGTGGGGGTTATTAAGGAAAGTATAAATAGATAAGGTGAAAAATTATATGAATTTGAGGGGATTGTGAATAGTATGATACAAGAAATAGGTCCACTGTTATATGAAAAGTTCTTTTTTAATAATCAAGCATATGCAGTACAAGAAATAATTGAAGGAGACCCTAAATTCTATACTAAACATCATAGAATTGATGCGAATAAAATAAACTATTATATTAATGAAAAAAAATCATTACTAGCATATCAACAGAAATTTGATAAGTTAAAATGGGTCTGTTTAGATTTTGATATTCTTAAATCAGTAATTCAAAAAATAGATGGATATGACTTTTTGACTGATAACATATATAGACCAATGCTTATAGAAGAAGTTAGCATTGCTTGTGAATTTTTAGATGATTTGAATATTATGCATACTACTGAATTCTCGGGGAATAGAGGTATCCATATTTGGCTATTCTTCAAAGAAGAGATTACAAAAAAGCTTGGATTCACAATAATCGATAAGCTAATGGATTTAATTCCGTTTAAGTATATAAATTTGTCTGATGCGCCTATTGGGGTAGATTTGTTTCCAAAAGTTCCTGAATCTAAAAATAACATTGTTGGCAAGGGAGTTAAGATTCCTCTATCATTTCATTTGAAAAGCAATAGATATTCATATATCTTGACAAAGTATAAAACTTTGAATAGTATAACCAGCCTTTCAGAAGAGTTTCTAAAAGAGCAAATCACCTTACTTCAAGATATTAGAGAAAATTCTGTAGAAAAAGTAGTGAATACTTTAAATATTGAAGAAATAAGTGCATATGAGCAATTTCAAAAAAGAATAGGTAGCTTTACCAAAAAAGTTACTAAAAATGAAATAATTGAGATGCTGTCAAAATCTACATTGTTTAAATATCTATTTAAAAATATTTCTAACTTAAGTGAGAATGAAAGAAGGATTCTTGTTGGAACTTTTGCTAGGATTGAGTATAAAGGGGACAGTAAGTATGGGCTGAAATTATTAAAAGAGATAATTTCTGAGTGTGAAAACTATAATGAATCAATAACAAATACAAAGATTGATCTTCTGAAAAACTTGTATCCACCAAGCATTGAATATATTGAGAATATATTAGGTTTAAAATGTAAGTATTGTGCTGAAAATAATGTTAAGAATGTAATAGATTTATTAGATGGTGTAACATTTAGAGAAATTGACGAGTTAGAAACAATTGTTGACTGGGCTATTCTTTCAGAAATAAACTATTTGAACTCTAATGATGAAGTGCCGTTAGGTTTCATTGAGGACGAATTAAAGAATCTTAGTATTAATCATATTTGTACAGAATTAAACGGTATACTAAATAATGGTAAATTTAATCAACCTGTATATTATAAGTTTGTTAGGCAAGAGGAGGATAAGGAAAGGGTACTCTATAGCTTAAGTGGATCAGATAGAGTGATAACAACAACGCTGATGAAGTATATTCATGATGTGATTGGGGTGGATAATATATCGCCAATCAGTTATAGCTATAGAATTAATTCAAGTTCAAAATCACAAGTTTTTATTAACTGGAATTTATTATGGCTAGAATTCATGAAGGTGGTTCAAGGATGCATAGATCACCCGGCATATAATGAATACTATGTTATCAGACTAGATATTAAACAGTTTTATGATAGTATAAATCAACCATTATTAAAGGAAATATTAAATGCTAGGTCAAAAAGTGAAATAAAATTCAATTTTCTTGAACTATCATTAATGAGTTTAAGTGATGAAAAGAAAGGCAAATATAAAAATGCTGTAAATTATTTAATTGAAACCTGTAAAGTATTTGGAGATAAAGGAGTTCCACAAGGTCCTGCCTTTGCAAGATATCTAGCGGAGATTTATTTATCTTCACTTGATAATTATCTAATTAGTAAGTTGGATAATAGGTATGACTTTGTATGTAGGTATGTTGATGATTATTACATATTTATAAAAGATATTGACAAAGGTAAAATTATTAAAAACTCACTCAAGGCTGAACTAGAAAAGATATATTTAGATACTAACTCTAAATTTAATTTTGGAATTTTAAAAGACATTAAATATGATATTATCTGTGAAAATCAAATTGAGAAGTATTTTATTGATGGAATAGACAATGGAACGCCTGAGAGTATTAAGGGGAGAGCTATAATTCTTCTGCATAAGATGTTTACGGAGTTTAATAATAGTGACGATATAAAGGATTTTCCTTTTTTCTTAACTCATCTTTTTGATGAAGATTACTTAAAAAAGATAAGTCCTGATCTCATAGAAAAAGTATCCTTATCAAAGATTGGTAGAGGGAGTTTGTTTAAACATTTTTATAAAAATATAGCATGTAAGTACTCAGAATTAGAGTTTTACAAGTCAGTGGAAGGTTTATCTAGATCTAATCTCATAACAAGCTTATTTTTGAATGAATGTTCACATTCTAAAAATGTAGAAGAATTGGTTGATCACTATCTAAATATCAAATTATTCGATTATGAAAAAAAAGAATTATTAAGGTTTATCTTACTAGTAGGAATTAATTTTAATGTAAACGTTCTAGGTAATGATGATTTTACGATGTTGCTAAATTTAATTGGCACAATAAGTGAGATTACTTGGAATACTAGGCTATTGGAGAAAGTTTTAACAGCAATTCAAGATTTAGAAAATAAAAATCAAGCAATAGCCATACTTGAAAGGATTTTATCTGTTTCGAAGACAATGCCATTGAATAAGAAGTTTGTAGAAGTAACATATTCAATTATTAAAGAAAATTTTGAAAGTTGTTATTTTAGAGCAGATAAACAAACTTTATTTAACCTCGTTGCTTATTGTACACTGTATGTAGGATCTAAAGAAAGAATATCTGTTTTATGGTTTCCGTTGTTAAAGGTTTCTGGTGAATACAGGATTAATCATAATGAATGGTTGAAATTTTCAGGCTTAATAAGTCTGAATAGTATATCTATAAATACAATTATTAATTTTCTTGTTGCTTCCTTTAAAGGAATTTCCATAATAGATGGAGAAGAGACAAAAAACATTGAACACGAATTTTCATGCTATCTATTTCTCTACTTAAGCAGTATAGAAGATAGACGAGAAGAAATAACTAAGGAATTATATGAATTGGTCAAAAAAGTCGCCATAGATAATAAAATTGAGTTTTTAACATGGTGTTGTGAAGATGCTAAATACTTACTATTGCCAGAATTGTCAACTATGAACATTGAGATAAATGATAGAGTTGTTTTAAAGAAGAAAGGCCAAATATTAGTAAGAGGAAGAAGAGAAATATTTGAAGAGAGTGATGTAGATGTCATTAAAGAAAATTGGAATGAAAATATTAGTAAGTATTATAAGATTTGTTACTATTCAGCCCTCAATAGCTATTGAAAAATAATTATAGTGAAAATGCTGATTTTTTTGAGGGCTCTAAATTCACTTATCCACATCAGATTTCAATAAATGTGTCAAATGTAAATCATAAGATTTTAAGCAGTTCA
>CAKZUB010000057.1 GCA_937921505.1 uncultured Clostridia bacterium | reverse complement strand
TAACAATACCTATTTTAAAACATAGCTGCCGCTATGTCTATTTCTCATGCAAAAAATTCTTCTTTTTTACATTCAGGTCAGTATTATTCAATTTTCAATCTACAGAGGAATTAGATTTATCTAATTCCGAGAGTTTATTCTCATAATTTACTGGTACAAATTTATAATCTTTTTCATGATAATATAACGCAACACCTTTGTAATTGCCTACTATTTGATTGTGTGTATTGTCTATGAAATTTTCTTCTATTTGGCTGGCATGAAAAGAAAGTGGCCTCTTTTCATTGTTTCGCATGTAACTCAACATGATATACTTAGTCTTTGTTAGAGTACTTCCATTTTCATCTTCCAGTTGTGATTCACCATTACCCCCACTATTATACTTAAATCCTCCTGGTAATGTATCTATATATTTAGGCACAAACCCTACATCTTTTTGAATTTTTTCCTTACTCGGAAAGCTCGTGTATGTTATACGTCCATGGCTTATCCAAGATCTTCCCATCGTCGCTCCAAAAATAGTTATGGCACCAAGTAGCATACACAATGCTGCCACAGCTACTAACTTGTTACCCTTTTTAATTCCCTGCACTCTTTTCTTTGTTGTCATGCTTGCCTCCTTTTCATAAATACTTTGTCCGATTTTATTAAACAAGTTTTTTCCTGGCTCTATTTGTGTAGCTTCCTGGGATAATGCATTTCTAATGTGTTCATCTTTTTGCTTCCTTATTTCCATGCCTCAAATCCCTCCCTTGTTGTAATGAAGCTTTGTTGTACTACTAAGCTTATTTTTAACTTCTTTCTCCCCGTATAAAGGCGGGACTTAACAGTCCCTTCCAGACATCCCATGACTTTTGCAATCTCCCGAATAGAAAACTCATTATAATAATAAAGGATAAGAGTTGTTTGTAGTTTAGCTTCTAATTTTTAAATTTCCTCATAAAGCACTCTCATCGATTCTCTTTGTTCTATTTTATTATGATAGTCTACTCTCTGACGTTTTTCTATCACCTCAACAATTGCGTCTACTGGTACTAAGCTTTTTTCTTTCTTTATATAACGCCATGCTGTTCTTGTCAGTAATTTAAAGAACCATGTTTTAAAGTACTCTGGACTTCTAAGATCTTTAATCGAAAGATAGCATGTCACAAATGCCCCTTGTACAATATCCTCACTAAGTACCCTATTTCCTGTCATTAAATAAGCTGTTTTGATCGCTTTATGTTTATACAGCTCAAATAACTGCTCAAAAGCCTGCATATCTCCTTCTTGTACTTTTATGACTATCTCTATTTCCTTCAAAACTGTTCCTCCTTTATTAGGTACACCTATATACATAGAGACATACTAAAACTATTTGGTTCATCTTTTTAAAAGATTTTTATTGATAAAGACTTCTAAACATCTATCTTAATTGAATACTTAAATGAATAGGCGATTGCAAAACTCTTAGTATTTAGGTTATCGAATAGGGGCGCAAGTGATTTCAGTATTCTCCAGGGGCTAGGTTCCATAATTCTAAAAATCTAAGCACTTTCTTTAAATGAACGCCGCAAACTCACGCATTATCAAATTTGATAATGACCGCTCAAACAGTGCGGCTAAGAACCATTTAAATAAACTGCTAAGATTTTCTTAACGAATTACTTCATAGGCCCCTTCCGAACACTGAAATCACTTGCTAGTCGACCTCCACTTACTGTAAATTTTCTTTAGTATATCACCCACTAATTAAATTTTCTATACAACTTAAAAACTCCTGACATAAGCATTATCCAATGCCTATATCAAGAGCTTCAAAATATTTTTATTTCCTTTAACTTTTTCATAAAACTTCACTTTCGATAACCATTTTTTGCTCCTTTTTGAGTAATAAGTTTACCAGTGTCATGTAAAAATCCTGCTCTTCTCTTATCTTTGATTCCTTAAATAACTGTTGTAATTGTTCATATGAATAACCAATAAATTCACGATGATGCATGATGTGAAATCATTACGAGAAACAACTTTGCACAGATGAATAACTTACGTTTATATGTTGTTTCTCTATACAATAACCCTATAATACTTCCGAAACTTCTTTAGGTAAAACTCTCTATAGAAAAGAATACGGCGGTTACTTGTGGTACGGTTCTCCCCACGCGGCTAAGTATAGGTTTTTGTATTTAAATAAGCCCATCAAGGATTACTTTTGTTCCCCCTAATAGGCTTACTTAATATAAGTATTATTGTTAGTGAGTAGAAAAAATTTTTTCTTCTACTGCATCCATATTTTCTACAATAGGAGCACCGAGTAAAGTATCAGGACATATATCTATACATTCCCATTCATTATAATCACCCGCTACATCCCATGCTAGTGTATCATTCATAATAGTGCATGTATTAATAAATATATCTAAGTCCTTTAACTGCTCAAAAACTCCTCCCTTTTCTATAAGTGGCCTCATGTCATATAGGCGTACATTACCATCATCATAATACAAATATACTGTATAATCTTTATTAGGAATAACTTGAACGATTTCTGGTTGATACATTATTATACACCTCCCTATATTACTGCAATGGTTGTATCTTCTTTAATTTCATAGTACCTTTTTCTATTTCATTCCAATTCTCCATTAGTTCTTCCTCATGCATTACTGCCCACGCAAGTACTAATTTCAATTGTTTCTTTGGTAAAGCGCCTTGTATAACCTTTGCATCTCTAATTAATACCTCTGCCTCATTTCCATTATATTCAGCATGAAAATGAGGCGGTCTATGTTCGTCAAAATACATTGTTATTTTTATTCCATAAAACAATGAGATAATTGGCAACTAGTCTTCACTCCTTATTGTCCGTTATCTTAATTATACCCTATCTACTTATCATATTAAACCTTATAGCTAACTATTATTTTAAAAGAACGTAGCTAACAGCTGGAGAATACTAAAATTACTTGGGGCACTGTTTATTAACCTACAAAATAAACTTAGTATTTATTCTATTTATAATAAGGTCCAGTATTACTAATCTGAGAGTTCTTCCTTTAAATTGCCTAGTTGAAGTTGTAAAGACGACTACTATTTGAAAATAAGTGGTATTACTGATACCTAATTGACATTAATATGCCAATTCAATCCAAATCCAAAAGCCTTACACTCCTCTAAAAACAAGAAATTGTAAGACTTCACTCCGATGCACGGTTTAGGAAACCTACTGAATTATGTATAAAAAATAAATACTTTATCTTTTCAGATACAGTATCTATTTTTTATGAACTATAGTTAATCTAATACTTCTTTAATTAAAGAACCTTAGAAATCTTATATATTATTCTGCTGCAAACATACTCTGAGTATCATTTTTTTTATCTTTTGCAGCTCTTATACCTTTTACTTCTTTGTTCTCTTGATCTTCTTTTTCTACTTTTACGCCATTCTCGTCTTTGTCCTCTGATTCTGGGGAAGCCTTTTTATGTTTATTATATTCTTCAGATACCCTAATTGCTGATTTTACTAATCTATCAGCCGCCCTAAGTTCTTTTACCATTAACTTACCATACTTAGCTGCTTTTAAACTGAGTCCCTCTACAGCCTCAACCGAAAGGTTGCCGCCATACTTTGAGCCACTCCCTAAACTAGCTCTCGTTGAATATTCTTTCACCTTATAATAAAATGGTACAGCTGCTTTAAGGCGATCACTTGCCACCGCAAAGTCAGTAAGTGCCTTTTTCTGTGCTTCTTGTGCCTTTCTCTCATTTTCTTCTGGTGAAAGATGTTTGGCTTCTTCCTCATTATGCTTTTCTTGTTGCTCCTTTATCTTTTCTTCTTGTTCCCTTTGCTGAGTCTCTATTATTTGTTTTTGCAGCTCTTGCACCTCTTTTTGCATTGCTTTAATTTGATCCGTTTTTTCTTTTGATGAAAGTTTTTCATCTTGTTCTACTTTTTTTATAGATTCTTGAAGCTTCTCAATTTGTTTAGTTATTGTCTTCATAGCATTGCTTTGATGATTTTGAGCTTTCCTAGCATTTACTTCGGTGGCACTTATAGACTTATTATTAGTGTTTTGACTATCATCATTTTTTTGCGCACTGACAAATGGTTTTTGATAAGGTACTCCAGAATTGATTGTGCTCGCTTGTATTTGCATGTTATGCCTCCTTTATCGCTTATAACAATATATACATATAACTTTACAATTTCTATATCGGATGAATTTAAAAATATTTTAGACTATTTAGTAACATTTACGAATAGTTCAATACTATTTTCAAATAGGCTTGGGTTTGGCTATAGCTGATTGTCCTAAAGCTCATTAGAGCCTAAATAATCCAAAGAATAGCAGAGGGAGTTTTAGGGTTCGGAAGTTGCCTCTGGAGTATTTCGTGAAGAAAATCTTAGCAGTTTATTCAAATGGTTTTTAGGGAGACTGTTTGAGCAGCAATTATAAAATTTGTATACAAATTTTATAATTCGCAAGTCTCGACCGTTCATTTGAAGAAAGTGCTTAGATTTTTAGAAATATGCAAGTGAGCAACTGGAGAACCCTAAAATTCCCCTGCGGTCCTATAAAGAACTATGATTAGTACCTTTCGGGTAGTCTTTTGGATAGGCATGGAGAGATGAAAGTTACCCCTCCCCCTGCCTTGCGAACGTGATACAACACCTACACCTCTCCATAAATAACAAAAAAAGATTACCCAAAAAGTCATTTCAACCTTTCAGATAACCTCATAATTCATACATTGCATCCTACTTATTTATTCCTCATAAAAAGCCCCATACGCCCTAAATCTCTCATACCTCTCATTGACAAGTTCTTCACAATACTTACTAACAAGTTCATCAAGCTTAGTGACAAGATAGGCTTTAAGTGTAGCCGCTGCTTGTTCAGCATCTTTATGCGCCCCACCTACTGGCTCCTCTACAATATCATCAATAATACCATACTCCAGCAAATCCCGGGCCGTAATCTTCATAATCCCTGCAGCTTCTTTTGCTCTATTACTATCTTTCCATAGAATGCTTGAAAATCCTTCTGGTGAAAGAATGGAATAAGTCGTATTAGTTTGCATAAAAACTCTGTCTGCTACGCCAAGCGCCAATGCTCCACCGCTACCGCCTTCTCCAATAATACCAGATATAATAGGTACTTTGAGTCTCGCCATTTCAAGAAGATTTCTGGCTATAGCTTCTCCTTGACCTCTTTCTTCGGCACCAATACCACAATAAGCTCCTGGAGTGTCTATTAAACATACAACAGGTCTGTTAAATTTCTCGGCTTGTTTCATAAGCCTTAGCGCTTTTCTATAGCCTTCTGGATGTGGCATCCCAAAATTTCTTTCGATATTTTCTTTTGATGTATTTCCTTTGTTTTGAACAATAATCGTTACTGTATGCCCATCTATTTTACCAATACCACCTACAATAGCCTTATCGTCTTTAAAAGCACGATCTCCATGAAGTTCTATAAAATCTGTAACGATGTTATCAATATAAAACTGACCTCTTGGTCTTTCTATTCTCCTTGCGATCTTCACCTTATCCCACGGATTATATAATGTTCCTGCTTTTTTTTCTAACTTATAAACAACCCCTTTAAGCCTTGTTATTTCATCTGCAATCTCTGGGGTTTGATCTAATTTACCAAGCTGATTAATGGCTTCACCAAGTGCTTCTATACGTTCTCTTATATTATCCATTTATTGTTCCTCCCTTTGATGGAGTTGTAATAAACGAGCCAAAGTTTCTCGCATTTCTTGTCTTTTAACGATGGCATCTATCATGCCATGTTCTAGTAAAAACTCTGCGCGTTGAAAGCCTTCGGGGAGTTTTTGTTTAATGGTCTGTTCAATTACTCTAGGCCCTGCAAATCCTACAAGTGCACCAGGCTCCGCTAGAATGATATCGCCTAACATAGCAAAACTTGCTGTTACGCCGCCTGTAGTCGGGTCAGTAAGTACACTGATATATAAAAGTCCATTATCATCGTGTTTAGCTAGAGCTGCACTAGTTTTCGCCATTTGCATCAAGGAAAAAATACCTTCTTGCATCCTTGCTCCTCCTGATGCTGTAAACACAATAATTGGAAGCGCGTGGAGTGTTGCATATTCTATAGCTCTTGTCAGCTTTTCACCAACTACAGAGCCCATGCTTCCCATCATAAATCTTGAATCCATAACACCAATAACTGTTTTTTGACCTTCTATTTCAGCTACTCCTGTTATCACAGCTTCTTTTTGATCTGTTTTATCGATATAATTAACTAGCTTTTTTTCATAGTCTGGAAAATCTAATGGATTAACACTCATAATATCTTTATCTAGTTCATTAAAAGTTCCCTTATCTGTTATTGTTGCAAGCCTCGCTTTAGGAGAAAGGGGATAGTAATAAGAACAATCTGGGCATGTTCCTAAGTTGTTTTTTAAATCTGTTCTATAGATACTTTTCTTGCAGCCTGGACATTGAATGTAGATGCCTTCTGGTATCCCTGTTTTTTTAGGTTGAGGAGTTGCGGTAGCATATTTTTTTGATCGATTAATGAAATTATTCAGCATCGTTATCCTCTCCCTGTTCTAATATAGCTTCTAAGTTTTTTTCAATAAATGAAGTATCAAAGTTGCCTTCTTTAAAGGCCTTTGTATTAAGCAGCTGATACTGGAAGTAAATATTTGTATCTAAACCCTCTATAACTAGCTCTCCTAAGGCTCTTTCCATAATACTGATAGCTTCTTCTCTCGTGTCGCCATAGGTAATAATCTTTGCAAGCATTGAATCATAAGTAGGCGGCACTTTATAGCCTTGATACAACCCAGTTTCTATTCTAACGCCTCTGCCTCCTGGAAGATGAAGCTGCGATACTGTTCCTGCACAAGGTCTAAAATTCTTATGTGGGTTTTCAGCATTAATACGACATTCAATAGCATGCCCTTGCAACTTAATACCTTCTGTGGTAAGGCTTAGCTTCTCTCCTGATGCAATTTTAAGCTGCTGTTTAATAAGATCTACACCAGTGATCATCTCTGTGATAGGGTGTTCTACTTGGATACGTGTATTCATTTCTATAAAATAAAAATTCCCATCCTGATCTACAATAAACTCAATAGTACCTGCATTCTCATAGTTAACTGCCTGTGCGGCCTTAATAGCTACTTCTCCCATACGTTCTCTAAGTATTTCACTTAAAAAAGGTGAAGGTGCTTCTTCTATAACTTTTTGATGTCGTCTTTGGAGTGAACAATCTCTTTCTCCTAGATGAATAACATTGCCATAGGCATCACCTAATATTTGAAATTCAATATGACGTGGATTTTGTACATACTTTTCCATATACATGCTGCCATCACCAAAAGCATTGCTGGCTTCACTACTTGCTGATAAGAATGCTTTTTCAAGCTCACTTTCTTCCCATACAATACGCATACCACGGCCTCCACCACCTGCGGAGGCTTTAAGCATGACAGGATAACCAATTTGGTTTGCAACCTTTTTAGCTAGCTTTGCATCTGCTATTTTGCCCTCTGAACCTGGTACAACTGGTACATCTGCCTGCAGCATCATTTCACGAGCCTTTGCTTTATCTCCCATCATGCGGATCATATCAGCTGTAGGTCCTATAAATTTAATGTCACACTGGCTGCATATCTCTGCAAACTTAGCATTTTCTGATAAAAAGCCAAAGCCTGGGTGAATAGCCTCTGCTCCTGTTAAAACTGCTGCACTGATAATGTTTTCTATATTAAGATAACTGTCTTTAGAAAGCGGACTTCCTATACAAACTGCTTGATCCGCAAGTTTAACATGTAAAGCTTCTTGATCTGCAGTAGAGTATACAGCTACAGTTGCTATACCCATTTCCTGGCAAGCTCTTATAATACGAACGGCTATTTCACCTCTATTAGCAATAAGCACTTTTTGAATCACAACGCATCACCTCTCCTTAGCCTATAGCAAACATAATTTCTGCTTCACATACTTTTTTGCCCTCTACAGTCGCTAGTGCTTTGCCAATACCCATAGGTCCTTTTTGCTTAATAATAGAACACTCTAGCTTTAAGGTATCTCCTGGTAATACTTTGTCTCTAAACTTAGCTTCTTTGATAGATGCAAGAAAAGCAACTTTTCCTTTGTTTGCTTCTTGAGATAAAATAGCAATGGCACCTACTTGTGCTAATGCCTCTACGATAAGAACCCCTGGCATGACAGGTAGTCCTGGGAAATGTCCTTGAAAAAAAGGCTCATTCATTGTAACATTCTTATACCCTATAACACCTTTACCATCTTCTAGTATTTCAGCCTTATCTACAAGTAGAAAGGGATATCTATGCGGTAAAATCTCCATAATTTGTTGAATATTTAGCATGGTTTCACTCCCTTAACTTATTTAATGACAAATAATGGCTGAGCATACTCTACCATTTGTTCGTTGCTGACTAATACTTCTACTATTTCACCTTCTACTTCGGCTTCTACTTCATTCATAAGTTTCATAGCTTCTATAATACAGATGACATCACCTTTTTTAACTTTAGAACCTACTGTTACAAAACTAGCTCCTCCTGGAGTGCTTGATGCATAGAAAGTTCCAACCATTGGAGAAGTAATATGTTTTATTTCTGGACAGTCTTCTTTTTTAATAACAAGGCTATCACTTTCATTATTAATAGCAATAGTTGGGTAACCCATAGTTGGTTGAACAACTTGTGGGCTGGCTACTTGAATGATCTCCTTTTCTTTTTCAATGTTCAGTTCAAACTGTTCACATTTTAGAGATAACCTAGTAAGGTCAGCTTCTTTAAATTCACTTACTAGTTGTTTAATAATTTCAATATCCATTTATACTTCCTCCCACTTTTTCACTATAATACTTGCATTATGCCCACCAAATCCTAATGAATTACTCATTGCGTATTTAACTTTTGTCTGTCTTCCTACGTTTGGTACATAATCCAAATCACATTCTTCATCTGCAGTAAGATAGCCAATTGTTGGCGGAACAAAGTCTTCTTCTACAGCTTTTACTATAGCAACTGCTTCTATTCCCCCTGCTGCTCCTAAAAGATGCCCTGTCATAGACTTGGTGGAACTAATAGCTACTTTGGTATTTTCTCCAAACACTTTTTTAATAGCTAATGTTTCTATTTTATCATTATAAGGTGTACTTGTACCATGAGCATTGATATAGTCCATTTCATCTGGGTTAATCCCAGCTTCTGCAATAGCTTCTTGTATTGCCTTAATTGCTCCCTCGCCATCTGGCATAGGTGATGTAATATGATAGGCATCTCCTGTTGCGCCATACCCTACTACTTCTGCTAGAATATGTGCACCTCTTTTTGTCGCATGTTCTAAAGTTTCAAGTACTAAAACACCTGCACCTTCTCCCATAACAAAACCATCTCGTTCTTTATCAAATGGAATAGATGCTCGCTTAGGATCGCTTGAACTACTTAGTGCAGTAAGTGCACTAAAGCCTGCAATAGCAAGTGGGGTAATACTGGCTTCTGCGCCCCCTGCTATAATAACATCGTTAATGCCAAGTTTAAGAGCTCTAAATGCTTCCCCAATTGAATGCGTCCCAGATGCACAAGCTGTTACAACTGTTGAACATATTCCTTTGGCTCCTGTATAAATAGATACATTGCCTGCTGCCATATTAACAATAGCCATCGGTACGAAAAGCGGTGATACTCTTTTAGGGCCTTTTTCTCTTAACTTTCTTGCTTCTTCTTCTATAACCCCAAGACCGCCTATGCCACTTCCGATAATAACTCCAACTCTAGTGGCATCTTCTTTTGACATATCAATCCCTGATTGATCTAGTGCTTCTTTACTTGCATAAATAGCAAACTGTGAAAACCTAGCAACTCTTCTTTGCTCTTTTTTAGCTATATGTTTATCTGGTTCAAAATCTATGACTTCTCCCGCAACTCTTACTTGCAAGTCTTCTAAAAAATTAGCATCTGAAATCAACCTAATACCAGATACACCTTCTTTTAAATTTTTCCAATAAGTATTGATATCATTACCTATAGGAGTAACCACTCCCATACCAGTAACAACTACACGATTACTCATTTTTCCACCTCCTTATAATGATTATTACATCGCCATGCCGCCATCTACTTTAATCACTTCTCCTGTGATATAAGTTGAAAGCTCACTTGCTAAAAATAGTGCTGTGTTAGCTACATCTTTCATACTGCCATAACGTTTCATAGGGATATTATTAGTCGTTGCTTCCTTAACTTTATCTGGCAACACATCCGTCATATCTGATACAATAAACCCTGGGGCAATTGCATTAATACGAATATTTTTTTGTCCAAATTCTCTTGCTGCTGATTTAGTAAAACCTATAATCCCAGCTTTTGATGCTGCATAATTACATTGTCCTGCATTACCTGCAATACCAACTACAGAGGCCATATTAATAACGCTGCCTCCTGTCTTTAACATAACTTTTGTAGCATGTTTTGTACAGTTGAATACACCTTTTAAGTTAACTGAAATAACTTGGTCGAATTCTTCTTCTGTCATTCTAAGGAGCAGCATATCTCTTGTTATACCTGCATTATTAACAAGGATATCTAGTTTGCCAAAGTGATTAATCGTCTTCTCAATAAGTGCTTTTGATTCTTCAAAGTTTGAAACATCCGCACAAACGGCGATAGCCTCGCCGCCTTTTTCTTCTATTTCTTCAACTACTGCTTTGGCTTCTTGTCCCATACTATGCATAGGATAATTAATGACAACCTTTGCTCCATTTTCTATATAGAGCATAGCTATTTCTTTTCCTATTCCTCTTACACTTCCTGTAACGATTGCAACCTTATCTTTTAGCATACTTGGCCTCCTATAGTTTCTATTACATTTTCAAGGGTAGTTTGATCTTCTACATTTAACACTTTTACATGAGCTGATATTTTTTTGACTAGATTACTAAGTGTGCGTTTGGGTCCTACTTCTATAAATGTATCAAAACCTTCATCTATTAAACGTAAAATACTTTCTCTAAATCTAACACCTCTTATAACTTGTAAAGGTATGTGGGTAATGATCTGTTCTTTATTCATGTAATCTGCCGTTACATTACTCACAATAGGTACGTCCACCTCATTAAAAATGATATGTTTAATTTCTTTTTCTAAGGCACCAGCAGCATCTTGCATCAGCGAGCTATGAAAAGCGCCGCTTACTTGAAGGGGCAGCACTCTTTTAGCCCCAGCCTCTTTTAGGTAGGGCATAGCTAATTCTAATGCTTCTTTGGTTCCAGATAGTGTCACTTGCCCTGGACAATTATCATTAGCAATTTCTACGGGTCCTACTTCTTTTGTAACCTTTTTACATACTTCTTCTATTTTATCTATTTCAAGTCCAATAACAGCCACCATGCCACCTGGATGTTCTTTTGCACATACTTCCATATAACCTGCTCTTTTTTCAACTAGTTTCAAAGTTTCTTCAAAGCCTAATGCCCCACTTGCTGTAATGGCGCTGTATTCTCCTAGGCTAAATCCAATTACTGCATCTGCTTTAATACCATGAGCTTTTAAAGCTTCGTAAGCAGCTATATTTGTGGTAAAAAGTGCAGCTTGTGTATAACGTGTTTGATTAATAATGCCTTGCGAATCTTCAAAGCAAACTTCTTTGATATCCCAATCTAGGATACTAGCTGCTACTTCGAATATTCTTTTACTTTCTTCATAATGTTCATATAAGTCCTTACCCATGCCAATGCCTTGTGCTCCTTGACCTGGAAATAATATCGCTGTTTTCACTTTTACCACTACCTACTTTCTTTACAAGTTATAAAATTCTTGATCTAATTGCTGCATTTTTAATTGCATCACTTCTTTAAGTTCTTGCATAAGTTCTTCTATAATTTCTCTAGATGTCTGCTGTTTGGTTACAAGTCCTGCACTCTGTCCTGCCATCACAGCGCCATGCATAACATTACCTTCCACTACAGCTTTATAAAGAGCCCCTGCACCTAATTGTTCAAGCTCGTTAAGATCAGTTCCTGCTTTTTCTAACTGCAGATAACTTCTTGTTAACTGATTTCTAAGACCTCTTACTGGATGCCCTGTTGATCTGCCTGTTACTACTGTATCAATGTCTGTGGCTTTTAAGACACGTTCTTTATATGCTTCATGCACAGCACATTCTTTGGCTACTAAAAATCTTGTGCCCAGCTGAACTGCATTTGCTCCTAGGAGCATAGTTGCTGCAAAGCCTCTGCCGTCTGCTATTCCGCCTGCTGCTATAACGGGAATATTTACTGCATCTACTACTTGTGGTACAAGTACCATTGTTGTAAGTTCTCCTATATGGCCACCTGATTCGCAGCCTTCTGCAATCACTGCATCAGCGCCACCTTTTTCCATCCTCTTAGCAATAGCAACTGAGGGTACAACGGGTATTACTTTCATACCTTTTTCTTTCCATAAATCCATATATTTCCCGGGGTTTCCGGCTCCTGTGGTAACAACCTTTACGCCTTCTTCTGCAACTACCTTTGCAACTTCATCCGCATAAGGGCTAAGAAGCATGACATTTACGCCGAAAGGTTTCTCTGTTATCTTTTTGCAGGCTCTTATTTCTTGTCTAAGCCAATCAGCTGGTGCATTGCCAGCTGCTATAATGCCTAGTCCCCCCGCCTCAGATACAGCGGCAGCTATGGCATGATTAGCTACCCATGCCATGCCACCTTGAAATATAGGATATTTAATGCCCAGCATATCACATATACTATTCATAGCATTCAAACTCCTTTTATGATCATTTATTGTCTTTCTGTAATATAATTTACTGCATCTCCAGCTGTTTGGATTTGCTCTACATCTTCATTTGAAATAGAGATATCAAATTCCTCTTCAAGGGCCATAACAATTTCAAATAGATCAAGTGAATCTGCACCTAAATCATCACGAAATGTTGACTCCATTTTAACTTCTGATTCTTCAATACCTAATTTGTCTGCTACGATTGCTTGTAATTTTTCAAATACCATTTTTACTTCCTCCTAAAATTAATATTTATCCTTAAACGGCTTTTTGCCTATTGGATACTATTTCCTGTGAGATATTATTCCCATATGATAAACATACTACCCCAAGTAAGACCTGCCCCAAAACCTGAAAGAATAAGTTTGTCTCCGGGTTTTAGATACTCTTTTGCATCTGCTAATGCCATCGGAATGCTAGCTGCTGAGGTATTTCCATATTTCTGTAAGTTCTTAAAAAACTTCTTATTATCTACATCTAACTTTTTTGCTACACTATCCATAATTCTTGCATTAGCTTGATGTAAAATAAATAAATCTATATCTTGTGGCGTATAGCCTGTATCTGCTAAAACATCTTGTATATTTTCTGGGACAGCTGTAGTTGCGAATTTATAAACTTCTCTGCCCTCCATCTGCATATATTTTTGAGGATTTTGTATTGTATTAAACTTACTCGGACCACTTAGGTTGGGTAGCGTAATAAGCTCACTTCCATCTCCATCACTAGCTGTTAGTATCTTGATTATTTTATTTTGGTCTGTTCTTACATAAATAGCAGCCCCTGCACCATCTGCAAAAAGCACACAGGTATTTCTATCTGTCCAGTCAACTGTTTTACTTAGAACTTCTGCACCTATTACTAATGCATGCTTATAACTGCCTTGATGGATAAGACTAACTGCAACTTCTGATGCGTAGATAAATCCACTGCATGCAGCTGCTAGATCAAAACAAGTTGCATTTTTAATACCGAGGTTTTTTGCTACACAACAAGCTGTACTTGGCATTGTATAATCAGGGGTTACTGTTGCAACAATAACTAAGTCTATCTCACAAGCACTTAGCCCACTATCTTCAAGTGCTTGCTGTGCAGCACGACTCGCAAGCTCTGTTGTGGTCTCCCCTGTTGATATATGTCTGGATTTTATGCCTGTGCGTGACTCAATCCATTCATCTGATGTATCAATAAATGCCGCAATATCCTCGTTCGATACTTCGAGTCTTGGTACTGCTTTACCTAATCCACTTATTTTTACTCCATACATGTCTTTAATCTCCTATATGGTTATTTTGTAATGTCGTATTGTTCTCTAAAAAAGTCAGTTAAGCGCTTAAGTGATTCAATAAGTATAGTATTGTCTTCTTCTGAGATCTCATTCACTATACTTTTGACCATTGTTTCATGAAAGCTTTCATGTAATCTATGAGCGAGTTTCCCTTTTTGCGTCAGTGTAATAATTACAAATCTGCGATCATCTTGAGCATGATTTCTAAGAACATATTCTTTTTTTACAATGCGATTAATAGTAGTCGTAAGTGTTCCTACAGTAATCCCAAGCTGACTTGCTACTTCTGTCATCGTTCTTGGCGTAAGGCCTATTGCCTCTATAACATGTAACTCTGTTATCGTTAAGTCATTAAACGGCCCATTCTCAAGGGCTGCTTTTTCAATTGTAAGTATATCATTAAACAAATTTACAAGCAGTTCATTGACTACTTCTATAGAGTTTTGCAAGCCCATCTCCTCCAACCATAAACTTTGAATGTAGAATACTTCGTCTTTCAAACTATTTAACAATCAAAGTATATCCCACTTAATCCCATCTTGTCAAGTTTGATTGTTAAAGTATTTTCTATGTCAACCATTTTTGAAAATGTCCTCAAATAGTTTAAACATTAGCACCAGTTTTTCTGGTGCTTTTACTGTAGTCTTTTATCTTTACCTCTTTTAAAAGAGTACTTGAAAACACAAATCTTATCAAGGATGCTACGCAC
>CAKZUB010000056.1 GCA_937921505.1 uncultured Clostridia bacterium | reverse complement strand
AAAGAATAGCTATGAAGTTTTGCGGTTACTGAAGTTGTTCTACTCATAAATATCATCTCCTAATGTCTTTTTCTTAGGATATGAAAAACCAATTAAAATATACAGGTATATTAAGCTATTTAAAACGGTTTATCTATACTAAATAATGCGAATAGGATACAAAGACTTACAGGGTTTATGCATCCAGAACTAGATCCTAAAGGCAGTGGTTATCTGTATATAGTAATGAAAAACTTCCGTAAAAATGCCAGCTGGATAGGCGATAAGGGATTAAGAATGATAGATGGCTATATACCTACAGCTGATATGCCCAATAATTTGATTTTCACATTTATAGTGGGTAAACTTGGATGGCTTGCAGGTGGGGTACTTATTATTATTTTAGCACTTGTTATTTTAAGATTGTTTGTAGCCAGAAACAAGATTCATGAAAATTATGGAAGATTAGCAGCTTTAGGCATAGCAACTTTATTTACCATTCAATTTATAGCTAATATACTAATGAATTTAGGCTATATGCCTCTTATAACAAGCTATATGCCCTTTATATCCTATGGCGGATCAGCTATGATAAGTGATATGCTAATGGTAGGAATAGTTCTTAGTATCTATCGCAGAAAAGACATCATAGTAGTACAACACAATCTATCTAGTATTAAACTAAAAAGTGGAAATCCAAAAGTTTTAGACATTGCAACACAATTAACCTTATTAGATGTTGATATAGAAGTTATAGTAAAAGCCACAGGCTTAAAATATGAAGAAATTGAGAGATTATATAAAAATAGAATTTAGATATCAAAAGAAAAAACAAATTCCAAAAGCTAAAATGATTTTTTATAGACTCTAAAAAATCATTTTAAAAGATATTATATAACAAAATAAAAGTTATTATGATGATTATTTTATGATGATAGAAGATACATCATGAGAGTAGGATATAGATCAAATAACTAAAATACTATATTTAGTAATTGAATCTCATAATAAAAAAGGCTATAATACATATAAAGTATATTTGTAAAAAAATAGTTGACATGGACACCCTAATTAGAATAAAATTTGAAAATAAAGACTTATGAAGTTTTAAAAAAATAAAAATTCATTATTTGTGTGAAAAATAAACTATTAAGTAAAGGAAAATGAAAAATGAGTCTATTTAATATTTCAGATAAGAATCAGCTAAAAAGCATGTATAATAATGTTGTGAAAAAATATGAAGCGTATAAAGCTTTAAATTTAAATCTTGATATGACCAGAGGAAAGCCTTGTACAGAGCAACTAGACCTTGCCTCAGGTCTATTTACATGTTTAGCAGAAGATGACTATAAAGCCGGAGGAGTGGACTGCAGAAATTATGGTTTAGTGGATGGTCTGCCAGAAGCTAAAGCATTATTTGCTCCTATAATTGAAGTATCTCAAGAGCAGATTATTATTGGTGGGAATTCCAGTCTTAGTATGATGTATGATACCATTGCAAGGGCGTTACTTAAAGGTGTTCCGGGAGTTAATGAACCGTGGTCTGCTAAAGGAAAGATTAAATTCCTATGTCCAAGTCCAGGGTATGACAGACACTTTGCTATTTGTGAGCATTTTGGTATTGAAATGATTACTATTGAAATGACAGTCTTTGGACCAGATATGGATGAAGTTGAAAAGCTTGTAGCGTCAGATGAAAGCATTAAAGGCATGTGGTGTATACCTAAATACAGTAACCCAGATGGTATTACATACTCAGATGAAACAGTTGATCGTTTAGCTTCAATGACAGCTAAAGCTAAGGATTTTAGAATTTTTTGGGATAATGCTTATGTCGTGCATCATCTAACAGATACACCAGATCGGTTAAAGAATATTTTAGAAGCATGTGAAAAAGCAGGTAATCCTGATAGAGCATTTGTTTTTGCCTCCAGCTCAAAAATTAGTTTTTCGGGAGCAGGAGTGGCTATGATGGCATCTAGTGAAAATAATATCAATGTCATCAAAAAACAAATACTTATTCAAAGTATTGGACCAGACAAGTTAAACCAATTAAGACATGTAAGGTTCTTTGAAACAGCTGATAATATTATGGTGCATATGCAAAAACACGCGTTTATCTTAAAACCTAAATTTGAAAAAGTTTTAAATATATTAGAAACAGAATTAGCAGATAAGCAAATAGCATCATGGACTAAGCCAAATGGTGGATATTTTATTAGTCTTAATGTATTAGATGGATGTGCTGCAGCTATTGTAGCAAAAGCCGCGGAAGCCGGACTTATTTTAACCAGTGCAGGAGCAACCTTCCCTTATGGAAAAGACCCTAGAGACAGGAATATACGTATAGCCCCTACATTGCCGCCAATAGAAGAGCTGCAAAAAGCGATAGGACTCCTATGTATATGCATACAAGTAGTTTCTTTAGAGAAAATATTAAAGTCTAATTAAATAAACTTAAATCCTTAGACAATAAAAGGTGTTGCCTAAGGATTTTTCTCTATGTAAAACTACATAGTTGAAATACTCAATAAATATTGAAAAATAGTAAAGAACATGTTAAAATAAAGTTTGTTAAAAAAATAACTTTTTTTTAGGATAAAGGACTTAATTTTACATACAAATATACTTTAATGGAGGTAAATGATTTGGCTAAGAGATTAAGATATGATATGAATGCATGTATAGGGTGCCAAACCTGTTCTTTAGTCTGTTCAACACTCAGTGGGTATCACTCTTTAGGAGAAAGTGCTATTAATATCAAGACAAAAGGTGGGCTGCAAGGTAAATTTGTCTGTGTTGTTTGTGCAGGGTGTACTGAGCATATTTCGTGTTTAGAAGCTTGTAGGACAGGGGCGCTAAGACCACGTGCTGGCGGAGGTGTAATCTTAGACAAAACTAAATGTATTGGTTGTAAAAAGTGTATTAGCGCATGTAGTATTATGGCCATTCATTATAGTGATAATTTGGACCATCCGATTATATGTCGACAATGCGGCACTTGTACAAAGTATTGTCCGCATAATTGCTTATATATGGAGGAGGTAGAATAAAATGCTATATACAAATTACATACGTGTGCTATCGATTAATTTAACAGATGAAACTTATAAAATTGAACATAGAGAAGATTTAAAGCAGTATTTAGGAGGTGTTGGAGTTGCTTCTAAACTGTTAGAAGAAAATATTAAACCAGAAGCAGATATATTAGATGCATCACAATGTATTGTTTTTGCTATTGGTGGGATTTCGACAATTTTCCCAGTTATCACTAAAACAGTTGCGATGTTCTGGTCACCACTTACTAAAGAGCTTGGAGAGAGTTATGCTGGCGGAAGAATGGCCATGACAATGTTAATGGCACATTTTGATGCTATCGTAATTACAGGCAAGAGTAAAAAACCTATTTATCTTGCTATAGAGAGCCATAATGTTGAATTTAGAGATGCTTCTGCAATATGGGGCATGCCTTCAGATGATATAGGACGTATCATACGAGAAAGAGAAGAGGGTGCAGGCAAACGCAGTATTATTCGAATTGGTGAGGCTGGAGAAAATCAGTTAAGCTTTGCCAGTGTGTGTGTAGATACCTATCGTCACTTTGGACGTATGGGACTAGGCGCTGTTATGGGCAGCAAAAATCTTAAAGCTATTTCAATATGGGGTAAGGGAGATCTCCCTATTAAAAATAAAAAGGCGTATTTTAAAATATTCCAAGACCTTCATAAAAAGGCTATTACAACCGATGTTATGAAAAAATACCATGACCTAGGAACTGCTATGGGTGTTAATCTAATGAATGAAAAGGGTGGAATCCCTATTTTGAACCTTCAGTCTTCACAAGTTGAAGATATAGAAAATCTTTCAGGAGAAACCTTTGCAGAGAAAAATTTAGTTAGAAAGACAGCCTGTGCAGGATGTCCTGTAGGATGTATTCATATTGGACAATTTAGACGTGAGTTTGGCAAAGGTTATGAATTTGAAGCTGTAAGTGTGGGATATGACTATGAACTTATCTTCAGCTTAGGCACTTTTCTCGGGATTAATAATAGTGATGAGGTACTTGAACTCATTGAAGCTGTTGAAGAGTATGGTATGGATGCGATATCTGCGGGAGTCGTACTCGGGTGGGCAACAGAAGCTTATCAAAATAAACTGTTTACAGTTAATGAATCTCTTGTACCATTAGAATTTGGTAATCAAAAAAATTATCTTATAGCATTAAAACATATGGCCAAAAGAACAAATGAGTTCTATTTTGATCTAGGTCAAGGCTGCGCACATGCAAGTTCTATATATGGCGGTCAGGATTATGCAATGCACTTTAATGGCAATGAAATGTCAGGCTACCATACTGGGTATGGTTCTGTTTTAGGCTCAGCAGTTGGAGCGAGACATTCTCATTTATGTAATGGCGGATATTCTTTTGATCAAGGAGATAAGATATCACCAGAAGAAATACTGGAGATGGTATATAATGAGGAACTAGATAGATGTATTCTTAACTCACTCATAGCCTGTTTATTTGCAAGAAAAATATATGATAAGGCTACGATACTAAGCGCGCTTAAGAGTGTAGATATTGATATGGAAGAAGAGGCACTAGGTAAAGTAGCAGAAGAAATCTTCAAAACAAAGCTTAGAATAAAGAAAATGATTGGATACCGTCTAAAAAGTTTACGTTTGCCCAAGAGATTTTTTGAAACAACAGGGTTTGGAACAAAAATAGATGAAGCGACTACTTATGAGCTTATTAAAAAGTATAGTGAAAAATGTGAAGCCTTGCTAGATTCGGAGTTATAATGGGATAAAAAAATGCTCTATTTCAGCTAATAAGCTGAAATAGAGCATTTTTACTTGTGTTTATTTAGTATAAGCTAATAACTTTGCCACCAACAATCACAGTTTGAACTTGGATATTTTCATCAAATAAAACAAGATCTGCATCAAAGTCTTCTTTGATTATACCTTTTCTATCATCTACCCGAGCATGTTTTGCAGGATTATAAGTAGCCATTTGAACAATTTCAAAAAGCTCATAGTCTGTATGGTCATAGATGTTTTTAATAGCTTGATTTAGAGTAAGCACAGAACCCGCTAGGGCACCATCTTTGAGACGTACAGCACCATTTTCAGAGACTACATTTTGACCACCTAAAGAATAGGTACCAGATGGCATACAGCAAGCCATCATGGCATCAGAGATAAGAATCATGTTATCAATAGACTTTTGATTTAAAGCTATGCGAAGCACAGGATAGTCGATATGGACACCATCACATATAGTTTCCGCTGTTACATGGGAATTAAAAGCTGCACCTACAACGCCACCATCTCTGTGATGTAATCCTGTCATAGCATTGAAAAGATGAGTGATATGAGATACTCCTTCATTAATACTATGTATAGCCTGTGTATAAGTTGCTTTTGAATGCCCGATAGATGCAATGATTTGGTGTTGTCTCAAAAATTTAATAAGTTCATCAGCACCCTCTATTTCTGGCGCAAGAGTAACAGATTTTATAGCAGAAATATAAGGACCAACAATATTTTCAAATATTTCTACAGAAGGGTCCTGAATGTATAAAGGATTTTGCGCACCGATCATTAAAGGATTGATAAAGGGACCTTCAAGATGTACACCCAGTATGTTAGCACCTTCTGTTCCTCGCAGCATGGCATCATGAACGCTATAAACAGCTTGTTTAATCTCTTGGATAGGAGTAGTCATTGTAGTTGCGAGAAAAGAAGTTGTACCATGTTTTACAATAGCTTTAGAAATGTTATTAAGTGCTTCATAGGTACCTTCCATCGTATCATGGCCTCCAGCACCATGAATATGAACATCAATAAACCCAGGAGACAGATAGAGGCCTTTTGCATCAATAACTTCATCCTCATTGACTAGAGTAGGATTAATCTGGACTATTTTACCATCTCTTATCACAATAGAACCTTCTTCAATATGGTCGGTATAGATAACCTTACAATTTTTAATTAACATGAGTACCCCTCCAAAGATATAATAAATTATTCAAACTGGTATAGACATCTATATGTATACACTATATAATATAGTATATAGCATATTTCAAGATATTCAATACAAAATAGAAAAAAATAAAATTAATATATAAGGAGATGAGCGTATTAATGGATAAAAAGAGTCCTATTCCTGCTTACCATCAGCTAGCTACAGAGATTGAACAAAAAATTGATGATCATGTATGGCTGCCTGGGTACTGCATACCCAGTGAAAGAAGCTTAACAGAAGAATATAATCTTAGTCGTATGACAGTGCGGCAAGCACTTGGTGCACTTGTACAAAAAGGGATCTTAGTAAGAGAAAAAGGAAAAGGAACCTTTGTGTGTGAGAAAAGTATTAAACAAAGGAATATCATGAGTTTTACAGAAATGATGCAAGGCCTAGGCATAACATCTACGACTGAGATTACTTGCTTTGATAAAATACACGCCCATGAAGATATGTTTTTGCCCTTTGAAGATGAGGAAATGTATAAAATAAAGAGATTAAGAATTGTTAAAAATATAGTTATAGGTGAGGAGACAATTTATCTGCCATGCACTTTACTTCCAGATCTTCAAGCATCAGATTTAAAAAAATCTTTTTATAAATACTTAGATGAAAAGGGATTATCGGTATATGAGTCAGATGCATCTATTCAAGCAGTACTCATGAATGAATCGTATTATGAGACCTTTAGAGTGACACAACATCTGCCGCTTCTTCAAGTAAGCAGCAAAAATTACTCAGATCAAGGACAGTTAATATTTATAGAAGAATCTGTTTATAGGTCAGACAAATATATGTTCCAAGTTAATATATCAAGAAGAGAGGGATATTTAAAATGAATATTATAGTAACATCAAATTATGAAACATTAAGTGAAGCAGCAGCAAAGAGGGTTGTAGAAGTAGTTAAAAACAAACCTAAAGCAGTTCTTGGACTCGCTACGGGGAGTACGCCAATCGGGATGTATAAACAGCTAGTAGTTTATAATAGAGAAAATTTAGTTGATTTTTCACAGGTAACGACGTTTAATTTAGATGAATACATAGGTATATCAGCGGAGCACCCTCAAAGTTATAGATACTTTATGGATCATAACCTATTTAATCACATCAATATTAATTACCAAAATACCCATGTGCCAAATGGTATGGCAAAAGATATTCAAGCAGAATGTGAAGCTTATGATGAGATGCTTAGAAATGGAGGCGGGATTGATATTCAAGTTCTAGGAATAGGAAACAATGGACATATTGGATTTAATGAGCCGAATAGTGCATTGACAGTGGGGACGCATGTAACAGCACTTGCTAAAGGTACAATAGAGGCTAATTCAAGGTTTTTTAATACAACAGATGAAGTACCTATGCAAGCTATTACCATGGGAATAGGCGATATTATGAAAGCTCGAGAAATTATATTGCTTGCTAGTGGTAATACAAAAGCAGATATTATATGCAGATTATTAGAAGGCAAAATAGATACACATATACCAGCCTCTTTGCTTCAGGCACATCCCAATGTAACGGTGATTGTTGACCAACTTGCGGGGCAGCATATTTAATATGTAATTATATTAGAGGTTAAGGCGTAATAAAAGAGGTGTTAAAAAACACCTCTTTATTATGCTTTAATTATTAAAACCTACTAAATCTATAAAGATTGTAGGAAATGTATTGACGAATAAATTTGTTAGAGTTATACTTAAGTTAATATTTCTGTATTTTATGATTTTTAAAGTGAGAAGAGTACAATATATAGAGAAACAACCTATAGACTTAAGTTATTCATTTGTAAAGATATGAAATCTATATTATTAACACATGATTATAATATAATGAGTGCGCATATGCTAATAGGAATGCATTTATTAAGTTTAAACAAAAATTAAAAATTAAAAATGGAGGAAATCACATGAGTAAAATAGCAAAGAATTTAACAGATTTAATTGGTAATACCCCTTTGTTAGAAATTAGTAATTACAATACTAGCCAAGGGTTAGAAGCAAAGGTTATAGCTAAATTAGAATCTTTTAACCCAGCATCTAGTGTGAAAGATAGAATAGGATATGCTATGATTAAAGATGCTGAGGATAAGGGATTGATTAATAAAGACACAGTTATTGTTGAACCAACGAGTGGAAATACTGGGATTGCACTTGCTTTTGTAGCAGCAGCAAAGGGATATAAACTCATTATTACTTTACCAGAGACTTTTAGCATTGAAAGAAGAAATCTTCTTAAAGCATTAGGAGCTGAGCTTGTTTTAACACCAGGACCTGAGGGAATGGGAGGCGCTATTAAAAAAGCTGAAGAAATTGCAGCACAAACTGAAAATGCAGTACTTCTTCAACAATTTAAAAATCCTGCCAATCCAGAGATTCATAGACAGACAACAGCTGAAGAAATCTGGAGAGACACAGATGGCAGTATAGATATTTTTGTAGCTGGAGTAGGTACAGGGGGTACTATAACAGGAGTAGGAGAAGTCTTAAAACAAAAAAATCCTAATATTAAAATTATTGCTGTTGAACCAACAGATTCTCCAGTTTTATCCGGGGGCGCAAAAGGACCTCATAAAATTCAAGGTATTGGCGCAGGGTTTATACCAGACAACTTAAACTTAAGCGTAGTAGATGAAGTTTTTCAAGTTAAAAATGAAGAAGCTTTTGAAACCTCTAGAGCACTTGCTAGAACAGAAGGATTGTTAGTAGGTATTTCATCAGGAGCAGCAGCATATGCCGCAACTCAGATTGCAAAACGTCCAGACAGTAAAGGAAAAAACATTGTTGTTTTACTTCCAGACACAGGCGAAAGATATTTATCAACAACACTCTATGCTGAAGCATAAGCCAAATAAAATTAAATAAATACTAAATCAGCCAGCATCTTTTAAATGAAGATGCTGGCTGATTTTATTAAGATTATTCTGCAGGTGTCCATTTGCAGCGGACTGGTGAAACAATAGCATTCTCTAGTTTTAATTCTTTAAAGGCTTTATCGATTTCTTTGCGGTCAAGTCCAGAAAGTTTCTCAACTTCACCAGCACTTACAGGTTTGCCTGCTTTTTTCATAACTTCTAATATGTTTTCTTTAACACTCACTAGGTTCATCTCCTTTAAATAGTGCAATACAATAAAGTATAAGCTAGTACTAATTTTTTTGTTGTATTGATTATACCACTGGATGTATACTGGTGCAATGCATACAATATACTATTGTAAAACAAATGGAGAGAGAGGGCAATCTCTTAGAGTAGTATAGGCAGCATGATAGATTTTTTAACATAGGTGATATATAATAAATACAGATCGATAGAAATAGAGAAAAGAAGGTTGCAAGATGAAAAAAGAAATCAGATTAAAGATTAGACAATCATTTGTAAGAGCTC
>CAKZUB010000055.1 GCA_937921505.1 uncultured Clostridia bacterium | reverse complement strand
AAGAAAGATGAAGAATAATCTATGGGTTTAGACTATAAATATGAAAAAGATTAAAAAAATAGCTAAGAATACCTTTACAGGCCTAGAGCAATATGATAGAATCGTAAAAAAGTATATGGCATGCGCTATGAGAGAGAAGAGTAGTCAATAACCATTATCCAAGAGAGTCGGTGGGGCTGAGATACCGATATAATGACTTGATGAAGGGAGCTCTGGAGCGAGGATATTAAAGTGGGTACCAGATACCAATTAGGGTGGAACCGCGGAAGTTGAGCCTTTCGTCCCTTGTATTTACAAGGGATGAAGGGCTTTTTTGTTTTATTTAACCAATTTTAAAAAGGAGGATATATTATGTCAACTGAAAAAACAATGGAAAAAGTTGTTGCATTGGCTAAGTCAAGAGGATTTGTATTTCCAGGCTCAGAGATATATGGGGGACTAGCGAATACGTGGGATTATGGTCCCTTAGGTGTAGAATTAAAAAACAATGTAAAACGTGCCTGGTGGAAAAAGTTTATTCAAGAGTCCCCATACAATGTGGGATTAGATGCTGCGATTTTGATGAATCCTCAAGCTTGGGTAGCTTCTGGTCATGTAGGTGGCTTCAATGATCCACTGCTGGATTGTAAGGGGTGTAAGGCTAGATTTAGAGCAGATAAGCTTATAGAGGATCACTTGAAAAAGGTAGGAGAAGAAGATGTAACCGTAGATGGTTGGTCCAATGATAAGATGCAGGATTATATAGAAGAAAAGAAAATTGCTTGTCCCGAGTGTGGTGTAAATAACTATACTAAAATCAGACAATTTAACTTAATGTTCAAGACATATCAAGGGGTAACAGAAGATTCAAAGGCAGAGATTTATCTGCGTCCAGAAACGGCGCAAGGAATCTTTGTGAACTTTAAAAATGTAGTGCGTACAGCGAGGAAGAAGGTACCTTTTGGCATAGGGCAAATTGGTAAATCCTTTAGAAATGAAATAACCCCTGGTAACTTCACTTTTAGAACACGTGAATTTGAGCAAATGGAACTTGAATTCTTTTGCAAGCCAGGAGAAGATATAGAATGGTTTAATTACTGGAAGGATTTTTGTAATCAATGGTTATTAAATCTTAACATGAACCAGGAAAATATTCGATTGAGAGACCACGACAAAGAGGAATTGTCCCATTATAGCAATGCCACTACAGATATAGAATATAAATTTCCTTTTGGATGGGGAGAACTTTGGGGCATTGCAGATAGAACTGATTTTGATTTAAAGCAACACAGTGAACATTCTGGTGTTGATTTAACATATCAAGACCCAGTTACCAATGAGAAGTATGTACCTTACTGTATTGAACCTTCTCTAGGAGCCGACAGGGTAACCCTAGCCTTCTTGGTCGATGCTTACGAGGAGGAGCAATTGGAAGATGGTAGCGATAGGATTGTGTTAAAATTCCATCCTGCACTTGCGCCTTTTAAAGCAGCGATATTTCCATTAACGAAAAAGCTCAGTGAGGGAGCCACTTCCCTATACCAACAGTTAGCTAAAAAGTTTATGGTAGATTATGATGAAGCGGGGAGTATTGGTAAGCGATACAGAAGACATGATGAAATCGGGACACCGCTGTGTATTACCTTTGATTTTGACTCCTTAGAGGATCAAGCTGTAACCATCAGAGACCGAGATACAATGACACAGCAAAGAGTTAAAATTGAAGATTTAGAGAAATTTATTGAAGAGAAAATCCAGTTATAGTCGTGGATGAATATTTCCACAAACGCCACTTAATATTATAAAAATAGGCATAAAGGTAGACAATAGTGATGAACGATTTTTCAATTTCATCTCTATTGTCTCTTTTTTTTTCAGAAAGGTATAGCAAAAATAGAAAAGCTTTGCTAAAATATAATATATCACAATAGGAAATAGTATAACACATATAACTTGTTTTTGAAATGAGGTGACTATTTTGCAGCTTTCAGAAAGACAGCAAAGAATCGTGGAGATTGTAAAAGATGGTGAACCGATCACCAGTGAACAGATTGCATCGCTGTTAAAGGTAACAAGGGCGACCCTGCGTCCTGACTTGGCTATTTTAACAATGTCTGGGATTTTGGATGCAAGACCGAAGGTAGGATATCTATACTCAGGAAATAATGGGATAAATATTATTTCTGAACACATTAAAAAGACCAAGGTAAGCGATATTAAATCAATCCCTGTGATTATAGAGGAACACACCAGTCTCTATGATGGTATTGTAGCCTTGTTTTTGGAGGATGCAGGTTCGATTTATGTTGTTTCTAAAGGATATCTAACCGGTGTAGTATCTAGAAAGGATTTCTTAAAGAGTATCATGGGTGGAATGGAAATACATAAGGTACCTGTAGGTCTCATTATGACAAGAATGCCTAACATTGTTTTAACCTATCCTCACGAAACAGCCTTGGAGGCAGCAATTAAGATTATTGAACACGAGGTAGATAGTTTGCCAGTAGTACAGAAAGAAATGATTGGTGAAAAAGAGGTTTTTAAAGTAGTTGGCAAGATATCTAAAACCAATATTGCCAGACTATTTGTGGAACTAGGAAAATAATAATTGATTATGGAGGGATAAAAAAATGAACCGTCGATTGGTAGTTTATGTAATCTCCGACTCAATCGGTGAAACGGCGGAGCAAGTTGTAAAGGCCGCTGTTAGTCAATTCGAGTGTAATGATTATGACATTAGAAGATTTCCTTACATATCGCAAGAAGAACAAATTCGAGAGGTGTTTATCGAGGCCGTAAATGAAAACTGTGTCATTGTATTTACCATGGTGGTCCCTTCTTTGCGAGGTCTAATGATCGAAATGGCAACAAAAAATAATATTCCTTTTGTTGATATTATGACACCAATCATTGAATCGATTCAAACAATAGTCAAAAGTGAACCCAAGAACGAGCCGGGTTTAATTCGAAAACTAGATGAGAGGTATTTTAAAAAGGTTGAAGCCATAGAATTTGCAGTAAAGTATGACGATGGTAAAGATCCTAGAGGTTTAAAAAAGGCAGATATTATTTTAATTGGCGTTTCAAGAACTTCTAAAACACCATTAAGTATGTATTTAGCCCATAAGAATATTAAGGTAGCCAATGTACCACTTGTACCAGAGGTTCCCGTACCAGAAGAGATTTTTGAAATACCTTCAAAGAAAATCATTGGATTGACTACGAACCCAATAAAGCTTAATGAAATTCGTCAGGAGAGACTTAAAGCTTTAGGATTAGGAAATGAAGCTAGTTATGCAAACATGAATAGAATCCTAGAAGAACTAGAATATGCCGATGGACTTATGAAAAGATTAAGATGCCCTGTAATTGATGTCTCAACAAAAGCTGTAGAAGAAAGTGCTAATATTATACTAGAAATAATGAAACAAAGTGCCCATTTGAAATAGCGAGGAGAAAGGAGTACATTTATGAATAAAAAATATGTATATTTTTTTGATGAAGGAAGTAAAGAAATGAAATCTCTCCTAGGTGGAAAAGGAGCTAATCTTGCGGAAATGGTAAAGATCGGCTTGCCTGTTCCGTCAGGATTTACAGTGACTACAGAAGCTTGTAATCGATATTATGAGGATCAAAAACAAATTCATCCTTCGATTATTGAAGAAATTTTTCAGAGCCTCCAGGAGTTGGAGAATAGAACCGGAAAGAAATTTGGAGACTCTGAAAATCCACTTCTTGTATCTGTTCGCTCGGGCTCTGTGTTTTCAATGCCGGGCATGATGGATACCATTCTGAACCTTGGTCTAAATGATGACACAGTGGTGGGAATGGCATTGGCAACAGGTAACGAACGATTTGCATTTGACAGTTATAGAAGGTTTATTCAGATGTTTGGTGATGTGGTATTGAATATTCCTAAATTTAAGTTCGAACATATCCTAGATCATGAAAAGGAAGAAAACAACATTACCCTAGATACCGAATTATCTGCTAATCACTTGAAAAATATTATTCAAGCCTATAAAGAACTGGTACAAAAGGAGACAAGAAAGGGATTCCCTCAAGACCCAAAACAACAGCTTCTTATGTCAATTAACGCAGTATTTGATTCCTGGAATAATGCAAGAGCAGTAGTATACCGAGGTCTTCACGATATACCAGGCCATCTAGGAACAGCGGTGAATATACAATCTATGGTCTTCGGAAATATGGGGGATACATCTGGAACGGGGGTTGCTTTTACGAGGAATCCGTCAACTGGTGAAAAGAAAATTTTTGGAGAGTTCTTAATGAATGCCCAGGGAGAAGATGTGGTAGCAGGCATCAGAACACCACAATCGATAGAACAACTCAGGAACAATATGCCAGAGGTTTATGAAGAATTTATTACTCTAGCAAACTTACTGGAAAATCACTACAAGGATATGCAGGATATAGAGTTTACCATTGAAAATGGAAAGCTATATTTGTTACAGACAAGAAATGGAAAAAGAACTGCGGCAGCAGCCATTGCGGTGGCAGTGGACATGGTGGCGGAAGGTGTTATTGACAAAAACACCGCGTTAATGCGGGTAGAGCCAATGCAGTTAGATCAATTGCTGCATCCAACATTTGATGAGAAAGCTTTAAATGCCGCTGAAAAGATTGCCCAGGGCCTGCCAGCATCTCCAGGTGCAGCTACAGGAAGAGTATATTTTAGTGCCCAGGACGTAGTAGCCGCCGTAAACGGAGGGGAAAAAGCAATTTTAGTGCGACAGGAGACTTCACCAGAGGATATTGAAGGCATGGTAGCGGCAGAAGGAATCTTAACAGCTAGAGGTGGAATGACCTCTCATGCGGCAGTTGTAGCGCGAGGAATGGGAAAGTGCTGTGTTGCAGGATGCGGGGAAATACGAATTGATGAAGGTAGTAAAGTTTTTAGATCAATGAATCAGGTATTTAGAGAAGGAGACTATATTTCATTGGATGGGAATGCAGGCGTTGTTTATGCAGGAAGTATTCCGACTATGGAACCAGAGCTCTCTGGAAATTTTAGTATCTTGATGGATTGGGCTGATGAAATACGGACGTTAGAAATTAGAGCAAACGCAGATACACCAAGAGATGCTTCCATCGCTGTAAAGTTTGGCGCTGAAGGAATCGGTTTGTGCAGAACGGAACATATGTTTTTTGAAGGAAACAGAATTCTAGCTGTACGACAAATGATTGTAGCAAAGACAAAAGAGGAGCGAATGGATGCCCTAAACAAGCTGTTGCCTTTCCAAAAAGAAGATTTTATTGGTATTTTTGAAGCTATGGGTGAGAGACCGGTAACGGTTCGATTGCTGGATCCTCCCCTACATGAATTTTTACCCCATCTTGAAGAGGATATAAAGGCTTTAGCTACGCAATTAGGTATGGAGTATGCTAGGCTACAGGAAACCGTGGAAGAGCTCAAGGAATTCAATCCGATGCTGGGACATCGTGGCTGTCGATTGGCTGTTACTTATCCAGAGATTTATGAAATGCAGGTTAGAGCAATCATTATGGCAGCCTTGGAAGTGAAAAAAGAAAAGGCATTGGATGTAAAGCCAGAGATTATGGTACCATTGATTGCCCATGAAAAAGAATTGGCGATTATTAAAAAACTGATTATTGATACAGCTAATGAGGTGATGGAGCAGTATCATGAAACCGTTGATTATATGATTGGAACAATGATAGAGGTGCCACGGGCAGCGTTAACTGCGGATGCCATTGCAGAGCAAGCTGAATTTTTTTCTTTCGGAACAAATGATTTGACACAAATGACCTATGCCTTTTCTAGAGATGATGCAGGTAAATTTATTGGAGAGTATAGGAAAAAAGAGATATTTGAAAAAGATCCCTTCCAGCGATTAGATCAAATCGGTGTCGGAAGACTAATGGAAATCGCAATAGACCTAGGTAGGAAGTCAAGACCGGATATAAAGCTTGGAATATGTGGCGAGCATGGAGGAGATCCTGAATCCATTGAATTCTGTCATCGAATCGGGCTACAATATGTTTCCTGTTCGCCCTATCGTGTCCCGATTGCACGCCTGGCTGCTGCAAGATCAGTGATTAAGAATAAATAGTTTAAAGGGTATGGTTATTGGGCCATACCCTTTTTTAAATCGAAAAAATGTTCGCCATTTAGAAGGAATAAAAATATGCTTGTGGTATATATAATAATATAAGAATTATTATAAAAATGAACATGCTTTCGACGAAGCAAAGGACAAACCTATATATATGGATGCATTTTTGATAGGATGTAGATTAAGATCTATTTATATGTGGGGGGAAAACATATGTTGTTTCGTGAGATCACAGAAAAGTACGAAAGGGAGAGATTTTCACCCTATGCCACCCTATCGCAGAATACTAGGGGTAGAATACTTGTTGAAACGCCTTGTGAAGTAAGAACTGAATTCCAACGAGATCGAGATAGAATATTGCATGCGAAAGCTTTTCGACGTTTGAAGCATAAAACCCAAGTCTTTTTATCGCCAGAAGGAGATCATTATCGTACTAGATTAACCCATACGCTGGAAGTTGCGCAAATATCGAGAACCATTGCGAGAGCACTGCGATTAAATGAAGATTTGACAGAAGCGATTGCATTAGGTCATGATCTAGGACATACACCCTTCGGTCACAGCGGTGAGAGAATATTGGACAAAATGCATCCAGCGGGATTTCATCATAATGCGCAAAGCTTACGGGTAGTAGATCATCTCGAGAAGGGAAAACAAGGTTATGGACTTAATCTAACCTTTGAAGTAAGAGATGGAATTCTACACCATACACAACATGTCAATCCGGTTACCTTGGAAGGACAAATTGTTAGGATTAGTGATCGAATTGCATATATTAATCATGATATTGATGATGCAATAAGAGGTCAGGTTTTAAAAGTGGAGGATTTGCCCAAAGAATGTATCACTATTTTAGGAGAGTCTTCAAGTGATCGTATACATCTTTTAATATCGGATATTATAAGAGAAAGTCACCAACAAAACATCATTCAAATGAGTGGGCAAGTAAGAGGTGCTTTTTATAGTATGCGTGAGTTTCTATTTGAAAAAGTTTATGTAGGATCTCTTGCTAAAGAGCAGGAAGATAAGGCAAAACAAGTTATTTATCAACTTTACAATTACTATATTGGTAAAGTGGATAAATTACCAAAAGAATATATAAAAAGATTAGAAATTGGAGATTTAGAAACACAGATAGTATGTGACTATATTGCAGGTATGACAGATCGTTATGCTATTCATACGTATTGTGAATTGTTTTTCCCAACTTCTTGGAATATTTATTAAAGTAGTTTTTATAAAGAAAGAAGGAGAGTAGATGCGTTATCCAGAACATATAATAGAAACTATTAGAGAAAGAAGTGATATAGTAACTCTAATCTCCGAATATACAACGCTTACTAAAAAAGGAAGTTCTTATACGGGATTGTGCCCATTCCACAATGAAAAAACACCATCCTTTTCTGTTAGTGAAGATAAGCAGCTGTATTACTGCTTTGGATGTGGTGCCGGAGGGAATACAGTTACTTTTTTAATGCAAAAAGAAAATATGACCTTTCCAGAAGCTATTAAGTATTTAGCTGAAAGAGAGAATATTGAGTTAGAAGAATTTGCATTATCTCAAGAAGAAGTTCAAAAGAATCAAAAAAAGCTACTTTTATTAGAAGTGGTTAAAGAAGCTGCTAAGTTTTTTTATTTTACTTTAAGAGATGATAAGAATCAAGAGATCATGCGTTATTTAACAGATCGTGGCGTTTCATCAGAAATGATTAAACAATTTGGAATAGGATATTCACCAAGCGATTATAATGTGCTTTATAAGTATTTACACGGTAAAGGATACGCCGATACTATTCTCATAGAAAGTGGACTGTTTTTAAAAAGCAATAAAGGAGGCTTTATTTACGACAGATTCACATCGCGGATTATATTCCCAATCTTTGATACTGGCAAAAAAGTAATTGGTTTTGGTGGAAGAGTTATTGATGAAAGTATGCCTAAATACCTTAATTCACCAGAGAATATTTTATTTAGCAAGAGCCATGTTCTCTATGGTCTTAACTTTGCAAAGACAACTACAAGTAACTATTATATATTAGTAGAGGGATATATGGATGTCATTGCAATGCATCAAGCAGGATTTACTCAAACGGTCGCTTCACTCGGAACAGCTTTTACACCTTCTCACGCTAAGGCTCTAAAACGTTATACAAAAGAAGTTGTCATTATGTATGACAGTGATAATGCAGGGGTTAATGCAACGCTACGAGCTATTCCTATTCTTAAAAACGAAGGCATTAAAGTGAGGGTATTACAGCTTAAGACCGGCAAAGATCCAGATGAGTACTTGCGCCAGTATGGTAAAGAACAATTATTAGAACTTATAAAAGGAGCTAAAACAGATATATGGTTTGAAATATCAAGATTTGAAATAAAGTATGACCTGAAAATTCCAGAACAAAAAGTCATGTTTTTGCAAGAAGTTGCGAGCAGGTTAAGTGAAGTATTAAGCACTATAGAGCAAGCTGTTTATATAGATGAAATATGTGAAGTTTATCAAATTGAAAGTAGTGCGTTTAAAGCAGAAGTTAACAATAATTATAAAAAAATAAGGCATACTTATACTACAAAAGATAGTCAGGCTTCGCAAAAAAACAGCCGTCAGGCAGTCAGCACAGAAGTTATTTTTTTGTCAACACTTTACCACTATCCGCATATTGTTAAGCAAGTTAAACATTATATTAACGCTGATATGTTCGAAGGTGATCTACTTAAAGACTTGGCAAAAGAGATTTTTGAAGCTATGGAGAATCAAAGAGATATCAATATGACTTATTTTACAACACGTTATCCAGAGAGTACAGATCAAAATATCATTTCTCATATTATGATGCATAAAGATGAACGTTATGAAGAGCAAATTATTTTACACAAAATGATTTTAGAAAATGTAAAGAGGCTCAAAGGAAACTATATAGGGAAGAAAATGAATGATACAAAAGATGCAGTAGAAAAACAAAATCTACTATTTCAAAAAAAGGATCTTGACAAATTGTATATTGATTTTATAAATGGTTAGAATAGTAGACAGGAGAAAGGATTGATAATAGTGAAAGACATTGCAGAACAGAAACTAGTTTTTAAGACAAAACTTGATCAACTTATTAATATAGCAAAGGATAAAAAGGGTATTTTAGAACAAGATGATATTAATGAGGTTTTTTCAGACATAGAACTAGATCCTAGTAAAATTGAGCAAATTTATGAATATTTAGAATCACAGAACATCGATGTTATTGGGAATATTGCAGATGTAGAGGCAGAAGATACAGAAATAGATTTTCATAATTTACCAGATGGCATCAGTATTGATGATCCAGTACGTATGTATCTTAAAGAAATTGGAAAGGTGCCGCTTTTATCAGCTGGTGAAGAAATTAAACTAGCACAAAGAATGGAAGAAGGCGATCAAGAAGCCAAGAAAAAGTTAGCAGAAGCTAATTTAAGACTAGTAGTTAGTATTGCCAAAAGATATGTAGGACGTGGGATGCTTTTTCTAGATCTTATCCAAGAAGGAAATCTCGGGCTTATTAAAGCAGTAGAAAAATTTGATTATACAAAAGGTTATAAATTCAGTACTTATGCGACTTGGTGGATTAGACAAGCTATTACGAGAGCTATTGCTGATCAGGCACGTACTATTCGCATACCTGTTCACATGGTAGAAACTATTAACAAACTCATGCGTGTATCTAGACAACTCCTTCAAGAATTAGGACGTGATCCTCAGCCTGAGGAGATTGCAAAAGAAATGGAAATGACTGTAGCTAAAGTACGCGAGATCATGAAAATCTCTCAAGAACCAGTTTCGCTTGAAACGCCTATTGGAGAAGAAGAAGATAGTCATTTAGGAGATTTTATTCCAGACGATGATGTTCCAGTTCCAGCTGAGGCAGCAGCCTTTACGCTTCTTAAAGAGCAATTAATAGAAGTTTTAGATACGTTAACCGAAAGAGAACAAAAAGTCCTTCGTCTTAGATTTGGGTTAGATGATGGTAGAGCAAGAACACTAGAAGAAGTAGGTAAAGAATTTAATGTTACAAGAGAAAGAATTAGGCAAATAGAAGCTAAGGCACTGCGCAAGTTAAGACATCCAAGCAGAAGTAAAAAACTTAAAGATTATCTAGAATAGAAGTTGATCTATCAACTTCTATTTTGTATGAAGCCCAGTATTAAAACATAAAATAAACAATGAGGTGTTCATGTGCAGTTATCACATAGATTATATACTATCGCTCGGTGTGTGCCAAGGGGGTGCAAAGTTGTAGATGTTGGAACAGACCATGCGTATATTCCTATCTATCTTATAAAAGAGCATATTGCAATCTTTTGTATTGCAACAGATATTAATACAGGCCCGCTTAAAAAAGCAAAACTGAATATGAGACTTCACAATGTAGAGGCTATTGATTTAAGACTTACTAATGGCCTAAAGGGCATTACGGTAGGGGAAGCAAATATCATAATCATGGCTGGAATGGGTGGCTGTTTGATGATAGAGATCTTACAACAAGAGCTAGATCTTGTTAAAAGCATGGAAAAACTTATTTTACAGCCACAACAAGATGTTCACCGTGTCCGGAAATTTTTACATGCTATAGGATTCAAAATAGAAAACGAAGAATTTATTGAAGAAGAAGATAAGTATTATACGATCATCGTAGCGGTTCAAGGTGATGAAAAATATGATAAAGCTTATGAGTACGTGTATGGGAAGATTCTTATTGAAAAAAGAACACAACTTTTTAAAGATTATATACTTAAAAAGCAAGAAAAGCTTTCTATGATCTATAGCACGATAAGTCAAAAAAATTCCAAGCAGATAGATAAAAGAAAAATAGAGTTAGAAGAAGAATTAAAAATGCATAAAGAGGTTATAAAATGTATCTTTTAAATGATGTCATTAAAGTATTAGAAGAAATAGCTCCACCAAGACTTGCAGAAAGTTGGGACAATGTTGGACTTATGCTAGGAAGTAAAGAGCAAAGCGTAAGTAGAATACTATGTGCCTTAGATGTTAATGAAGAAGTTATAAGCGAAGCAGTACGAAATAATGTACAATGTATTATAACGCATCACCCTTTAATATTTAAGCCGCTTTATAAGATTGACTTTGATACGCCTACGGGCAGGATGATTCAAAAGCTTATTTGTCATGACATTTCAGTGTACACCATGCATACAAACTATGACATTGTTCAAGGTGGCATTAATGATATACTATGTGAGAAATTAGATGTTTGCAAAACAGAAGTTTTACATATATCGCATCAAGAAGAGTTGTATAAGATTGCTGTATATGTTCCAGAAACACATTATGAGCAGATGAGAGATATAATTATTGCATATAATGTATGTCATATAGGGGCTTATAAGGGGTGCACATTTACCGTAAAAGGTGAAGGGACCTTTGTGCCGGTACAAGGCAGTAATCCTTATTTAGGTGAACATGGGCAATTAGAAACGGTTAATGAAAGAAAGATAGAGTTTATAACGTATCAGTATAATATTGAAACTATTTGCCAAGTTATTAGAAAACATCATCCTTATGAAGAAGTAGCCTTTGATATTTATACTTTGAATAATAGAACTAAGCTTGAAGGCATAGGAAGATATGGACATTTAAAACAAGAGATACCATTAGAGGATTTTATTCTAAAACTTAAAGAAGTTTTTAAATTATCCGCTATACGCATGAGCGGATCTATAAAGCCAAGTATTAAAAAAGTTGCAGTATGTTCTGGAAGTGGAGCAAGTTTCATTAAAAGGGCAAGCGAAGTTGCAGACGCTTATATTACAAGCGACATTAAATTTCATGATGCACAAGAAGCTAAGGCGCTCGGAATTACAGTATTTGATATAGGTCACTACACATCAGAAAACATTGCCATGCAGCATATTGCTTCTTCCTTAAATAACAGACTAAAAGGGTTGTGTGCAACTTCTTCCCAAGTAAGTGGTGAGGTTATATACATTAAATAAAAGGAGAATGCTATGAATAATCTAATTAATGTTACCTTTAAAAATGGAAAAAAAGTTCAATTTAATTCGGGGATTACACTTTATGAAATTGCTGAGAGTATAAAACAAGAGTATCAATTTCCTATTATGTTAGCGAAAATAGGCAATAGCTTTAAAGCGTTGTACAGTATATTGAATGAAGATACAGATGGATTAGAGTTTGTAGACTTGGGCCAAAAAGATGGCATGAGGGTTTATCAAAGAAGTACAACTTTTTTGTTAATCGCAGCAGCAAGAAGAGTCTTTCCTAAGTGCAACATACTTGTCAATCACCATATAACAGGAGGATACTTTTGTGAATTTGAAGATCACAGTCTGTGTAATGCGGAGACAATTGCTAAAATAGAAAAAGAAATGCACCAAATAGTTAAAGAAGAATTACCAATTACTAAAGAAACTTTAGCGATTGATGAAGCTCTTGAACTTTTTGAAAAAGAACAAAGAGTAGATAAAAGAAGATTATTTAAATATAGAAGAACCTCTACAGTTAATATCTATTGTTTAGATAAGATTAAAGATTATTTTTATGGTTATATGGTAACAAATACAAAACATATTACATTATTTAAACTCATTCCTTATGCGCATGGCTTTGCACTTCAATTTCCAAGCGAACAAAATCCAAACCATATGGCAGAGTTTATTCCACAGCCTAAGTTATCAGAAGTTTTCAGAGAATCAGAAAAATGGGCTAGAATTATGGGAGTAGATATAGTTGGGTCTCTAAATGACACCATTTCTAGTGGAAAAGCTGAAGATCTTATCAAAATATCAGAAGCATTGCATGAAAAGAAAATAGCTGAGATAGCAGATAAGATTTTAGATAAAAAGAATATTAAACTTGTTTTGATTGCAGGTCCATCCTCGTCTGGAAAAACAACTTTTGCTCAGAGACTCTGCATACAACTTAGAGTTAATGGGATGAAACCACATGTTATTTCTATTGATGACTATTTCGTAAATAGAGAACTTACCCCGATAGACGAGAGGGGAGAATATGACTTTGAAGCACTAGAAGCAATAGATATTAATCTTTTTAATAAACATATGAACCAGCTGATCGCAGGAGAAGAGGTGGAAATTCCACAGTTCAATTTTATTACTGGTGAGAGGCAATATAGGGGAAATAAAATCAAATTAAATGAAGATGATATTTTAGTTGTTGAGGGAATTCATGGACTTAATGAAAAATTAAGCTATGCTGTGTCAAAAGAAAACAAGTTTAAAGTCTATATAAGCTGTTTGACACAACTTAATATTGATTACCACAATAGGATTCCAACTACAGATACAAGACTTATTAGACGTATGATAAGAGATAATCAATATAGAGGCATTTCGCCTGAGCGTACAATGGAGCTTTGGGCTTCTGTAAGAAGAGGTGAAAATAAGAATATATTTCCATTTCAAGAACAGGCAGATGTAATGTTTAATTCTGTGCTTATTTATGAACTTTCTGTACTTAAGCAAAAAGCAGAACCTTTGTTATTCAGTGTGGAGAGGTCTTCGCCGTATTATGCAGAAGCTAAACGTATGCTTAAATTCTTAGAATATTTTTTAACTATAGACACAGCAAATATTCCAAATAATTCTATTATCAGGGAGTTTCTTGGAGGAAGTTCATTTCATTGATTGACAAAAAAGGCGTAATGTGATATTGTATAAAAGTTGTTAAGTAAGTCAGACAGTCGCAAGTATGCTTTCGAAAGAAAATACTTGAGGAACGTCCGAGCTCCATAGAGCAAGGTGCTGGATAACCCCCAGTGGAGGCAACTTTAAGGAAAGTGCAACAGAAATAAACCACCTATCGTGAGATAGGAAAGGATGGAAAGGTGAGGTAAGAGCTCACCGTCCTTTAGGTGACTAAAGGAGCTATGTAAACCCCACCTGGAGCAAGACCGTATAGAAAGGCGATTAATAGCTGCTCGCTATGCCTTGGGTAGGTTGCTAGAGCCTATAGGTAACTATAGGCGTAGATAGATGACTGTCAAATACAGAACTCGGCGTAAAGATTTGGTTAACAACATTAAAAAAACAGAGGATAAGAACTCTGCTTTTTTTTAAAAATAAAAGACTGAATATTCAAATGTTATATTACGGCTATATAATAATTTACTTAATTTGTAGGATGAGTATTAATTTTTCATATAAGGGAATCATAACCAAAGGACAATTTAAATTGGAAAAATCACTGCAGAGAATCAAGATATAAACTTAACTTATCCATTTATACAAGATTATTTGTCATAATAATTTTACAATATATATCATATAACCAATCTGTATTTAAAATGTGAAATCTACAGTTAGAAAATAAATATCTAAGTTAAAGGTATTTATAGTCAAAATAACGGAGTATATGGTATAATATAGAAAATTAAAGTCAATATTATAAAAAAGTTAAAAAGTTAGGGACTATTATTTTATGAAGATATCAAAGTATTTATGGATTGAAAAAGGAACAAAGTTTAACAAATTAAAAAAGTTACAGCTAAGGACAAGTAATAAATGTAAAACACATTTCTACTTTGTGTGTACATCTTATCAAAATGATTTCCTTTTTGATATTGTTGAAAGTCAGCATTTAAATTATCGTTATAAACCATGTTATTTAATAGGTGTAGCAAAAACAAAAGAAACAGCAATAAATTATGTGGGGAAACTAATTAATGAGTTATATAATTTACAAACAATAAGTTATGATATGATAAAAACATAATAGATGGGGTGTATAATGAGTATTTTATGGCTAATAATAAAAGTAACTCTATTAATCATGCTAATTATATTTTTATGTCTAGCTTTTATTTTGATCTTCTTATTATTAGCACCTATTAAATATGATTGTTTCTATAGCCATTATGAAACAACCTCTTGTTGTTGTAAAATAAATCTATTAAGGATTATAGAAATGAAATGGTTGTTAGAAGAGGGTGTTCAGGAGAGTAAAATTAAATTGTTTGGCTTTATAATTTATGATAAACATATTAAGGATTTTGAAAAAGTGGTAGAGAATAAAGCACACCAAGCAGCAGATAATACACCATATTTATCAGAGGAAATTGTTGAAGAAACAGTTCATAAAAAGATAGGTTGGCAACCATTTATAACACAAATGATCACGGTTAAAGAGTTGTTTTTGGATAAAAGATTCTCAATCTTTCTAAAAAAAACGCTTACAACGCTAAGAAGGCTATTAAAGTGTTTTAAACCTTACCAGATCCATTTTGAGTTTACTGTTGGTAAGGAGAATCCAGCAGATACAGGTGAACTAATAGCTCAAATAACACTTTTGTATCCATGGTATTATAAATATGGTATCATTGAAGGCAACTATGATGAAGAAGGCTTATGGGGAAGCTTTTCAGCAAAAGGAAGGTTTAAGCTCATTTTGCTTGTCAATATTTTTATTGGTTTTATAATCAACAAAGAAGTAAGAGAATACATTCAATTGTTACTTAAAATAAGAAAGGAAAATTAAAATGGACCAAAAACTTAGTCAAAATTTTGATGCGTTAGTCGGAAAACTAGAAAACTTTATTACAACTAAAACAGTGGTAGGAGAGCCTATTCATATTGAGGGTACTATTTTAGTACCATTAGTTGATGTAAGTTTTGGGGTTGCTGCTGGAACGACAGCAAGTTCAAAATTTACGGAGAGAAATAAAGAAAAAGAGAAAAAAGTAGATGGAGAAACAGATGCTGGAGCAGGTGGATTAGGAGCTAAAATTACACCAAGTGCTATGCTTGTTATCCAAAATGGAACAACACAGCTTATTAATATTAAAGGGCAAGATAGTGTTACAAAGCTTATTGATATGATCCCTGGACTCATTTCTAAAGTGCCTGATTTTATGGCTAAGTTTACGGGAGAAACCCAGAAGTCACAGCAAAAAGATAAAACAGAAATGACAAGTGATTATCATAACTTGGAAGAATAATTATATCAAAATAGAATTTCTTGCTTTATGGAGGTATATAAAAAATTTACAACAAATATTTACTCTTAAGTATGAAAATAGGTAAAAAATAAGAGCATGGAAGTCATGCTCTTATTTTTTACCTATTTTCATACTTGCTAAGAATTTCTTGTAGTTTCTGTGCCTGAAGACCAGATTCTTCAGCAAACTCTTTAAATACATTGGCAACTTCATCATCATCTAATCGCTTAGAAAATGATTCATAATCACGTACATTTTCTTGAGCATCTAAAAGTTTTTTCAAAACAGTATCTCTTGTATTTAGGTGCATTTTAATACCTCCTTTTTGTTTTCTAATCTTATTCTTGTTTATAAAAGCTTGTTTTATGCTATGAAATTTTTCCAGTTGAATAAGAATAGTAATTAGGAAGTATTTTTATCATTTACTAAACATTAAATCTAAAGAGTATAATATCACCATCTTTTACAACATACTCCTTGCCTTCTAAGCGTACGAGGCCTTTTTCTTTAGCAGCTGTATAAGTACCAGAGTTGACTAAATCATTGAAATTAACAATTTCAGCACGTATAAATCCTCTTTCAAAATCTGAATGGATTTTACCAGCAGCTTCTGGTGCTTTTGTTCCTACAGTAATGGTCCAAGCCCTTACTTCTTGTGGACCTGCTGTTAAGTAACTGATGAGACCTAGTAGCTTATAACTAGAAGCTATTAGTCTATCAAATCCTGTGGAAGAAATGTTTAGGTCTTCTAGAAAAAGCTCTTTTTCATCAGGTGGTAAATCTGAGAGTTCTTGTTCGATCTGAGCACAGACTACAAAAACTTCTGAACCTTCGCTTTGTGCAAAAGTACGAACTTGCTTAACATAATCATTTTCGACCTTTTCAATGAGATCACTTTCAGAAATATTTGCAGCGTATAATACAGGTTTTGTAGTGATAAGACCTAGGGATTTGATAAATAAATCTGTATCCGCATCCTCACCGAATAATGTTCTTACGGATTTTCCTTCTTCTAATGTTTGATAAACTTTTTGTAATATTTCAAGTTCTCTTGCTAAAGTTTTATCAGACTTTGCTGTTTTACTCGTTTTCGAAATTCTTCTCTCAAGAACATCCATATCCGCAAATGCAAGCTCTATGTTAATCGTTTCAATATCTCGAATAGGATTAACAGTTTTATCTACATGAACAATATTTTCATTTTCAAAACATCTTACAACTTGTACAATAGCATCTACTTCTCTGATATGAGATAAAAATTGATTACCGAGCCCCTCACCTTTACTTGCCCCTTTGATTAAACCAGCTATATCAACAAATTCAACAATAGCAGGAACAACCTTTTGGGACTGATACATTTTTTCAAGTACCCCAAGTCTTTCATCAGGAACAGCAACTACCCCAACATTTGGTTCAATAGTACAAAATGGATAGTTAGCAGACTCTGCGCCTGCCTGAGTTAATGCATTAAACAAAGTGCTTTTTCCTACGTTAGGAAGCCCAACGATTCCGAGTTTCATATAATTCATCCTTCCTTAAAGCAAATAAACGTTTATGTGCTGATCATTTTATCCAGTTCTTACTATTGAAATGATAGCATCATCCTATTTTCTGCATACATATATGATATATTATTACATTCTATATATTATCGCATAATAAATAAAACTGCAATAAAATGCAGTTTTATTTATTATGCGATAATATATAGCCTATTAGAATACCAAAAATCCATAAGACGAAAACAAAAGAAAATAAAGGTAAAATGTTACTTTCGTTAATAGATACAATAGGTTTCCCAGAAGAGTTTTTATTTCTGGATACCACACGATAATGTCTTGCTTTTGATATCATTATATAACCTCCTTATATGAAATGCTACATGCTTATTATAGATAAATAAGGACATAATTATTCTTAGTCAGCATAGACATTTACATCAGGCTATAAATGCAATATAATATTAGGATAAAAAGGAGGAATGTTATGCCAAATATATATTTTCCGCATCTTAATCTTCAATTTAATATTAATTCTACTGCATTTGAAATATTTGGAGTCTCTATTTATTGGTATGGACTCATTATTACAACAGGTATTTTATTAGGGACTATGTTAGCAAGCTATATAGCACGCCGAGAAGGTTTAGATTCAGACATTATGATCGACTTTATTTTATATAATATTATTTTTGCACTTATTGGTGCACGCATGTATTATGTTATTTTCAACTTTGAGTATTACAGAGATAACTTACTTGAAATATTTAACATTAGGCAAGGAGGACTAGCGATATATGGAGGGATTATTGTATCTATTATTGTTGCGGTCATTTATACGCGTAAAAAGAAAACCAATTTTTGGGTATTTGCAGATTGTGCGACATATGGCTTAATATTGGGTCAAGCTATTGGAAGATATGGGAATTTTGTTAATAAAGAAGCTTTTGGGGACTATACGAATAATTTGCTTGCAATGAGGATATTGAAGACAGAAGCAAAACTCCCCTTATCAGAAGGCATATTAAACAATCTGCAAATAGCTTTTGGAGAGCAGTATATTCAAGTACATCCTACTTTTCTTTATGAATCGTGTTGGAACATTGGGCTTCTTATCTTATTGCTTATTTATAGAAAACATAGAAAAGCCTATGGCGAGATCTTTTTACTTTATTTAGTAGGTTATGGGGTAGGGCGATTTTGGGTAGAGGGGTTAAGGACAGATCAATTGCTATTTGGATCTACACAAATGCCTATTTCACAGATAGTTGCCATTTTGTCAATAATTATGGGAATAACTGGAATAAAATTCTGTCGAAATGCTTCTAAAAGGTGATAAATTATCCAAAAAATGAGAATAAATGTTGATTTCTTCCATATAAGATATTATAATAAGTAATATACAAATTATTTTACTTTATTTACTTTATTTGTTTTATTTGTTTTATTTTTAAGGGGGATTTGATATGAAAGAAATGAAAAAGAATATCTCATTTATGCAAGAAAATTTAAACAGACTTTTAGGGACAACCGGAGGTTCAAGGTATAATACTAAACCAGCCTACATGCTTAGCTTGAAGTTAGATAAAGAAATTGTAAAATATTATAGAAATCTCAATAATAATTAATCTTTAAAAGATTATTTAGGACTAACCTAAGCAATAGGTTGGTCTTTTTTTTATCTTAAAATAAATAAATTAATAATTTATTTGAATTTAGCTTGAAATTTATGCTAGAAAAGCATAAAATATAAGAAAATGGTGTGAAGTGGGTAGAAGTGGAGTGAAGTGGTAAGTGTTTATTGGAGAGTATAGACATAGTTTAGATGAAAAGGGAAGAGTTATTGTACCAGTTAAATACAGAGAAAAGTTAGGAGAAACTTTTATTTTGACTAAAGGATTAGATGGATGTTTATTTATCTATCCTTTCTCTGAATGGACTCTCTTTGAACAAAAGCTTAAACAACTCCCACTAACTAATACACAAGCAAGAAAGTTTGTACGCTTCTTTTTATCAGGAGCAATAGAGTGTAGTACTGATAAGCAAGGAAGAATACTTATTCCTAATAATTTAAGGGTATATTCTGAGATAGAAAAAGACATAGTATTTATAGGTATGAGTACACGTATTGAAGTTTGGGCAATTAATAGATGGAGTGCTTATAATGAAGAAGAGTTTAGCGCTGAAACCATTGCTGGACAAATGGAAGAACTAGGGATATAGAGGGGATAAAAATGAAATTTGAACATATATCTGTTTTACGCAATGAATGTATTTCTGGTTTAAATATTAAGCCTAGTGGTATTTATGTAGATGGTACATTAGGAGGAGCTGGACATGCTCTTGAGATTTGCAAACATCTTTCTAAAGAAGGGCATTTTATCGGTATTGATCAGGATAAAAATGCTTTAACTGTTTCGAAAGAGAGACTAAAGAATGTAGATCCTAAAGTTTCTATTGTAAATAATAATTTTGAGGCAATAAAAACTATTTTAGAGGATATAGAGATTCAAGGTATAGATGGTATGTTAATAGACCTAGGCGTTTCCTCTCATCAATTAGATGAACCGCTAAGAGGATTTTCCTATATGAATGATGCGCCTTTAGATATGAGAATGAATCAAGAAGATACTTATACTGCATATCATGTTGTTAATGAATTATCAGAAGATGAACTATTTAGAATAATTAAAGAATATGGAGAAGAAAAGTGGGCGAAGCGTATTGCAAACTTTATTGCTAACTATAGAAATACAGAGGGGGAAATTCGTACAACCTTTGAATTGGTAGATATTATTAAAAGAGCTATACCCCATGGTGCAAGGAAAGATGGACCTCATCCAGCTAAACGTACTTTTCAAGCCATTAGAATTGCAGTCAATAGAGAGTTGGAAATTATTGAGCCTACGCTGCTAGATATTGTAGAAAAGCTTAAGCCAACAGGGCGGTTATGTGTTATTACTTTTCATTCTTTAGAAGATAGAATTGTCAAACATGTATTCAAAAAGCTTGAAGACCCATGTACTTGTTCGAAAAACTTTCCTATCTGTATATGTGAACAGACTCAGAAAGTTAAAATTATTACTAAAAAACCTATTTTACCGTCTGATGAAGAAGTTGAAAGCAATCCGCGTTCAAGAAGTGCTAAGCTAAGAATTATTGAGAAACTATAAATAGGGGGAAATCGTTAATGGGGCAAAGTGTGCAAAAAAGATATAGCTATCAATATGGCAGTGAAGCCAAAAAGTATTATCAACCTATACCAAGACCCATTATTGAACCAGAATATCAACCATCTGTTGCACCACAAAAAAGGACAGATGTTGTTTTTGGGCTTAAATTAAGTCTGTGTGGTATAACTATATTCGCCTGTGCTTTTATATACATTTATATGTATTCTTCTCTTATTACAAAACAAGGACAGTTACAAGCTCTTAAAAATGACATAAGAGAAATGAAGAGTGCAGTAAGCCTTACAGAGTCTCAAATATCAGAAAAGCTTAATTTAGATCATATAAGATATAGAGCCTCAAATGAACTTGGAATGAGTGAACCATTACCACACCAAATTGTATATATACAACTGCCTAAACAAAGTTATACTCTATATAATCAATAAAGTGGGGAAGCATATGACAGTTAAACTAAGCAATAAGAAAAATGATTCTATGATATCTAGAAAACGCCTTCATAGGCGTATATTTTTTATAGGCTTATTTTTTTTAAGTACCATAGGCTATATGGGTTATCAAGTGATAAACATTAAATTGCATAACGGTGATGACTACCAAAAGCAGGTTTTAAATAGGATGATGAGTAAAGATGGACAAATTAATCCTCAAAGAGGAGCCATTGTTGAGCGAAATAATAAAACTATTGCTGCTAGTGTGCTAGCATATCATATTATTTTAGATCCTAAGACGATATTAGGGTTAGAAGAAAGCAAACAAGATACCATCTATCAAGGGCTCTCAGATGCAGTTAATAGATCAAAAGAAGAGATAAAAAAATTCGTAGAACAGAACCCAGGCCTAAGATATAGTATTCTTAGTAAAAATGCTGCAGCGGAGATTGTAGAATCACTAAAACAAAAGGCACTAAAAGGTGTTTGGTTTGAAGAGTCCTTTATACGAAAATATCCTAAGGGAGAGTTTGCCTCACAACTTATTGGTTTTTACAATAAAAATAGTGAGGGGCAGTATGGTATTGAACAACAATATAATAGTTATATTATGGGTAAAGCAGGAAGAGTTTTTTCACAGTTGCAAGATGAACAAATTATTACAACAGAGATTAAACCAGCAGAAAATGGAGCCACAATTGTCTTAACTATTGATGAAGTAGTTCAGCAGTATGTGGAAACCACTATGAATAAATACATAAAAGAATATAAACCTGTAAATGCTGCTGCTATTATTATGAATCCTAACACTGGAGAAATTTATAGTATGTTTTCTTATCCTAGCTTTAATCCAATTCATTATAATGTTTTAGAAGAGCAGTTAGGAAAAGGAGTATGGGAATCACTAACAGATACTCAAAAGTCTAAGGCGCTAAATAGTGCATGGAAAAATTATAATATACAAAATAGTTATGAACCAGGTTCAACTTTTAAGCCACTGCTAGTAGCAGCAGCTCTAGATGAAAGTGTTATGCACCTTGAACAAAAATATGTATGTAATGGAACTAAAGTAGTGGTACAAGGGGTAGCTCCTATTAGATGTTGGAAAAGGGAGGGGCATGGTGAACAGACATTAGAACAGGCACTAGCAAACTCCTGTAATGTAGCAATGCTAGAAATTGTCGAGAAGATGAGTTCAGAAACCCTTTTGAAATACATGGAGAGATATGGGTTTGGACAACCTACAGATATAGGGCTTCCGGGAGAGGAAAAGGGACAGTTGCACCCCAAATTAGGGCCTATAGAGAAAGCAACTTATGCTATAGGACAAACTTTTACGTGTACCCCTTTGCAGCTTGTTACAGCATTTTCTTCTGTTATTAATGGGGGGTACTTGTTACAGCCATATGTTGTTTCACAAATTATAAATGAAAAAAATGAGATTCTATATAAGGCTAAACCCACAATAAAAAGACAAGCCATTACAGGAGAAACCTCAAAAGTATTGGTGAACTATCTTAAAAAAGTTGTTGATGAAGGAACCGGCATTCATGCAAATATTAATGGTTATACTGTAGGTGGCAAAACAGGGACTGCACAAAAAAGGCCTCTTGAAGATGAAAAGTATATTTTATCGTTTTTAGGCTATGCACCTATAAATAACCCACAAGTGGTAGGACTCATTGTATTTGATGAAATTCCAGAAGGAACAGGGGCTCCAGCTAAAGCTTTTAAAGAAATGATGACCAATATTTTACCGTATTTAGAAATCGAACTAGCTGATCATGATCCGCTAGGAGAAGATCAAGTAAGTAAAATACCAAGTTTTATGCACACAGATATTTATAAGGCAAGCGAATTATTATCTTATGAAGGTTTAGATTATGAGATCATAGGGATAGGGACAAAGATTACTTCACAGTATCCTAGCGAAGGGACTTACTTGCCTAAAGGTTCCAAAGTTAAATTATATGTACAAACTGAAGCTATAGATAATATTGTACAAATTCCAGACTTACAAGGATTAACAATAGAAGAAGCAAAGCTTTTAGTTGGGGAATCATTGATGATTAATCAAACGAATACGGGAGTTATTGTTAAACAAATGCCAAGAGCAGGACACAAGGTCGAAAAAAATAGCCGAATAATTGTAACAACCTCAGAATAATGTGAATAATGCCTCCTTCTTTAAAATACAATTTAGGTAAGACAACTTTTAAAGGAGGAGATTTTAAATGCAAAAACAAGTGTCAATTAATATTAAGAGAAAAATTTTTCTTTTAATAATGTGTTTTTTATTTGCCACGATAGGTATGTCAATAAGACTTGGATATGTGCAAATTGTAGAAGGTAAATTATTACAAGATAGGGCACTCGAACAGCATACAAGAGATAGACTGATAGCACCAACTAGGGGTATAATCTATGATAGAAACTTAGATGTTATTGCTCAAAGTGGATCTGTAGCAACAATTGGTGTTGTTAATGCTCAAATCAAAGACGCTGAAATGGTTTCAAAAATATTAGCTGAGAGACTTGGTCTTGACTATAATACTGTTTATAAAAAGATAACTAAAAAAGTTGCTTTTGAAAGGATTATGACTAAGGTAGATAAAGATGTTGCTGATCAAGTTCGCAATCTTAATTTACCAGGAGTAAAAGTAGATGAAGATTCAAAAAGATTTTATCCATATACTAGTCTCGCCTCACATACTATTGGTTTTGTTGGAAAAGATAATCAAGGTATTATAGGACTGGAAGTCAAATATGATGAATACCTTAAAGGAAGCCCGGGCAAAATCCTAATGGAGACAAATGGTAAAGGAGAACGAAGAGATGAAGTCGCTGAGGTGAGAATTGACCCCGTAAATGGTAATCATTTAGTGACGACAATGGATGTTACACTGCAGCAATATGCTGAACAGGCGATAGAAAAGGTGGTTACTCTTAAGGGGGCTAAACGTGGAGCAATTATTTTGTTAAACCCTCAAAATGGAGAGATTTATGCAATAGCTAATAAACCTGATTTCAACCTTAATGAGCCTTTTCAAATTAATAATCAGGATCTTTTAAATAGTTGGAGTATGTATACAGAAAAAGAACAACAAGAATTCTTAAATCAAATGTGGAGAAATTATACAATTAATGATACTTATGAACCTGGGTCAACGTTTAAAATTTTTACATCTGCTATGGGACTTGAAGAAAAGGTAGTAAGTGAAGAGAGTACATTTAATTGTGGAGGAAGCCGGGTTGTTGCAGGCAGAACTATAAAATGTTGGAGGAGTCCGCGTTCTCATGGAAGCCAAAATTTTGTACAAGGCGTTCAAAATTCATGTAATCCTGTATTTATGGATACTGCAGAACGCGTAGGCGCGAGTAAGTTCTATGATTACATGATTAAATTTGGATTCAAATCAAAGACTAATATAGATTTACCTGGAGAAGCGGTAGGTATATTACATAATAAAAATAAAATAGGTCCAGTGGAACTTGCTACAATGTCATTTGGACAGTCCTTTCAAATTACTCCTATGCAATTACTTGCTGGAGCCGCAGCTTCTGTTAATGGAGGCTATAGGGTAACCCCACATTTTGGAAAAGGAATTATAGATTCACAAAGCAATGCTTTTGAAGCTTTTCAGTATGATAAAGGCGAGCAGATTATTACTACAGAGACAAGTGAGAGATTAAAAAAAATATTAGAAAGTGTAGTCTCAGAAGGGACAGGAAATAAGAGCTATATTCCAGGTTATAGAATAGGCGGAAAAACAGCCACATCTCAAAAACTGCCTAGGGGATCTGGTAAATACATAGCATCATTTTTAGCTTTTGCACCTGCAGAGAACCCCGTTGTTATGGGGCTTGTCATTATTGACGAACCACAGGGTGTGTATTATGGAGGGGCAATAGCTGGGCCTGTTATGAAAGAAGTTTTTGCCAATGCACTTCCTTATTTAGGTATTAAACCAATATATAATGAAAAAGAATTAGAATTAGACGAGGTTAAAGTTATTGAAGTTCCACAGTTTGAAAATATGAAAGTTAAAGATGCAAAAGACCTTGCGTACAAACAGAGCCTGATAATCCAAGTAGAGGGGAATGGAGAACTTGTTAGGTCACAATTTCCTATACCTGGTGAAATCATTAATAAAACTAGTAAAATTATACTCTATACAGAATAGATGACTTTTTAATCTGTATAACTCATGATATAATAACTAGGAAATATAAATAGGAGGGTTACCATGAAGCTAAAAGACCTAGTAAGTGGAGTAAGTTATCAATGTATTTGTGGAGACTTAGAACAAGATGTGGATCATGTTATCTACGACTCACGCATTAAAACTAAGTGTGGGTTGTTTATTGCTATAGAAGGATTTAAGACAGATGGGCACCAATTTATTGAAGCAGCTATTGAAAATGGGGCTAAAACGTTAGTCGTTCAAAAAGATATTATTTGTAAAAGACAAGGTATTACTATCATTAAAGTAGAAAATACAAGAAGTACTATGGCGATTATAGCCAACAATATGTTTAATCATCCTTCCAAAAAGTTAAATTTAGTAGGAGTTACAGGTACAAATGGCAAGACAAGTATTGTGTATTTATTAGGACAGATTCTTGAGAGCTACAATAGAAGTATCGGTATTATAGGAACAATTGAAAATCGAATAGGCAATATGGTATTAAAGGCTGAAAGAACCACCCCAGAATCTATTGATTTGCAGGCTATTTTTAATAAAATGATAGAACATGAAGTAAGTTATGCATTAATGGAAGTTTCTTCTCATGCTTTGGAGTTAAATAGAGTAGATGGATGTGATTTTAAAATAGGTATTTTTACAAATTTGACACAAGATCATCTGGATTTTCATCAGACTATGGAAAAGTATGCAAAAGCAAAATCTAAGCTCTTTAAGTTGTGTGATATAGGCATTATTAATTGTGACAGTGAGTACGTAGATATTATAAGTCGTGGCGCAAAATGTCCTATAATAACTTATGGGATAGACCATGATGCAGACTTTAGAGCTTCAAATGTTATAATAACTGCTGCTGGAGTTGAATATACTTTAGTGTGCCCAGAGGGGCAGTATAAGGTTAAAGTACCTATTCCAGGGAAGTTTACCGTCTATAATACGTTAGCAGTGATCATATCAGCCCTTCGTTTAGATATACCTGTTGAATATATTATTAATGCACTTACAAAAGTTAAAGGTGTTCCAGGAAGAGTACAATCTTTTACATCTCCAAAAGGATTTAGTGTGCTTGTAGATTATGCACATACTCCAGATGGATTAGAAAATGTTTTAATGACTATTAAACAATTTGTACAAAGAGATGTTATTACAGTCTTTGGCTGTGGCGGAGATCGGGATAAGACTAAAAGACCTATTATGGGTGAAATTGCAGCAAGGTATTCTGATAGGGTGATTATTACATCTGATAATCCGCGGACTGAATGTCCAAGTCAAATTATAGATGAAATAGAAACAGGATTAAAAGGTTTAGATGTGGCTTACGTTAAAATAGAAGATAGGAAAGAAGCTATTATGCTTGCGCTTAGAGAAGCTAAAGAAGGGGACGTTATACTTATTGCAGGTAAAGGACATGAAAATTATCAAATCTTAAAAGATAGAATTATTCATTTTGATGATTGTGAGGTTGTTAGTGAATATATACAGGGGGAAAAGTGATGGAACTACGCTTACAAGATATTGTTGAAGCTCTTCAAGGTAAATGTTTAAATCCTAATAGATTTGACAATAATATAGTTCAGTCAATCAGTACCGATTCTCGTCAAGTTGGTTACCGTAGTTTATTCATCCCTTTAAAAGGGGGAAATTTTGATGCACATCAATTTATCCCTCATGTTTTTGACAAAGGGGCAATAGCGACATTGACAGAAGAAGACATAGTCAAAGATGAAAGATTATGTACTATCTATGTTGAAAATACAAATGAAGCACTTTTGAAACTAGCACAGTATTATCGCAGTTTATTTAAAATTCCTATTATAGGAATAACGGGAAGCGTCGGTAAAACAAGTACTAAAGAAATTATTGCAGCAGTACTAAGTGCTAAATTTAATGTACACAAGACTGTAGGCAATTATAATAATGAGATAGGGCTGCCGCTTACATTATTTAATTTAGAAAAACATCATGAAGTAGCCGTTATAGAAATGGGCATGAATCATTTTGGAGAGATACACAGGCTTAGTTTAACGGCAAGTCCACAAATAGCAGTTATTACCAATATAGGCAGTTCTCATATAGAGAACTTAGGCAGCAGAGAAGGAATATTAAAAGCAAAATTAGAAATATTAGATGGCTTAGATAAAAGTGGGTTGTTTATCATTAATGGAGATAACGACTTATTAAGTACTATAAAGCAGGTACCTTTTAAAATGCTTAAATATGGTTTGAAAGAAGAGCAAGACTACTATGCGAAAAATATAGTAAGCGAAGCTGATAGAACAACTGCTGAAGTTTTTACGCCAAAGGCCAATTATAAGATTGCTATTTCAGCTTTAGGGGAACATATGATCTATAATACACTTGCAGCAATAGCTATTGCTGAACGCCTTGAGCTTACTGAAGAAGAAATACTAACAGGGCTTGCTTCCTACCAACCTAGTCAAATGAGAATGCATATTAAGACCTATGAGAATGGCATTACTATTATGGATGATACCTATAATGCAAGTCCAGAGTCAATGCAGGCTGCACTTAGAGTGCTGAAAAACTATCCGACCTCTTCACGAAAGATAGCAGTTTTAGGAGATATGTTAGAAATGGGAAGCTATGCCACAGTTCTTCATGAACAGGTTGGGCAATTTGCAAGTTTAGAGAATATCGATTTAATTTGCACTGTTGGAGAGTTAGCCAAACATATCTATAATGGAGTAAATAATACTTCTGCAAATACCAAAGTTGTATACTATGCTACAAAAGAAGAATTTTTAAGTGAGATACAAAATATATTCCAAATAGGAGATACTATTTTATTTAAAGCATCTAGAGGCATGCACTTTGAGGAAATGGTAGAGGAAGTAGGAAAGGTGAATTATGATGAAAAATGAGGCATTATACGCAGTTTTAATAGCATTTTTTCTTAATATTGTAATGAGCCCTTTTATTATTCCTTTGTTACAAAAGTTTAAGTTTGGGCAGAATATAAGAAATGATGGACCAGATAGTCATCTTAAGAAATCTGGAACACCTACAATGGGAGGGATTATTATCCTAACCAGTATTGTTTTAACAAGTCTATTATTTGTTATTGGTAACAAAGAGGTACAAATTATACTTTTTGTGACAGTAGCATTTGGATTAATAGGATTTATAGATGATTATATAAAGATTGTAAAAAAGAGGTCTTTAGGACTTACTGCCGGGCAAAAAATAATTGCTCAAATTATAGTAACGTGCCTTTTTGCATATTTATTAAAATATTATTTAGTACTAGATACAAGCATTATACTTCCCTTTAGTGGAAGTCGTGAATTGGAATTAGGTGCTTTATTTTGGCCGTTTTTAGGGATAGCGGTATTAGGAGTTGTTAATGCTGTTAATCTAACAGATGGATTAGATGGCTTAGCATCTGGTGTAACAGTATTAGTAGCCACCTATTTTGCAACTATTGCCTGGGCGATGTATAGCAATGTACTTCCAATAGCAGCTGCTGCAGTTGGAAGTTTACTTGGCTTTTTACTATTTAACAGCTACCCAGCTAAGGTATTTATGGGAGATACGGGTTCGTTGGCACTTGGAGGATTTGTGATTTCTACAGCTTTTGTAATGAAAATGCCTCTATTTATTCTTATAGTTGGGATTATTTATGTTATTGAAAATATCTCTGTTATTTTACAAGTAGCTTATTTTAAGAAAACAAAAAAGAGATTATTTAAAATGGCACCTATACATCATCATTTTGAATTAAGTGGATGGCCCGAAACAAAAGTTGTTACAGTATTTTGTGTAATCACAGCGATTATGTGCTTGCTAGGACTAATTGCTTTATAACTGGAGGTAGAGTAATGAATATTAAGGATAAAAATATTTTAGTAGTAGGTAATGCGAGAAGTGGGATAGGGGCTGCCAACCTTGCCTTAAGGCAAGGTGCTAAAGTATGTATTTATGATCATAAATCCTACGCGCAGTGGGATAACGCTATGCAACAAGAAATATGTAGAATGCAAGATATAGGAATTACATTCTGCTTAGGAGAAACAGTAGCCGTTGGGGAATTTGAATTAGTTATAGTTAGCCCAGGAGTTCCGCTTGAAATTGATGTCATACAAGATGCAAAGGAAAAAAAGATAAAAATTATTGGAGAACTTGAATTTGCCTCTCGTTTTTGCAAGGCACCAATTATTGCTATTACAGGAACAAATGGTAAAACGACAACAACAACTTTAGTGGGAGAAATACTAAAAAAATACAATTCTCATACTTATGTTGTAGGAAATATAGGAAAAGCGTTTAGTGAAGAAGTTCTCACCATACCGCAGACAGGTGTAGTTGTAGCTGAGGTGAGTAGTTTTCAGCTAGAAACGATAGAGTCATTTCACCCAAGGGTAAGTGCACTGCTTAATATTACGCCCGACCATCTCAACAGACACCATACTATGCAGAATTACTGTCATTGTAAGTATAACATTTTTAATAACCAGTCTGAAAATGATTTTTGTGTACTTAATAGAAAAGATCTTTATTTTGAACAAGCAAAGGAAAGAATAAAGGGAGAATGCATTGAATTCTCACTTACTGATATACCTAAAAGAGGATCTTATTTGGTAGAGAATAATCTTTTTGAAAATATTAATGGTAAAGAAAACCTGATATGTGCTATAGAAGAACTTAAAATAAAGGGTATGCATAATGTGGAAAATGCTTTAGCTGCAATAGCTATTGCGGTCGCATTTGGTGTTCCTGTACATATTATTAGAGAGGCTTTATGTGCCTTTAAAGGCGTTGCGCATCGCACAGAGTATGTAACTACAAAAAAGGGAGTAGACTTTTTTAATGATTCTAAAGCAACAAATACAGACGCTGCAATAGCAGGACTTGTAGGGTTAAGCGTTCTCGAAAAACCTATAAGACTCATTGCAGGAGGAATGGATAAGCATACACTATTTGAAGATTGGATTAACCTCTTCCCTAAATATGTTCAAAAAGTATATATTGTTGGAGAAACAAAAGAGCAAATAACAAGGGAATGTTTAGAACAGGGCTATACGTCAACACAGATGTTTGATAATTTTAAAGAGGCTATTGTGACAGCATATACTGAAAGTCAAGAAGGAGAGTGTATCCTTTTATCTCCGGCGTGTGCAAGTTGGGATATGTTTGAAAGCTATGAACAAAGAGGGGATTTGTTTAAAGAAGTTGTAAATAATTTGGAAGGATGAAGATAATGACTGTACAAACAGCAACTAACAACCTTACAAAAAAGAAGAAGATCACAAAAAATACACCAGACGCTATTTTAATAGCAGTTATTTTATTAATTGTTGGTTTTGGAATTATAATGGTTTATAGTGCAAGCTTCTACTATGCAACTGTGAGAGGAAATGCGCCATCAGCTTTTGCGATAAAACAATTAGTAATAGGCATAGTTGGTATTGTCGTTATGTTTGGGGTTACTTTTGCGTTTAATTATCGTATATTATCTAATATGGTATTAGCGAGTGGCTTATATGTTCTAAGTCTTATACTATCCATCAGCGTTTTGTTTATTGGTAAAACAATAAATGGAGCAACACGGTGGATTGACTTAGGGTTTACTAGGTTTCAACCCTCAGAAATAGCTAAAATAGGTGTTATAATTATGCTCTCGGCTTATATTATTAAACATAGAAAAGAAATGAAGAAATTTAAATACATAATAAGAGCATGGGGAATTGTACTTTTACCAACAGGCATTGTTGCAATTGAGAATTTAAGCTCAGCAATTGTTGTTTTTTTTATAGGCATTATGATTATATTTATTACAAGTTCTAAAGTATGGTATTATATGGTATTTGCACTCATTGGAGTAGGCTTAGCAGCAGGAGTCTATTCACTTGCAATGACAACTGAGCCAGGGCAAGAACTTACTACCCCCATTGTAAAAGATATTCTAAAATCATACCGTTTAGATAGAATAAGAGTATGGAAAGACCCTTGGTTAGATCCTAAAGATAAGGGATATCAACCGATACAATCTCTTTATGCAGTAGGATCAGGCGGTATATTTGGAGTAGGGCTAGGAAAAGGCATACAAAAACAAGGGTTTTTGCCAGAACCACATAATGATATTATTTTTGCAGTTATATGTGAAGAACTAGGACTTGTGGGAGCTATTACATTACTTCTAGGGTATGCAATTTTAGTGGTTAGAGGATTGGTTATAGCAGTAAGAGCCACTGACTATTTTGGAACACTAGTTGCTGTTGGGATATCCAGCATGGTAGGCATACAAGTTCTTATTAATGTAGCTGTAAACACGAATACTATACCTACGACAGGCATGCAGCTACCCTTAGTCAGTTATGGGGGTACAGCACTTGCTGTTCTACTTGGAACACTCGGAATACTTTTAAATATCTCAACAACGTCTCATATTAAAAAGGTTAATAAGTAATATGTAACAAATTTCCACTTAAGGGAATAAAATGATTTTATAGAAGCTTACCTATTTCAGGAGGTGCTCTAAGATGAGTAAATATATTATTCATGGAGGTAAGCGTCTAGAAGGTGAATTGCATATTGATGCAAGTAAAAATGCAGTTCTCCCAATTATCGCAGCAACCGTATTAAGTGGAAATATAACATACCTTTATAACTGTCCTAAAATAATAGATGTAGAGATTATGGTAGAAATTTTACAACAATTAGGTTGCAAAACTAAGTGGGATAATAAAACATTAATTATAGATACTAGTACGATACAAAGTTATGATATATCAGAAAGACTAGTAAGGAAAATGCGCTCTTCTATTATATTGTTAGGCGCTATAATAGGAAAATTTGGGGAAGCTAAAATAAGTTACCCAGGGGGGTGTCCATTAGGTGCAAGGCCTATAGATTTACATTTAGCAGCTTTTAAAAAAATGGGCATTACAGTTACTGAAGAGCATGGTTTTATTATTTGCAAGAGTTCACACCTTCAAGGCGCTAAAATTCATCTTGATTTTCCAAGTGTAGGTGCAACTGAAAATATAATGTTAGCAGCTACACTCGCAGCAGGAGATACAGTGATTTATAATACAGCAAGAGAGCCAGAAATAGTTGATTTACAAAACTATTTAAATGCTTGTGGAGCGAAGATATCTGGTGCAGGAACAGAAATAATATACATTCAAGGCGTAAAAAAATTATACTCAGTAGCCTACAAGGTTATTCCAGATCGTATTATTGCAGGAACTTATTTAGTTGCTGCAGCTATTACTCGTGGTACAATTACTTTAAAGGATGTTAATCCAAGTCATTTGCGTGCGACTCTATCAAAACTTGAAGAAACAGGCTGTACAATTATTGAAAAAAAGGATGAAGTAACATTGATTTCCCCTAAAAAGTTAAGAGGAGTTAATATTATAACAGAACCCTATCCGGGTTATCCGACAGATATGCAGTCTCAAATGATGGCGCTTTTGTGTACGGCCGAGGAGATGAGTATCATTAAAGAAAATCTATTCGAAGCAAGATTTAAACCAGCTTATGAGCTTATGCGAATGGGAGCAAATATCAGTATAGAAGGAAGGATAGCTATTGTAAAGCCGATTCCTTTTTTTATGGGAACAAGTGTTTATGCAGAAGATCTTAGAGGTGGCGCAGCCTTAATATTAGCGGGACTTGGAGCAGAGGGAGTAACAGTAGTAGAAAATATTCATCATATAAAAAGAGGTTATCAAGATATAGCTCTAGATTTAAGAAGTGTTGGAGCATCTATACAAGAGGAGGAGTAATTATATTTGAACAAATATAATAGGAAATTACTAAAGAAAAAAATATATATAGGGATTATGATTGTTCTTTTAGCGTGTATTGTTTTAACGCTTCCTATTTGGAATGTGACAAATATTGAAGTTGAAGATAATAAATATTATACCGATGAGGAAATTATTCGTATAAGTGGACTAAAAGATAAACATATTCTTAATATATCTTTTAAGGAAGTTAAATATGACTTATTAAAGTTACCTTATACTAAAGAAGTTACAGTAAAATATATTTTTCCAAGTAGGATAATGATTAAAATGCTAGAAAGAGAGTCTTTAGGGTATGTTCCTTTTATGGGGACATATCTTTGTCTGGATGAACAAGGACAAGTTATAGAACAAACAAGTAAAAAAGATGTTTCTCTTCCCATTATAAAAGGGTTAAGTTTTAGTGAGTTTAAAATAGGAGAGACATTGCCCGTTGAAAATGAAGATCACTTATTATGTGGATTGCAGATCATACAGGGTCTAAAAAAGTATGAATATGAAAAAAAAGTTAAAGCTATTGACATTTATGACCTTGAACAAATTCACTTGTATGTTGATAACTTAGATGTTATAATTGGGAATATAGGGGATTTTGACAAAAAACTCCAGTGGCTTATACAAACACGTGAAGTGTATGATATGGGAGTTCTAGATTTATCCAATATAAAAAGCGGACAAGCAATACTTAGTCCTATTACATAAAAGATCATGATAATGATTATAAATTAAAACTATAATAATACTTCTGGTGAAGGGGGAGTTTATTTTGCTCGAAATATGGGAAAATGAATTACAAGGCGCTCAAATTAAAGTCATAGGAGTTGGTGGCGGAGGTAATAATGCCGTTGATAGAATGATTGAAAAGGGACTTGATGGTGTTGAATTTATTACTGTAAATACTGATCATCAAGCTTTAGCAAGATCGGGAGCACCAACTAAAATACAAATTGGTGAGAAGATTACAAGAGGCTTAGGGGCTGGAGCCAACCCAGAAATAGGAACTAAGTCTGCAGAAGAAAGCAGAGAAGAAATTATACAAGCCATCAAAGGTGCTGACATGCTATTTATAACAGCTGGCATGGGTGGAGGAACAGGTACTGGTGCTGCTCCAGTTATAGCTAGTATTGCTAAGGAGCAAGGTATTCTTACAGTAGGTGTAGTTACAAAGCCCTTTAGTTTTGAAGGCAGAAAAAGAATGATTAATGCTGAAAAAGGTATAGCTGAACTCAAACAAAATGTTGATACATTGGTTGTCATTCCGAATGATAAAATCTTACAAGTCATAGATAAGAAAACAACGATGGTAGATGCTTTTTGTAAAGCTGATGATATTCTTCAGCAAGGGGTGCAGGGTATAACAGATTTGATATCTAATCCAGGGATTATTAACTTGGATTTTGCAGATGTAAGAACAATTATGAATTGTAAAGGCGTTGCACATATGGGAATTGGAAAGGCGACGGGTGAAAGTCGTGCAGAAGAAGCTGTGAAATATGCAATTAGCAGCCCGTTACTTGACACAAGTATTGATGGGGCTAGATGTGTTCTAGTTAATATGTGTGGGGGAGAGACTCTTGGGCTTATGGAAGCTAATGTAGGGATGAGCTTGATTAGAGAAGCAGTTGATCCAGATGCAGAGATTATTTTTGGGACTTCTATTAATGATGACCTAGGAGATGAAATTATTATTACTGTCATTGCTACAGATTTTCAAAATACAGATGTAAACATGCATAGTTTTGAGCCGATTCAAAAAAAGGCTAAAGCAGAACAACCAGTTAAATTTCAAAGCGTCACAAATACTTTAAAAGAAGAAAAGTTTGCGCCTATAAAAGATATTCAAGTAGAAATACCACAATTTCTAAGAAGGAATAGATAAAATAAAAAAAAGATACGATATTGTCGTATCTTTTTTTTTTGCTACTCTATAATTTTTACAAAATTTGTAAATCAATTCATTTAGAATAGAGTTGTTCAACAAAGTCAAATGATACTTGAGGTGATCATGTGTATGTTGTTTATATAGACATACTTTTTTTAATTAATATGGTTATGGATATGATGATATTCTACACAGCGACTATGATACTTAATAAATCTATTAGGAAGATGAGGATTTTTATAGCAAGCATTATAGCAGCACTTATTTATTGTATGCTTATATATATACCTATGTTACAAAGTATACCGTATATTGTATATGCTTTATTTGTACCCACACTATCTATACTGTATCTTTATAGGCCGCTACATATTAAGGAATTTCTAAAGATTTATTTAATATGTATGGGTGTGGCTTGTACGATAGGCGGGGCAACTTTTACGATATGGTTTATGGTTAGAAATACTGCGCCTATTCAATCGATAAGTATTATCTGGCTTATAACTATTGCTTTAAGCATAACGCTCCTTATTTATATAGGCTTTTATAAAATTAGGAAAAGAATGATACTTCCTTTATTTGAATATGACATACAAATCAAGTGCACAGATAAAGTGGTGTGTATTAAATCTATTTTAGATACGGGTAATTGCCTTTATACTCCTATAGGGCACAGGCCAGTTATAGTTGCAACTTATGATGCACTAAAGGAACTGTTTACCCACGAACAAACACTTACACTGAATAAATACAAAAACAACGTTTTAGAGCTTATATGTTCTGGCAGCTTTACACCCTCTTATATCATTCCTTTTAATAGTGTTGGATGTAATTGTGGAATGCTTTTAGGAATCGAAGTTGATCAAGTTAATATTCATAAGAATCATTTTGAAAAAAGTGTTGATAAATGTATTATCGCTATATCATTTAATAATATTTTTAATGATAGATCTTATAATGCACTACTTCATCCGGATTTTATATTGAACTAGGAGGAATGAATGTGAGAATAATAAAATGGTGGATAAAAATATTGAAACAAAAAGTAAGAAGATTTATAGTAAAAATGATATGTAAGTATCCTAGTGCATTGCATTATATTGGGGGAAATGAGGTCTTGCCACCTCCTCTAACAAGAGATGAAGAAGAAACTCTCATTTTGCAGCTGACGGAGCTTGAAGCGTATGAAGAAGAGGTCAAGCAAATTAAAACGGTGTTAATAGAGAGGAATTTGAGACTTGTTGTATATATTGCAAGAAAATTTGAAAACACAGGTATTCATATGGAAGATCTGATATCTATTGGAACAATAGGACTTATTAAGTCTATTAATACTTTTAAACCAAGCAAAAAAATTAAGTTAGCTACCTATGCTTCAAGATGTATCGAAAATGAGATACTGATGTTTTTAAGAAGAACAAATAAACTCAAGACAGAAGTATCTATTGATGAACCTCTTAATGTAGACTGGGATGGTAATGAATTATTACTATCAGATATTTTAGGAACAGAACCAGATATTATCTATCGGAACATTGAGGAAGAAGTTGATAAGAATTTGTTACAGCAGGCGCTTCTTAAATTATCAGATAGGGAAAGAGAAATTGTAGAATTAAGATTTGGATTTAGTACTCAGGGAAAGGAAAAAACCCAAAAGGAAGTAGCTGATTTACTAGGTATTTCACAGTCTTATATTTCAAGGCTTGAGAAAAAGATTATATTAAGATTAAAAAAGGAAATTAATAGAATGAGCTAAGGATCTGAATAAATAAGTGGATTATGGAAAATATTATCTATAGACTTAACTTGTGCTGGAGGAGTATAACTAGGAGGCATGTGATATGGCTATAAATAAAGTAGAAATTTGTGGGGTAAATACTGCGAAGTTGCCTATATTAACAACAGAACAAAAAGATATCTTATTTAAATTAATACAAAGTGGAGATAATGCTGCAAGAGAAGAGTATATTAGAGGGAATTTAAGGTTAGTACTAAGTGTTATTCAACGGTTTAACAATAGGGGAGAACATGTTGATGACTTGTTTCAAGTAGGATGTATAGGTCTTATTAAAGCAATTGATAATTTTGATGTATCTCAAAATGTAAAGTTTTCAACATATGCTGTTCCTATGATTATTGGAGAAATAAGACGTTATCTTAGAGACAATAATTCTATTAGAGTCAGTAGATCTCTTAGAGATACGGCTTATAAAGCACTTCAAGCTAAAGAACAACTTATTAGAAAAAATTCAAAAGAACCTAGTATCCAAGAAATTGCAGAACAACTTGGTATTAAAAAAGAAGATATTGTATTTGCACTAGATGCTATTCAAGATCCCATATCATTATTTGAACCTGTTTATCATGATGAAAGTGATACACTATACATTATGGATCAAGTGAGTGATGAAAAAAGTCAAGACGACATTTGGCTCGAAAATATTGCATTAAAAGAAGCTATGAAAAGACTAAATGATAGAGAAAAGCAAATATTAATGCTAAGATTTTTTTCAGGCAAGACACAAATGGAAGTGGCTAATGAAATAGGGATTTCTCAAGCACAAGTATCGAGACTCGAAAAGACAGCATTAAAACATATGAAAAAATATATATAAAGAGTGTTTATTATAGGGGGGGATTAGTGATGATGAGAATTGCAGATATGAAGCATAAGGAAATTATTAATACAGTAGATGGATCACGCTTAGGATATATTTGTGATGTAGAGGTAGATTGGAAAGAAGGTAAGATTAATAAAGTGATTGTTCCAGGACCAAGTAAAATAATGGGGATTTTTGGTAAAAATTTAGAATATGCTATTCCATGGGATAAAATAAAAAAAATAGGAGAGGATATTATACTTATAGAGATTGATATCGATGAGTATCTCAAAGAGAGTGAGTATTGACTTTTATTTTAAATCCTGTCTTTGACAGTTGCAGAAGACAAAAAGCTTGGAAACTCTTGTAATTAGGGCGTTCCAAGCTTTCTTTATGTTTGGAAAAAGTGCGTACTTTTTTTATTTTTTTGTACCTTTAAAAATTTTTTTCACCTGTTTATTG
>CAKZUB010000054.1 GCA_937921505.1 uncultured Clostridia bacterium | reverse complement strand
GCAAGATAATGAGTGTGGTTGAAACGTGTAAACGAAAAAACATGGATATATTCCAAAATATTACCAAAATATTCGAAGGCACACCGGCTGTATTTTAGCCGGTGTATCAGTCGTTAATTTTTTGAGGGCTGAATAGTAACCAGTACTTTAATAAGTACAAAGTGAATAAACAGATATAAATAACGAGATGTTTATCAATATTTATTGACGGATGATTAAAGGAGGTGGAAAAAGAGCTTGGAGTGTAGTATACTTATGTTGTTTAAACAAACATAAGGAGGAATAAACAAATGTCAAATTTTTTCGATTTGGATGCACCTATATGGGCTTGGCTGACAGAGCTTGCAGATATTATGATGCTTTCTATTTATTGGTGGATATGTAGTCTCCCTCTTATTACGATAGGGGCTTCAACGACATCATTATTTTATGTATTAGGTAAAAAAATAAGAAAAGAACCTGTTTATATAACGAGAGATTATTTTAAAAGCTTTAAAGATAACTTTAAACAATCTATTTTGCTATCTGTTCTTTTAATTATTGCGTGGACCAGTGCTATTCTTTATGGACTCTTAGGTATTGAGAGTTTATTAAGTGGCAGTATATCAGGAGTGATGAAAATTATACTTCCTCTAGCAGTTGTATTTATTTTTGAAATCATCCATATTTCCATTTATGTATGTGCTGTTTTTTCTAGATTTAATATGAAAACCTATCACATTTTTACAACAGCGTTTGTTTTGGCACACAAACACTTATTAACAACATTTATTCATACAGTGATATTAGTAGTAGGGATTATCTTGTTCTTAAGATTGCCTTTTTTAATTTTGATTATGCCAGCAGCAGTAGTTGGGGCAATGTCCTATTTTATTCAACCTATCTTTGACAAATATATTGAGAAACAAAATGAAGAGTTAGAGGTTGTATGTGAAGAATAATAAGTAAATCTTAAAATACTATTCAAAAAAAATTCATAAGAGTAAGCTATACTAGACATATTATTATAAGTGAGGTGAAATAATGGTTATAGACTTTATACTCAATATGTTCTTAGTTATTATATTAGTTAGTTTATTTAATTTAGCACGGTATATATTCAAGATAAGAAAAATAATGAAAATGCATAAAGATGATCCTAATATAAAGGGTATTAGCATTATAAATGGTGAGATAAATATTATCGCAAAAAATGAACATTCAGAAGAAACGCAAGTAAATCTTATAAAAGAGCTTGTTCATGATCCTATATGTGGTAAGTCAATAGAAAAGAGAGAGGCTTATAGGATTTTAAAAGAAGGAAAAGAGCACTTTTTTTGTTCTTGGGAGTGCAGAGAAAAGTTTTTAGAGGGACATCAGGCTGAAGAAGGTGAGATTTAATTGCCTTCTTTTTTTTATAGCAGGAGGACTTAAAAGTATTATATTTTTAAAATAGAGTATGTATTAGGCAACGATTATGTGAGAGTAGACGGAAGGAGCAGCAGATGAAAGCAGAGATTATAGCTGTTGGAAATGAAATTGTAACAGGCAATACAGTAAATTCAAATGCAAGTTATATTGCAAGACAGATACAAATGCTTGGGATTATGCCTAAATATCATACTGCTACGTGTGATACGATGCAAGATATACAAGAAGTATTGTGCAAAAGTCTAGCGCGGGCAGATGTGGTTTTTGTGACAGGAGGACTAGGGCCGACTGCTGATGATTTAACCAAAGAGGCAATATGTGATTACCTAGGGCTAGAACTTGTCATAAACGAAGAAATAAGTCAAAATATCCAGGCTTATTTTAAAAAGATTGGAAGATATATGCCAGAGTCTAATAAAAAGCAAGCAGCATTTCCTTTAGGGTGTTATATACTTAAAAACGAAAATGGTACAGCCCCAGGGTGTATTCTTACAAAACAGAACCAATATATTGTGCTTCTTCCAGGACCACCAAAGGAAATGAAACCTATGTTAGATCATTATGCATTACCTTATTTTAAACAAAAATTAAATTGCTGCTATCATACAATAGATATTAAGTTATTTGGTATTGGTGAAAGTGAAATGGCAGAAAAAATAGCTCATTTGTTAGGAGATTTTGAGTATGCAAGTGTTGCACCTTATATAGGCGACTATGAAGTGATTGTGAGAATTACGGCCTTTGGAGATAATGAAAAAAAGGCCGTAGAAGTAGCACAAAAAATTAAAAATAGCGTATGTGGGTGTTTAGGAGAATATGTAATAGGATATAATCAAGATACACTTGAAAATGTTGTACTTGAGCTTATGAAAAAGCATGACTATACTATTGCGACGGCAGAATCTTGTACAGGAGGCATGATAGCCTCTACGCTTGTTAACTGTAGTGGCATCTCAACTTATTTTAAAGAAGGGTTTATTACGTACAGTAATGAAGCAAAGATAAAATATGTTGGGGTGTCAGAAGAGACACTAAGTGCATATGGCGCAGTCAGCAAACAAACAGCCCGGGAAATGGCAGAGGGTGTAAGACAAAGGACACAAGCTGATATTGGGCTATCGGCAACTGGCATAGCAGGTCCAAGCGGCGCCGCACAAGAAAAGCCTGTTGGTCTTGTTTATATAGGTCTTGCCACGCCAGATAAAACTTATGTTTATGAATTAAATTTAAAGGGTACAAGGCAGCAAATAAGAGAAAGAACAGTAAAAAATGTATTATTTCAACTATATAGAAACTTAAAATAAATTTATACTTGATATTGCAAATAAAATTAGTTATAATAAGATTAGAACAAATGTTCGATTACTGGAGAGGTGAAAATAATGAATAATGATTCAAAAAAAGCATTAGATGCTGCTATTGCTCAAATACAAAAACAGTTTGGAAAAGGCTCTATTATGAAGCTTGGTGAAGCAACACAAACAAATATATCTACGTTTCCAACAGGAGCACTAAGCCTAGATATTGCATTAGGTGTAGGAGGTATTCCAAGAGGAAGAATCGTAGAAGTGTTTGGACCTGAATCATCAGGGAAAACAACAGTTACATTGCATATGATTGCAGAAGTACAAAGAAAAGGCGGTATAGCAGCTTTTATAGATGCAGAGCATGCACTAGACCCAGCTTATGCTAGAAAGCTTGGCGTGAATATTGATGAATTATATATTTCACAGCCTGATAATGGCGAACAAGCTTTAGAAATTGCTGAGACAATGGTAAGATCAGGAGCTATTGATGTAGTAGTTATTGACTCCGTGGCAGCCCTTGTGCCTAGAGCAGAAATAGAAGGAGATATGGGAGATTCACATATGGGTCTTCAAGCAAGACTTATGTCACAAGCACTTAGAAAGTTAACAGGGGTTGTTAATAAGTCTAAATGTACTGTTGTTTTTATTAATCAGCTAAGAGAAAAAGTGGGTATTACATTTGGAAGCAATGAAACAACAACTGGTGGGCGAGCACTTAAGTTTTATGCTTCGATTAGGCTAGATGTAAGAAAAATAGAAACATTAAAGCAAAGTAATGAATTTATTGGAAGCCGTACCCGTGTAAAGGTTGTTAAAAACAAAGTTGCACCACCTTTTCAACAAGCTGAATTTGATATTATGTATGGTGAAGGAATCTCAAGAGAAGGCGATGTCTTAGATTTAGCAGCCAATATAGATATAGTCAATAAAAGTGGGGCATGGTATTCATATGGAGATATTAGACTCGGACAAGGAAGAGAAAATGCAAAGATCTATCTTAAAGAACATGTAGAGTTACTTGCTGAGATAGAAAATAGGGTGAGAGAACATTATGGCATAGAAGTTACAAAGACTATGGAACCCTCTCAAGCAGCAGGAGAAATGTTTGAATTACCAGAAGAAATGAATGAATAAAAAGAAGATAGAGCTGTGCTCTATCTTCTTTTTATTCATAAGCAAGCATGAAATGATACCTTTGGATTGAGATACCAAAAGGTATATGTCGCACTATGCTTGACAGCATTTTTAAAACGTTATACAATTATAATGTTATTTGCACATAGCAAAAAATAGGGAGGTGGTAAATATAAATAGCGTGGTATTTATAACAGTAGGATTAATTGGATTTATTTTAGTTGGAATAATAGCCTTTTCTAGTGGCGTATTTTATAGAAAACGTATCGCTGAAGCACAAATAGGGTCTGCAGAAGAGAAATCACGAAGGATTATAGATGATGCTATAAAGACTGGGGAAGCTAAAAAGAGAGAAATGCTTTTAGAAGCTAAAGAAGAAAATATTCGTATTAAAAATGAACTTGATAAAGAAGTAAGAGAAAGAAGAAATGAACTTCAACAGTTAGAAAAAAGGTTAGTCCACAAAGAAGAAATGCTCGATAAAAAGACGATGGGCTTAGAGCAAAAAGACGAACAACTTCAACACAAAATAGATAATGTCGATAAGGTAAAAGCCGAGATAGATATGCTTCATAAAAAACATCTAGAAGAACTTGAAAGAATATCAGGTCTTACTTTAACCGAGGCAAAACAATATCTGTTAAGAACGATTGAAGACGAAGTCAGACATGAATCTGCTATACTTATTAAAGATATAGAATCTAAAACAAAAATAGAAGCAGATAAAAAAGCAAAAGATATACTCACTAATGCTATTCAAAAATGTGCAGTAGATCATGTAGTGGATACCACTGTCTCTGTTGTTCCTTTGCCAAATGATGAAATGAAAGGCAGAATTATAGGCAGAGAAGGCCGCAATATTCGTACACTTGAAACACTAACTGGAATAGATCTTATTATAGACGATACACCAGAAGCAGTTATTTTATCTGGATTTGACCCTATAAGAAGAGAAATTGCGCGTGTCGCTCTTGAAAAATTAATTGTAGATGGACGTATTCATCCAGCACGTATTGAAGAAATGGTAGAAAAGGCTAAAAAAGAAGTAGAAGTCCTTATAAGAGAAGAAGGTGAAGCTGCTACTTTTGAAACAGGTGTACATGGACTGCATCCAGAGCTTATTAGGTTGCTTGGTAAAATGAAATTTAGAACAAGCTATGGACAAAATGTATTAAGACATTCCATAGAGGTCTCTAATTTAGCAGGGCTTATTGCAGGAGAGTTAGGCCTTGACATACGTGTTGCTAAACGTGCAGGATTACTTCATGATATTGGTAAGTCTGTGGATTATGAAATTGAAGGATCTCATGTAAGTATTGGTGCAAATCTATGTCGTAAATATGGTGAAAATCCTATTGTTACTAATGCAGTAGAGGCACATCATGGAGATATAGAGCCAGAAACAGCCATTGCTGTGATTATTCAAGCAGCAGATACTATTTCGGCAGCAAGACCAGGTGCAAGAAGAGAAACCTTAGAAACCTATATTAAACGACTTCAGAAATTAGAAGAAATTGCAACATCATTTAAAGGTGTTGAAAAATCTTTTGCAATCCAAGCGGGAAGAGAAGTCAGAATTATGGTGGTTCCAGAAGAAATAGATGATAATGGTTTAGTACTTCTAGCTAGAGATGTAACTAAGCGAATTGAAAATGATTTAGAATATCCAGGACAGATTAAGGTAAGTATCATAAGAGAAACAAGAGCAACAGAATATGCTAAATAAAGTAACGATACATTATGTATCGTTATTTTATTTATTTAGTGTTTTTTGTATTTGAGCCGAACGAATAATTAAGTTAATAAATAAATGTTCGAAAAATGTTGTAAAATTAAGCTTTTTTTCATATAATAAAAGCATGATATCACTAATGAAAGGAAAATGACATGAGAAACTCCTACAAAAGCCCTTTAGAGGGAAGATATGCTAGTAAAGAAATGCTCTATTTATTTTCGGAAGAAAAGAAATTTAAGACGTGGAGAAAACTTTGGGTAACACTCGCAGAAACAGAACATGAGCTTGGATTAAATGTTACAAAAGAGCAGGTAGATGAGCTTAAACAATATATGGAAGATATTAATTATGAGGTGGCAGAGGCATGGGAAAATAAAGTGCGCCATGATGTAATGGCTCATGTGCATGCCTATGGAGAACAAGCTACAAAAGCTATGCCAATTATACACCTCGGGGCAACAAGCTGCTATGTAGGAGATAATACAGATCTCATCATTATGTATGAAGGGTTAGAACTTATACGTAAAAAGTTGATCAATGTAATTGATAAACTCTCTAAGTTTGCACTGCAATATAAGAGTTTGCCTACACTAGGTTTTACGCATCTGCAGCCAGCACAGCTAACTACGGTTGGTAAAAGAGCGACTTTGTGGCTGCAAGATCTATGGCTTGATTTAATAGAAGTAGATACTTTGCTTGAAAGAAAAAGACTTAGAGGTGCAAAGGGGACTACAGGCACACAAGCTACTTTTTTAACTTTATTTGAAGGAGATTATGAAAAAGTTAAAGCATTAGATCAAACAATCGCAAAAAAACTTGGATATAGTACTGTTTATCCTGTTACAGGTCAAACTTATACAAGAAAGTTTGATTCGCAAGTACTTAATATACTTAGCCAAACGGCACAATCAGCCTATAAATTTAGTAATGATATTAGAATCCTTCAGCATCTTAAGGAAGTAGAAGAACCTTTTGAGAAAAACCAAATTGGTTCATCGGCTATGGCTTATAAACGCAATCCTATGCGCACGGAACGCATGTCATCGCTGGCAAGGTATGTTATTTGTGATGCGTTAAATCCAGCTATTACAGCGTCTACACAATGGTTTGAAAGAACGTTAGATGATAGTGCTAATAAGCGAATAGCTGTATCGGAAGCTTTTCTTGCTATTGATGCAATACTAGAAATTTATCTTAATGTAGCCTCGGGACTTGTTGTTTATCCAAAAGTTATCGAAAAACATATTATGGATGAATTACCTTTTATGGCAACAGAAGTGATATTAATGGAAGGCGTAAGAAGAGGCGGAGATAGACAAGCACTTCATGAAAAAGTGAGGGTATTATCTATGGAAGCCGCAGCCCAGGTTAAACAGCATGGAAACCCTAATGACTTAATCAGCAGGATCATTAAGGATGCTACTTTTGATATGACAGAAGAAGAGCTTTATAATATTCTAAAGCCTGAGAATTTTATTGGATGCGCAGCACTTCAGGTTGATGATTTTATTAATGAAGTTATTAATCCGGTGCTAGAGGCTAATCAGGATGTTCTAGGGATAGAGGGAGACGTTAGAGTTTAACGTTTAGAAAACAAGTTTTCTTATTTAACCTATAAAAAGAGTAGGAGCTAAAAGTTCGTTGTATAATGAACTTTTAGCTCCTACTCTTTTTATTTTTTATTGTTTATCAGAAGACATAATTTCTTTAATGCCTTTAAATGTTCCTAAAAAATTAACAGCATCTGAAGGGAGAACGAGTTTACTTGATGCACCCTCAGCAATTTTTTCAAGAGCTTCCATAGAACGAATAGCTAGGATATTATCATCTACGCCAGATTCTTTAATTGCAGTAAAGACTGATCTAAGACCTTCGGCTTTAGCTTGTTGAAGTTTCATAATGGCAATAGCTTCACCTTCTGCTCTAAGGATGTCAGCTTCTCTTTGTCCTTCAGCTTCTCTTACTAAACGTTCTTTTTTACCTTCAGCATTGAGGATTGTTGATTCCTTTTCGCCTTCTGCAAGTAATATAGCAGATTTCTTCTCACCTTCAGCAGTTAAGATGGATGAACGTCTTTGGCGCTCAGCACGCATTTGCTTTTCCATCGCTTCTTGGATATCTTTTGGAGGAAGAATATTTTTAAGTTCTACTCTATTTACTCTAATTCCCCATTTATCAGTAGCTTCATCTAAAATAGCCCTTAGTTTTGTATTGATGACATCTCGTGAAGTAAGTGTCTCATCTAGATCCAACTCACCGATAATGTTACGAAGGGTTGTAGCTGTCAAGTTTTCTATAGCGCTTATGGGATTTGCAATTTCAAAGATATAGTAGACAGGGTCTGTTACTCTATAATAAACAACGGTATCAATTTGCATCGTTACATTATCACGAGTAATAACAGGTTGTGGAGGAAAATCCATTACAACTTCTCTTAGGTCAACCATTTTATAAATACTATCAATAAAAGGAACAATAAAATTAATACCTGTTTCAGCTTTGCGGCTGAATTTACCAAGTCTTAACACGATACCGACACTTGATTGTCTAATGATTTTAATAGAGCTAAAGCTGACAATAAGTATAAAAATCAAAACAATAATAACAACTAAATTTCCAAACATTTAATAGACCTCCTTAATTTTTCACTTCTGATACGATTAGGCGTACGCCCTTAATCTCATGAACTTGCACCATAGAACCTTTTTCAATAGTAGTGCCATCTTTGGAGATAGCAGTCCATATTTCACCATCAAGTTTTACAAATCCACTGTCAAAGTTATCTTTTCCGATGATTTGCGTAACAATACCTATTTTTCCAATCAATCCATCAATATTTGTTGGAAATGTATGGCCAGATGCAAACTTTTTAGCAAAATATTTAGTGAGAGTTAGGAGTAATATAATAGAAATAGCTAAAAACCAAATACCTTGATACAGAATATTTTCAGTAAAGAAAGAAACTATAATAGTGAGGAAAGCCCCTATTGCAAACCAAATCAAGAAAAATCCACTATAGAGTATTTCGGAGACACTAAAAATAATTCCTACTATAAGCCATAAAATCCACATAGATTATCCTCCTTTTTATTGTGATACCTACATTATTATTATAACATATGCGAGTGGATAATGATATTAGAAGATTAACCCGAGTATAAATATTGAAAGAAAGCTACTTTAGATTTTTTATCTGTGGCAGTATCCGGGGCGAAGCTTATGATATGCAACGGGTGTAAATATGATATAATAAAAAATATCAAATGAATAAGAAGGAAGTGACAGTATGAATACTATAGGATTTATTGGGATAGGAAATATGGGCGGAGCGATGGTAAAAGCCATTGCTGAGCGTGAAAATGAACTAGAACCTATTACGATATATGATGTCAATAAAGAAGCTTATCAAAAGTTTTTGCATCATAAGCATATTATTATAGAAGAAAATTTAGAAAACCTTATTAAAAGAAGTAAATATATTGTTTTATCCATTAAGCCTCAATACTATGAAGTGATTTGTGCTCAAATAAGAGATTATTTAAAGCCAGAACAAGTTATTATTACAGTATCACCAGCACATAGCATTACTATGATGAAAAAGCTCTTAGGAAAACACACAAAGATAATACGGACGATGCCTAATACCCCAGCGCTTATAGGAGCGGGGGTGACAGCGTATACTCATCAAGTAGAGGTGCTCACAGAAAATGAGATTAATAGATTCCTAGAATTATTTAATAGCTTTGGAAAAACAATTTATGTTGAGGAAAAGTTAATGGCAGCAGTGGTTGCAACTACAGGAAGTTCACCGGCATATGCCTATATATTTATTGAAGCGATGGCTGATGCAGCTGTAAGTTTTGGCATGCCAAGAAGCATGGCTTATGAAATGTCCGCTTCAGCGCTAAAAGGAGCATGTGAGATGGTATTGAGCACTAAAAAGCATCCTGGTGAACTTAAGGATGCTGTAACTTCGCCGGGAGGAACTACAATACAAGCTGTTATGGCTCTTGAAGAGTCAGGTTTTAGAAATAGTGTTATTAAAGGTATGAGTGCATGCTATCACAAGGCTAATCAAATGAACAAAGAGGCATAGAAAGATAATAGGAGATAAATTATGAAGCTCATTCATAGAGAAATAGTGGATAAAGGCAAAATATTAGATGTAGCAATTGTAGGTATTTTTAGTGCCTACCACTTCTTGAATAAATAGTTCTAAAATAAAAGCTTGTATCATAAATTTGAGTTAGGGAGCTTAATTCTTATGGAGGATATAAGATGAATAGAAAACATGGTACAAGACTTATGAACAGTTTAACAAGTGATATGATTGTTATAGTAGTATTTGTTTTAGCAGTAATCAGTGGGAGCATTTATGCGCTTTACATTAAAGATAGAGACAGTACAGTTTTTCTTATGCTTAATAATTATATTTTGCTGGATGCCAAAATATCCTTTCAAGTAGAAAAAGTTTTGGGAAGTATATATGGTTATTTTAAGCAGCTAGTGGTGATTTGGTTATTTGGGTTTTTTAGTCTTACGCTGCCTCTAAGTATTGGAGCCTTTTTTATAATGGTATTCTCCTATGCCTTTACAACTACATGTATTATTTTAATTTATGGTTTGAAAGGCCTGATGGTTGCTGTATTCGCCTATGGACTTCAAGCCATTATAATGCTTGCTGTAGCAATGTACTTAGCCATATCAAGTTTAAGAAAAAATACCTCCAAAGGGGCACATATACAAGGGGAGAGTGTTTTTAGGATTATTCCTATGATAGTTGGAAGTAGTATAATTGCCTTATTAGATATTTTAGCAGTAGGAAATCTGCATCATATAGTAGCGCTGTTATTATAAGAAACATTTCACCTGTTGTTACACATTACACATGTATCTTTAAAAGGTTGTCTTCTCATTGGAAGAAGGCAACCTTTTAAGTGTGAAAACTAAGTCATATAGAGAAAGTTGTAGAATAATAATAAAAATAATGAAATTATTTGAGAATTTAGAGCTGTTATTTATCAGAAGTATGTCAACCATTTTTGAAAATGTCCTCAAATAGTTTAAACATTAGCACCAGTTTTTCTGGTGCTTTTACTGTAGTCTTTTATCTTTACCTCTTTTAAAAGAGTACTTGAAAACACAAATCTTATCAAGGATGCTACGCAC
>CAKZUB010000053.1 GCA_937921505.1 uncultured Clostridia bacterium | reverse complement strand
TGATACTTTTCTCTATACATGCCACGGTCTTGGACCCCGACAGACCCTCCAGAATCTTGCCTATTACGATTCCTTTGTTTTGACTTCCGTGACGTTAAACACGTCGTCATCTGCATTTTAGCGTTTACGGGGCTGAATGTGCTTCAGGGATTACGGTCTCCCCTATGGCCTATATAGTTCTCTGTGTACACTTCACCGTTATTGTCACCAATAACGGCGCAACACGCGATATGGGTGGGTGGCTAGCCCTTACCCAACAAGGACTTGCACCCTGTCAAAAGTACCAAGCTTTGCTTGGCGTACTAACGTCTGTAATTCTAGACGCCCTCGAAGTATGAGAGGGTGTGCGCAGCGTACTGGAATCAGCTTGTTATGTGATGTTTGTACACGGAAGTTACCAATAGCTATAATAATATGTCTATACTCAGCTATAAGGAAACTCATGGTCTGCTTGCGATTGAAACTCTTTTATATCTGTAATTTTTCCATCAGCATTAAATCCAATAATAGATACTCCATCAACCCCAGAGACTTCTCCATCAAATTTACATTCAAAATACCATTCTACAACAGTTTGATTTGCTTGATGTATAAATTGCTTTATATCCCATTTTATAACGGTCCCACGTTTATTCCAATCATCAAACCATTTTACTATCTGCTCTATTCCTCTATACTCAGGGCCATAGCACTCACTATATATAATATTTTTATCAAATATCTCATTGAGACTTGAACCATCTTTACTGAGCCACATATTAAAGTATCTTTCTATGCATTTTTCCTTCTTTAACATATTCTTTCACCTCCTATAATATAAATAAAATCATGTTCAAATGTTATATTTTTGAGAAACTCCTTAAATACACAATATTTCTATCCGGGTCATAAAAACTCATATTCCTAGCACCCCATGGACGTGTTTTAGGTTCATCAATAATTTCTACTCCAAGGTTAATCAACTTTTTATATTCTGCATCAACATCATCTACAGTAAAAGCAATACAGATATTTTGATTTAAATTATTCTTTTTTGTTCCATCATTATATACTGTTAACATTGTTTCTTCAGAAATTATCGCTTGATGGACATTATCATTACTGTCATTGTTAACACCTAATAATGCTTTATAAAAATCAGCTAATTTCACAACATCATTTGTCAATAATCCAACTTCTCCAAGTTTCACTTTATTCCCTTTCTTCACTGACTGAAATATGAAATCCCAGCATATATATCTTAATTGTTTATCAGTAATCTTCTTTTCAAAAACTAGTGTGCAATGTCACATAACGTCTGTGATTCCAGACGTCCTCGAAGTATGAGAGGGTGTGCGCAGCGCACTGGAATCAGCTTATTGAACTAAATCGCTAGCGCGACGGCTTTTTTAAATCTCTTTCATTGCCTTGTTTCTATATAACTATCCTTTCATGTAAACTAAGATGTTACTATTTTTAGTTTTGAAAGGAGTTTTTTTATGTATCAGTCTTATGTTTCTCAGCTAGTCATGGAATTAGAACTTAGAGGTTATAGCCCTCGGACAATCAGCTCTTATTCCAAATATCTTCAACGTTTCCTTAGTCATACCAATAAATCTGTATCTGAGATTAATGAAGATGATCTTCGTTATTTTCTTCATGCGCTTGTCTCTAGCAAAGTCTCAACATCCTATGTCAATAGTGTTTACTCAGCTACTCAACTCTTTTTTACGCATGTTTTAAAACGTCCCCTTGATATTCAAAACGTTCCTCGTGTTAAAAACTCTAAAAAACTTCCACCTGTTTTATCACCTTCTGAAGTTGCTGCCATTTTAGATGCTACTACCAATGTAAAACACAAAGCCATCTTAATGACAGCTTATTCTGCTGGTCTTAGAGTGAGTGAAGTTGTCAATCTTAAAGTCTCTGACATTGATTCTTCTAACATGCAAATCCATGTTAGATCTGGCAAAGGTGATAAAGATCGTTATACTTTATTATCACATAAAACTCTTTTATACCTTCGCCACTATTTTAAAGTATATCGTCCGACGGACTGGTTATTTCCAAGCTATCCTGACCAGTCCATGCATCTTTCATCAAGGACTGCTCAGGTGACCTTTAAGGAATCCACCCTTAAAGCTGGTATATTAAAATCTGTAACGATTCATACCCTTAGACATTCCTTTGCGACTTATTTACTTATACAAGGCACTGATTTATTTACCATCAAAACCTTGTTGGGTCACAAAAATATTCAAACGACGATGGTTTATCTCCATCTTACTCCGTCAAAAGTTCTCTCGGTTTCAAGTCCTTTTGATTTGGAGGTGGCTGATTTTGAGTAAGATTCAATCCATTGTATCCTCACATGCAATGACCCACATAGCCAATCATCATACGAGCTTTCAACAAGTTAAAGCTATTAATGCAATTACTTCTTGTCGTACTTCTAATCTTGGTTCTCACACCCTATCCTGTGAATGTGGTCATTCAAAAATTGTTTCTAATTCCTGTTCCAATAGGCACTGCCTGGCTTGCGGTGGTTTTTCTAAAGAACTTTGGGTGCAAAAGCAACAAGCGTCCTTACTACCATCTCATTATTTCCACTTAGTTTTTACGGTTCCTGATTCTGTACGCCAGCTGATTTTCTTTAATCAAGAATTGCTTTATCAGCTTATGTATGATGCAGCATCTAAAACCCTTCTTGATTTATCTAAGGAGAAGCTTAATACTATTCCTGGCTTTACTTTGGTTCTTCATACTTGGACTCAGACGCTTATGTTTCATCCACATCTTCACTGCATTATTGTTGGTGGTGGGTTATCTAGTAATCACTCGCATTTTAAATCCTTTAAGAAGAAGTTCTTTCTTCATGTAAAGGTGCTTTCTGCTGTTTTTAAAGGCAAATTTCTTGAAGGGCTTAAGAGGCTTTATTCATCCGGGGATTTATATCTTCTAGGTAATCAAAACTCTCTTCTTGACCCTGATACGTTTCAGTCTTTTCTTGACTCTTTATATGCTAAAGACTGGATTGTCTTTTCTAAAGCTGTCTTTAAATGTGCGGATCACGTTATTAAGTATTTAGGTCGCTATACACATCGCACGGCTATTTCTGATTTTAGAATTAAAACTGTTACACCTACTCATGTTTCTTTTTCATACCACGACAATACCGATGGTGGTACCAAAAAAATCATGACCCTTACAACAGATGAATTTATGCGGAGATTCTTACTCCATGTTCTTCCTCACAAGTTTGTTAAAATCCGTCATTATGGCTTTTTAACCAATCGATTCCGATCTGCTAAGGTAGTTCTTTGCCGAAAGCTCATTGCTAAGCAGCGTGGTATTATTATTGCAATACTGCCGGTACTTGATAAATTTGAGCTTTTAGTGAAGCTCATTGGTAAAGAAAAACTTTGCTGTCCTGAATGTGGGAGGTACTTTGTTTACAATCATGAAGTTAATACCAACTAGGTGATCTATTAATTTGATATCTATTTTTAATTGCCCCTTTGTTGGGGAAGGGGATGCTATGTTCACTTTTACATCTTTCTACTATTTTACCCTATAAGTTCATAATATCTAGAAGTTTTTAAGGTTTTTTCAACTGGTTTGCTAACATACTTTTCCCTAGGTCCGCGACTTCGTTCAACAAGATATCTCAGATAACACACCCTGTCTTCGGATAAGGTTATTTTTTTGTGTGTTATCAGATATATCCCTAAAAGTTAGCTGAAGGGCATCTCACTATACTTAAAACTTGTACCACCCAAAAACCTCTTCCGGTGCAGATAATATAAACATTGAGAAGTAAAACAACTTTTGCTTATGCTTATTTTGTTCGTATATGTGATTCAATAATTTGAAGATAATCCTTATTAATTATTTTACAATTAACAGCATATTTTTTAGGAGATCCATCCTCATTTCTTATCCATGTATTAATAGGTTCAACATACACCCAATTGTTATTAATAAATCCAATAAATCCTGCATATTTTGTTTCTACAGGGCAATTTTCATAACTTAGACATATTTCACTTGCTTTACTATAAATATTATCAGTTTCTATAATAAATTTCTCGCCATCTTCAACCATAATTTTTTCCACAGCGCGGCAAAAATCTTCATTGTTAATTCTTGTATGTTGAATAAATACTGATGTAACGTTTCCGCTTTTTGGTATTTTATAGTCTTCTCTTACAAATAAATATTGGTCTAAAAATGATCTAATTACTATGAAAGTATGCGTCTTATCTTCCTTTACTTCATTTATATCCCAACTTCCCTCTTTAGTTTTTGCTATTGTATTCCCTTCGCTATAATTTCCGCTCGTTTCAATATAAGTTACGCCTTTCCACTCTAATATATTGCCTTTATATATCGCTGTTCTATCTACAGAATAGTATCTACTAATTATTGCAATTAAAAAGATACAACAAATAGAAAGAATAATAATTATTTTTTTATTCATGATGCTCCCCCGCAGTATATAAATAATCTTAAGTTCCTAACGCAAATCAAAACTATGTTTAAAAAACAAAAAACTTTAAACTTGCACTCTGCTCCCCTGCCTTTCAGCTAACGTTTAGGATTGTATCCGGAGTTGAGCACACAATCTGGGCCTCTAGCTACTCTTTATATGCTCAATTTCGGATACAATTGTGTTGAACGAAGAGTCTGCGATGATCTATGGGGATTCAATCCTTTTCTTCCCTGTTAAATCACTAAAATCTACATTCAAAATCTTATTTTTAGCTTAT
>CAKZUB010000052.1 GCA_937921505.1 uncultured Clostridia bacterium | reverse complement strand
TAGGCTTCTTTTTATAAGCTCTAATTTTTCTTTATCTGTATATGGATGATTGGAATACATAGTTTATCGTCTCCTTTAGGTATTTATCCTTATTATAAAATAGAATACCTCTATACGACAACTAGTCTAACACATAGGGATCATGTCAAGTGCGGAAAATTTTGTACCATCTAGAGCTTTATACACTATTGTATCGCTGGGCATAATTTCTTTAATTAAGTTTGAAAATATATCAGTACTTATATTTCTTGATAAAAACTCATCATGCTTGTCTGTATCTATTCCCAATGCAGTTGAAACACCTTTTAAAAATACTCTAAGCGAATTACTCCGCAAACATGCTTTTTCTATATCCATACTTTCTAAAAATCTATAATCTATATCTTTACTTTTCTTAAAAATCATTGTTGCTAATAACTGTTTTGGGTATGGTATCTCATCTGTCATAAATATTCTTTCAAGTGTGTTATTTATTTTGATACTTTCTTTACCTCTGATTTTAGTAGTTTCCTTTAATAATAAGTCCTTATCTGCAAAAATCCATGCTTCTATTGTAGGAATAGCACAAAAAACTTCTACACCTGAAGGAATATCTAATTGTTTCATTGCCTCTAGTTTTGAATCTGGAATATTGATCTTATCAGAATCAATTAAAACTAGACTATTTTCCGCTCCGTTTTCGCGAATATATCTTTTTATAGCATTCTTACCTCCAAGTGATACTATTTTCAGCTTATTAACTGGTATTTGTGCTGCTAGAAAAATACTGTATATTATTTCTTTATCCATATTTCCTTCAACAAGTATATTTAACAAGATATTACCTCCTAATTTTATTACAAAAATCCTTGAACAATAATTACTCTACTGTTCAAGGATTAGTCATTTTTATCTAGTACTTACTTTTTCTGTAAATTCTTTTAAAACTCCAAAATCCTCGAACTATTCATCATCTGAATAGTTCGAGGATTTTAAAATGGAGGTGAGGCTACCTACTTCATAACCACACTTTATCCATACCACTATATACTATTTCTTTTTAATCACCTACTACCCCAATATTAATTTTCTACTTTTTGTAAATCATATTAGGTTATAGATAAACTCTTGTTAAATAATCATTTAAAATTATCTATAAAAATAGAAATATAAATAGTTAACAGTCATTATCTTTAAAACTTACTCTAGTAGTTTTTATTATCTCCGCACATGGTTTAGTTTAAATTAATTGTTCATATAATTATATACCCAGCCTTTAATATTATCTGGCACTTTATCAGTAATATCTTCATTATGTATTTGGAGTATATTAATTAGGTATATAATATTATTACAGGATAAAGGTACTTTATTTTCTAGGCTAGATAGCATTAGTAGTAATTCATATCTTTCTACTCTAAAAAAAGATTTTGCTAAATTAGAATCTTTTTTGAACATATCTAATATATCAGCATCAATATTATCATCCTGTATCCTAATCCTGAGTTTATTTTTTAGCATTGGAATCCACTCTCCATTTTTATAATGAAGATACGCTAAATCATTAAATAAACTAGCTATTGCCCAGTCACAATTTTCTAGTGTTGCTAATACACCATTTAAAGTTCGTGATAGTTCGTGATAATTCTCCCAGTCCTCCTTACACTTGTATCTAAAATCATGTTCTATTTCATGCCATCCTTCGGAAAATATTGTTCGTAATTGAATTTCAAAAGTTTTATCTATAGGATATCTATTACATAATCCCTCTATGTTTCTGCTATAACTATCAGGTATCTTACATACATAATTTATACGAATAGGGCTAAATTTATCTATTTTTTCTTCATCTCTAGCTATATCCACCACTTCAAAATGCCTCTCTATAATGTTAACACATAAATCAATGTCTTCTTTAAAATATAACGCTAACCTAAATCCTACAATATCTTGTAATTTGTAATCAATCTTTCCTTGTTGGAGTCTATTTTCTATTTTTAGTCTTGCAGAATCACCTTTTTTTACACGACTAAATATTTTATAAAATAAACCACATTTATCTAAATACTTTTTAATCTCATTTTCTAAATCTCTAAAAGCAGACATTTGAATACTGTCAATTTGTTTTACCATATTTTCCATGTTTTATTTCCCCAACTTTTCTCTAACTTCTTTCATTTTTTCTTTATTAATAACCCAAAACTGTCCATCTTTTGATATAATATCTTCTTTTTTTAATTCTTCAATAGCATCTTCAAATAATCCTTTTTCTTCATGGACTATTTCTTTTAAAACAACCTGCTGATGGACTTTACCTTTAGCATATCTTCCACTACTCCAAAACTGCTCTAGAATATATTTTTTATAGTTTCTTTTTTCTGGCACATTAGAAGGTTGAAACTTAGACAATTCTTGAAGTTCTTCATGCCCGTAGCATCCAGCAAAATTTAATCTACAATCCTCCCTAGCATCACCATCTACACTTAAGTTGTAGAATATACATTCATAGAAATTACACTCTCTAAAACTGCTAGTGCTTATTCTACATGCATTAAAGGTACATCTTTTAAAGATACATTCTTGAAACCAAAACTCACCATCAAAATTAATTTCTGAACCAAAGCTCATGTTCTCAAAATAATGACCTGTATAATTTTGCTTTAATTTTTTCTGTAATTTTATATCAATATTTAACTGTTCCTCATAATTAAGATTTTTAAATATATCTTTAATTTTGTTATATAAGTCATTTCTTACTAATTCACTTCTTACAGCTGCTGATGTACATGCAATATCTAAATGTCTATTAGAAATGTTATCAATATTCATTAAGTTTTCTCTAATAGTGTCTGAAATTAATATTCCAAAAACAAAATCATTAATAAATCCTATTTTATTTTTATTAGGTGATATTCTATTTAGTAATGCATGTCCAGAAAGTTTTGCTGCAAACTCTTCTTCTGATGGCCGTTCTTCTACATAAAAATAACGCTCCCTATATTCTTTAAATTTACTCTTATTAATATCAATTAATAGTTCTTTAATAAAAGATATCTCATCTGAAGAAATATCAAATTCTAACATATTCTGTGCTAGTTTAACCATAATATCATATTGTTCAGTTATTTCTAAACGTAATGACTGTCTTTCTCTTTCTCTTTCAAGAAGTGAATCAAAGTAATATTTGATAACTTTTTCTATATCACTGCACTTTTCACAAAAATCATCATCACTCATATTTTTCAAAAACGCTAATAGAATAGGATTTTTTATGCTATCTACAGGAATATTTTTTTCTTTTAAAATATCTGTTTTTATGTATCCAAGCCAATCTTCAACTGTAGGTTCTTGTATGGCCACTCTGTTAACATTACAATTTTTTAATTTGTCCTCTGTCCAATTTTTAAATATTTCACCTGTGAACATAGAACTCTTTCTGGAAGTTAATACTATTTTAGCATTTGCTTGTTCATCAAAAATCTCTGCAATCGTATCTAACATAGTTTGAGCATCTTCATCATCTAGATTATTAGTATCAAATAGTCTATTTGATCTACTAATAAGCTCATCAAATCCATCTATTATCAATGCGATATTTCCTTGTTTTATCTCGTGCATAACTAAAGTAGATGATAAAGATGGAAATTTTTTATCTATTTCATCTAACAATACATACCTAAACAATGTTGCCTTTCTATTTTTTGAAAGCTCCATAAACATAGGTGCTATCTTATTATTATTAGATGAAATCCTATTTATTAATTCATATGATGCACACGTTTTGCCAAATCCTGCTGCCGCCTCAAGAATTATTAACTGTGGACCATCTTCAAATAATTGCTTTTCTATATTTTCTATTAACTCACCTTTTCTTAACTCATTTCCCCAAATATAACTAGGTTCTACATACTCATATTTTGCATTAGGTATTTTTTCAGATCGGACATTGTATAATTTATCAGATTGTAATTTACAGAAATCACCATAATCCATTTGCAATCTTTGATTTGTTTGTGAAACTGTAAAAAAACCTGAAAATAAATGAGAATGTACTTCATTTATAGAATTAAATACTATTACTCTTACAGCATAACCGGTTCTTTGATAATTAACTTTCAAATCTTCTATATTACTATCATCATTTCCAAACTGGACAATCTCAGCATTATTGAAATAACCATTGGAATATGTAAAAATTGCTTGATCCTCTGTCTCTTCCGCTTTATCCAAACCATATAATTTATATAAATCGTATAACTGTTGTTTTTCCGTCATAAGCTTTCCCCCTATAACTTCAACTTAATTTGTATATTAACACTCATTTTATATTATCATTGTAGATAGTAATCGTCAATTTATTTCGAATCATATTTTATAATCTAAATTTTATACAATTTATATCCAAATTATATCTTTTAAATCGACAAACCTATTATTTTTTTTACTTCCTTAAAATATAAAAAAATCAAAGAAGACTAAAGAAAGAATATGTTATGTACATGAAAATGATTTCCAAAAATAAATTTTGAAGATTTAATTACTACTTCTTCTAATTATTTATATAAAATCTTAGAAAACAACTAGTTTTCTCATCTCTATAGATATATTGCTTTTAATATTAATCAAGAACATTTTAAGATTTCCTCAGCGATATCATTAGTCGATAAATGCCATCAATCCCTATATTTATTTGGTAAATATATTTCATAATTAGAATTAATGATAATATCTCTGCTTCCTTACACTTCATCTTTATATAATTGTTTAAGTCTGCTATAGCACCTTTCTAACGACTATTTTTTATAGAAAGGTTTATTTTTTACATTTTATTTGCTTGAACATTTAATTTCATATAGTCTGATCCATACTTATATTCTTTATATCTTTCTCCTAAATTTTCTTATATAATTTAAAACATTTAATTTAACACAAAATTACATACCTTGTATGTTATTTACTTTTATTAGCATTAACCTTATAATATATTTATGTCGTATACTGCTAAAGGAGTTAATGTAATGCCGATAAACGATGATTTTTTTAATATGGGAATATGGCTAAGTTCTAAGTTTAAATATCATAAATCTGCCTCCCATAATAAAATAAAAAATGCTCAAGTTAATCACGGTGAAGTTTGGTACTGTGACTTAGGATATAATATAGGCGAAGAAAAAAATAAATGCCGACCCGTTATCATCATATCTAATAATAAAATTAATAGAACGGGCAAGGTTATTGCTGCATGCATTACCGATACTAATAACAAGTTAAATTCTAAGAATCTACCAGCTCAGGATTCATGGTATCTTTTATATAGCAGCACTTCTGATGTAAACAAGATGATTTTCCCTAATAGGACTATCCCTTCTAATCAAAATACATATTCATTTTTAGATAAAGATTCACTTGTGCAATGTGAAGAAATTCGTATAGTGAGTAAAGCTCGATTAGATTTTGCGAAAGGCAGTATCGGAACCATTTCTCCTGACGATCTTAAATTTATTAAGCAGAAGCTTAAAAGGGTTTTTGAGATTTAGTTGACATTTTTACTAATACTTCATATAATAATAATATAAATGAATGTAATAATTCGTTTATGTGAATAATATGATTAAGTCCCATGTTTTACAGTGGGTACCTATATATTTTTTAACGAAGCCGTATGACCTTTTAGGTATAGCTTCTGGAGCCCCCTAGATTTAATTGCTAGGGGGATTTTCCTATATATAATTTACCTTTTTAAACTTATTATTTATGCAAATCCTATCTTATTTATTGTTTTTCAACTGGCTCAAGATAATGTGTCTGCACCCATCCTATTGTTGTATTTTTTTCTAGGTCATAAAAAAGAACCTGTGACCACCTTCTATATTTACCTATCTTAACTACTACTTGCCCTAGATATTTCTTTTCTATTACTTTGGATTTCATTCTGTGCCCGTTCCTAATATTAACCATAGGCTTATTTATAAACCTAAGCTGCCTTAATTCTTTCATATCGGTGTTTAGATTGCTTTCTTGTATAATTCGCGAAAAGTTTCTTTTTAATTCTTGAATGCCTCTCCTAACAGGTGCTCCTATTGCCTCATCTATTACAATGCCTCCAATTTGGCCTAATACAAATATCAAAAGTGCAATAAACAACGCAATATAACGGTTTTTAGATTTTTCCTTCACTTTTTCTTCAATATTATCAGCTTTATTATTTAATACTTGTATTTGATCACATATAAATTCAAACTGTTCCTCCATTGTGCACTGTCTATTTTCTAAAGTATCTATAATATAGTGAAGCTGTTTGTCATCTTTTAATTCTTGAACAACTTCTTCGTCTAATTTTTCTTCTTCTACATATATATCAAATAACTGTTGTGCTGGAAAAAACTGTCTAGAATAGGCTGATGCTTCTACTATTCTAGAAGCAATGCTCATCAATTGATTGTTTAAGAAAAGTGATTGAGTATTTATACTTAAATCTAATGCACCTATGCTTTGCAAATTACCCCATACCTTTTGCAGAACATTCGTTCTTTCCGATAACTGTTGCATTTGATTTACAACAGGCATCATTGCTAAAACAGCTGAACTCCCATTTAATATATCCAGTATGCTTTTCCTGTTGTTATTAACGAAAGCCATTGTATCCCCCATATTCTCAAAATAAGAAGTATTAGGGATAATAGATATAGCTTTATTCATTTTTTCTAACGACCGCTGTAATTTAAACATATCTTCAATTGTTGCCACTCTTAATCACCCTTTATCTTCGTTGTACTTCTTACTATATTCATATCCATTATCCGAGAAACAATATATCCTAAAAATATCAAATCACCTATTTTACCTATAACAAAATGCAAAAGGGATATTTTCCCAAGCTGTGTACTGCTAGGAAATTCAAAAAAGTATCTTATCCCAATTTTAAAAAATATAACTATTTCTAACCAGCCATTATTGTTCTCATTTATCATACTGGCTTCTAATATATAACTTTCTTTATATATATTAAAATAATAAGAGCCAAAACCAATACTACCTATTAGTAAAATTAATGTATATACTGCTAAAATAAGGCCAATCCCTACCCACTTATTAATATATATAGTCACACCGTAATAAAAAACTGCTACTACCACCAACAATAATACTATGATTGAAATAAACTGCGCTTCATTTCTTTCAGATATTTTACTTCCTTGTTGCACGAATAGTAATGAGATAATTAAAATTATATAAGCAAAAATAAAAACGCCTATAAACTTATCTGCCATGTGTGTACTTTTCATCATATATAATAAAAACACCATAGCTCCTACTATAACAACTAAAAATAATACTATTGTTATCCTAATTATAAAGCTTTCACTAAGTAGAGTAACCTTCTGTGTTACTATTAAAGCTGCAAGTAACCAAATGGATACAGCAACGATATTCAATAACTTTCTATTTGATGATCTAATTTTACTAAAAGTACATCTCAATTTGTTTAATATAAGGCCAATATTTATTCCCTTTGTCTTTTGTTTCCTTTTTTGTCTACTTCTCTGTATTATTTTTTCTTTCAACTTACATATTATATGCTCAAGTACATCTAAAGCCTTTTTTATAAAATCACTTAATCTTTTAATCATTGTATAAACTAAATCTCTTATAATGCAAAGCGAGCCTATGAATATAATTATACTCAATACCATAAATAAAAAGTTGTAAAACATTCTTTTTCCTTTCTTCTTTTGACATTAAAGCTACCTAACAACTACTTATTAATAATTTCAAAACTTATTTATGGATATGTTCTACTTAAGCAGAGCTTTCCTAGCCTTTTCCATTTCTTTAGCTGTATATTTCACATCGGCATATGACGATACATCTAACCCCTTCTCTAGTCCCTTATATATTTCTTTCATCTGCTTAATATCAAAATTATCATCAGCATAATAAGTAATATCCAGCCCCTTTTTTAACCCTTGCATAATTTGCTTCATCTGATACTCATTAAACTTTGGTGATGAATAATAGTGAACATCTAAATTTTCTTTTAAACCTTGTCTTATTAGCTCCATTTGACCCGCTTCAAATGTCTCATCTGCATAACAAGAAACATCTAAGTTTGCTCTTAATCCAAGTCTAATCTGTTCCATTTGTGAGCTGCTAAATTTTGGGTCTGCAAATATATTAATATCCACTTTATCTGATACTCCTAATCTGATTTGATACATTTGCTTGCAATTATATTTTGAAGAGTTAAACTTAGAAACATCAAGCCCCGCTTTTAGTCCTAATCTGATTTGATGCATTTGCATACAATTAAGCTCCAGTAATGCATATGTACTCACATCTAATTTTTCTTGTAAACCTTCTCTTATTTCTTCCATTTCCTCCCACTTAAATTGATAGTCTGAATAAAAGCTTATATCTAGATCCTCATTTAAGCCTTCTCTTATCTGATACATTTGAGAAGAATTATATCTACTGTCAGCATATCGAGATACATCTAAATTACTGGCTACCCCCAATCTTATTTGATTCATCTGTTTGTCATTGAACTTAGTATCTGCATATAAAGAAATATCTAATGAATCAACTAGGCCATATTTTAACTGCTTTATCTGTGACTTTTTAAATTCACTCATATCCAAACCCTTCGCTTTTAAAATGTCCGATATTTCTTCATCTTTGATTTCATTAATTAACTTCTTATCCTTAGCGCTTAAAATATGCTTTTCTTTCTCTTCTTGTTTTCTCTTCTGTTCACGAAGTTGGTATTCTATATCACTCATTTCACCGGGATGTAGTAAGGGGTCTGTATAGCAAGTTACATCTATACCTCCTTTTAATCCATATATAATCTCACTCATTTGAAAAGAGTTATATTTGGGATCGGCATACAGCGCAATATCAAGCTTATCCTCTAATCCTCTTAGTATACGTATTTTTTCATAAAAACCAAATTTTTTCTCTATATAAGGAGTTAGATCAGAAACAAGTGATGGATTTTTTTTCATCTTAGTCAGAAGGTAGATATCTAAAATATCAGTATCAGGATATGCAGGTATATCAATACTCATATCTTTCGTTAACCATTTTTCTAATTCTTTTAGTTGTTTGTCTGATAGCCAATGAAAGTCTTCCCAATTCAAATCATATCCTCTTAATATAGCCAAATCCATAATATTTTGATGTAATTCTGTAACAATCCAAGTATCTCTCATTTAAGCGCCAACATCCCTTCTTTATATGAAATTATTTGTTAATCTGTCTCTATATTCTTTAAATCAATTCTTTACAATATTTTCAAGCTTATAAGTCTATTATAAAAGTAAAAACACACTAATTCAACTTTATTTTCTCTCTAAGTTAAATTTTTCGACTATTCTCCGCCACCTTTGACAAGCTTTTCGTAAATGCTCCATTAAAATGAGAGAAGGCGACGGGAACTCAAAGACATTCTGTTCCCGTCGCCTTCTCTATGTGGTTATTTTAGCATTGACTCATTCACTTGTAAAAGGACCCCTGCGGATGGCTATGCTATTTTGGCTCAAAGAATCTAAAGACATTCTGTATATTCCCATGCTTTCACAACTTGACCATTCTTAATCATAATTCCAATAATGGGACTATCGATATTATCTCCATATATGTAATGGCAGCCATCTTCTTTTTTGAATGTCTCCATGCACCAAGAGGTATGAATACTGCATAATGATTCTTCGTAGATTATATAAATTTGTTCTACAAACTTTTCATTTAAAGAAAGCCCTATCAATTTTTCAAGCATCTTTTCTACTCTCATGATGCAGATCTCATTTCAACTGAGCTTTTAAGTTTTTTATAACCATTATCTCCAATGTCCATCCCAAATCCCTTTTTTCCTCCAAATTTCTCAATTTTCTCTATCAAATACATAGGTGTGTCTACCTTAACTTCTACTAACGTATAGCTCTTTGTTGGAACATCTAAAACCATAATATAGACTTTCTTCTCTTCAGCTAACCTCTTTAAAGTTTGTCCTTTAGAATATCTTAGATGTAATGCTCCTGTTGCCCTTACTATTCCATCATAAGAAGTTATCTCTTCAATATAGATATCCTTGCTTTTTATTATAAAATCAGGGTCACAAGTAACCTTATGATTAACTAAGGTATTAATTCTGTCGCATCCATTAAGAGTGAGTTCTAACCTGTGTTCTCTTATAAAATAATCTTTTAACCAATGTAAAACAATTTTATCCAGCACAAGTGCCTGGGCAAAATCTAATTCGCTTCTATTCTCTTTTCTAAAACATACTTCATTGCTTGCAAACCACACCCTCACCTCATCACTCATAATACCTTTTAGAATATTGGCCTCTTCTTCTCCTACCTTTCTTTTGCAATAAGTGAATAAATCCTCTTGAATTAAAGATTGTAATAATATTTTTTGATGTGTAATGCTACTCATTTAGCAACACCCCTTTCGCTATTTTTTAGTTTTCATATGTTAAGCAGAAGGTGTGTTTTTAATAACTAAAGTGTGTCGTATTCCTTAATTTCTTTATTTTGATTTACCAAAAGCAAGGGACTTTTGTAATTTCACAAAAAAAAGCTCACTTCCAGTTACGGAATGAGCTTCTACCTTGTTAAGTTCTTTTAACTTTTAAATCTTTTACCTTTTAATACTTTAAAGCCTGATAAAATTCTTTCCTGCTTTATGAGTCTGTTTTATGGATGACCTAGGGGAGGGAACCCCTTTGGTCATATCACATTATAGATAATACTTCAAAATATATTCCTAAAAACTTTTATAAAATAGTAATAAAATTTTGCCAAAATGTATACTTAGCTTCTAGATCTTGTATTGGCTCAAATATTTCTATCTCTAAGAGGGCAAATTGCCCCTTAAAACCTTGCAGTTTCTTTTTAGTTTGAACCACTTCCTTATTCAACAGTTCTTTTCTTTCTAAGGAATAAGTTGCAACTCTTACTGAATAAGTCACTTGAGCTCCTAGTTTGAAAAGAATACTCATAAAGCTATCCAACATAAAAACTCTATGAGCTATTAGGTTGCCCTTTAATCCATCTGATACATTATCAAGTATTACCCATTCTATATAGGCCTCACTTCCTTTTAATCTGAAGTTTTTAATAAAGATACCATTTTGCTTTAACCTATCAAATGAAACTTGAAGCTTTTTTCCTTGTTCATCATTTACTATAAGAAGTTTTGTTCTATATACTTCTTCGAGCTGCTGACTAACTTTCTTAAGACAAGCTTCTAAACTTGATTTTCTATTTAATACGCTTTCTGTTTTTTGATTTTCTTGCATGGCACTTTTATTTTCCACCTCTTCTTTAAGCTGCTGCAAATTTCTTCTTAAACACCCTTCTATGATTTGTTTAACTCCTGTTAATTTCTCATGAACACATTCTGCTTTACACACCTGTACATTAAGATGGGTGCTTAAAAATAAATTGAAAAATTTATCCTTGAAACCTATTTCTACAAAATTGCTCGGCATCTCATTTAGAACTTGAAGCATATCAAATGTTTTTTTGTAATTTAATTTCAAATCTCGTAGGAGATAAAAGCATTCTATTGTATTAAGTTTCTCTTTATATACTTTTAGAAAATCTAAATAATCTTGATTGGTAGAAAATGAATATTTGTTGACAAAAAGCTTAATAGCCTTTACATTCATCCTTTGTACTTTGCCTAACGTCAATAACTCCTTCTCTTGTTCTGTCAATCCCCATTCTTTAATAAATTTCTCTTTTTCTTTGCTGTTTAGCTCAACAAACTTTCTATACTGTATGTAAATAATATACTGATTCTTAATATATTCATGTCTTTCTTCTTTTGATAGACTGTTAAAGCTTAATATGAGAAATTGTCTGTATCGTGCTAAAATATACGATGCTATTAGCATACTTCTAGCCTTATTAAATCCAAGACTTCCTTCTTTAATAGATACTTTCTCTACATTTGACATTTCAGGATGAACTACCTGCATAGTCTTTCTCGTAAGGGCTAGAACATTTTCTCCTCCAATCTTTTCTTTATACAGCCATCCCTCTTTAATAAGTTTACTTGTAGCCTTTGCAAATCCATGTTCACCGTAGAACGGCATCATTAAAAGCTTAATCGTTCTCCAAGGGACATTATAGCAAATATAAACTACTTGCAAATAAACTCTATTCTCTTTAGATAAGGTTGTAAAACTGATTCCTTCAAAAATATCTTTTTGAAATAACCTTTCTTCTTCCTTTTTTCGTTTTTCATATATATTATAAAATGCTTGCATTGATACGCCTCCTCCTTTTTTTAAACTAATGGTATAATACACACTTTCTAATAAAATATAATATTATGCTGCTGCAGGCACCAAAATAATAATTTTGTCACACAGAGTCGCATAATTCATTTTTGCTTGTATGTCCGCATCCGAGTAATTACTTGTAACAACCTCTATCCCTATTGAAATAGTCGTTACATCTACTGTGCTTTCTACTAATTTCAGTACATTAACCGCCCTTATCCAGTAACCTTTCTCTCTTTCACTATTTGCTAACTGTGACATTTCCTCTAGCTTTTCTCTTAGTACTGCTACTTCTTCTTTATGTAATACTGTCTCCATGTCTACCACAGAAACTCCTTTATCATCAGCAAGTACATTTTCTAAAAATCTAGCTCTCTCAAGCTTTAATTCATACTCAGCTCTTGATATAATTTTTTCATCATAATCACGGGCAGCTTTATCGCGAAAAAATGTATAGTTGTCTTTCTGTTCTTCTACTCTATTTTTAAATATTTCCGTTTCTTTAAAATCTCTTAATTCCTCTTTTAAAGCCTCTTCTGTTTTAATGGAATGATCTCGAACAACTCTTTCTGGCAATAACTTAACTATTTGTGCCATGCCCGAGGCATGATTACTCGAACCAGCTCCCCCCCATGTCGCTCCTGAATTCACGTTACTTCTATACTGTCTTTTAAACTTTTCTGTCGCTTTAAACATATTTCTACTATTTTCTACTTCTTTTATATAACCACTTTTTTTAAGCTGATAAAATAAGGTTTTTGTTCCTTGTTTTATCAATTCTTCTTTATCAAGCCTTCCCTCTGAATAGTGCAAATAATTACCTACGTTTACCAACGTTTGATTGTTCCAATTGAGCTTCATTTTTTCGCTTTTACTCATTCAAACCACCTCCTCCCTCATAATATGCATTAACATAACTCTAATAAAAAAAACACGCTTTGCTCTCGTGTCATTTTTATCAAAACATTTACCGACATACTTACTTCATCTATTAAAATCCTCTACACCTTATGATTATCAAAGTATATATATAATCCTCACAACACACCTGCTATGGTTGGTACTCCTTCGACTATCTAAGCCAAATGCTTCACTCCGCTTGCATTGGGCTAAGATAGTTCTCGTCTTAGCCTCCTTACAGTCGCTAAGATGCGCCAAACCCTACGGGATCAGCATTATTTTTTCTCATACTTCGAAAAAATTGCTCCGCACCATGCCTTTTGGCTTGAGTACCAACTTATGGTCTTTGGTTCACTTAAGTAGTAGGCCTATCAATAAAAAAGAACTGAGTTATCTCAGTTCCATTTATATATTATCCAACTATATTCAAGTACATATTCTCTATTTCTGAATAATTGCTTTTAAAAACTTCCTGTGCTATTTCCTCCATAAAAAGGTCAAAATCTAAGTTGTCCATTAAATATGCCCCTCTTCTTTTAAAGATTTATACCCTTCTTTCGCAACAATTACATGGTCAACAAGTGGTATTCCTACCATATCCCCCACTTGCTTAAGCCTTGTGGTGATACTAATGTCTTCTTTACTAGGCATTGGGTCTCCACTCGGATGATTATGTACTGCTATTAGACTATAAGCAGACTGTAAAATAGCCTCCTTGAATACCTCTCTTGGATGAACAATCGAAGCAGTCAAACTTCCCTCTGACACTTTTCTAGTTGCAATAACCTTACATTTGGCATTAAGCAGAATAATTCTAAACTCTTCTTTTTGTAAATCTATCATATCCCACTTAACAAGTTTGTAGACATCATATGGACTTATTATCTTAGTTACTTCTCCAACCATTTGCGCACTTACTCTTTTAGAAAGTTCAAAGAAAGACTCTAGTTTCTGTTTTTGCAGACGACTTAAGTTAAGCCCTAGGTATCCCTCCTTAAGTTCTTTAATGCTATGAAATTCTCCTAATAAATCTTCTTTAACTCCTGTTAATAGACTAAATGCTTCAATATCGAATAATGATTCGATTCCGTATTTTTCTGCTCGTTCCCTCACGTTTTTTTCCATAAAAAAAGTCCTCCCTTTATCCTTTTATAAATCCTTCCTTGTTTTAAATTTATGTATTATAGATAAAAGGACTCTATAATATAACACTACTTTTACTTATTATGGAATAAGGTATTATTTAAATCATTACAAAAAAATAAACCTAATCCGGTAATTGATTAGGCTTATTCTCTATTGTTTTAATTGTAGTATGCTTCTTTATTCTCTTTTTCATAAGCTGCATAGTCTTCTTGAGCTTTGGTACCTTCATAACTTGGTACATCACTATGTATTGCCTCAATTTCATCTTCTATACCCTGAGATTGATAGTACTCAGCCTCTGTCATACCTCTTTTCACAGGTTTTTTTCTGGTGTTTGATGTATTATGCATTTTATTTCCGAATATTATTTGATCGTCATTTCTTAATGCTTTCAGTACAACCCATACAACTACTATTCCCGCGACTGCTAAAATATGTGCTATTGTAAATAGGGTTCCTATACCTACACTTGTATTTTTAATATGTCTATATGCAAGTGCCCCTAAGCAAGCCACTCCTCCTAACATCCACATAATTCCTATAAAGATTGATTCCTCCATTGCATAAACTCCACCTACTAATAAAAAGGCAGTTGCAAAAGCAAGTATATTATTTAAAACTCCCATTAAATCATAGCCATATTTATCATATAAATTTCTTCTTATCTTAAATACCCCTACTCCAAGAGCACCGAATATAAATAATACAATAACAACTTCTTTCATATCTTTCTCCCCTTTTCTAATCTTTAACGCTAACTTCAATTCAAACGTGGAGAACACATCAAGGGTATCCTTGTGTGTATCTTCAAAGTTTGAATTGCCATAAAATACAATGTATCTTTCCTTATTTACAAGGTCTTTTGTTACTCAAGATAAGTCCATAAGGACTTATCATATTTACTTACGGCCGCTTCCAGCGTCATTAAATATGACATAGAATCCCCACCCAGCTTCACGTTTTTTAAAACGAACACTGGTGCTGCCAAACGTCATATCTTTTCCAAAAGGAGGATATTGGCTCTTGTTAATATATTTGTCAACATATGCAACAATCGCTTCACCATCTTTTGTTGAAGCACTAAAATACTTAATGCTTTCAATCAATATGTTTTGTTGAACAACTTGGCCTTCAGTAGGATTTGTATTATTCTTAGTCACCCAGCCTCGAGCACAAACTTCACGGTACTCTTGTCCACTGATGTATCCAATTGCAACGTAGGTAGAACTGTTACCAGTTTGAGTTTCTAAGTGTGCATTTTTACCACCAATAGTAAGTTGTCCGTCTCCTGCAAGTCCATAACCATACTTTCCAACAAGTGAGTTAAGATATCCAAGATCTCCAAACCAGGTACCTCCAGTTGATCTAACTGTTGTATTCTCTGTGTTTGAACCAATAATATCCCAGTCTACCCAATGTTTTGTAGTTTCATTATAACCATATTCACTTGGACTTGGAGTATAAGTAGGTGCATCGCCTGGTTTGTATTCAGGGTTAACATTTTCATCAACAACTGGAGTTTCTACAGCGCCAGGTGTTCCTACAGTTGTAATAAGGATGCAGTTTACACCGCCAGCATACTTATAGTCCACTTTGTGACCTAAGCATTCTGCAATAAAACGAATAGGAACATAAGTTCTTCCGTTTATTACAACAGGGGCTGTATCCATTGTTACATTACCATTTGGCGTCTTAACACTAAAATCTCCAATCTTAACAACAACTTTGTTATTATCGATAGACACCTCTTGTTTCTTTGCATCCCATTTAATAGTGTGACCAAGTTTTTCACTGACAAATCTAAGTGGAACTTGCGTTCTTGCTTGATTGTCAATAAATGGAGCACCCATTTCAGATGGAATGGCTTGTACATTGCTATTAATATAAATAGCTATATCTGTTTTTGCTGCAAAGGTTGTTCCTGTCATTAAAACTGCCATTGCTGCCATAATGAGTATACCAAAAATTCTTTTAACTGCCTTTGTTCTTTTCATCGTAATTCCTCCTTTTATTTCCTCTCTTCCTTTCTCCATATTTCCCCTCCATTTCCCATAAATTTTATCAATCTTGTTTATTATACAACATTCGACCCCACATTAGCAAAATATTCTTTTTATTTCATACAAACTATCTTTTCTAAATATTACCTCCTTTTAAATTCCTACCTTGTTTTATAATCCCTATATAATAGACGGTGACAAGTTAAATATTCCTTTTTAGCAACTCTAACTATTTAAAAATTGTAGGCACTTAAAGAGTTTTTCTTGGTTACCACTTCTTTTAGATATCTCTAATATTCAGTAGCTTGATAATAGCAGCTCTTTGCTTTTCTCCCTTTCTTTGTCCAGTAATAATCTGATTAAGATACTTTCTGTCTATTCCAAGTTGCTGCGCTAGTTGTATTTGTGTCATATCTAGCTCTGCCAATTTACTTTTAACTTGCGCTCTAAATGTTTTATTATCAGACATTACACTCCTCCTGCTATTTAATAAATATTTTTTACCCCTACTATGTATTATTTTATAACTCCTTAAAACTTATATCACAGGTGATCTCCTAACTTTTTTCGACTAAACAAGTGAAAAGTTTCCCATATTACAAATAGTTATTTTATGTTACTATATTGCTATACTTGTCTATCATATATTTATGATATCTCGCATTTAAGAGATTGTCAATTATTTTTCTCTAAATTCCGATATTTTTTTATTTTATTTAGTCTATTTAGGAGGATTATATGGATACTATTGGTGAGCGAATCCGTAATAAGCGAAAGGAATTAAAACTTACACAAACTGATATTAAAGCACTCACTGGCATTTCGAGTGGGAATTTAAGTGACATTGAAAATAATAAAGCTCTGCCCTCTGCCAATGCTCTAATCTCATTAAGCCGAGAATTGCGAGTTACAACGGACTGGATTTTAAAAGGAGAATCTTCTAACTGTATTTACGAGTCAGTTAATTCCACCCTATCAACTGATGAAAGCTCTATACTATCTAAATTCAAACACCTTTCTTCCAGTAATAAAATTCGCTTACTTGAAAGAGCTGATATTCTTTTGGAAGAACAAGCAGAAGCCAACCGCCTTCATAATGACATGGCTTAATTTTTTTACTCCTTACTGCTATACAAGTATAGCAGCATGAAGTAGTGATATAAAAAAAGCGGCTATACAAAAGTAGCCGCTTCTTTCTTATAATAGTAAATGATTTAAATATATTTCCCTGTCCGCTTTCTTTTTTCCCAAATAGGTTTTAATATCATGAACAGTAAATCTAAACCTCTCAATAATATCAATATACCTTTGAACTTCTTCTGTGTATCTCTCCCGTGATTTATAATTCGTAAATAAATCCTTAATTTCATACTCTCTATTTAAGATATCCAGTATCTTGTTCTCTTCTTCTTTTATTAGAATATTGTTATTTTCCTGCTGTCCCTTTATTCTCTCAAGGTATTCTTCCACATAGCTTAAATCCAGAAACCTATTTTCTATTAAATCGCTAGAAACTTCTTCTAAAGCCCATCCTTCATTTATAGCTTCATTCACAATATTTTCTTTTTCCTCATCTGTTTTAACTATCTGATACTGTATGGCCTTTATCTTCCATTTCTCTTCTTCTAATTTTTGATTCTTTTCTTCAAATCTTTTTAACCGCTTTTCACTGCTAGCTATCTTTTCATTAATCTTCTCAAAAAAAAGCCTAATCTTATCTTCGGTTGCCTCCAAAGCCTTCTGATATATAGTATGCAAATCTTTTTGTTTTTCTTTTGTTTGTTTTGAATAGTAAGCGATGAAAGCTAAGCTTGGCATTCTATTTTGAAAGTCTCTTTTATCTATTGAAAGAGTGAACCGTAAATTTAAAAGTTCCGCCATAAAGTCTCTACCAGTTCCTAACATAATGCATTGCCATACTATTTGATCGGAAATTTTTTGTGAATACTCCAAAGTATATCCTTCTCTATTCATCAGTGGCTCTAATTGCAGTTTACTTAGAGCTAAAAATAATCCAAGATTAATAAAAAATTTCTTCCCTATCTCAGTCTCTTTTTCCGTATTCTTATAATTGTAATAAGTTTGTTTAGCAATCTCACTTTCATCTAATAAACCTAATAATTGAACTGTAGTTTCAGTGCCCCCTTCTCCTATTTCTATTTCATAATTATGTTTAACCTTATATTTCTTTAAGTCCGTATAGTTTTTAATATTTTTTAAGACATCTATATCTTCAAAATAAACTTGGATAATAGTATGTGTTTTATGTAAATCTACTATCTTGCAAACTTCCTCTCTTAAATGCCTTATACTTGTTATTTCTTCATTATTATCTAAGCTTTCCAAAGCCTCCATGTATTTATCAACCGTAAGTGATTTATATTTTTGAACTTGTGAAAGGTTTAGTAATCCTAAATTTAGTGCTTCATCATATGTCACTTTCCACTCTTTCTTCTTTCCTTCTAATATAAGTAATAAATCTTTGAAACAGGTCTTTTCTAAAGCTAAAAGAATGTTAGCTTTAGAAAAAATTTCGCTATCATAGAATTTACTTTCTCTTTCTTGATGCTCTCTCCACTCTTCAAAGTGTTTTAAAAGTGCTTCTTGATAATCCTTCTCTTGGCTATTACTCCCTTCAAAATCCTCTTTTTTAATAGTCATCCTCACCTTTTTCAACCAATCAGCTATCTCAAACACGTCTTTCTTCTCTAAATCCTCATTAAATAACTCTTTCATACAAGTGTGTCCTCCTCGAACCATTTCTTCTTTTTTTTAAATACCCGTGTGTATATAGTATATAAAATTATCATTCTGTTAAATTGGAATTTCAATCTCAGAATATCAATTATTCTCACTATACCTAGTGCTCTATTGCACTAAATACCACTAAGAAGGAGTGTTGTTTTTATGAATAAATACAATGATCTAATTATTAAAAACCTAGAAAAAAATCTATCTGCTATTATTGGAAATTTAGAACATACTACCCTCAATATTGTTTTCAACCCCTTATCTGAGACCTTCTCAGGAAAATTTAATATTGATTTAGGCTCTGAATGTTTTAGCGCAGATTCACTCACGTATATAGCAATAAATGAGCTTTCTCATTGCTACGTTGAGTTTTCTTTTGATTTATCAGCACAAAGTTATGATCTGTCACTTCTACTCTTCCCATTAGAAGCAAATGACATTTGCCCTAGTATTCATGCTTATTTTAAAGAACTTATTTTATGGGCTCTTTTAGATTCGATTAATGAATTATTGCTGATGTGTGTTGATTAGGGGGTATTGTTTATGAACCATTCTCTTGCTACTATTTCTAACCCATTTGCTACTATTCATAAAGAAGTAAGTTCATTAGTTAGCCTTAATCCTAATATCCTAGAAATCTTATGGCATATTGATGCAACGCACAGCAGCAGCGAACATCCTATTATTTTTAATGCCCTACATCAAAAAAAGGCTACTGACAAATTTCAATGGGGTTTTAAAACAAGTGAATTAACCCCTGAAAAACTATCTGAGATAGTTAATCTCTCTAGTAAAGGTTTCAACATTTATATGAGTCAGGCCTCATTTTTGAAGCCTCACCAACGTATTAAACAAAATGCATTTTCTTCTGAATGCATTATCGTGGATATAGATTATTATAACATACCTAGTTTAAAAGGTTATACAGCCGAACAAGTTTTTGATCAAATGCAGAATAATGGACTATTTGACAAAGCTTCGCCTTCTTATGCCATAAACTCAGGCAATGGACTTTATCTTATATATCTCTTAGAACTAGTCCCCCTCTATCGCTTTAATCGCAATGTGAAGCTCTGGGAGTTGGTTACTAAAGAACTTGTTAATCAGTTTAAAAGCTTTGGTGGTGACCCTAAAGCTTGTGATATTTCAAGGGTAAATCGTTTGCCCTATTCTACTAATCAAAAAACAGGTAAAGAGGCTTATATTATAAATTTTAACACATTAAAGGTCAAACCTCCTACTCGCTACACGCTTTCCTCACTAGCTGATATGGTTTTACCTTATACATATGAAGATGTACTCACTTATAAAAAGTTAAATAAGGTTGAAAAGAAAATAAGCACCTCTTCTAGCGCTAAACCTTATCAACTATTAACACCTTACAGCTTAGCCTTAGCTCGCTGTGATGACCTTGAAAGACTTCTAGAGTTCCGTTCCTATGATATTGATGGTTATCGTAATACTTTCCTTTTCCTCTACAGCTTATTTGCACTGGACAAGCTTTCTTCATTTGATCATATGCTTGCTGCTGTAAATACTCTAAATAATAAACTTCTTTTGCCTCTTCCTCCAGCAGAGATTAATAGAACTGTAAAAAGCACTTATGAAAATTACTTGGAGAAACAAAAAGATTTTAGGCGCGGATATAAGTTTACTAATGAACATATCATTCAGCTACTTGAATTTAAAGATGATGAAATAGGAGAAATGAAAACAATCCTTTCAAAAGCAGAAAAGCTCAATCGTTTGAAAGCATCTCAGAAAGCTAAACGCCGAAATGAAAATGGTCTCACTCAAAGGCAACAAAATGTTAAGGATAAAAAAGACATTATTAAGTCACTAAAAAAAGAAGGATTAACACTACAAGCCATTGCCGAACACTTACATATGAGCAAAAGACAAGTTCAACGGTATCTACAAAAGTAGCCTAAATAGGGGCTACTTCTATTAGATGACATAAAACATTTCTTTAAACATATCTCTCTATACCTAAGGGGTTAATTAATAATAAAGAATAATTTCATGTCACTTTTATATAATATCAAAAACATAAACAAGGCAGGTTACTTAAAAGGCATAAGCCTATATTTTTTCATGCAACTTTATATTCTGTTTTATTGGAATGACTATATCACTTTCTATTTTACACTAGCTTTATCAACAACACATCCAAGGAGGAAATACAAATGAAAAATGATTGTTCAAAAAAGACAGTGGTAACTGTTAAAAGAAATGATGTTCTTACTACCCGAGGCAAGGTTTCTCCCAAAGACCTTTCCTCCACTGAAAATTTTGTTTTGGGAAATGAGGGTTTCGACCCAGTCATAGAACTACTCTATGCCATGTACCTTGAAAACCAAAAAGAAGATACTTATAAGGAGGTCATTTAAGATGATGAATACAAATATAGCTGTTATTTATGCCAGATATTCTAGTGACAATCAAAGGCATGAGTCAATTGATGCTCAGGTGAGAGCTTGTACCAAATATGCTCAAGATAATGGATATACCGTTAGCAAAATTTATATTGATGAAGCTAAGACTGGAACAAATGACGACCGAGACGAATTTCAACAAATGATTAAGGATAGCAAAGCTAAAAGTTTCAACTTTGTCATTGTTCACAAGTTAGACCGATTCTCTCGTAATCGTCATCACAGTGCCATTAACAAATATGAATTACTAAAAAATGGTGTAAGGGTACTCTCTGCACTTGAGAGACTTGATAATAGCCCTGAGTCTGTTATTCTTGAATCACTTCTTGAGGGGATGGCGGAATATTATTCTGCTAACCTTTCCCGTGAAGTCATGAAAGGTATGAAAGAAAATGCACTAAAATGTAAACACACTGGTGGTAAACCACCTCTAGGTTATAGTTTAGAACCTACTACAAAAACTTATGTTATCAATGAAGAAGAGGCTGAAATTGTTCGACTTATCTTTAAAATGTACATAGATGGCGAAGGTTATGGTAAAATCATTGATACACTTAATACTTTAGATTACAAAAGTAAGTTTGGACGTTCGATCAGTAAGTCTAGTCTTTCCAATCTACTAGAAAATGAAAAATATATGGGGATTTATACGTTTAACGTAAGTGCCTCTCGCAAACATAAATTTTCTGATTCTATGGTAAGAGAAGGATCTCGTAAACCTGAAAGTGAAATTATTCGTATTGAAGATGGTATCCCAGCTATTATATCTAAAGAAGATTTTGAAAAAGCTAAGGCTCGCAAAGCCCTTAATAAGAAAAACACCGCCACTTTTAAAGCAAAAGAATTTTATTTACTTAGTGGATTGGTAACCTGTGGTGAATGCGGTGCTAGAATGACTGGAAATACAAAAAACAGCGGTAGCCGAAAAACAAAACACGTTACTTACCGTTGCGGTAACCGATATAGTAAACACAAATGTAATAACAAGGAGATTAGACGTGAGTATTTGGAAGACTTCGTACTTGATCAAATTATGCACAAGCTTTTTACTCCAAGCAATATTCGTACCTTCACAACTGAATTACAAAAAATGTGTAAAGCAGAAAATCCCGAGCTTCATCAGAAGATTAAAAATCTCAACAAACAAAAAAAGTCTCTCCAATCTCAGCAATCTAATCTTGTGAGTGCAATCAAGCAAGGTCAAGCTCTGGATGTTTTATTACCGGAGTTAAATAACGTCAAAGAACAGCTTACCAAGATAGAAGGTGATATTCTAGGGCTTGAATCTACTCTTAACAACTCTCCTCAAATCACAGAGGAAATTGTTACGTCGCTTGTATCTGATATGAAAAACTTTATCAAAAGTAACAATCTTCCACAAGTCAAAAGATTTATACATAGCTATGTTAAAGAACTTGCAGTCGGTATGGAAGAGATACACTTAGTGCTGCAATATCCATTTACCCTTTCCCTTACAGATAAGAAAAAGCTTGATATCATTGCAAGTGTCACAAAAGAGGATTTATTTAATACTTACTCAAATAAAAACCTTTAAAAAACAGTAAAAACTACTAATTTATTCCGAGTTGAGATAATCAATTTATTTCGACTCTTTTTTATATCCAAATTCAAAATTCATGGTATTTGTTATATTATAGACAAATTTAGATAAATCTATTATAATTTTATGGAATAGTAGAATATATTGATATTTTTTACTATTCTAAATTGATTAAGGAGGTACAAAAACAATGTTTTGCTCAGAATGTGGACAGAAATTAGAAGGACAAGAAATATGTCCTTCATGCGGCACGTCAAATATCGAAGAGGTTGCTGCAACTATTGATACACCCAAAGAACCAGTGTAAGCAAACTTTTCAGTTGCTCCAAGAAAAAGTCTCGTATCAAATCCTATGAATATCAAAACAAAATTAACTATAGGAGGTATACTCCTTGTAGTATTAGTAGTAATGGCATTCAATAAAATCACAGGCCCCTCTAATGAAGTAAAAAAATATGTTATTGGAGACAGCATTTTTTTAGGGAATCACGAATATGTGATATCAAAGGATTTTATTACAGGACTCGATAACATTAAAAAGACTGAATTAGGCAAAGGACTAAATAAGGTTGAGGAAATCACTGCAAATTTAAAACTGAATACAGTGGATTTTAAAGCTGACGGTAAGGTAGTTATTTATAAAAGAGGACAGGATATAGATATTAATTATGATCTAAAATATATTCCCCTCATAGGAGTTACAAAAAAGCAAGTAGAAGAAGATATCTTGAATGCATCCATAAATCTCCCTGATCTAGGGCATATATATTTCTCTGATGCAAATATCACTAAACTAGAAGCCAATGAAATAAAAGAAAATTTAGAAGGCAATAAATGTCAAGTCACTATAGACCTCGAAATAACAAACGACTTATTTATATCCTCAGGTCAAATAGAAGCACTCTATAATTATGATAATGGATTATGGAAAATAAACAACATAGCTCCTAGATCATTTACTCAAAACTATGTTGAAGGAAAAGATCTGCAATTTTCTCTTACACAATTCATTGATGAATATAATCGTGGCAGACTATCTCTTAAACTAGCAGATAATAAAGTTCTCTCTGTAGCTCTTGAAGAAAATATCTTATCCTTAGATAAAATAGAACAGGATGGCCTATATGATAAGATAGTTAATTTAAATATTAATAAGACTGCGCCATTCTATACAGTAACTGGCAAAGTTTTTATAAGATATACATATAACAGTGATAATTGGACAGTTAGACAAGTAATATTAGATCCAGACTATATCTTCAATATTGTAGGTAATTACAAAGGATGGTATGAATTAAATTCTTATTATGAAACAGTTAGAAGAACTGCTCAATTAGAAATATCTAAAGTAAATAATAAAACGGGTGAATATGATGGCATATTTTCTTTCCAAACCCCAGACAAACCTGAAGAATCTGGAAGCTACTATGTAACAGGCTCTATTCAAATGATGCAAGATACTGAAGATGAATGGTCAATGAAATCAGAAAAATGGATTCAACAACCTGAAGGCTATTATATGGCCAATTTAAAGGGAATTTTAGATAATGAAAGTAAAATACTTAGAGGCAAAAATACTAGTCACAGTGATACGTTTGAGCTAGTAAAAAGCGAATAGGGGGAAATTAAGTGAATTGTACTAATTGCGGAAGTATATTAAAAGAAAACTTTAAATTTTGTCGCCAATGTGGCGAGCAAGTTCAAGAAGGTTTAGAAACATCACCAGTTGTTCAGCCCTTAAATGTTCAGTCTAGCGAATCTATTTCCGTGGCTGCTTCAAAAGAATGGCTAAGAAGTTTTATAGAATTCGTAAAAGCTTTATTAAAAAATCCTCTGATGAGCCCTGAAGAAATGAATCACTATATAAATAGATCAAGACTTTTTATTTACATGTTTGCTATTATAGCTATTAGCTCTATTCTTCGCCTTTTTACAGTTAAAATAATTGCAAACAAAATTATATCTGTACTACAACAGTTACCTTATTTTATTTCTAATATAATAGGTTATGGTGTTGGATCTTCTATCCCTGTTGGGGATATACTAGAGATATTTGATAAAGATGTAAGCATTAAGTTTATTTTCTCTAGTATCCTATATTCTTCATTATTAATAGCTATTATTACAGGTGTAACCATTCTTATTTATAAAGTTATAATGAAGTATGATTTAAAATGGGAAGATTGTATCAAACTTATGATCATGCCTTTATTAATATTAGCATGTGGCAACTTGTTACTTATGGTAGTATCCTTAATAAGCCTTAAGTATGCCGTATTCCTATATTTTATAATTTTGTTTATGTTTGGTGTCCTAACCATTATACAATTTATTAATAAATTAAAAAATCATCCAAGAATTATTTATACAATGCCAGCTATATATTTAATTTGTGTTACTATTCAAATATACTTAACATTCAAATTCATGAGTTAACTTCAATATATAGTTTCAATATTCATAATGAAATCTAAAATAAAAAAACTAGCGAATACTCGCTAGTTTTTTATTTCCATTGCAACCATTTATAATGTGTGGTTACGTAGCATGGAGGTGAGGAGAATCGAACTCCTGTCCGAAAGCCCGGATATTGTGGTCTCTACCATCATAGCCTTTTCTTTGACATTCCCTCTGCTAAGCGCCTAAAGGCGGGCTCTTAGTTTTAGTAGCTTCATGATTGTTCTCGTTACCGCAAAGCTTAGGTAGGAGAATTGCCCGCTAGTCGAAGCCTCGGTCTAAGTTGCGGGGAACTTAGGGAGACTGCTGCCCTTAGGCTGCGATTGCTAAATTATCTTCAGCGTTTACTATTTTGCCAGCTTTTTACGTAGACTCCAGCAAACTACGGATGGCTGCCCCGATAGACGTGACCCCCGTCGAAACCATTGCACCCCCTTATTAAAATACGGGGCTGAAGGTATACTTGACGTAGCCAAAACGACTATATGGCGACTATAAGTTTTTGATCTTAAACTCTCTTTCGTTCTGACGGCGTTCATCCTTTTTGGCAATAGCTTGGCGTTTATCATGTAGATCTTTACCTCGAGCAAGCCCGATTTCTAATTTGATTAAACTACCTTTGATATATACCTTAAGGGGTACTATCGTCATCCCTTTTTGAGCGGTATCACCTATCAATTCATTGATTTCTCTTTTGTGAAGTAAGAGTTTACGGGTACGAAGAGGATCTTTATTAAAGATATTTCCCTTGTCGTATGGATTGATATGCATGTTAAAGATATAAGCTTCTCCGTTGTTGACCTTGATAAAGCTTTCTTTAATAGAACCACTGCCTTGACGTATAGATTTCACTTCTGTACCAACAAGTACAATACCTGCTTCATAAGTTTCTTCTATAAAATAGTCATGGTAAGCTTTTTTGTTCTGTGCTATTAGTTTGTATGCATTTTTATCCTTAGCCATACTCGCTCTTCCTTCCCCTGTTTGATGGTGCATAGACTATTATATCACATATCCACTTATTTGCAAGAGTTAAAGAGTCCCATTATTGGAACTCTTTGTACAAAGATGATTCTCTTCTTAGAAATTACTACTAGCTTATTTAAATATGCATCTTATTTTCATTTTACCCCTTACCCTTTTATAGCATTTCTATCATTTATAAAACCTAGCTCGGAGGGTTGGAATACCTTGCGGCTAGACTCAGGCTTGGCTGTCCTGTACTGTCCGAAAACCAATTCAAGCTAAATAATTCAAAGCCTAGCTGGGGAGATTTTAGGGTTTGGAAGTTGCCTCTGGAGTATTTTGTTAAAAAATCTTAGCAGTTTATTCAAATGGTTTTTAGGGAGATTGTTTGAGCAACAATTATAAAATTTGTATACAAATTTTATAATTCGCGAGTTTCGACCGTTCATTTGAAGAAAATGCTTAGATTTTTAAAAATACGCAAGTGAGCAACTGGAAAACCCTAAAATCTCCCCAGCGGCCCCATCAATAAATAAGCTCAAGCAGCTCCTTAATCTTCGGACCACACCTATTCCCCTTACATCCACCGCTACCAGCTCCCGTTACTCTCTGCACCTCCTCTAAAGTATCCGCCCCCCCTTTAATAGCTTCCTTTATCGTCTTTCTATTTATTCCCTTGCAAATGCACACCTTAGTCAGCTTATCCTTTAACTGTTCATCTAAATGATCTACCATACACTCCTGACCTCCTTTTTAAAGTGCCTTAAGCGCTACCGCATTAAGAAGACTCCAAGGTTTATTAAAGTGGGGTTGGAAAAAGAAATCTGTCATAGCCAACTCCTCAATTGTCATATTATTTTGCACTACTACGGATAAAGTATTCATTAACTGGGTTAAATCTTGCTTAGAGATAATTTGCCCTCCAAGTATTCTTCTTGTCACCTTATCATACACTAGTTTAACAGTCGCCATTTCATAAGTCGGCATAAACTCTGGTCTATAATTATCGCTCAGCACAACAGCATCAATTTCCATATCCGTAGTAGCTCTTGCCACCTCTTCTGTCATACCCGTAGAGGCAATATTATAGTCATAAATTTTAATACCTGATGTAGCTTGTGTGCCCATATACTTGAGCGCAGGCTCAACTAGGTTCCTAGCGACAAGCGTTCCCATCCTTACAGCATTGGTTGCAAGTGGGATGTAACGTTGATCTTGTGCTGGATTAAACAGTACCACACAGCAGTCCCCTGCTGCAAATACATCTTTTTCACTCGTTCTCATATATTCATCAATAATAATAGCCCCATTAGGCAAAGTATCTATCTTTCCTTTTACAAGCCAACTATTAGGTGCAAAACCAATACAAAGGATCACAAGATCTGCATCATAACTTGCCTTATCTGTTACAACCTTTGTAACGCAGCCCTGCTCTCCTTCAAACCTTATTACCATTTCATTAAGAGCCAGCTTTACGCCGTGATGAGTAAAAGCATTTTCTGCAAGGTCTGTAAACTCATCATCCAGATATTTGCTCATAATACGTTCTTCTGCATCAATAAGCGTAACATCTTTACCTTTCATTTCAAAAGCCTCCGCAAGCTCTACACCAATATAGCCGGCACCTATCACCACTACCTTTTGAATGGCTTCTGTTTTTTGGATAATCGTTTGGGCATGACCATAGTTTTTACAAAGTATAATATTTTCTTGATCTATGCCCTCTATCGGCGGAATAACCGGCCATGAGCCAAGTGTCAATACTAACTTGTCATAATTGTCTTCAAATATCTCACCATTAGTTAAATTTTTAACTCTTAAAGACCTATTTTTAAAATCAATGTCTAATACATCATGCTCCATCTTGGTATTTATCCCAAGCTTTACAAGTCCCTCTGGCGAATTATAAAATAACTTTTGAGAATCTTCTACGACGCCGCCTACATTCAGGGCGATGCCACAAGATAAAAAGGAGATATTATTATTTCTTTCATAAACAGTCACCTCACTGTCTTTATGAAGCGCCTTTATATTCACAACAGCAGCTGTGCCTGCATGGGTACATCCTACAACAACGACTTTCATCTTAATTCCTCCACTTCCATAATGTTCTTATGTGTATCTATAGATTTCACATCTTTAAATTTAAATTATTCACGATGATATCTGATATGAAATCATTAGGCATAACAACTTTGCATAGATAAATAACTTAAGTTTATAGGTTGTTTTCCTATATTGTTTTAATAGTTTAAATATATCATATTAAATAACAGATATCAATGGAAAACTATTATTATTTATCTATTTAAAAACTGGCACTAAAATAAGGGTACCACATGGGGATACCCTTATAAAAGGATGATGCTAGATAATGTGTGCTATTTGGCATGTTGCATCTGCCTAATTAAAGATAACCTGTTTCAAGACTTCATCCCATCTTGTTTCAACCTCTAGCGCACGGGTGATTTCTGCAACCGGTACAAAAGTTCTGCCTTGACTTATTTCTGGCGGCGCTGACATTTGCTTAGCTGTACCATCTATAGACATAACCGTGCTGCCTATTTTAAGCTCTATTACTTGCTTACCTCTCACAGTCACCGTCTTAGTCGTACCATTCCATAAGACATTGCTTGGATCAACCCCTAGAGCATATGCCACATATTTAATCGGAAGCATCGTGCGCCCATTTTTGATATAGGGCGGCGCATCCATTGCGTAGCTCTGTCCATTTATGGTGTAGGTGTCTGCACCTATTTTAAAAGTAACCGGGGCTTTTGTAACAGGTGCACCGTCCTTACTAATAATCATAAAATCTCCTTGTATGAGTGCATCAATAGTAGTGCCTGATGCAAAGTCAGATAAAGCTGGCCCACCAACTTCTGCCTTATACGTTCCTTCTGCTACCATTTGATTGACTGTTACGAGAAAATCTTTAATCTCTATTGTAGAGGCTACATTAGACCTTCTAATAATGGGCAGCTCTATACCACCTGTAACGATTTTTGCACTTCCCAACCTGATATCTCCTGATACAACTTGAACAATTGGAGGCTTTGTAAAGACAACTTGGCTTTCTTCTATTTTAATAAAGAGATGCGTATCTTGTCTAATACTTCCGTGTGCTGTTTCAGTAATTACTATTTTGCCGCCTGTTTGGTCTTTAAGTCCTAGTTTTAAGTGCATAGGCGCCATCGTAATACTTACTGGAGGTGTAACCTCAAGAATAGTTGCGGTAAGCGTGTTGAGTAAAGATCTGCCTTCTGCAACAAGCTCTACTTCTCCGTCTACTGATACTGGGACCTCTAGTGTAAGCGCAAAATCATATTTCATAGTTGTTCCTGGTAACTGCGGCACTTCAAAGCCTATAGCTTTACCGTTTTGAATAATAGGATAAAATGACATGGGTGTGCCATTTAGTATGACCTGTACTTTATTATCTTGACCAAGTTTCACCTTTACGCCCTTAGTAAAAGTAAAATTTGTAAGTCTTTCTCTAATTAAAGACTGATGAACCTTTTCTTCAAGCGTAAAAGTAACACCTTTGGATTTTCCTGATATAACCTGTCCTTTATTTGGCACGACAAGTGTAATGCCATAATCAGCAACTTCAAGTACATTAACAGTGTTATTATGAATAAGATCTCCTTGTACAGTAGTGGTAATCATGCCTTTAGATGGTGCCTGGTGAATTGTTTTAAGCCCTACGCCACTTAAAACAAATCCCCCAGTAAATGGATGCGCACTAAGGTCTGGCAAAGTAAGCTCTATCGTTTGACCATCTATCTTTCTTAAACTTTGAACATCTGCGCTTATTGTGTCAAATCCCTTAATACCTTGTAACTTGGGAATACCAAGTGCTGGTACGTCTAGTACAAATTCATAATCATTGGTATTTAAGATCATTTGAATTTTATTTTTCTTACCTTGTAAGATAGCTTTATGAAAAGCTTGTGAATAAGGCTCTTCTATAACTAAATCAGCCATTACGCTGCTTCCTGTTGCTGTACTTACTTGACTTGATGTCACTTTTCCCCTATAGTCCATTGCATGAGCAAAGATGTGGGCATTTGAGCTTACAGTTGTGTTATTGCTATGAATTGTAACAGTTGCTGTTGCTTGCTTTATTTGTGTATGCAGTGGGATACGAAGGCTTGCCCCGGGTAAAATGATCTCATCTTTCACTCTTATTTGAAGCTCTCTACTATTTATTTTGGTAATTTCTAAACGAGGCATGTTATCTGCACTCGTCATCCCTTGTATTTCTCCTGCAATCTCATTAACTGCAGATCCTACTGCCCACTCTGCTCCTTCGAGTAGCAGGTAAAAAGTATCTTCTGGTTGTAATTTGTCTTTTAATTCTATCACCAAACGCGGTGCATTATTTGCCTCTAAAATTTCATTTTCTCCTACTGTTACAACTTTTGTAATTCTATTGTTGGATGCACTATAACTTATAGTTGGAAACATCGCAAATAAAATAGCCATAATTAATAAATACCCAACGCTTTTATGTATTGTCATATTAAAAATCCTCCTAGTTGTCCTACAATGGGTGTCAATTCTTTTACGTGTCTGCTCTCTCATTATAAAGGATAAAAAACCATAATGACAACACATGTGCCCCCCTTCCCTTGAATTCCCTTGTCAATAACTAGAAACCACTAAACTCTACTTCTATCTTCTCCAAAAATTCATCCCAGTGATCTAAAAGGAGTCTTGGGCAGTCTTTACCAGTAAAGTTCTGATGCGTTGTAACTCTTGAAAGTGGTATTTTATAATACTTCATCAAATAAGCAATAAGCTTAACCGCATTTTCTTCTGACTGCTCGTAATTGCCTGATTCACAGATCTCTATGCCTATACCATGCTCATTACCTTCTGCTGATCCAGCGTGATGGGCCACCTCATTTAGAGGAACAGCCTCTACGATCTCCCTTTCATCTACTGCTAAATGCCATGAAGTAGATGAAGTGTTTGTTATATTCATTAAATAATCTCTTTCACCTCGCGCAGTGCTTATGGGGTTCGCTGTGTTATGTACTACAATATATTTTATTTTTCTATGTTGACCTGGTCTTTTTTTAGACTCTGGAATCGTATCAATCATATAGGGAATCCCTATTGCTTGCTCTATATCTCTTTGCACAATTGGTTTGGCTTTGGGCCTTACTAGCATTGCCATTACTATAAGAAGTATAAGGCTCACGATGACTATAGCGTCTTTGCAGTATTGCCTCTTATGACTTTTAACTTGATGTAATTTCATATTCTCTCCTTGCTATGTATACTTTTAAATAGATCACCTATCTCTTGGCATTATACTACAAATGGCTTAGAAAAGTCAGCTGGCTTTAGAGTATTTCTAAAGTCAGCTGACTTTTAAGATTTGTTTATTCGTCTTGCTTATTAAAATCTTCTTCACTTACTAATCTAAAATCAATCGTTCGTGTCAAAGTATCTGTTTTTAGAACTTGTACATGTACTTTATCCCCTAAACGATAAATTTGTTTTGTACGGTCTCCGATCCATCTATGTCCTGCCTCATCATAAATATAGTAATCATCTGCCATTTCATTGACATGGACAAGTCCTTCTACTGTATTTGGAAGCTCTACATAAATGCCCCAAGAAGTTGTTCCTGTAATAACACCTTGGAACATCCGTCCAACGAACTGTTCCATATATTCAACCTTTTTAAGTTTAATTGTCTCACGTTCTGCCTCTTCTGCACGTCTTTCACGTATTGAAGAGTGTTTAGCGACTTCTGGCATACGCTCAAAAAGCACTGCTTCTTTTTTGCCTTTAAGTTCATGATGCAGATTGTATTTAATATTCCTATGAATTTGAAGGTCGGGATATCTTCTTATAGGCGATGTAAAGTGACAGTAGTACTTCGCTGCAAGTCCAAAATGCCCATTACATTCTGAGGTGTATCTCGCCTGCTTCATCGAACGCAAAAGCAAGTGGCTAATAATACTTTCTTCTGGCTTATCCGTTACATCTTCTAATATCTTCTGCATATCTTTTGGGTGAACTTTGGCTGCTACACCTTTGATATTGTAGCCAAAGTTATTAATAAACTCTGTAAGTGCTAATATTTTTGCTGGATCTGGGTCTTCATGACTACGGTAGATAAAGGGTTTTTCCTGCCAAAAGTAATCTTCTGCTATTGTCTCGTTACAAATGAGCATAAATTCCTCAATAATACGAGTCGCAACATTTCTGTCGTAAGGTTTGATTTCTATAGGGGTTCCCTCTTTATCAAGAATAACTTTAGTTTCTTCAAAGTCAAAATCTATAGAACCACGCTTCATACGTCTTTTGCGAAGAATATCTGCAAGAACTCTCATTCTCTCAAACATAGGAATAAGTGGTTCATAACGTTCTTTAACCTCTTCGTCTTCACCCATTAATACTTTCTTTACATTGGTATAAGTCATACGCTCATCAATATTAATAACAGTTTCCATAATGTGATGATTTTGTACATTACCTTGTAAATCTATATCCATCATACAAGTAAGCGCTAATCTGTCAACGCCTGCATTTAAAGAACAAATACCGTTGCTTAGCTTATGTGGAAGCATAGGAATCACGCGGTCAACAAGATAAATACTTGTAGCTCTTTCTAGCGCCTCATCATCTAAAGGATGTTTTTCTTTTACGTAATGGGTAACATCCGCAATATGCACACCTAAACGGTACATGCCATTTTCTAGTTGTTCTATAGAAATAGCATCATCTAAGTCTTTGGCGTCTTCTCCATCAATGGTTACCATTTCAACGTCTCTTAAATCAGTTCTGCCTTTTTTATCTTGTTCTGGTATTTCAGTTGGAATAGTCTCAACTTCATCCATAACGAGTTTTGGAAACTCTCTTGGCAGATCATATTGATAAATAATAGAAAGAATATCTACTCCTGGATCATTGATATGGCCTAAAATAGAGAGTATTTTTCCATCTGGATTTCTACGTTCTTCTGCCCAATTTGTAATTTGAACGAGTACTTTGTGACCTGCTACAGCGCCTTTAGAAAGCTTTTTAGGGATAAATATATCTCGTGAGTACTTTTGGTCATCTGGTACAACAAACCCAAAATTTTCACTTTCTTGATAAGTTCCAACTATACTTGCAGGTCCTCTTTCAAGGATTTCAATAATTTCTGCTTCTGCTCGTCTTTCTGTGGTAGGCTGTTTTGTGATTCTGCACATGACTCTATCTTTATGCATCGCACCATTAACACCTGAGGCTGGAATAAAAATATCTTTTTCGTCCTCATCCAGTATTAAAAAGCCAAAACCTTTAGGATGTCCTTGAAAAGTACCTGAAATGAGATTAAAGTTTTGTGGCAGCGCAAACTTCCCTCTTTTAGTTCGTAATACTTTACCCTCTTTAATAAGTTCGCCTATTAGTTCTTCTAAATCTGCTCTATCTTCTGTTGGAACTTGAAGTATCGTAATGATTTCTTTAATTTTAAGTGGTACATAACTTGGATGTTTCATCATATCTAAGATAACTTGTTTTCTTGTTACTAATTTTGATGGCTTTTCTTCAAAATTCATAATATCAACTCTTTTCTTTTATTAATTAAATGGGATATAGTTATTATTTATCCTGTTTCAAAATTTATTTATAGATAGTATATCCTATTATGCATTCAATTATTTTTTAAACTAATAATAATTATTATATCATAGTTTACTATGTTTTTGAGTAGAAATGTAGATTATTTGGTTTTTAACACCTTTTATGAAAAATTTCTCTTTTTTAGTTTCTTAACTAATAAAAAACACACCTTACATTGTATCCATGTAAGGTGTGTTTTTTATTAGTTAAGAATCATAAGTACTAATGCAAGAATAAGAAAAAGAGCTGCTGTAGCCTTAGTCCATCTTTCAAACTTACCTTCTAAACTATGTTTTTTGTTTTTATCCCAATAGCTGCTATTACCGTTACTTGTCCCGCCACCTAGCGAACCAAGTCCTGCTGATTTACCTTCTTGTAGTAAAACAACTGTAATAATTGCAAGTGCTGCAATCACATAGATCACAGTTAACACTATTTTTAGTATATCCATAGTTTAAAGCCTCCTTCAAACTGCATTGTTTGCATATCTTTTGTCATCATATCACAAAGTGGTAAAAAAAGCAATAAGCTTACATTGCACTCATAGCATTTTGCATAATCATTTGTCCTAAATAGGCTAAGCCAAAACTTACGAGCAGAAAGAATATTTGAACACTTATAATAACTCCTGTACTTTTTTTAATACTCACTCTTGTTGCAACTGAATACCCAATAACCAATATAACTACAGATAAAATAGTAGGAAGGCTCACAAAACTAACAATAGTAGTAAGCATAAGATTTCCGGCTAGTAGATCTTCATCTATTAAAACCGCTAACCCTAAAACAGTATTGGCTGTAGGGATAAATAACGCAATGAGCCTGTCTATACACATTAAAGCTCCTCCAACCATTTGTGAAAGTAAGCTTATTGTAAAGAGTAAGCCAAATTTCCCCTTGTCTTTTACAATTGCTTTTACAATTTGGATCACAAGTGCTGTTAAGCCCGCACTAATAAATATCATAACAACGGCTGCTATCACGCCTGATACTTGAGTCATTGCATATTTTTGTGCTATCATCTCTTCTGATATACCACTCATCCTAAATCCATCATACACTGTTTGTTTCATACTAGGATTTGCAAAAGTAAGTAGTGTTGCAATAACTGTAAATAAAATAGCTCCCACAATACCAACACTAACGCCTTTTGGTGGTTCGTGATAAAAGTTTTCTTCCATCATTTTTCTTGGTTCCAAAAATACATTAATAAAGTGCTTATACCAAGGTGTAATCTCTCTTGTTTCTTCTTCTATAATTTTTTCTCTATCAACTACCGCAAAGCCTCCATCTAAAAGATCTCTTTCTGGCTCGCCTGATTGCATCTTTTCTTCATTCATTTTAGTTCCCCCACTCTTTATTTGTTTAACTCTATTTATTATATAATAAGCCTCTTGATAAAACAATTAACAATAGTTTATATATTTTCCAGTTTAATTATTTAAGATTAACAGCACTTTGACTAATTAGTCATTATACTGTTACAGAGATATTTTAGCTGCAAGATATGCATTACAATAGCTATTAGATAGTCTTTTTCATTGTAGAAACTAGCTATCTTTAACATAAATATAAGGGCTTTGGAATAGATCCTAAGCCCCGAGTGATGAAAGTTTAAAAAAATTATTTATTAAGATTAAAGAAAGATTTCATACCTTTAAATTGTGCAATCTCTCCTAATTGTTCTTCTATACGCAGAAGCTGGTTGTACTTAGCTGTTCGATCTGAACGCGCTGGAGCACCAGTTTTAATTTGTCCTGCATTAACAGCAACTACAATATCAGCTATTGTAGAATCTTCTGATTCACCGGAACGATGGGATACAACTGCTGTATACCCTGCTCTATTTGCCATTTCGATGGCATTAAAAGTTTCTGTAAGTGTACCTATTTGATTGACTTTAATAAGAATAGAATTTCCTATTTGCTTTTGAATACCTTGTTGAAGAATTTCAGTATTTGTTACAAATAAATCATCTCCAACTATCTGAATTTTCTTTCCTAGTCTTTCTGTAAGAAGTGCCCATCCATCCCAGTCATTTTCTCCTAAGCCATCTTCTATTGAAATGATAGGGAATTTTTCTACAAGACCTTCATAGTAGCTAACCATCTCATCTGATGTTCTTACGATTTCTTTGCCTTGCATTTTGCTTTCACCTTCAAAATAGTATTTCTTATCCATTGTATTGTAAAGTTCAGATGCTGCAGCATCTAGGGCTATACTTATTTGTTCACCTGGTGTATACCCAGCTTTATTAATAGCTTCTACAATAAGTGTTAATACATCCTCTGCTGTTGCAAGGTCTGGTGCAAATCCACCTTCATCTCCAACTGCTGTTGCAAGCCCTCTCTCATTGAGTACTTTTTTTAATGTATGATAAACTTCTACACACATTTTAAGTGCTTCACTAAAAGATGCTGCACCTACTGGCATAATCATAAATTCTTGGATATCAACTGTATTATCTGCATGCTTGCCACCATTTAAAATATTCATCATAGGCACTGGAAGCACCTTTGCATTAATCCCTCCAAGATACTGATATAATGGCAACTTGACAGCTCTTGCTGCTGCCTTGGCCACTGCCATAGATACACCGAGTATTGCATTAGCACCAAGTTTTGATTTATTAGGTGTGCCGTCGAGATCTATTAACATTTGGTCTATGGTCGTTTGATCAATTGCATTCATCCCTATAATGCTCTCAGCAATAACCTTATTTACATTATCAACTGCTTTTTTAACGCCTTTTCCGCCATATCTTGAAGCATCTTCATCTCTCAGTTCAATAGCTTCTCTTTCTCCCGTTGACGCCCCTGATGGTACAATAGCACGTCCAACGTAGTCGCCTTCTACAACAACTTCAACTTCTATAGTGGGGTTTGCTCTTGAGTCTATTACTTCTCTTGCAAATACATCTAGAATTTCTACATATCCCTTCATGATCAAAACCTCCCATTTCTGTTTAATATTCTAAACTATTTTTACCTCATTAAAGCCAATTTATGCATAATAAGTGATGACTTATTTCTGCTTTTAAAAAAGCTTTTTAAGAAAGTTATCCTCTTACTTTGGATAACTAGTTCTCATACTTATATGTTGACATATTTACAAATTTATATCAATATATATTTTTATATCTATAGCCAAATTTTTTTATTAATTTTATCCATACTATTTAAGATAAAATTAAATTATTTTCTTTCTTCTAAATTTAATATATCAGCTAAAATCTCTGATAATGGGTTCACTAATAATAGCGCGGGGGGGGAGGATAGTATCTTTAGACGCGACTTGGATACGTGTGACGGAGCGGAGAAAGATAGCTACCCCCCCCCCCCCGCGCGGACGTTTGCCAACAACATTACCCCTTCAATTAAATAAAAAAAATAGCGCATCAGCCTTTATATAAGACATGACACACTATTTTATTCTTTAAAATTATGATTCACATTGCTACTTTTGAAGTAAAGACTCCCCAGTCATTTCTGCTGGTTGATCCATTCCCATCATCTCTAGAAGAGTTGGAGCGATATCTGCAAGCTTTCCGCCCTCTTTAAGCGTTACACCTTCTTTATAATTTACAAGAACAAAAGGCACTGGATTAATCGTATGTGCTGTAAATGGCTCACCATTTTCATAGTCAATCATTTGTTCTGCATTACCATGGTCTGCACAAATAAAGGCATATCCATTTGTTTGTTCAATAGCTGCAATAACTTGTCCAACGGCCTTATCAACTGCCTCTATAGCAGCCCTAGCAGCTGACATGATGCCTGTATGACCTACCATATCTGGATTTGCAAAATTGGCTACAATCACATCATATTTACCTGATTTAATAGCTTCTTCAAGTCCATCTGCTACTTCATAAACACTCATTTCTGGCTGAAGATCATAAGTTGCCACTTTAGGAGATGGAATAAGCTTTCTTTCTTCTCCTTTATTTGGCTCTTCTGCCCCACCATTAAAAAAGAAAGTAACGTGAGCATATTTTTCTGTTTCAGCAATACGAAGCTGTGTTTTACCGCACTGAGCTAAATATTCACCAAAAGTATTCGTTAAAGTTTGTGGTGCAAAAGCAACCTCTTTATTTGGAATAGTAATATCATATTGTGTAAAAGTTACAAAGTGTACTGGTATTCTCTCTCTTGTAAACCCATTAAACTCTGGATCACAAAATACTCTCGTTATTTCGCGTGCTCTATCTGGTCTAAAGTTAAAGAAAATAACAGTATCATCTTGCGAGATCTTCCCTACCGGTAGGCCATCCTTAGTAATAACTGTTGGCACTACAAATTCATCATTAATATTTTGTTCATAAGAATCTGCAATAACTTTTACAGCATCAGTAGCCTCACTTCCTTTGCCACAAGCTATAGCCTGGTATGCTTTTTCAACGCGGTCCCATCTGTTGTCACGATCCATTGCATAGTAGCGTCCTGATACTGTAGCAATTTCACCTACACCAATTTCTTTCATTTTAGCAACTAAGCTCTCAGCATATCTTTTGCCTGATGTAGGTGGTGTATCACGTCCATCTAAGAATAAGTGAACATATACTTTTGTAAGACCCACTTTTTTAGCCATCTCTAAAAGTGCATAAAGGTGTGTGATATGACTGTGTACCCCACCATCAGAAAGAAGACCAAATAAATGAAGCGCGGATCCCTTATCTTTGCAGTTTTGTATGCCTTCACTTAAAGCTTTATTGGTAAAAAAATCACCGTCTTGAATAGCTTTTGTAATACGTGTAAGCTCCTGGTAAACAGTACGGCCTGCACCCATATTAAGGTGACCAACTTCTGAGTTACCCATTTGTCCATCTGGAAGGCCTACATCCATACCACTTGCATAACCTTTTACAGTAGGATACTGTTTCATAATGCGATCTATATTGGGTTTATTAGCTTCGCAAATAGCATTTGCTTCGCATCTATCATTAATACCAAAGCCATCTAGTATTAATAATAACGTTGTTTGTTTACTCATCGTTTTTCTCCTTTAAATCTTAGTAGTTTACGATAGATACAAATTCTTCTTTAAGACTTGCGCCCCCGACTAAACCACCATCAATATTGCCCATATTAAATAATTCATTGGCATTAGCAGCATTTACAGAACCGCCGTATTGTACTCTTACCGCATCTGCTACTTCCTGGCTGTATATTTCAGCTACAACTTCTCTTATAGCTTTACATACTTCTTCTGCTTGAGCTGAGGTAGCTGTTCTGCCTGTTCCGATTGCCCAAATAGGTTCATAGGCAATAACTACGGCTTTAGCATCTTCGGCTGATACATCTTTAAGCGCTACTTTTGTTTGAAGACGTACAAGGTCGATTGTGATACCTTGTTCTCTTTCTTCTAAACTTTCTCCAACACAAAGTATTGGAACTAAGTTATGCTCAATAGCTTTTATAACTTTTTTATTAACCGTTACATCTGTTTCACCAAAGTATTGTCTTCTTTCTGAGTGACCAATGATAACGTATTTAACACCAAGTTCTACTAACATATCAGGTGCAATTTCGCCTGTATAAGCGCCACTTTCTTCAAAGTACATATTTTGTGCACCAACCTGAATGTTAGTTCCTTTAACAGCTTCTAATACTGCTGGAAGTGCCACGTATGGAGGGCATACAACTACATCTACGTCTGTCACATTGATTTTATCTTTTAAAGACCCAATAAGCTCTACAGCTTTTACTGGTGTCATGTTCATTTTCCAATTACCTGCTACGATTTTTTTACGCATAATGTTTCTCCTTTGAATTATATTTTATAAGTATAATAAGCTTATCATACTCCCACTTAAAAAGTGGGAGATTTAAGTCATGATCATAAATAACTATCTATTATCTGCTGCGGCTACTCCTGGAAGCTCTTTGCCTTCTAAGAACTCAAGACTTGCACCGCCACCTGTTGAAATATGGCTCATTTTATCTGCAAAACCTAAACGTTTAACAGCATTTACAGAGTCTCCTCCACCAATTACTGTTGTTGCACCTTCGAGGTTTGCAAGAGCTTCTGCTACTTTTAAAGTACCTTCTGCAAAGTTTGAGAATTCAAATACACCCATAGGTCCATTCCATACAACTGTTTTTGCACCTGTTAAAGCGTCCATATAAAGAGAGATTGTTTTTGGTCCAATATCAAAGCCTGACCAACCCGATTCAATAGTCTCTACTGTTTTGAATGCTGTATCATTTGAGAACTCTTGGCCGATGATGTGATCAACTGGAAGTAATAGTTTTACACCTTTAGCTTCTGCTTTTTTGATCATCTCTAGTGCATAATCCATTTTATCTTCTTCAAGAAGTGAGTTGCCGATTTCTTGTCCTTGTGCTTTAAGGAATGTATAGGCCATTCCACCACCAATAATAAGTACATCTACTTTTTCAAGAAGGTTATTAATAACGTTGATTTTATCTGAAACTTTAGCGCCTCCAAGAATAGCTACAAAAGGACGTACTGGGTTTTCTACAGAATCACCAAGGAATTTAATTTCTTTTTCCATGAGGTATCCTACTGCATTTTCTTTAGTGAATTTTGTAACACCAACGTTTGAGCAGTGTGCACGATGTGCAGTACCAAAAGCATCATTTACAAATACTTCATTGTCGCAAAGTGCTGCAAGTTCTTTAGCATAAACCTCAGCATTTTCACTTTTACCATATTTTGTTTCTTCGATTCTATAACGTGTATTTTGAAGAAGCATAACTTCTCCGTCTTTAAGCTCAGCTGCCATAGCCTTTGTAGCCGCGCCAACAACTTCGTTATCATCAGAAAATTTAACAGCTATCCCTAAATGTTTAGAAAGATTTTCTGCAACTGGGGCAAGTGAAAGCTCTGGTTTAGCTTCTCCGTTTGGTTTACCAAGATGTGAGCAAAGAATGATTTTCGCACCTTGTTCCATTAACTTTTTAATCGTTGGAAGTGCACCTACAATACGGTTTTCATTTTGAATGACACCTTCTTTAAGCGGTACATTAAAGTCACAACGTACTAATACTTTTTTACCTGCAAGTCCTTGTAAGTTTTCTACAGTTTTTTTATTTAACATCTTTTAATAATCTCCTTTCAGAAATAAAGTTCTATTTTCTACAATCAAAAAGATCCGATCCTATAGTCTAACCTACAAGACCGGACCCAGGATGGATCTTTTTTAGTTGAATAAATGATTTGCTTAGTAAATCTTATTTACTATTTTTCAGCAAGGTATTTAATTGTTCTAACCATTTGGCTTGTGTATGAGTTTTCGTTGTCATACCATGCAACAACTTTAACTAAAGTTTGATCTCCAAGACCTGTAGCTTTTGTTTGAGTTGCATCAAATAAAGAACCGTATGTGATACCAACGATATCTGAAGATACTAATTCTTCTTCTGTGTAACCAAATGATTCATTTGCAGCAGCTTTCATAGCAGCATTGATTTCAGCTGCAGTTACTTTTCCATTAACAACTACAGCAAGTTCTGTAACTGAACCTGTAATAACTGGTACACGTTGAGCAGATCCGTCTAATTTGCCAGCAAGTTCTGGAATAACAAGACCGATAGCCTTTGCAGCACCTGTTGTGTTAGGAACGATGTTTGCAGCCGCAGCTCTAGCACGTCTTAAGTCACCTTTTCCGTGAGGGCCGTCTAATGTATTTTGATCATTTGTGTAAGCATGGATAGTTGTCATGAAACCTTTTTCTACTGGTGCTAGTTTATTAAGCACTGAAGCCATAGGCGCTAAACAGTTTGTAGTACAAGAAGCACATGAAATAACTGTTTCTGAACCGTCTAAAATATCATGGTTTACATTGAATACTACAGTTTTAAGATCTCCTGTAGCTGGAGCTGAAATAACAACTTTTTTAGCACCTGCTGCAATGTGAGCTTCTGCTTTTGCTTTATCTGCAAAAAATCCTGTACACTCAAGTACAACATCTACTCCAAGATCTCCCCAAGGTAAGTTTTTAGGGTCTCTTTCTGCGTAAATTTTAATTTCTTTACCTTCTACTATGATAGAATCTTCTGTTGCTTCTACTTCTTTTGCGTATCTACCTTGTGCTGAGTCATATTTTAATAAGTGTTTAAGTGTTTTAGCATCTGTTAAATCGTTGATTGCTACTACTTCATATCCTTGTGCACCAAACATTTGTCTAAATGCAAGACGTCCGATACGTCCAAATCCATTAATTGCTACTTTTACAGCCATTATTGGTTCCTCCTTGAGATTTCTTTTTATTTTATATTCAAATCGCCATTAAATAGTATGTACTTTGTATAGCGATATGATACCACATTAATAAGTCATTCTTTGAACAATCTCTCTTGCAGCTGCCTCATCTAGTACGAGATAGCTATTTCTCAGTAATACTCTTGTAGCTAAAATGGCGCTGGCTTTAGATGCACCGCCGGCTACTGCTATTTTGATAGGAATAGTTCTGGCTACATCTGGTGCAACGCCTATAGATTGTGTTGCATAAACGACTTGTCCATCAGCATCAAAATAATGCCTAAAAGCTTCTGCAACCGCTTGCTTTTGCTTAAGTATACCGAGTACTTCTTGGGGCTCTTTTCTGCGAGTAGCCATTTTCATCGCATTACCTATTCCAAATATTATAATATCTGTTTTTGCTATTTTTTGCAATATTTTTTGTATTTGTGGTTCACTTTTAATTAAATTAATAGACTGACTGCTTAAATTGTCAGGGATTGTCAAAAGTTCATAAGCTGCACCTAATTTTTTGGCAAGTTCTACAGCTACAGTATTTGCTTGAAATTCAACTTTGTTGCCTACACTTCCTCTAGCTGGTATAATCATAAGATTTTTGTAATGTTCCTGCCGCTTGGGCATAGATTCAACCATCTTAAAAATTGTTGTGCCACCTGTAATGGCCATTGTAGTATCGTCTTTTAGAAGAGAACCAAGTACACTCGCACATGCTCTTCCAAGTTTATTTTTGACATCTTCACTCGTATCTACATTACCTTTGACAATAATAGCTTGTTTTAAATCTAACAAGGTGCTTACTTCTTGCTCTAGTTTTGAAAAATCTTCTAACATTTGAAGTGGCAAGTAAAGTGTATCTAATAACTTTTCGCCTTCCTTTGCAATCACTATCCCCAGATGTGAAATCTGGATAAGCCCTTGCTCTGTAAGTAGGTCTACTTCTTTTCTTATCGTTCTTTCTGAAAGGCCTAATAAGGAAGCCAGGCTTCTTCTGCCTATTGGTCCACTTTCTAGTATTGTTTGCAAAAGAAGGTATCTCTCTTTAAACAGTTTAATTGCTTCTGGAAGTAGTTTTTCTAATGCGTATACCGTATTTTGCATCACCATACTCCTCGGGAACATTTTTATCCCATGTATTTACTTTATGTCCCATAGTTTTATTCTATACAATTTTTCCATATAAATCAACCTATTTAGATGAATTTATCCTTTTAAATTTTTCAAAAAAACAACACGCTGTCAGAATACTTCCCTGATAGCATGTTGTTTTTTTTGTTATCAGTTAAGAATTGATAGGTCCATCTCTTCTGTGGTAAGTGATTTATTTTCATCTAATATAGTCATTGCAATATTAGAGGCATGATCTGATATACGCTCTAAGTTGCTAATCACATCTAAAAATATAACGCCTGCTGTAGAACTGCATTTATTTTCTGCTAGACGTTTAATATGTCTAGAACGTAATACTTCTTCCATTTTATCTACTCTTTGCTCTAAAGGCAGCGCCTTCTTAGCAATCGTTTTATCATCAAACTCATAAGCTTGCAGTGACATTTCAAAGCATTTGATAGATACATCTGCAATTTCTCTTAGCTCTTGCATGGCTATATTTGAAAATTCTTGGGTTTCTCTAATAAGAAGCTGTGCAAGTTCTGCTATATTTTCTGCATGATCTCCTACTCGCTCAATATCACTTACCGTGTGAAAGAGTCCTGTAATTGTCCCATGCTCTTGTTCTGAAATATTTAGATTTGAAAGTTTCACTAAATAATGGTTAATACCATGTTGTAATTGATTAATAATCTTTTCTCTATCAAATACTTCTTGTACTTTATCGCTATCCTTGTTATAGAGTGCTTCCATGGCGGCTTTTGTATTTTGAACAGACATATTTCCCATACGTACTACTTCTTTGATGGCATTACCTACGGCAAAAGATGGTGTTTCTAAAATACGTTCATCAAGATGCTGCAGTTCGCCCTCAGATGTATCTTCTTTACCTGATATAATCTTTTCAGCAAAGTATACAAGTGTTCCAGCAAATGGGAATAACAGTATCGTACAAGCCACATTAAATGCTGTATGAACAATACCGATTTCTGTAACTTTAATATTAATATTTCCAAGTTGCGGAACTATAAAATTAAAGCTAATAATTGCAATAACAACAAATATGAGTGTTCCAATAGCATTGAACATAAGATGAATAGCTGCTGCTCTTTTAGCATTTTTATTCGCACCTATACTTGAAAGAAGAGCTGTCACACAAGTTCCTATGTTTTGTCCTAAAATAATATAAATAGCTGCATTCCAAGGTATGAGTGCTACTGTAGCTAATGCTTGTAGAATACCTACCGATGCTGATGAACTTTGAATAACAGCTGTTACAATCGCTCCTGTTAAAATCCCTAGTATAGGATGACTTCCAAGTGTAATAAACACTTGTTTAACTTCTTCAAGATTCCTAAGTGGTTTGGCTGCCCCACTCATCATTTCAAGTCCTAAGAATAAAGCTCCAAATCCAAATAGAATCTGTCCTATATTTCTTAAGTTTTGTTTCTTTGAAAACATCGTAAAGATAACACCTATAATAATTGCTAGAGGGGCTATGACAGATGGTTTTAAAAAGGTTGTCCATTCGCCAAGCGCTACAATCCAAGCAGTAACAGTTGTTCCTATATTGGCTCCCATAATAACGCCAACCGCTTGTGTAAGTGACATAAGGCCTGCATTTACAAATCCTACAATCATAACTGTTGTTGCTGATGAACTTTGAACAAGAGCCGTAACACCTGCTCCTACCAAAACGCCTAAAAACCGATTATTGGTTAGAATACCTAATAAATTCTTCATACGGCTTCCAGCTGCTTTTTGTAAACCCTCACCTAAGTACTCCATACCAAAAAGAAATAATCCAAATCCCCCTAAAAATCCAAGGGCTATGTTTACCCAATTTATCTCATTCATGATTATCCTCCCATGCTAGTTTTACATCCAGACTCATTTTATCACCGTTTTTTTTGAGAAACAAGTTTTATTTTAATATTTCATAGATAAATATTGTTATTAATGTTGTCTGTTTTTGTTATATTAGGGTAATTACTCTTTTTTTATACACAAAAAATAGAGGATACTTCTCCTCTATTTATAAAATAGTTCCGCCCCCTATCACAATATCTTTATCATAAAACACAAGTGCTTGTCCTGGTGTAATAGCTCTTTGTTTGTCCTGAAACTCACACACAAGAGTCTCTTCATCTATCATCTTGATCACGCAAGGCTCTGCTTGATGACTATATCTTATTTTAGCTTGGCAAGCCATTTCTTTTTCTAATTTTTCAAATGGCATGAAATTAAGCTTGTTGGCATAAACAGTTGTTGTTAATAAGTCTTCTGGCTCTCCAATAGTAACTGTGTTGTCCTTAGTACTTATCTTAGTCACAAAAGCTGGCTTTCCAAGCGACAGCCCAAGCCCCTTTCTTTGGCCAATAGTATAGTGGATAATACCTTTATGCTGGCCAATCACCTTGCCTTTTTGATTGATAAAATGTCCTTTTTGAGACTTCTTACCTGTTTCTTGTTCAATAAAACGTGCATAATTATTATCTGGTACAAAACAGATCTCTTGACTATCCGGTTTTGTTGCTACCCCAAGTCCAATTTGCCCAGCTATTTCCCTCACTTCATCTTTTGTATATTCTCCAAGAGGCATCAGCGTATGTGCCAGTTGGTCTTGTGTGAGGTTATACAGTGCATAGGTTTGATCTTTAGCTAATGTTTTTGATTCTCTTAGCATATATCTTCCTTTTTTTTCATCTTTTATAACTCTTGCGTAGTGGCCTGTAGCGATATAATCAGCACCTATTTGAAGTGCTTTACCCAGCATAGACTCCCACTTTACATAGCGATTACAGGCAATACATGGATTAGGTGTTCTTGCATTTTGATATTCCTCCAGAAAGTAATCTATAACATACTTTTTAAAATCCTCTCTAAAGTTAATCACATAGTGGGGAATATCTAACTTTTGACAGACTCTTCTTGCATCATCTACAGCAGATAGCCCACAGCAGCCCCCATCTTTATCTTCCTCGGAATCTTTTTGCCAAATTTGCATAGTCATTCCGATCACCTCGTAACCTTGTTCTTTTAAAAGATAGGCAGCTACTGAACTGTCAACTCCTCCTGACATCCCCACAACAACTTTAGGTCTAACTGGGTTAAGCATTGCAACACCCTGCACCTTCTGTATGTTCGTGATCATGAACATCTTCTTTGGGTTCTTCTAACCCTTCTATAATAATATTATTCTTTTTGGCATAATCCCATAGCGCTGCATGAACAGCTTCTTCTGCAAGCAGTGAACAGTGGATCTTAACAGGTGGCAAGCCGTCTAGCGCCTCTACAACAGATTTATTAGTCATTTTAAGTGCTTCTTCTATTGTTTTCCCAATGACAAGCTCTGTTGCCATAGAGCTTGTAGCAACAGCTGCTCCACATCCAAACGTTTTAAATTTGGCATCTTGTATGATACCCTCTTCTATTTTAAGGTAAACCTTCATGATATCACCACATTTTGCATTACCAACTGTGCCTACACCACTGGCTTCTTCAATTTCTCCAACATTTCTAGGATTCATAAAATGATCCATTACTTTTTCACTATACATTATTCTCACCTCTTATTCGTGTTTTTTACTATTTTTTCTCTTCTTCATGAGTCTTTAAAAACGCTTCATATAACGGAGACATATCTCTCATTCTTTGTACAATTTGCGGCATCTTCTCAAGTACATAGTCTATCTCTTCTTTTGTATTATATTCTCCAAGTGTAAATCTTACAGAACCATGAGCCTTTTCATGAGGTATGCCAAGTGCCAAGAGCACATGTGAGGGATCAAGTGATCCTGATGTACAAGCTGAGCCACTTGAAGCGGCTATCCCATTCATATCTAATAAGAGGAGTAATGATTCTCCCTCAACAAATTCAACAGCTATGTTGATATTATTAGGTAATCTTTTATGTGGATGTCCATTAAGCTTACAATAAGGAATATTTGTGAGTAACCCTTTAATGAATTCATCTCTTAAAGCTGTTACTCTAGCTATTTTATGATCAAAATCATTGTAGGCAAGCTCTATAGCTTTTCCAAGACCGACTATCCCAGGCACATTTTCTGTCCCTGCACGTCTTCCTCGCTCTTGTGCACCTCCATGTATAAAGGCTCCTATCTTGACTCCTCTTTTGATATATAAAACAGCTATTCCTTTTGGCCCACAAATTTTATGTCCCGATAAAGAAAGAAGATCTATATTTTGCTCTTTCACATCAATTTTAACTTGGCCTACTGCCTGCACAGCATCTGTATGAAAAATGATTTGATGTTCTTTAGCTATTTTGCCAATTTCACTAATTGGAAAGATTGTGCCAATTTCATTATTTGCATACATGAGTGTAATAAGAATTGTAGTATCCTTAATGGCTTTTTTAACATCTTCTGGTCTAATGTTCCCCGCGCTATCTACATCTAGATATGTGATTTCATAACCTTGCTTTTCTAAGTATTCACAAGTATGAAGCACTGCGTGATGTTCAATTTTAGATGTAATAATATGATTTCCTTTACTTTTATAAGCTTCTGCTATACCTTTAATAGCCCAATTATCTGCTTCTGTCCCACTGCCTGTAAAAAAAATTTCATTGGCACTAGCACCTAAGTGATTTGCTATTGTTTCTCTTGCCTCATCAATAGCCTTTTTGTTGACTTGAGCCAGTTGATACACACTAGATGGATTTCCGAAGCTTTCTGTAAAATAAGGAAGCATGGCATCTAATACTTCTTTTTTAACTGGTGTAGTAGCTGCATGATCTAAATATATTTTGTTCATAATTTTCTGCACTCCTTTGGTCTATTTAACACCCTTTAAATAGAGTTAAATATAATATATATGTGACGCATTTTCATTTATTTTCTCATAATCGTCCATAAGTTGTCTTAAACTAATATCATCTACTACTTTATTAATACTATCCCTTATTTTTTCCCAAACTGACTTTGTTACACACTTGCCATCTAATGTACAATGATAAGTATTATTTTCGCAAGTACAATCTGTAGGAGCTAAAGACCCCTCAAGCGCTCTTAGAATATCTCCTATAGTAATATCATTGGCATCTTTTGCTAAAAAATATCCGCCTTGAGCACCTCTTACACTAGATACTAATCCATTTTTTTTAAGTAGAGCCATAAGCTGCTCTAAATAGTTCTCTGACATACATAGTCTTTCTGCAATGCTTTTTAAAGAGATATGCTTTTCCTTAGAATAAACAGCTAAGTCTACCATAGCTTGCAGCCCATATCTTCCTTTTGTGGATAATTTCATTTTTCTCTTCCTCCAATCCCTAGTTATTTTGTAGGAATTATATATCCAGAATATCACCAGCTGTTTTTTTTGTCAATATCCGTCCTCTAAAATTGTAGATAATTTTTTCTTCTTACTCTTTATACTAAATAATACTATCTATAGGGTTATTAAACATTTTAAAAAGATGAGTATCATCTATCGATACTCATCTTTTTAAAATGTTTAATTTTATTGATTACAAGTGCCTTTAAAATGGCATTGTAAAATAACATCATAATATTATGATAGGATTTTACTCATATTTAGCATAGTATACGAATATAATTTAATATATTAGGCATTTATATAATTAAATGAGCTTCGAACTTAATAAATAATATATCATTAAGCATATACTACCTACTAGTGACTTCTGCTCCTATTACCGGCATTTTTAGGAACAGGGCTATCTTTTGATTACAAAAACTTCTATTAGGTCGAAGCCCATTATTTTAGATATTTATAGAAACTTGCAAAAAGGGGATACTCTACCATTTTACAACTCTATGCTATATATTATGCTGACTATCCCAAAAGGTTCCTGCTATTTACTAATATGTTATTCTAATACAAGAATATTCTGTTCCACTTTTTTGGACAAAATTTTTCTTACTGAATGATCTAATCTTTCCCCTGTTATAACGCCTTCTATATAAGCCTCTCTAATAGCTTCTATCCCTAGTGTGACATCTTTAGGCATGAGTAATATATCATTACCTGCTAAAAAACTCATAACGATAGCCTCTGCTGTTCCATAATTTTTTATAATAGCACCCATATTCATAGCATCTGTTATAAATAGTATTTCCGTTGTATTAAACAATGTATGCATGTAATCAAACCATTTTCTTGATAAAGTAACCGGATACTCATCATCTATATCTTTTACAATCAAGTGTCCAGTCATAATCATATCAATAGACTCGTTGATGGCTTCTATAAATGGGACTAGCTCTTCTTTTTCTAATTCTGCTTGTGTTTTATTGACATAAGCTAACCCCTCATGAGAATCTTCTTGTGTATTACCATGTCCCGGGAAATGTTTAAGAACAGGTTGTATCCCCTCTGAGATAAGGCCTTGTGCATAACTTATAACCATAGGGATTACTTGCTCTTTTGTTTTTCCAAAACTTCTCGTACCTATTACCGTATTCGTTTCATTGTTATAGATATCTGCTACTGGTGCAAAATTAAGATTAAATCCTAACTTCTTAAGGACTTCTCCCATTCTTTTAGCTTCATTATAAGCTACCTGACTATCTCCTGTTTCACCTATATCAAAGGCTGCCTTAAATGGCTTTTCAACTAAGTCTTTATTTTGTCCAATACGACTTACTTTACCTCCTTCTTCATCTACTCCTATAAAAAGAGGGATATCTGATAAATCTTGCATGCTGCTAATAAAACTTATAACTTGCTCTTTTGTAGATATATTCCCCTTAAATAAAATAATTCCTCCTACTTTATATTTTATAATTTTTTCTTTAACTTCTTCATTAACAGCTAAAATAGCATTACCACTTGTATCATTTTGCACATCAACTATAAAAAGCTGTCCTATTTTTTCATCTAGTGTCATCCCTTTTATCATTTCTTCAATAGGATCAATCTCTTCAATCTGTTCTATTTCTTCAATAAATAAATCTGTCGTTTGTTCCGATATAGATATATCACCTGCTATAGTCTTTGGCGTTAAATCTGATAGGGTTATCTGTGTCCTACTGCATCCTGTTGAAAATATTCCTATCACTATCATGACTAAATAAATCGCAATTTTATACATTAAGGCACATCCTTTTAGTTTTATTTTTGAAATTTCAATAAATATTATTGAAATATACTGTCTTTTATATATATAATAAGGTGATATGTAGTTATTTATGTAATTTTAATAGTTTAGATAATGTATTTATAAATTGATGTATAAGGATGGTAATAAAAATGGAAACTGTAGATATTCAAGAAAACTTAAAAAACACTTTATATGATAAGTCTTATACGTGCCCTATATGTAACCGTGGTTTTACTGCTAAAGCTATCAAAGTAGGGAAAAATCAAGTTGTTTCAGTAGATAGTGACTTATATGCAAAATATTCTGTTGTAAATCCAATTCTTTACGATGTACTATCATGCCCAAACTGTGGCTATGCTGCTGTCACTAAGTCTTTTGATACACTGCTTCCTAAACAAAAAGAATGGATTAAAGCACAGCTTTCTGCAAGTTATAAACCATGTGCCTACTCTGAATATACAACCATTAAGGAAGCTATTCATAAACATAAGATGGCTCTTTTAACTTGTATTACTAAAAAAGGCAAAACTGGTGAGCAAGCTTATATAGTTCTCCATATTGCGTGGTTATATCGTGATCTTGAAGATGAACAAAATGAAATCTCTTTTCTTCAAAGAGCTTATGAAGGATTTGAGGAAGCCTTGTCTAAAGAAAGATTTCCTATATTTGGTCTAGATGATGTTACAGTAATGTATATGTTAGCAGATATAGGCTATAGACTAGGCAAACTTGATGCTGCGAAAAGATATTTATCTACAGTCATTACCTCTCCTGGTGTCTCATCTCGTATCAAAGATAGGGCCCTTGAATTAAAAGAAAAAGTAATGCGCTCTGCTTAATATAACACAAAAGACCCAATTTGGGTCTTTTTACCAGCATGGGTATCTTTTAATCCACATTTCACTTTCTTCATAAAGTGTAAACAAATCTTGAGATAACTGCTCTATTTCTTTAGCAAGTTCTATGCCTTTAAGTAACTCTCGTTCAATAGAGGCTTCGCCTAAATAAGCTCCTAAAATATTACCTGTTACAGCGCCTGTGCTATCACTGTCCCCATCATGATTGATAGCTAGTAAAAGCGCTTGCTTAAAATCATTTGGATAACTTAATGCACAGTAAATGGCTATAGCTAGTGTTTCATCTGCTACAAAGCCTTGTCCAATGGTTTTTAACTTTTCATAACAAGGTGTTCCTTCTTTGGCAAGTGCTATAGCTTTTTCTACTGCCTGAGTACATTCCTCACTATTTTCTTTTTGCCTGGCGATTTCAAGTGTTTTATAGATAGCTTCTAATAGCTCATCTCCCTCAATAATATAGTGAATAAGTGTTGCAAACATTCCAGCTGCTAAATATCCTGTTGGATGTCCATGAGTAATCGCTGCTGCTTGCATACCTAGCTCAAATACAGTTTCTGCGCTTTCTATAAGTCCTATGGGTGCAACTCTCATCATGCCTCCGCACCCTTTGCTGTCATTAATAGGCTTTTTAATTGTCCCCATAATACCCTTGCCTAAAGTCGTAATGCAAGTCACTCCAGGATCTCGGTATGCATGCAAAGCCTTTATTTTAATAAGCCATCCATCATAGGCACTTGGCGACCAATGAGGTGTTTTAAGCCCTTGTGTATAAAGCCATCTAAGATAAGCCCTAAATATTGCTGCAGTTTTTTCAGCTAGAGTACTTTGGATTTGATTTTTTCGTGCTCTTGAAGCACTTCTAATCATGCCTTCTGCGGTAAACAAAGTCATCTGGGTATCATCCGTAATGAGTGCATAGTTGGTATCTTGTGCAAAAAGAAGGCCAGATAATCCATTTTCTCCGTACCTTTGTAATATCTTATCATAACTCATAAACTCTACTGGTGCACCTAATGCATCTCCAATAGCCCCACCTGCTAAACAACCATAAAAGTACTCTATCCTTCTTTTCATCTACTAGCTACCTCCAGCTATTCCAGTCATTGCTATACTCCTTTAATTCTATCAACTTCTGTCTGTTTTTTCAATCATTATACGATAAAAATATATACTTTTATATTCCAGTTAACTTCCTCAAATAGGCATAAAAACAAGAGCATAAGTCAATTTATACCTATGCTCTTGTTTTATTATTCTAAAATTAAATTACTAATCGCAGCGCCTGGTGCTACCATAGGCAGTACTTTTTCATCAATACCAATGCGGCAGTTAAGAAGAGCTGGTTTCTTACGCGCTAGAGCCTCTTTCAATGCACTTATAAAGTCATCTTGAGAATAAACATCATAGCCCTGGACATCATATGCCTTTGCTAATAATGTAAAATCTGGTCCTCTATCTAATGTAGTTTGAGAATACCTTTCTTCATAGAAAGTTGTCTGCCACTGTCTAACCATTCCGAGTGTACTGTTATTCATCAAAACAATAATAACTGGTACGTTGTAATATGCAATCGTTGCAAGTTCATTACAATTCATCCTAAATGATCCATCTCCTGCTATATGAACAACTTGGCTTTTACTCATCCCAATCTGCGCGCCTATACTTGCCCCTGTTCCATAACCCATTGTCCCAAGTCCCCCAGAACTTAAGAAGGTATTAGGTTTTGTATATTTATAAAACTGTGCTGCCCACATTTGATGTTGTCCAACTTCTGTTGTGATAATTGCCTTGCCCTCTGTCTGATCATAAATGTTTTCCATAATAAACTGTGGTCTAAGGGTATCATCTTTTTGATAATCAAAGTGAAACTCTTCTTTCCAGCATTTCACCTCATCAACCCACGCTTCATGTTCAGCTTGTGGTATGCTTCTTACAAGTGTCGTAAGTATTGCTTTAATGTCTCCTACAACAGCTTTATAGGCCCTTACATTTTTCCCTACTTCTGCAGGATCTATATCTATATGGAGTATGTTGGCCTTTGGCGCAAACTTTGTAACATCACTCGTTACTCTATCGCTGAATCTAGCGCCTACGGCAATCAGCAAGTCACATTCTGTTGCGGCCATATTAGATGCTTTGCTGCCATGCATGCCTATTAATCCTGTAGAAAGAGGATGTGTTTCTGGAAATCCTCCGAGTCCCATCAGTGAAGTTGCAACAGGAGCTCCGATTTTTTCTGCAAACTGCAATAAAACCTCATATGCTCCACTCCTTATAACGCCACCACCACTATAAATAAGTGGCTTTTGACTTGCTTTAATAAGTGTACATGCCTCATCTATAGCTTGCTGTGTGATAGTGTCTTCTTGTATTTGGATCTCTTTTGGCGTTTGTTTTTTAAATTCACATAAAGCTGCTGTAATATCTTTTGGGATATCAATGAGTACAGGACCTGGCCTGCCTGAGCTTGCAATGTAGAAAGCTTCTCTAACGGTATCCGCAAGGTCCCTTACATCTTTTATAATATAATTATGTTTTGTAATAGGCATCGTAATACCTGATATATCAACTTCCTGAAAACTATCTTTTCCTAAAAGTGCTGTTGGTACATTACCTGTTATTGCAACCATAGGCACAGAATCCATATAAGCTGTTGCAATACCTGTTACGAGATTGGTTGCCCCAGGTCCCGAGGTTGCAAGGCATACACCTACTTTTCCAGTTGATCTTGCGTAGCCGTCTGCTGCATGAGAGGCTCCTTGTTCATGAGCTGTTAAAATATGTTGAATGCGATCACTATTTTTATAGAGTGCATCGTATATATTAAGTACAGCACCTCCTGGATATCCAAAAACAGTATCTACTCCTTGTTCTATCAAACACTCAATGAGTATCTGTGATCCATTGATTTTCATGACTTACCCCCTGCTTAAAATTTAAAAATAGCTCCTGTATTTGCAGATGAAACAAGCTTTGCATAACGTGCTAAATAACCTGTTTTAACTTTTGGCTCTGGGCACACCCAATTTGCACGTCTTTTTGCAATCGTTTCATCATCTACTTCTAATGCAATCGTACATTCATGCATATTAATACTAATGATATCCCCTTCTTCAACAAGCGCAATGAGTCCGCCTTCTGCCGCTTCTGGTGATACGTGACCAATAGATGCACCTCTGGTTGCCCCTGAGAATCTGCCATCTGTAATAAGTGCTACATCTTTATCAAGTCCCATGCCTGCAAGGCACGCAGTTGGTGAGAGCATTTCTCTCATACCTGGACCTCCTTTTGGTCCTTCATAACGGATTACAAGCACATCACCTTTTTGAATTTTGCCAGTATTAATAGCTGCTGTTGCTTCCTCTTCACTCTCATAGACTCTTGCTGGTCCCTTATGAATAAGCATTTCTTGTGCAACTGCTGAACGTTTGACAACGCAGGCATCCACTGCTAAATTTCCTTTTAAAACAGCTATGCCGCCTGTTTCACTATAGGGATTTTCAATAGGCCTTATAACGTTTGGATTTTTATTAAATGCACTCTTTAGGTTTTCCTCTAAAGTTTCTCCTGTAATAGTCATAATGTCTGTATTTAATAATTTCTTTTTGGTAAGTTCTTTCATAGCGGCTGCAACACCACCTGCAAAATATAGATCTTCCATATGATGAGGACCAGCTGGCGCTAATTTACAAAGATTTGGTGTTTTATTACTGATCTCATTGGCCATATCTAAATTAATACTTACACCTGCTTCATGCGCTACAGCCGGTAAATGTAACATCGTATTTGTACTACATCCAAGTGCCATATCTACAGTTAATGCATTCTCAAAAGATTTCTCATTCAAAATATCTCGTATTTTAATATCCTTCTTAAACATATCCATAACAGCCATACCAGTCTTTTTAGCAAGTCTGATACGTTCTGCAAAGACAGCTGGCACAGAGCCATTCCCTGGAAGTGCAATACCTAGTACTTCACACATGCAATTCATACTATTGGCTGTAAACATTCCTGAGCATGAACCACACCCTGGACAAGCATGTTCTTCAAATTCCTGAAGTTCTTCTGATGTCATTTTACCTGCACTATGACTTCCTACTGCTTCAAAAACGAGTGATAAGTTTACTTTATTACCGCCTACATTACCTGCAAGCATAGGTCCTCCGCTAATAACGGTTGTCGGAAGATTAAGTCTTGCAGCACCCATAAGCATGCCAGGTACGATTTTATCACAATTTGGTACAAGAACGAGTGCATCAAAAGCATGTGCCATACCCATACATTCAATAGAATCAGCTATTAGCTCTCTTGTTACAAGCGAATAACGCATCCCTTCATGTCCCATTGCAATACCGTCACATACCCCGATTGCTGGGATCTCCATTGGTGTTCCTCCAGCTATACGAATCCCTGTTTTAACAGCTTCTGTTATTTTATCAAGATGTATATGCCCCGGTACAATCTCACTCTTAGCTGTAACGACACCTATAAGGGGTGCATTAATTTCTTCATCTATATAACCCATTCCTTTAAAAAGAGAACGGTGTGGTGCTCTTTCTGGTCCTAATTTTACTCTATCACTTCTCATATTTTTCTCTCCTTTACTTGTGTATTTTAAATCTCATTATAACCGATTTTTAATTAAATTTTAAGGGCATTATTAAAAATGCCCTTAAATGTTATTTATAAATATCTGTTCCGTTGCTATTTGCATACTCTTTAAATGCATGAAGAATATGCGTTGTAATAGGTCCGGCTGCCCCCTCTCCAATAACTCGCTCGTCTACACTTGTTACTGGAATAGCTTCTGCTGCTGTCCCTGTTAAGAAACATTCATCTGCATTATAAACATTAAATAACGTAAATTCTTTTTCGATTACTTTATAGCCTAGTTTCTCAGCCAGCTCCATAGCTGTAAGTCTTGTAATACCATCTAAGATGCCTACATGAATAGGTGGTGTATACACTACATTGTTTTTCACAATGAAAATATTATCCCCTGTACATTCTGCTACAATACCATCATGATTTAACATAAGTGCTTCTGGTACACCAGCTCTGTTTGCTTCCATTTTAGCTAAGATATTATTAAGGTAGTTTAAAGACTTAATTTGCGGATCTACAATCGTTGCTTTATTACGTCTTTGAGCTGCTGTAACAATTGGCATGCCTTTTGTATACATTTCCTCAGGATAAAGTTGAATAGTCGCTGCAATACAAAATATAGAAGGGATAGGACAATTTTTGGGATTAAGCCCAAGGTCTCCTTTACCCCTTGTTACAACAAGGCGTATATAGCCATCCTTGATATTATTTTTTCTGCAGGTTTCTAGAAGAACTTCTGTCATCTCTTGCTTGGATATAGGAATGTTAAGCATGATGGCCTTTGCTGCTGCATAGAGTCTATCTATATGCTCTTCACATCTAAAAATACGGCTATTATAGGCTCTTATACCCTCAAATACACCATCTCCATATAAAACGCCGTGGTCAAATACTGATAATTTGGCCTCATCTTCATTTACAAATTTCCCATCTAAATAAATAACCATGCCACTCAAAGTCCTTCCTCCTCTAATGATTTATTTAACAGCATCTGCTATTAATTGTCCCATTTCTTTTGTGCCTATACATTTCATGCCTGGGCTCATAATATCTCCGGTTCTATAACCTGCATCTAGTACTGTCATCACTGCACTTTCTACTGCAACAGCCTCTTTTTCCAGATTTAAAGAATATCTAAGCATCATCGCCACTGAAAGAATGGTTGCAATAGGATTTGCTTTATCTTGTCCTGCAATATCTGGTGCACTGCCATGACTTGGTTCATAAAGCCCAAGTGTACTATCTCCAAGAGATGCTGATGGCAGCATGCCGATTGAACCCGTAATAATACTTGCCTCATCTGATAGTATGTCCCCAAACATATTAGATGTTACAAGAACATCAAATTGTTTTGGATTAACCACAAGCTGCATCGCTGCATTATCTACATACATATGGCTATACACCACTTCTGGATAATCTGTCGCAACTCTCGCTGTAACGACTCTCCAAAGTCTTGAGGATTCAAGAACATTAGCTTTATCTACAACACATACTTTTTTGCTGCGTTTCATAGCTGCATCAAAGGCTACTCTTAAGATGCGCTCTATTTCTGCAACTGTATATTTCTCAAGATCCGATGCAAAAGTTTTAGAATCATCTTCTTCACATACTACCTTTTGTTTTTCTCCAAAATAAATACCACTTGTAAGCTCTCTTACAATAAGAATATCAAGACTATCCCCAATAATTTCTTCTTTAAGAGGACTCGCATGCTTAAGTTGTGGATAAAGTATCGCAGGTCTTAGATTTGCAAAAAGCTTAAGCGCCCCACGGATCCCGAGCAGCCCCTTCTCTGGTCTATCCCCATTAGGCAAGTTATCCCACTTAGGACCCCCAACAGCACCAAGCAGCACCGCATCTGCCGCCATACAAGCATCTATTGTATCCTGTGGCAATGAGTTACCCGCTAAATCAATAGCAACACCACCCATTAATTTTTCTTCATATGTGAAAGTGTGTCCATAAACACTTGCTATTTTATCTAATACTTTAACAGCTTCTACAGTAATATCCGGCCCAATGCCATCCCCTGGAAGCGTAACAATTTTAAAGTCCATCCTCTATTTCCTCCTAATCTTCCGTTTCTTTCTCTTGTATCTTTTATCTTTATATCTTTATATCTTTATATCTTTTCTTCTACGTTTCATTATTTCCTAAGTGTAAAGTTGAAAGAAAAGCACTTTCAACTTTTTATTTGTAGCAGTATTACAAGCAAAGCTTGCAATATGCAATCAGTGTAAATACTAATGTCTACAGGGTAGGCTAGCAAGGAGATTTCAGTATTCGGAAGGTGCCTGTGTAGTATTTCGTAAAAAAATCTTAGCCGTTTATTCAAATGGTTCTTAGGGAGACTGTTTGAGCAGTAATTATAAAATTTGTATACAAATTTTATAATTCGCGAGTTTCGACCGTTCATAACCTAAAACAAGAAGTGCACTTATTTTAGGTAGAAAAAAGGGCTTAGATTTTTAGAAATACGCAACTGAGCACCTGGAGAATACTGAAATCTCCTTGCCGCAGCCCCCTCCATACGCTTTATTTACCTTCACGAATATAATTAACAAGCCCATTAGCAGCAATTATTTTTTGCATAAACTTTTTCAATACCATCTGCTGCTGCTTCACATTCTACAATAGGAAGTTTTATAAATAGGCCTTAAATCTTTTTTCAATATCTTTAATGAGTTTATATTCAATAGAATCAACAAGTGCAATCCAACTTGCTTCTATAATATCTGTAGATACGCCTACAGTACTCCAGTAGTCTTCTCCATCTGTCGATTCAAGAAGTACCCGAACCTTAGCGGCTGTAGCTGACTTAGTATCTAAAACTCTTACTTTGTAGTCTGTTAAATGTACCTCTTTAAGCGCTGGATAAAATACTTCTAAGGCTTTTCTAAGTGCTGTATCTAATGCATTAACAGGGCCTTCGCCTTCTGCTGCAGTCATTTCAACCTCATTACCTACTCTTACTTTAATAATTGCCGAAGAACTTACTCCCTTTGAACGTCTTGGTTCTTCACCAATAATTTTAAATTCTTCTAAATCAAAAAATGGTTTATATTTACCCAGGGCTTTTCTTACAAGCAGTTCAAATGTACCATCTGCTCCTTCAAACTGGTAACCTTGGTGTTCTAAGTCTTTGATACGATTAATAATCTGCCCTGTAATTTCATTGTCTTTAGTAATATCAGGCGCAATTTTCTGGATTTTTTCTATAATAGTGCTACGTCCTGCTACCTCTGACATTAAAAATCTTCTTTCATTACCTACGGCATGTGGTGGCACATGCTCAAATGAAGTGGAAGCTTTTGTAACGCCATCGATGTGCATCCCAGCTTTATGGGCAAAAGCACTTTTTCCTATATAAGGCATATTCTCTCTCAAGGAAATATTAGCAATTTCCGCTACTCTTCTTGAAAGAAGTGTAAGTTTTGATAGGTTTTCATTTTGAATACATTGATAATTTCTTTTGATCTGAAGATTAGGAATAATCGTAGATAGGTTGGCATTACCACATCTTTCACCAAAACCAACAAGAGTCCCTTGAACGTGAGTTGCTCCTGCTAGTACTGCCATAATACTGTTTGCAACACCCATGCCGGTATCATCGTGAGTATGTATCCCCACTTGTACCTCTACATGCTCCACCACTTCTTTAACAATGGCGTATACCTCATCTGGGAAAGCTCCTCCATTGGTTTCACAAAGGACAATGCAGTCTGCTCCAGCTTCTTCTGCTTTTCTTAGGGTACTTAAGGCATATTCTTTATTATTTTTATAACCATCAAAAAAATGCTCAGCGTCGTATATAACTTCCTTACCATTGTCTTTAAAAAATTTAACAGTATCGTAAATCATATTTAAATTTTCTTCTAATGTTGTTTTAATAATCTCTGTAACATGAAAATCCCACGCCTTACCAAATATGACAACCGTAGGGGTATCAGCTTCAAGAAGTGACTGAATATTGCTATCATCTTCTACTTTCATATTTCTTCTTCTTGTGCTCCCAAAAGCTGCAAGTTTAGCTGTTTTAAGACTAATCTTTTTAACTTCTTTGAAAAACTCAAGATCTTTAGGATTTGAGCCAGGGTTGCCAGCTTCAATGAAACTGACCCCCAGCTCGTCTAAAGTTGTAACTATTTTTAATTTATCTGATACTGAAAAGGAGATACTTTCTGCTTGAGCGCCATCTCGAAGTGTGGAATCTAAAATAGCAATTGACTTCATCATTTATACCTCCTTTTTTTCTTCTTGCTCATATAACATGTTATTAATAGCTGATATATAAGCAAGAATACTTGCTTCTACAATATCCATGCTCACACCATATCCATTATAAACGCGATCATTGTTTTTGATTTTTACATTTACTTCTCCTTGTGCATCTGTTCCTCCTGTTACAGAGTTGATTACAAAGTCTTCTAATATAAACTTCTTACCAACTAATTTATCAATAGCCTTATAAGAAGCATCAATAGGTCCGTCATAAGAAGATACGACTTCCTCTAATATATGGCCTGTCTTACTTAAAAGTCTCATAGAAGAAGTAGTAGTTATCGTGTTTCCTGAATTGATGACAAAACGGTCTAGTTTATAAGCCTCTGGAATCTGACTCATTCGCCTGCAAACTAATGCTTCAATATCTCTATCTGTAACATCTTTTTTCTTATCAGCAAGTATTTTAAATTGTTCAAATGAACTTGTTAGAGCTTTTGGATCTAATTCATAGCCCATAGACTTTAATTTTTCTTCATAAGCATGTCTTCCTGAATGCTTACCTAGTACCATTTTGTTTTCTGTAAGACCGATAGATTGTGGCGTCATAATCTCATAAGTAGTCTTATTGGCAAGCATACCATGTTGGTGAATACCTGCTTCGTGTGCAAAAGCATTTTCTCCAACAATAGCTTTATTAGGTTGTACTCTTACCCCTGTAATACTACTTAAAAGTTTACTCGATTTGTGGATTTCTTTTGTATTAACGCGACAATCCAGCTGATACAGATCTTTTCTTGTATTTAAATTCATGACAATTTCTTCTAAAGCTGCATTTCCTGCTCTCTCGCCAATCCCATTAAGAGTACATTCAATTTGGTTAGCCCCAGCTCTCGCTGCTGCCAAAGAATTGGCAACTGCAAGGCCTAAATCATTATGACAATGAACAGCAAGATCTACTTTGTGAATATGCGGTACATTTTCTTTAATACCTTTAATAAGTGCTGTTAATTCTTCTGGTGTGGCGTAGCCTACTGTATCAGGTACATTAATGACCGTCGCTCCAGCTAAGATAACTGCTTCAAAAATTTGATAAAGAAAGTCCGGATTGCTTCTTAGCGCATCTTCTGCTGAAAACTCTATATCATTACAGAATTTTTTTGCATATTTCACCATCTCTACAGCAGTTGCTAAAACTTCTTCTTTGTTCTTTTTCAACTTATACTGCATATGAATATCAGATGTTGCAATAAAAGTGTGTATTCTTGGATATTTGGCTCCTTTTAAAGCGTCTGCTGCTGCATCAATATCTTTTGTGAGAGCTCTTGCCAAACTTGCTACTGTAGTATTTTTGATGTTTTTTGCAATAGACTGAACAGATGCAAAATCTCCTGGCGAAGCGATTGCAAAACCTGCTTCCATCACATCTACACCCAGCTTCTCAAGTTGATGCGCTACTTCTAACTTTTCAGCTAAATTCATACTACATCCTGGCGATTGTTCTCCATCTCTAAGCGTTGTATCAAAAATTTTAACAAAGTTTGCCATAAATATCCCCCTCTAATATTTTAGTTGTCTGTCTCTGTTGCCCATGACATCATTTTTCTTAATGATTTTCCTACTGATTCTACTTGATGAGCAGCTTCAATACGACGAATTGCATTAAAGTAAGCACGGTTAGATTGATTTTCTACAATCCAGTTTCTAGCAAAAGTTCCATCTTGAATTTCTGTAAGTACTTTTTTCATTTCTTTTTTAGTTTCTTCTGTGATAATACGTGGACCTACTGTATAATCTCCGTATTCTGCTGTATCAGAAATAGAGTATCTCATATACTCAAAACCACCTTTATTGATAAGGTCTACGATGAGTTTCATTTCATGCACACATTCAAAGTAGGCACTTTCTGGTTGATATCCTGCTTCTACAAGTGTTTCAAAACCTGCTTTCATAAGAGCTGTTACACCACCGCAAAGTACTGCTTGCTCTCCAAAAAGGTCTGTTTCTGTTTCTTCTTTAAAAGTTGTTTCTAAGATACCGCCTCTTGCACCGCCAACTCCTGCTGCATAAGCTAGAGCTAAGTCTTTTGCATTTCCTGAAGCATCATGATGAACAGCAATAAGACATGGAACGCCTCTTCCTTCTTCAAACTGTGTTCTTACAGTATGACCTGGTCCCTTTGGAGCAATCATTACAATATTAACGTTTTGTGGTGCTATGATTTGCATATAGTGAATATTAAATCCATGTGCAAATGCAAGCGTTTTGCCTTCTGCTAAGTTTGGTGCGATATCTTCTTTATAAATTGCTGCTTGTTTTTCATCATTTACAAGTATCATAATAAGGTCTGCAGCTTTTGTAGCCTCTGCTGTCGTCATTACTTTAAGCCCAGCTTTTTCAGCTTTTGCCCATGATGGACTGCCATTATATAATCCTACGATAACATCTACGCCTGATTCATGTAAATTAAGAGCATGAGCATGACCTTGACTACCATACCCAATTATTGCTACTTTTTTGCCTGTTAATAAACCTAAGTTACAATCTTTTTCATAATATAATTTTGCCATTTCTAAAATCCTCCTAATATTTGTTTGTATTATTTAATATCATTTATGATTAAATCAAACTCTGCTATTTAAAACTGGGTTTGTTTAATTTTTGAGTTCTTTTTCTCCTCTTTGAAGAGCTGTAAGGCCTGTTCTTATAATTTCTTTAATACCATAAGGTTCGAGCATACTTGTTAAAGCAGTTATTTTACCTTGGTCACCAGTTGCTTCAATAACAAGTGCCTCTTTTGAGACATCCACGATATGCGCTCTAAATATGTTTGCTATTTCAATAATTTCTGCTCTTGTTTTTGTATCAGCTGAAATTTTCACCAAAGCCAATTCTCTATAAATGGAGACTTCTTCTTTGAGTTCAACAATTTTAATGACATCTATTAATTTGTTAAGTTGTTTTTTAATTTGTTCTAAAGTTGATTCATCTGCATCAACTACAATCGTCATACGTGATACATCTGAATCTTCTGTTTCTCCTACAGATAAACTATCGATATTATAGCCACGACGACTAAATAGTCCAGATATACGACTAAGTACCCCTGAGTGATTTTCAACCAGTACCGATAATACATGCTTTTTCATCTCTTCCCTCTTTTCTATAATGTAGATTCTTTATCACTTACAATCACCTCTAAGAAGTAAGGTTTACCACTTGTTAAAGCTTCATTTAATGATGCCTCTATATCCTTTTCATCAGATATAGTTTTTGCTGTAATGCCATATGCTCTTGCAATTGCCGCAAAGTCTGGATTACCTTTAAGCGCTACACCGTGTTCCTTAAGATCTGTTCTTCTTTGAAGTTCTCTTACCATACCAAGTCCACTATTATTAAATAAAATAATAAGTGGATTCACCCCTTCTTGCACAAGTGTTCCAAGCTCAAACATACTCATTTGAAAACTGCCGTCTCCAAGTATGCTGACTACTTGCCTATCTTTATTGCCTATACTTGCGCCTATAGCTGCTGGAAGTGAATATCCCATTGTTCCAAACCCACCTGAACAAATAAGCCTTCTGTTTCCTTTAATTTCTACATTTCTCATCGTCCAAAATTGGTTTTGTCCTACATCTGCTGTAACAATTGCGTCATCTGACAGCATTTCTGATAGCTTTCTTACAACGAGTTTTGGATTAATTGAATCTTTTGGATGATTTTCTTCTTTGATAACTTGTTTTTGAGCTATATGAGCTCTCCACTCTTCGGTATCAATCTTTTTAATAAGTGCGCTAATCCCTTTAAGAATAGATTTGGCTTCTCCAACTACTGGGATAGCTGCCGAAGTAATCTTTCCTATTTCTGCCGGATCAACATCAATATGAATAATATTAGCGTTTTCATCAAAAATACCTGTATTAGTAACAGCTCTATCTGCTATACGCGTTCCAATAAATAAAATAGTATCAGCATGCTTAAGTGCCCAATTAGAACATGCATAACCATGAGTACCTATCATTCCAAAGTTGTTTTCTGAGCATGTTGGGAGAGAGCCGGTTCCCATTAAGGTGTGTACGAATGGAATGTTAGACCTTTGTATAAATTCTCTAAGCTCCTCTGTAGCATTTCCAAGTACAACGCCTCCACCCGCACAAACAAGTGGTCTCTTGCTGTGTTCTAAAAGCTTTATAATTTTTTTTATCTGCCCCATATGACCTTGTAGTGTTGGCTTATACCCTCTGATCTTAACTTCCTTTGGATAATTGTATTCTATTTGTTCTTCTTGAACATCCATCGGAAGATCTATAAGAACTGGTCCTGGTCTTCCTGTTGTCGCGATATAAAAAGCTTCTTTTAATATTCTTGGGAAGTCTTTTGCATTTTTAACTAAATAACTATGCTTAATAAAAGGCTCTGTAGCTCCAGTAATATCTACTTCTTGAAATACATCTCTTCCTATAAGACTTGTTTTTACTTGTCCTGTAATAATAACAATTGGTATCGAATCCATATAAGCTGTAGCAATTCCTGTAATAAGATTAGTAGCACCAGGTCCAGATGTAGCAATACATACGCCCACCTTTCCAGTTGTTCTTGCATAACCACTCGCACTATGAACTGCTGCTTGTTCTTGTCTTACAAGCACATGGTGCAAAGAAGAGGTTCTCAATGACTCATAGACGGCTAGTACTGCAGCTCCTGGATAACCAAATACTGTATCTACCTTTTCTTCACTTAAACAACGTACTAATACGTCTGATAATTTCATCACAATTCCTCCTTTATTTTATCTATTACTTTAATATTTCCCAAAATATATATAAAAAATCCTCATCCCAATAACGGGACGAGGAATACTCCACGCGTTACCACCCATTTTGACTTATAAAAAAATATAAGTCCTCTCATCAGGTTCTATCAAACCCTTGCTTTTAACGGGGCATCCGGAGACTTCTTACTTAGCTTATGCCTTTCAAAAGTTCTGCTCAGGAGTGATTTACATCTTGCATCAATATTAGCTTTCACCACCCGCTAACTCTCTAAAATTGATTCTGCAAAAGTCGTTCTCCTTCATTGCATTTATAAATTAATATTGATTTACATGTATTCTATCAACATTACACTAAGGTGTCAATATTTTTAATAAATTTTTATGCTTAATTTGATGTTTTCCAACAAAAGATTCTTCTGTATAAAATAATATCATATTCATATTTTATGTAAACCTTTTGAGTTGTAAACAAATTAATTATATAGCTAATAAGCTTATAATGTAAGTTACTTATAAAAGATTATTGTTTTTTAATATGTTTACATAAAATCGTATTATTTAAAGAAAATTCTCTTGCATAATATCTCTTTTTGAATAAAAATACATATTATGAATTTTTATAATGTATTTTAGATATTTTATAAGCTATTTATTTAATTAAAAAAGCAGCGCATAACATTAAAAGAATGTATTCTTTTAATGTTATGCGCTGCTTTTTTATAATTTATAGTATTGTTTACTTACTTTTTCTACCTGCTCTTATTCTTTCACCTTCATCTAATACTTTTTTACGAAGTCTAATAGCATCTGGTGTCACTTCTACAAGTTCATCATCTTCTATGAATTCAAGTGCTTCTTCAAGCGAAAAGAGTCTTGGTGGTGATAATCTAATAGCATCATCTGCCCCGGAAGATCTTGTATTTGTCATTTTTTTATTTTTACAAGGGTTAACTGTCATATCATCTCTACGCGCATTCATCCCAATAATCAGACCCGGGTAAACCTCTGTACCTGGTTTTACAAATAAAGTCCCTCTATCTTCAAGGCTGTTCAGTGCATATCCCATCGTCGTACCAAGTTCCTGAGCAATAAGCACACCATTGCCTCTTCTTGGAAGTTCTCCAACATATTCAATATAACCTTCTATCGTGCGAACCATAGTTGCTTCACCTCTTGAATCTGTGATCAGCTCACTTCTATATCCTAGGAGCGCACGCGTTGGGCAAAGATACTCTATTCTAACATGTCCATTTTCAGGTTCCATACTTTGCATAGTTCCTTTTCTCGTATTCAGCTTGCTAATAACAGATCCTGAATATTCCTCTGGTACACTAATAATAACGCGTTCTAACGGCTCTACTAGTTTACCGTTCTCATCTTTATACATGATAACCTCTGGTTTTGAAACGCCTACTTCATATCCTTCTCGTCTCATGTTTTCAAGAAGTACCGATAAATGGAGTTCACCTCTGCCTGATACGCGGTAACCATCTGTTGTTTCCATTGGCTCTACTTTAAGACCTACATTAATTTCTGTTTCTTTTTCTAGTCTATCTTTAATATGTCTTGTCGTAACAAACTTACCACTTTTCCCCGCAAAAGGTGAATTATTAACTAAAAAGTTCATAGCAAGTGTAGGCTTTTCTATTGTAATTGGCGTCATAGCCTCTACTTTGCCCACTTCTCCTATTGTTTCTCCTATAGAAATATCTGGAATACCTGCAAGTACTACGATATCCCCACTAGTTGCTTCTTTTACTGAAACTTGTTTTAATCCTTCATAAACCATTGCTTTTGAAATACGTGCTTGCCTTGTCTGACCTTCATTATTAACAATTTCTACAGTCTGACCTTCTTTGATAACGCCTTCATAAATACGGCCTATACCGAGTCTTCCTACATAATCATCATAAGCTAGTGCACTAATTTGCATTTTCAAAGGTTTTTCATCTTGTTGTGGATAGGCGCCAACTCTTTCAATAATTGTTTCTAAAAGTGGTGTAATATCTTGTCCCACGTCTTCTAATTCATATTGCATGATGCCATCTTTTCCTATGCCATACAGAATAGGAAAATCTAATTGCTCATCATCAGCTTGTAAATCTACAAATAGATCAAACGTCATGTCTACAACTTCTTCTGCTCTATGATTTGGTTTATCTATTTTATTAATAACAAGAATTGGTTTAAGTCCAAGCTCAAGAGACTTTTGAAGTACAAATCTCGTTTGTGGCATTGGTCCTTCTATAGAGTCAACAAGCAAAATAACCGTATCTACAGTACGTATAACACGTTCAACTTCTGATGAAAAATCACTGTGCCCTGGTGTATCTACGATATTAATCTTGTAATCTTTATATTTGATAGAACAATTTTTAGAATAGATTGTAATACCTCTTTCTCTTTCTAAATCATTACTATCCATTATACAATCTACATGTTCTTGGTTTTCTCTAAATACCCCACTTTGACCTAGAAAAGCGTCTACAAGCGTCGATTTACCTGCATCTACATGGGCTATTACTGCTATATTCATAATTTTCATATCACTCATTTGTATATGAACCTTCTTTCTGCTATTTTACTCACAATTATTGATTTTACCATCTTTAGATAAATTATTCAATATAAATATTTTTTATTCTTAAAAGTTCTTAGAAATTCCTAGAAAAAACATAAAAAATGGCATAAAAAAAGATGATTTCTGTTTTAAGAAATCACCTTTTGTTTTAATTGTTTTAATTATTTTAATTATTCTTCTGGATTTGGTGAATTTACAGGACAAACATCTGCACATGCTCCACAATCTATACATTCAGCAGCATCGATTACGTATTTTGAATCTCCTTCAGTAATACATGTTACTGGACATTCGCTTTCGCATGCACCACAGTTAATGCAATCTTCATTAATAAAATATGCCATGATCTGTTACCTCCACAGTTTGATTAAATTTCATGTTAATCATACTATTTTTGTGGTTAGCCTGTCAAGAATTATAGTAGTGAACATTTTAATTATTTCTTATAAAAAAATATAACACTTATGCCTCGTGCGCTTCATACTCTGCTAATATTAGCTTTACCTTCATTGAGGTAGCTTGAAAACTATCGGTTTTATGACTCTCTTTTGAATTTATCAGTCCCACTTCTAAGCACATAATCATATTATTTAAATCCTCTTTAGATAATCTCCTTAATAAAGTAACCAATTGACTCTCCATACACATTGCACTTCATCTCCTTATTAGATATATTTTTAACAAATCCTAGGCAACAGTTCTCCGACCGGCATGTGAAGGATTCTTGTACCGCCTATTTCTGTTTTAAGATAAACCTGTCCTTTGGGCGCATCCATTATCGTTCCAACAACCGCTGCTTCTGTTCCCATAGGATGCCGCTTCATAACCTTTAATACTTGCTCTGCATCTTTTGCATCTACAATAACTATTACTTTGCCTTCATTGGCAATATACATAGGATCCAGCCCTAGTATTTCACCTAAACTCCTTACTTCCTGCTTGATCGGAACACTGCCTTCTTCAAGCAGAATACCTACACCACTTTGTATGGCAATTTCATTAAGCGTAGTGGCCAACCCGCCCCGTGTAGGATCTCGCAGTACTTTGATAGTTGCTTTTATGCTTAGCATCTGGTCAATAAGCCCATTCAGAAGCCCGCAGTCACTCACAAGGTCTAAAGAAAATTCAAAGCCTTTTCGCTTGGCCATAATGGCAGTGCCATGATCTCCTATAGTCCCACTGATTAATACTTTATCCCCGGGTCTTGCATACTGGCCTCCTATTTGCAGCCCTTCTGGGATCATGCCAATACCCGTCGTATTGATATAAAGGTGATCTGCACTGCCAGACTCGACAACTTTTGTATCTCCTGTAATAATTTTAACCCCCGCTTCCTTTGCTGTTTGGCTCATGGAAGAAACGATCTTCTCCAAATCTTTTAATAAGAATCCTTCTTCAATAATAAAAGCTACCGTTATGTAAAGGGGTCTTGCACCACTCATTGCTAAGTCATTGACTGTGCCGCAGACAGCCAGTTTGCCAATATCTCCTCCAGGGAAAAAAATCGGATGGATGACAAAAGAATCTGTTGATACAGCCAGTCTGCCTGGAATATTCGGCACTACCGATGCATCATTGCCCTGACTTAAAATATCATTCTGAAAATATTTATAAAAAAGATCATGAATCAGCTGATGACTCGCTCTGCCGCCGCTGCCATGAGCCATAGTTATGCGCTCCATCTAAAATCCGCCTTTACTTTAAAATTGATGTTGCTAAATCTATCTCGCGCCATAGCGGTAATAAGCTGCACAAGTACCTTCTTCTGATACCATACAAGCCCCTATTGGTGTTTCTGGCGTACATCCTCTTCCAAACAGCTTGCAGTCTAAAGGCGTTTTCTGTCCCTTTAATATAGCTCCGCAGACACATCCTCTAACTGCCTGTTCTGGCATCATTTGAATATTAAGCTTTTTTTCTGTATCATAGCTTTCGAAATCTTCTTTAAGTCTTAGGCCCGTTCCTTTAATGCAACCCAGCCCTCTCCACAAACTATCTGTTTGTTCAAAAAACTCTTCTATTATTTCTAATGCCTTTGTATTACCTTCCTCAGTAACAAGCCGTGTATATTCATTAACTATACCGCTTTCTTGGTGATTAATCATCTCTAAAAGCTGATAGACGCCCATTGCAATATCTGTGGGCTCAAAACCTGCAATGACTGCCGGCAGCCCATATCTCTCAGCTAAAAACCGATAAGGTTTTACACCGATTACTGCACTGACATGTCCTGGGCATATAAAACCATCAATGTGAATATCCTCATCTTTTACCAAGGCTTCCATCGTATTGGGCATCGTTTTAACTGACTGCAAAATTGAATAGTTGTTAATATTTTTGGCTTTTGCCTGCATCACACTGAGTGCGATGGCAGGGGCTGTTGTTTCAAAACCAACGGCTAAAAAAACCACTTCTTTATGAGAATACTCTTCTGCCAGCAACACAGCATCTAAAGGCGAATATACCATGCGTACATCATGACCTGTTGCTTTTTGCATCATTAAAGAACCTTCTGTCCCTGGGACTCTAAGCATATCACCAAAAGCTGCAACCATTGTGTTCTGTCTGTTGGTGAGCGCTATAGCTGTATCAATATAGCTTTGCGGCGTCACACATACAGGACAGCCCGGTCCTGAAATAAAACGGATCTCGGGCGGAAGCAGCTGCCTTAGGCCGCTTTTAAAAATAGACATGGTATGTGTGCCGCAGACTTCCATAATGCTTATTTGTCCAGTGATGCTGTCTGCAATTTTTTGAATAAGCTTCTTAGTTAACTTGGGGTCTCTATACTCTGTTATATATTTCAAATGCCCATACCCGCCTTAATCTTCTTGACCATGGGCATAGGATTTAAAAAGCTCCAATGTCTTATGGGCTTCTTCTGTATCTAAACGTGAAACAGCACAACCTGCATGCAGAAGTACATAATCTCCCTCTTTCACATCCGAGACTAAAGCAATGCTGATCTTTTTTTTCACACCGCCAAAGTCTGCCCAAGCTTCAAGCCCTTCTATTTGAGTAATTTTTACAGGAACTGCTACACACATAATGTCTTATCTCCTTTATTATTTTTATGATTCGCAATAACCAGTTGTCCTAGAGAAATGCCGCCATCATTACAGGGTATTTTTTCATGCATATAAACCTCAAATCCCTCTCTCGTAAGCACCTCGTAAACTGCTTTTAAAAGTATTTCATTTTGAAATACCCCTCCGCTTAAAACCACTTTTGAAATTTTATAAGTATCATAAATTTTGCAGGCTAACTGAGCTGTAAAATGAATAACGGTAGTATGGAATCTTCCAGCAATTTTCGATATCGGCGTATCTGCTTCTAAATCGGTCAAAATACCCTGAATAACGTTCTGCGTATTAATCACATAACGTGAGTCTAACCTTTCAATTGAATAAGGGTAAGGCCCTACATCCGATAGATCTGAAATATTTTCCAGTGCAATAGCCCCTTCAGCTTCATAGCTGATAGTGTTACATAAACCCAAAAGACCCGCTACACTGTCAAACAACCGTCCCATACTTGATGTCTTAGGGCAATTAAGCTGCAGCTTAAGCATTTGAATCGTGCCTTGCCTTTGTGCTTTGGTCAGTCCCAGCGTATGAGGAAGCCTTAAGTTTTCTCCTGAGCAGGCATAAAGCTGGCTCACTGCCATTCTCCAGGGTTCTTTAATCGCTGCGTCTCCCCCCGGCATGAGCATGTCATTAAGCTGTCCGACTCTTTGAAAATCTTCATAATTACAGATAAAGAATTCACCGCCCCATATTTTGCCGTCCGTGCCATAGCCTGTGCCATCATAAGCTATTCCAAGCACCGTTTCATTAAGGCCATGTTCTGCCATACAGCTGGCGATATGCGCATGATGATGCTGTATGGCAATCTTGCGGCCCTCTTCCTTTTCAGCATACATACTGGAAAGATATTCTGGATGCAGGTCGTAGGCTATAAGACCAGGTTTAATCTGGTAAAGATGCTTAAAATGACTGACACAGCTCTCAAAATACTGATAAGTTTCTAGATTTTCCAAATCTCCAATATGCTGCCCTACAAAAATCCGCTCTTTCATTGAAATACTAAATGTATTTTTAAGATGAGAGCCGCAGGCAAGGGTGTCCTGAATCCCTTCGCATTTCATTGTAAAAGGAGCATAGCCTCTTGCCCTTCGAATGAGCCGTTCTTTACCTAATATGACCCGTGATACAGAATCATCTACAGGCAGCCAGATCTCCCGGTCATGGAGCAAAAAGCAGTCCACGATTGGAGCTAACTGTTTGATGGCTTCTTCGTTTTTGTAGGCCATAGGCAGTCTGCTGGTATTTCCGCTTGTCACCACCAGCACATCAAGTGTATCTTGAAACACTAAATGATGAAGCGGGGTATATGGCAGCATTACCCCTAAACGCTTCTGTCCGGGTGCGATGTCTTCTGGAAGATCCGTATGTTTTTTATCCAGAAGCAGAATAGGCTTTTGTATACCGGTAAGTACTTCTTTTTCTTTATCACTCACTAAGCAGTAGTTTGTAACCGTTTTTATGTCTTTCATCATGACAGCAAAGGCTTTGTGGGTCCGTTTTTTTCTTTCTCTTAACTTCTTAATGGCCTCTGGATTTGTTGCATCACATAGGAGCTGAAAACCCCCTAGACCTTTAAATCCTATAACAGCGCCTTCTTTTAACTTGATACACACTTCTTTTATGGGATCTTGTACATCAAGTCTGTGTCCCGCAGAGTCTGTCAGCCACACCCTAGGGCCGCACTTCGGACAAGCATTAGGCTGTGCATGGAATCTTCTGTTTAGAGGATCTTCATACTCTGCCTGACACTTCTCACACATTTGAAAAGCACCCATGGTAGTCATTTCGCGGTCATAGGGCAGCTCTTTGATGATTGAAAACCTAGGTCCACAGTTGGTACAATTGGTAAAGGGATACTGACAACGCGTATTGTGTGGATCATTAATCTCTTTTTCACATTCAGGACAGATCGCAAGATCAGGGGAAATCAGTGTCATAGCTTCTTCGTTTCTATCACTTTTTTCAATCCTAAAAGCACTATAGCCCAAATATGGGCGAGGCTCAGATAGGACTTCTTCTATTTGAGAGAACGGCGGCGCTTGTTCTTGTATTCTTTTTTGGAAAGTACGTAAATGCTCTGTAGTTCCTTCTACGTCAATCAATACCCCTTCGGATGTATTATTAACCCAGCCTTTTAGATTTTCTTCTAAGGCAATTCTATAGATGAAGGGCCTAAAGCCAACCCCTTGAACGATTCCTGTAACTTTAATAAATCTTCTATCTGTCTTCATATGCTGCTGTACTCCTATGCTGTGCTATCTTATGAAACAAAAACATGAGTCCTAAGCTCATTTCAAAAAGTGCCATCAGCGGCAATGCGACTGCCACCTGACTGATGGCATCCGGCGGTGTAATAACTGCACTTAATATAACGATCCAAAGTAACACATACTTTCTTTTTTTAGCCAGTACTCTGTAATTGATGATGCCAAACTTTGATAAAATTAAAAGCACCATCGGAAGTTCAAAGACAGCCCCCAGTCCTAGTGTAAACCTTATGACAAAAGAAAAATACTGGTTTGCTGAGAGCATTGGCAGCATTAATCCCTCTGCAAATCCCAGAAGGTATTTGAGCGTCATTGGCAGCAGCAAGCGAAAACCAAAGAAGATCCCTATGCCAAAAAGAAGTATCGCAAAGGGCAGGAAGGAAAATAGAATGATTTTTTCTCTTTGATAAAGAGCAGGTGCAAGAAATAGCATCATCTGAAAAAATATGAAGGGCGATGCCAAAACAATACCTCCAAAAAAAGCAGCCTTAATACTTGTCATAAATCCTTCTGCTGGTGTTATAAAAATCAATTGATGTTCTCCTAAGGGTTCTTTTAAAAAGACCATAATATCCGCTACTTTTAAATAGGCCAGTACTGAACCTATTAATACTGCCAGCAGACAAAAGATAAACCGCTTTCTTAATTCATCCAGATGACTGATCATATGCATCTCTTCTTGTATCTCCATAATCCTACCTCCCAAACTGCTTACTATTTTTCTTCTGTATCTTTATCTTTTGATATTTCTACTGCTGCCTTTTTAAATTCTTTAATAGAAGACCCCAAAGCTTTTCCGATTTCTGGAAGTTTTTTAGGTCCAAAAACGACAAGTGCAATCACTAAGATTACAATTAATTCAGATAATCCTAAACTAGGCATGTTTTTCCCCTCCTTCTTGTTGCAGACGTGTATTAAAATAATCGCACAGCTTATCAAATCCTTCTCCTGTTGCACAGGATACTTCAAATATTTTCATATCTTTATTTAAACAACTAATATCCTGATAAAGTTCTTCCATTGAGAAATTAGTAAATTGAAGGAGGTCTATTTTATTAACGATCAGTACATCCGATCTTTGAAACATCGAAGGATATTTTAAAGGTTTATCATTACCCTCAGTAATACTTAGAACAGTAACCCGCATATGCTCACTTAAATCATAGGATGCCGGGCATACTAAGTTACCTACATTTTCAATAACTAAAAAATTTATTTTTTCTAATTCGAGGAGTGCTAACGCTTCTTCAATCATCGCAGCATCTAAGTGACATGCCCCTCCAGTATTGACTTGAATAACAGGTATCCCATGAGCCTCAATACGTTCAGCATCCTTTGTCGTATACAAATCACCTTCAATAACCGCCATATAGTGCCTGGCCTTCATATTTTTAATCATTTGTTCCAGCACTGAAGTTTTGCCAGCCCCTGGCGAACCCAGAAAATTAATCGTAAATATGCCATGTGCATTCAGTACCTCTCGGTTTTTCTCGGCCAGAACTTCATTGCTTTTAAGAATATTTTTTTTAACTTCAATTTGTTTCATACTATTCTCCCTCCAAGATGTCAATAAACAGCTCATAGCCTGTTATAATGTGATTACTAAAAATACTGCATTTGGGACATATTTTATGATAAAAACTTATCTCAAATGTCGTATTGCAACTGCTGCATTTGGCTGTTGCCTTAACCCTTTCTATAATAATTTCCGCCTCCTTGGCCTCTGTATCCTGGGAAAAGGCTTCAAAGGCAAAACGCAGGGCACTTTCTTCCACGCATGTCATTTCTCCTATTTTTAGGCCTACTTTAGTAATTTTAGTGAGTTTGTGAGCTGCTATGTTTTCGTTAATAATTTCAAATAGGCTTGCTGCAATGGATACTTCATGCATGTGCTTCATCCTTTTCGCTTAAAATTTCATCCTTTAGTAAAGCAATCATCTTAGGAAGCTGTCTCTCAACGGTCTTAGATAAGTTTAAATCAAAGCAAACTGCCTCCGGTTCGATACCTATAATGATAACTTCTGGAAAATACCCCATGTAATTGATATTCTGCAATAAATCTAATACCTGAACGTCATGAAGAGAAGTAGTAGCTTTTATAAAACGCCCTAACTCATTGGGTGTTAACTTATAGATAGTACCAGGCAGATGACCACCCTTTACGCTGTCTAATATAATAAGTTTTTCATTTTTTATAAAGGCATCCATTAAATCAAAAATACAGGTCCCCCCATCTATGAGCTCAACTTTTTTATGCCAAGGCTCTTTCTCAATATGCTTTAAGATATGAATACCTACCCCATCATCTTTAAGCAGTGAGTTGCCAATCCCTATAACTGCTGTCTTTTTCATATCATTCACACCAAGCTCTAAAAGCCCGGGGTAGAAACAACAAATTGATTTTCTATTTTTCCCTCTGGGGTCATAATATGAACTGCACACGCTGTGCAAGGATCGTAGGAATGAATAATGCGCATCAGTTCAATTGGATTATTCACATCCTGAACCTTTACACCTATCAATGCTTTTTCAAGAGGCCCTGACTGATCCAAATTATCTTTAGGTGATACATTCCAGCAGGTGGGTGTTACAACCTGGTAATTTTGGATTTTTTGATTTTGATACTGCACATAGTGAACTAGAGCTCCCCTAGGGGCTTCTGTTACGCCGACCCCTTGACCTTGACTATAACCTGTATGTAAAACAGACTGATATTCCTGTCCGTTAACACTTAGTGCATTAACCCATAAGGATAAGGCATTGGCTATTTTCTTAGTCTCAAGCATCCTTGCCACGTGCCTGTCCATTACAGAAACACCTTTGCGGTAATCCCCGTTAACCCAGGCTCTGGCCAGAGGACCTGCCTCATGGGGGGTCTCTAAATATCTCGGTGCTTTGATCCATGAATAAGCCCCTGTTTTATTTAAGTTCGGCTGGGTATTATCATCTCTTAGTTCGGCTCTTTCTTTGCCGGTATACCATGCATATTTAATGTCTTCCGTAATCCTTCTTGGTTCTACACTCATATATTCTCCGTTGGTATAACGGCCGCTTCTATAAAGCAGCTTAGCCTCAGGTGCACCCTCAAGCTCAAATACACCAAAAGAAATAAAATTGCGATAGCCCTCTCCTATCCTAAAGTAATCCTGATAAACGGATGCTATTTTTTGTACATCCTCCTCATATTGCCCCTCAACAAACTGCTTTACTTCTGCCAATAATTTTTTATAATCACTGATTTCCGCAGTTGTAGGCGCCTTAGTCACTCCCCCTGGCATAATAGACATAACATGGGGAATCTTGCCTGCAAAAAGCGCGACCATTTCATGGGCTTTTCGTCTTATCTCCAACGCTTTAATATAATTATCAAATAATTTTTTGCTCGCTGCATCTGAAAAACGCATATCTGTATTGTAGCTGGTTTTCCAAGGGGAACGATCAGGCCCTTGTACATAATCTAATAAAGTCAGATGATAAAAATGCAGAATATGATCTGCTACAAAGTTGCCTCCTTGAATAAGGTTTCTAAGGAGTCTTGCCTGAGCCTCCGGCTTAAAATTCCTTGAATTCTCCAAAGCTTTGACAGATGCAATACCATGGGATACGGGACACAAACCACAGATGCGCTGCGTCAGGTGTACTGCATCTCGTGGATCTCTTCCTTTTAGCAGTGTTTCAAATCCTCTAAACATATTGCCTGTACTTTTAGCAGATATAACCTCACGTCTATCATCTACTTCTACTTCTATTTTCATATGCCCCTCTAAGCGTGTTACTGGGTCTAACTTGATCTTCATTGAACTTCCTTCCTTTCTGTCATTTTTAGAAATGATTAGTTATAGATCTTACTAAAAGGAAAGTTTGAGCTTGAGCAGCCTATACACATATTGCCTGTACCAAAACATCCTTTTCTAGTATTCCAATCTGTTCCCCAGTATCTCGTATAGCAGGTACTTTTTGTTTCATCATCTTTACCTTTACATCCCATACTGTCAAAGCAATTGCCACACACACCGAGTTTACTGGTTTTCGAAGTTCCTTTTAATGGGCAATTGGCCACATCATTGACTTTATCATGCAGCTTTTTCTCTGAATATAGCCCTAGAGGCCTGTTTTTACTGTCTTTATTAAGCGCCGCTCCAGCGATAAGTTTAACAATCGTTTCTCCAATAATATAAGGATGTACCGGACAACCCGGCAGATTTACAATTTTACTTTTATAAGAACTTCCAAGCACATCTTCAACTGATTTAACGCCTGTAACATTCGTACCAGCTCCTGCTACCCCTTTAAAAGAAGCACACGTGCCAATGGCAATGATATGTTTCGCATCTTTTGCAAGTTCTGTAACTGCCCCAAGGGCTGTCCATGGCTGATTATTTTTTTCTCCGATAATGCAGTAGGCGCCATTTTGTGCTGTAGGAATACCACCTTCAACAATCAATATGTAGTTGTTTTTAATCATTTGTGCCCCGGGATCTGCGAGGTTCATAGCCTCATGGGCAGAAGCAGCCATCAGCGTACTATGATACTTTAAATCCATATGCTGAGTGAGCATTTTATCTACTGTTGGTACGCCATCATTGTCTTTTTCCATCATATTCAAAAATGAGATGGTGCAGCCGGAGCATCCGGCTGCCTGTATCCAAATCACTGGTGTGTATGCTATTGTTTCTAATGCATAAGTTACTTGCTCTAACTGTACTTTTCCAACACCCATTACGGCTGCCGAAGCAGTCATCCATTTCATAAAATCTCGTCTAGATATCTTCATCTTTTGACATCCCCTTATTTTGTTATTAATAAGTAATGAAATCCAAATACGTCATCATATTCTTAAATACTGTAACAGCTTCTGCACGGGTTGCTTTGTTTTTAGGTCTAAAAGTCTGGTCCTCATAACCTCCCATAATGCCAGCGCTCACAACGGATTTTGCAGAGGCCTCCGCCCATGGACTGATTTGGTTTTTATCCGCCAGCCCAAGTGCTCCAGCGTTTTCATCAACTTTTTTGATCAGCTGCACAGTTTTCATGATCATTGCAGCCATTTCTTCTCGGGTAATTTCTTTATTGGGTCTAAAAGTACCGTCTTCATAGCCTGTAATAATACCTAATTTCATGGCTGTATCAACATACTTGCCATACCAGGTTTCTTCTGAAACATCTTTTAATTGTTTTGAAGCAGTCTCATCTCCTTTATATCCTATACTTCTGATAAGCATAGCTACAAACTGTGCACGGGTAATCTGGCTGTTTGGCCCAAATCTCTGATGATCCATACCACTTACTATATTCTTTGAAGCAAGAATCTCAATATTAGCTTTTGCCCAATGGGAGCTGATATCTTCGAAAGTTTTTTCATTTTCTATAACTGTATAAATACTATTGCCATTACGTTTAATAATAGCAGTCATCACACCACGCTCTTCAATAAAAGTAGTTGGTACTGCATGCCAGCTGTTGTTTTCCCATACAGCCCCTACAGCTTTTTTAGGATCTATTTTGTGATTTAATACTATTCTTCTTTCAATATACTGGTTGCCAAAATGCTTAATTTCCACTGTCTCATCTACAAAAACAGCTTCTATTCTAAACTGCACTGGTTCTAAAAGCATCTTATAACCATTTAAGTATGCCGCTGTAAGCGGTGCTTTTTCTATCATGATTTTAAGCATCTTAGGACTGCCTTTTTCTAAGCTTAATTGTTCCAGAGCTGCAAAATGATAAGGTATAATATAACTTATTTTTTCAGCCGTAATAACTGCTGAGGTTTTATTTTCTTTGAGTATCTTTAAACTCTCATGATCTAACGTAAGTACTGCTTTACCATAAGCTATAGGTATTTCTAACTGAATAGCCGATTGATTAGCGGCCTGCTGCAGAACTTGCTTTAGTACAGAATGATTAATCCGACTCTCCATATAAGTTTTGCCATCTAACGATGTTATCAGTTGAGATGGTTGAGGTGCTTTTTCTGTCGTTTCACTATTATTCCGAGAAGAAGAATCTCCTCCTTGCGATGGCTGCTCTGGCTCCTCGCCCGGTTCTAATGGTTCTTCTGATGGTTCTTCTGGTTCTTCTGGTTCTTGTGGCTGAGGCGTATAGTTAGGATCTAGTAATCCTGTTATATCAGCCAGCAAATTAAATCCTAAATGAATTTGAAAAGCTAAAAGACTGTCTGTCAGCCAGTAATCACTTGCAATCTCATAATCATCTTCAATAGGTTCCTCAGGAAGCTCTGGCAGCGTATCCTTGTCTGTTAAAAGAATCTGGATAGGAGATGTCTGATTCGTAGTCGTCCCATCCCCAAGACGGCCATCTCCGTTATCTCCCCAAGCCCACAGTGTCTGATCAGATTTGACTGCGAGTACATGATTGTTGGCTGCTGCTATAGCTTCAACCCCCTGCAGATAAGTATCTATGCTTTCACTCATACCCTTAAGTACTTGTACAGGGATATTGCTCTGGGTGTTTGTACCATTACCCAGCTGCCCCTTCTCGTTATTTCCCCAAGTCCAAACTGTGCCATTGTTTTTTAACACTGCTGAAAAATTATTACCCGCTGCTATTATTGCTACATCTGTTAAGCCAGCTGCCTGTACCGGCGAGGTTCTATTGGTAGTTGTGCCATCTCCCAGCTGTCCTTTATCATTTTTTCCCCAGCTCCATACAGTTCCATTTGATCTTAGGGCCATTGTATGCTCCCCTTGTATGCTGATCATCGTAACTTCTGTAAGGCCGCTTACCTGTACGGGAGTGTTATAAGATGCAGTACCTCCGTTACCAAGCCTCCCATTACTGCCATTGCCCCATGCATATACGGTACCATCAGCCTTTAGGGCTACTGTATGTTCTTTGCCGCCCGCTATAGCTGCTATGTCTTGTAAAAATGCATTGGTACTTGTTGTTACGCCTTTTAGTACTTGAGCAGGTACAGTACTTTGAGAAGCTGAACCTATGCCTAACTGACCTTTTTCATTACTGCCCCAAGACCAGAGTGTGCCATCCTTCTTAATAGCTAAGGAATGATTATGCCCTGCTGTTATCATTTGCACATCTGATAAGTTGCTGACTTGTACGGGGGTGGTTTTGTTGGACGTCGTACCGTCGCCTAACTGGCCTTTTTCATTTTTTCCCCAGGCCCATACTGCTCCATCATCTGCTAAAGCTACGCTATGATCATTGCCAGCCTCAATGGCCACAATATTTATCAGTCCGCTGACTTGTATAGGTGTACTGCTATTTGCAGTTGTCCCATCTCCTAACTGTCCATTTTCATTGTTTCCCCAAGCCCAGACCGTACCATCGCCCTTTAATATCAGCGAATGTTTATTACCACCTGCTACTTGTAAGATATCCGCGGGAGATTCCAGATCCTCTTCACTTCTAATAATGGTCAGCGTGTAGTTCTTATATGTAATACCATCTTCTGCCATTACCCGTATTATAAAGCTGTTTTCTCCTGTTTCAAGCTCCAGCATATTCGCCTTTTGACTGATTAAAGGCTCATCATTAAGTTGTAAAACAGCTTGGGTATCAACTGCTTCAGCTGTAAGAGATAAACTGCTTATTCGTTGTGATACTATAACTTCATACGCCGTTATATCACGTTGAAAGGCTGGCTCTAGGATGCCTCTGTTTATTTTAAGGCTTCCTAGATCTGCATTATGCTTTGCAAGAGGGGTCACGCTGTTTGACGCCTCAGAAGCTGCACCTTCTCCAGCAATATTTGTTGCTGTTACTGTAAAGGTATAGGTTACCCCATTAGTAAGTCCCGTTACAATAATTGGACTTTCTGTGCCCGTCACACGAATATTTCCAGGGTTAGATAGGACGGTGTACTCTGTAATTGTACTGCCGCCATTAGATGCCGGCGGATTAAAATTAATAATTGCCTGACCGCTTGCTGCTATGGCAGCTACATCCGTTGGTGCTGGCGGTGCCGTCATATCTGAGGTCGCACGATTGATCGTTAGTGTATAGGTTTTTTCAATATTGTTATCCTCTGATAATACTTCAATAATAATACTGTTATAACCTACATTTAATGTGATAGTGCGCGTCGTTCCGCTTGTTTGAGCAGTATTATTGATTGTCATGGACGCTTTAGGGTCCGCTAAAACAGCTGTAAGATCTATGGATGTTGTGTCATAGTCAACTATCGCTAGATAGTCCAGTGTGTCACTGTCAAATGCAGGCGTCAGTTCAGCTGTTCCTATCGTAAGATTCGCTAAGTCTGCATTCGTACCACGGACTATCAACTGGTTCATGACAGGGGTCATCTTATTTGCTGTTGTGCCATCCCCCAGTCTTCCATTGCCGTTATCTCCCCACGCCCAAACTGTATCGTCTAACTTTACAGCGAGTACATAGTTATTGCCAGCAGATAGTGCTTGGATATTTTGCAGATAAGCATCTTGGCTTTCGCTGGCTCCTTTAAGCACTTGTACAGGATTACTTTTGGCCGCTGAGCTACCATCTCCCAGTTGTCCTTTGTCTCCCTGTCCCCAAGTCCAGACGGTTCCATCATTTTTAAGAACTACCGAGAAATTGTTTCCTGCATTTACAGTTTTTACATCTGTTAAATCTGATACTTGAACTGGCACATTCTGATGAGAGGTAGTCCCGTCTCCAAGACGTCCATTTCCATTATTTCCCCATGCCCATACGGTCCCATCACCTCTTAGGGCCATTGTATGATCTCCTTGAGTACTGACCTGGACAATATCTGAAAGATTGCTTACCTCTACCGGAATACTGCTGGCTGTACCACTTCCATTTCCAAGCATGCCGTTCGAACCACTTCCCCATGCGTAGACTTTTTCATCTGCTCTTAGGACAACGCTATGTTCCTTACCTGCTGATATAGCTATGACCCCTTGTAGAAAGTCATCGGTACTGGTTGTTATACCCTTTCTGACTTGCACAGGAGTATTGCGCTGGTTCGTCGTGTTATCTCCTAGTCGTCCACTGCCGTTTTCTCCCCATGCCCATACGGTTCCATCTTCCTTAAGTGCCATTGAGTGAGTATGTCCCGTTGTAATTGACTTGATGTCCGATAAGCCGCTGACTTGTACAGGGGTTGTTCTGTGTGTAGTTGAGCCATCTCCCAGCTGTCCTTTGTCATTTTTCCCCCATGCCCAAACCGTTCCGTCTGCCTTTAGGGCAAGACTATGTCCATTACCTGCAGCTACTGCAATGATACTATTTAAGCCGCTAACTTGAATTGGTGTATTACTGTTAGTCGTTGTACCATTCCCTAAACGGCCATTTTCATTACTTCCCCATGCCCATACGGTGCCATCTGCTTTAAGTCCAAGGGAATGATTATTACCTGCTGCCACCTGCAGCACCTCACCGTTTAAAAGCGTTGATGAAAAAGTCTGATTTAAATTCATAAACTGCATTTCATGAGCAGAAGGCTCCATACGCTCAATAGTGAGCCGATAAGTTTTATCTGTTATGCCGTCTTCGGCTACTATGTCAATAGTGACATAGTTAAACCCTACATTAAGATTTGTATGCCAAACCGCTCCACTTGCCTGAGCAGTATCATTAATCTTCATCGTGGCCTGCTCATCCGCAAGAATAACTGTCAATTTTACAGAGCTTATCTCATGATTTACTTCTACAAAATAATCGGTTATGTCGCTATTAAAAGCTGGCGTAAGCATACCAAATTCTATAGTGAGGCCTTCAATATCCGCATTACTGCTCAATTCTTCTATGTTTTCTAATTCTTCGATAGTAATACTGTTACTTTCTAATCCATCAGACAAAACAGTCTGTCCATATACAGTTCCTGAAAACAAATTAATACATAATGTAAAGATCATGATAAAAGCAAGTACTTTTGTAGACTTTTTCTTTTTAATCACTGCCTAATCCTCCTGCCAAATTTCTATTTAAAATAGATGTACCCAAAAACATTCCACTAATATTGACAATCATTATCACATATTGCCTATAAAAACTTTAGGATTTTTGTAAATTGGCTTTTCTTCCTTTTAAGCCAATTGCCCCAAGTACCGCAGCCACAATGCTGCTAAAAGTAAGTAAGGAGCCAACTACTCCTGAAACGACTGTGCCCATGGCTTCTGAATCTATGCCAATCTCTATAGGATTAATTGTTTCTTTAAAGTTATAATCTGGAAAAATAGCAAACTTTTCTTGGAGTGCACTTGCTTTATCATAAATTATTCCCTCGGTCTGCATCTCCAAAGACCCTGATGTTTTTTCTACAGCCCATTCTAGTCCATCAGGCTGCGATGAGGCAACTAATGAAAAAACACCACCTGTTACTAAGCTAAACATCATACCCATAAAGATAAGCTGTTTGATTGTGAGTTTAGGACTTCTGGAAGAATATCTATCAAGCACAGAAGGATTTACCTGATAAACAAAATCTGCTGTAATACCTATAATTATCCCTTCAGCAATGCCAATTGCAAGATGAATAGGCTGCATAGCGCCTAAAAAAGTTATAAAAGACATATTGGTATGACCTGAAAGGATCGTTTGTATAACTACGCTGAAAGCACCTAACTGCGAACCAGCAATAGAAGACACCATAAGCGCTATGATTTGTCTTTTTCGGGAAAATGCTTTTTGCATGAGGGGTTTATAAATCAATGGATAAACTATAAAACACGTATAAAACCCTAAATTAAAAACATTGCATCCATAGGCCAGAAGCCCACCATCTGCAAAAAATAATGCTTGGATCAGCAAAATAGCACCCATAGCCAGAAAACCGGCATAAGGCCCCAGCAAAACAGCTAAAAGCATGCCTCCGCTTACATGTCCGCTGGCTCCGGTCCCAGGAATCGCAAAGTTAATCATCTGTGCCGCAAATATAAAAGCCCCAGTTGCACCTAGAAGTGGTACCTTATCTTTCAAATTTTCTGTCTCAAGCTTTTGAATCGAATGTGTCATAATTCCAGCTGTTGTAATCAGCATAGTTCCTCCTACGATAGGAGAAATGAGTGCGTCAGCCATATGCATTGTAAACCACTCCTTATTAAATACTTATTCTTTCATCGAAAATGATACGCATTATCATTCTATATTACAATGGATACATATTCAATACTTATTTCTGCTTTTTTGACATTTTTTTTAAATTTATACAATAAAAATTTCTTCTCAACTTATAAACCAGAAGAAATTTTTTATGGTAAATATTTTATTGGTTAGTGACAATGAGTTTGCAACTTTCCTCAGATGCTTCTTTGGAACACCTTACTAACAACTGGATATCTTGTCCTGTTTCTTCTTTGACATTTTTTAAAGTAGCCTCTCCCTTTTTAAGAAGCTCCTTAGCTAAAGCCTTTGTAACTTTCTTACCATACTTAGTGAGTTCCGGTGATTCTTTCCATATTACAAACTTGCATCCTTCTTTATACCCCATACATCCAAATCCCTTAGCACCTTCTACAATATCATTTCCACATACTGGACATTTACCTAAAATCTCACGTTCCTTATTTGCTGCATGCATTTTATTTTTAGACTCAACTTTTTGGGCAGATGCTGGTTTGTCTATACTATCTGCAACAGTTAATGCCACACTTTTCTGGGTTTTTATAGCACCCACAGCTTGGGTCACAAAACTTTTGATATGATCTAAAAACTCTTGTTTTAAAACATTTCCTTTCCCCATATCTTGAAGCGTTTTTTCTAATTTCCCCGTATATTCAAGATCCATGAGTTCTTTAACCGGTAAAGTCTCTATAATATATCTTCCTTTTGGTGTACATCTTATATTTTTCTTTTGCATGAGCGTATACTCAGTAGTATTTAGTTTTTTAATAGTCTCTGCTCTAGTTGCTGGTGTACCAATACTAAAACCACTTAAAATAGCTTCCATAAATTCACTGTCTTCTTTTTGTTCTTCTTTGAACTGTTTACCACAAGTTTCCATAGCTCTTAAAAGAGTCTTTTCAGTATAAGGTGCAGGTGGCTTTGTTTTATGCTCTGTAAGAAGTACATCTGCTACTGATAATTCAAGGCCCTTATCAACATTTGGTAAAATAACATCTTTTGTTTGTTCTTGTTCTATCTTTTTATAGCCTAGTTCTTTTTGAATCTTACCTTTGGTAACAAATATATATCCTGTATTATCAATAGTCGTTTCAAGTACTGTCTCTTCTACTTTAGCCGGAGGCATAAACTGTGCTATGAATCTATTTCTTATTGCCAAATATACTTTTTCTTCTTGTGGTGTCAATTGCTTAGGGATAATATAAGTGGGTATAATTGCACTATGACTTTCTACTTTTTTACTATTAAATACTTTTTTTGATACTACAAAATGGATCTCATCTTCAAAGGGTAGTCCTTTTTTCAGTGTATAAAGCACACTCTTAGCTTTATCAACAAGACTTTCATCCAGAACGCTGCTGGCTGTTCTAGGATACGTAATATGTTTTTTTTCATACAAACTTTGAGCAATATTCAGCACTTTATCTGAGGTAAATCCTTGGTATTTACTTGTAATATAGCCTTGCAGTGCGGATAAATTAAAAAGCCCTTGTGGATATTCTATTTTTTCTGTAACTTCTTTTTTAGTAATGGTTGCTTGTTGATCTATGACATTAGTTTTTATTTGCTCTAAATAATTCTTATCCTCAAACTTATCTTTTTTATCTTCTGTATAGGTGCCTTCATAGACGATACTTTCTTTTTCAAACCGCGCCACAAGTTTAAAATAGGGTTCTTGATTAAATTTTTCTATCTCAATGTCCCTGTCATAAATCATTTTTAATGTTGGCAGCAAAACTCTTCCTACATTCAATAATTGACCCTTTCCGCCATATTTAAGGGTAGCAACTGATGTCAGATTGATGCCTATTAGCCAATCTGCTTGCTGCCTGCTGATCCCTGCATCTTGAAGAGGTTTTAACTGTTTGTTCGGAACAATCTCTTCTAAGCCTTTTATAACTTCTTTTTCTGTCCATTCATTAAGCAGAAGCCTGAAAATGGGTTTTTTGACCTTAAGGTAAGCCAAGATAATATCTGCTATAATCTGCCCTTCCCGGTCATAGTCACAAGCCGAGATAACTGCTTCTACATCTTTTCTATAAATCAGTTCTTTAATACATTTAAGTTGCTTTTTAGCTCCCGGATCCGTTGTTTTTTTAAGCCTGTCTCCTTTAATCTTATACTCAAACTTTTGTGGTATAAAAGGAAAGTTTTCAAGTCGCCATATTTTCATCTTTTCATCATAGTCTTTGGCATCAAACAGTTCGAGAAGATGACCAAAGGCCCATGTAATTAAGTAATTTTCTCCTTCAAAGTACCCGTCACACCTTTTTTTAATTTTAAGTGCATCTGCTATATTTTTAGCTACAGAAGGCTTTTCAGCTATTATTACCCTCATTTTTTCATCTCCTATGTTTAAGTGTGCTCAATCTTATCTTATATCTGTTGGACTTTTACCGATAAAAACAGACACAATGGCATGTACCTTCGTGTCTGTTTTACTTTGCTATAGATTGTATAACTATTATAGCACATTTTTATGGCAAAATATACTCTTTTATCTACTTTCTGTTCTTTAAGTGGTTTATTAAAATACTTAGATAATGTGTCTGCAATCATTTGATGATCTTTAATATAATGATATAAGTTAGATGTTTTAACAATACTTTATAATATTTTTGACTTTAATTACGCACTATAGTATATTATTAGTATTCATTTTTATTCCCATTGCATATCACAAGTTTTGCTTGTGATACTGCCATAAATGAAAAGTTGAAAGTAGGGATATTTTATGAAAAGCAAACATTATTTACATGGTGGAGATTTGGATGCAGTATCTTCTAGGTATAACATAGATAGAAGCAGCATTTGGGATTTTAGCGGTAATATCAACCCTCTTGGCATATCTCCTAAAGCCCGCGTGGCTCTTCAGGAAAATATTGATCTTATTTCTACTTATCCAGACAGAAACTACCGCCTACTTAAACAAGCAATCAGCAGCTACTGTAGTGTAGATCCTTCTCATATTATTTTAGGAAATGGATCTACTGAGCTTATCGCAATGACCTTGCGTACTCTTAAACCTCAAAAGGCCTTGATACTTGGCCCAACTTATTCTGAGTATGAAAGAGAAATAAACCTTTTAGAGGGGCATTGCGATTATTACCCACTTCAAGAAGATAATGCCTTTAGAATTGATGTAGAAGACTTTACCAAACACCTAAGTGCTGATTATGATCTACTCGTTATATGTAATCCAAATAATCCAACTAGCACAGGTGTTACTGCAGACCAACTTAAACTTATCTTAGAGATCACTCAAAAACTTCATATTTTCACTATGATAGATGAAACTTATATTGAATTTTGTGATGATCCTAGTGCTTACTCAGCAGTACCTCTAACTGGACATTTTGATCATTTACTTGTACTGCGAGGTGTTTCTAAATTTTTTGCTGCCCCTGGCCTGAGATTTGGATATAGTATCTGCTCGAGTAAACAGCTTAGAGATTCTCTTCTAAAGTTTCAAAATCCATGGTGTATCAATAGTTTAGCCGCCTTTGCAGTCCAGATGATGCTTACAGATCAAGCATATATCTCACATACACATCAATTATTTGTATCCGAAAGAAAGCGTCTAACGCACGAGCTTTCTAATATTAAAGAACTTCATGTATTTGAGCCTGTAGCTAATTTTATTTTAATGAAAATACTAAAAGCTTCTATTTCATCAGATTATCTGATGAACGAACTTATGAAAGATCGTATTTTAATACGTGATGCAAGTTCTTTTCCATTTTTAAATAGTCAATATATACGTTTTTGCTTTCTAAAACCTGAGCAAAATGACATGCTTTTATCAAAACTTAAAATACTCATGAGCTTGTAAATTTTATTTAAATGCTTTATAAAAATAATTAAGGGATAGCTTATAAGCTATCCCTTAATTATTAAAATTATTCTTCAACTTGTTCTGTGTTTTCTTTGTTATCTGATTCAACTGTCTCTTCACTTTTTGGCTCAGCACTTTTTTCATCTTCTGAATAATTCATAAAATCTTTAATTTTAACATATTCAACTTCTTCATCTTCATAAATAGCATCGTCAAAATCATCATAATCGTCGTAATCTTCAGCTTCATCATAGTCATCATCAAAGTATTCATAATGCTCTTCTATATCTTTACAACTCTTTTTAGCAAGCCAAATAACTACACCAACAAGTACAAGAATAACACTTACTGCAAGGGTAATCCATAGTGCTTTTTTAGAATCCTCTTTTTTCATCAAGTTCCTAACCTCCTGAATTGTTAATGGAAACTCTTTTAATCTAGTTTGCATACAATCAACTCCTTAATTTCCTTAGATTATTATACCAACATTTAAGTTTTATAACAATGATAATATTATTTTTATTCCAGTATGTCTCCTTTTTAGTTTATCGTATTTCATCTAAATTATACGGCGTAACTTGATATACATAATAATTTAGCCAATTTGAAAACAAAATATAAGCATGAGATCTCCAACGCACAAGCGTTCCTTTTTCTACCTCGTCATCAATATAATAATTATCCGGTATTTCTATAGGTAAATTTTTCTCTAAATCTCTAATATATTCTTTCCCTAATGTATGAGGATCATACTCTGCGTGCCCCGTGGCAAATATATGTTTGCCGTCTTGAGATATGACAAGGGCAACTCCTGCTTGTTTGGAATGCAGAAGCAATTTAAGGTCTTTACAAGAAAGAATTTCCTCTTGTGTAACCTCTGTATGTCGTGAGTGAGGTATATAAACAATATCATCTAGTCCTTGTAATAGCTTCTCAAAATTCATAATCTCATGTTCAAATACACCAAACTTTTTTTGCGGAAGCTGATATTTTGAGATACCATAATGATAGTAAAGCCCAGCTTGAGCTCCCCAACAAATATGAAAAGTTGAGGTGACATGCTTCTTAGACCACTCCATAATTTGTGTAAGTTCTTTCCAATAACTAACCTTTTCAAACTCTAGTTGTTCTACTGGTGCGCCTGTTATAATCATACCATCAAACTTAAGATGCTTAATTTGATCAAAAGTCTTGTAAAACGCTTCAAGATGTTCTCTTGAGGTATTTTTACTATCATGCGAAATAGGCCTAAGTAAAGTAATATCTATTTGTAAAGAAGTATTACCTAGTACTCTTAATAATTGTACTTCTGTTTCTTGTTTAATAGGCATTAGATTAAGTACAGCAATTTTAAGTGCTCTTATATCTTGAGTAATGGCTCTACTTTCATCCATTACAAATATATTTTCTTGCTGTAGTATTTCTATTGCTGGCAATGCATTAGGAACTCTAATTGGCAAATGTTTTTCCTCCTTATGTGTAATATGAAATTATTTTATGTGGGAAATTGTAAACTTTCACTAAATTCTTTAAGCTTGTTCATATCGCCCTCTTCCCAAAGACTCCAAAACATTTCATAGATTTCATGCATGTCTTTTGTATGATTTTTATTGTTTAAAGTTTGAATACTACTAAAAATATCTGCTATAAGATTAGATTCTAAGTGAAAGGACTCTTGACATTTAAGAACTTCTTCTCTAATTTCAGCCATTTCTTGGTCTAATTGATAAGCAGCTTCTGCAGCCTTAGTCAGTCTTGCTTGTATTTGAGCCGGCATATTTTGTTTGTATTTATATCTTAGAGAATGCTCTATTGTTGCCCAAAAATTCATAGCTAGTGTTCTAATTTGAATTTCTGCAAAAACCATTTTTTCTCCATGACCTGTTTGTAGCGGATATTTAATAATAATATGATAACTGCGATAGCCACTGCTTTTTATATTTGTAATATAATCTCTTTCTTCTTCAATATAAAGATCTTTGCCATCTCGCGCTCGTATAATATCTATAACCCTATATATATCTTCTGCAAACTGGCACATAATACGAATCCCAGCTATATCTTCTACTTTTTCTTCTATGTCCTCCACTGCTATATTTTTCTTCTTCGCTTTTTCTAAAATACTGGATATTTTTTTCACTCTGCCTGTTACAAACTCAATTGGAGAGTACTCATCTAAACTTATATAATGATTTCTAATACTTTTGAACTTAACTTTCAACTCTTCAACTGCTTGTGTATAGGGCAGTAATATTTGCTTCCAGTTTTTCATTTCCACTGTACTTCACCTCCACTTCCCATACCCCTCATGTTCATTATATATAATTATTACCTTATGCTCAACTTTTAAGTGAAATATTACTTACTTTTATGGATTATTTTCATATTTTGCTGTCTTGTCTCATAAATTGTACTAGCTGCACTTTTTCATCTCACTATGAAAGGAGTCTCTATGCAAAAAAAATCGCTGATTACAGGTACACTTATCTTAACAATAGCTAGTCTCATTACACGCTTATTAGGCTTTGGATTTAGAGTCTATATGTCTAATATCATGGGTGCAGAGGGGATGGGGCTTTATCAACTGTTGTTTCCCATTTATATGCTCTTATGGGCGGCATCTTCTGCTGGCATATCTCTTGCTGTCTCTAAAATGGTTGCTGAGGAAACCTCAAGACATCAACATAGCAATGCCCTTCGCATTCTTAAAATATCATTATGCATTGCTCTAAGTATAAGCGTTATTTTATCTTTAGCGCTCTACACTTTCGCCCCTTTTATTGCAACCTATTACATTCACGAACCTGTTACGGCCCTGTCCCTTAAAATACTTGCATCTTGTATTCCTTTTATGTCTGCGGCTTGCTGTATTCGCGGCTATTTTCAAGGGCGTCAAGAAATGGGGGTGTCGGCACTTGCTCAAATTGTTGAACAAGTAGCACGTATGCTTGTGATTTATCTATTTGCCGGCTTTTTCATTCCAAAAGGTATTGAATATGCATGTGCTTTAGGTGTTCTAGGCATGTGTGTTGGAGAAGTTTTTTCATTTATTCTGGCCTTTGTAGCCTTTCGTCTTAAAAAACGCAAACTACGTTTCAAACCAGCTACACTAACCTACCATAAGACTTTTAATACGCTACTTGCATTGTCTATTCCTATTACTGCTAATCGCTTTTTAACTTCGGGCCTTCAATCTTTCGAAAATATACTCATTCCGATGCAGCTCCAAAAGTTTGGTCTTGATTCAAGCAGTGCACTTGCACTTTATGGAAAGTTCAGTGGTATGGCTCTGCCTCTTCTTTTCTTCCCATCCATGGTTACAATGTCTTTATCTACAGTACTCGTACCTGCTATATCTGAGGCTGTAACTAGAAATAATTATTTAACACTGCAGAAAATTATTTCAAAAGCTATCCAATTTTCTTGTCTGATAGGCGTTGGGGCAAGTGCTTTATTTTTATCTTTGTCAAAAGAAATTGCTCTTACGTGTTATGGACTTGAAGATGTAGGAGTCCTACTTAAACTACTTGCTATTATTTGTCCATTTCTATATTTACAAAACATCCTTACTGGTACTATGAATGGCCTTGGTATGCAAAAGCAAACCTTTAAAACTAATATTTTAGGATCTTTAACATGCATTTCTATTATATTAACGGTGGTACCACTAAAAGGTATTTTAGGTTTTGTACTCGCGCTTCTTGTACAGTCTGGTTTTGTAACAGTTCTCCTTTTATGGCATGTACTTAAAAATATAGATTTACCAGTTGATATTAATAATTGGATTATTAAGCCAATTATAGCGGCCCTAGCTGGAGCCCTCTCTACTACATATATTCATCATGCTTATTTGATGCCTGCCTTTTCTCTAAAACTAGCAACTCTTATGGCTATCATTTTACTCGGAACTTTCTATATTTTTATGCTCTTTGTATTAAAATGTATCACCTCAAAAGATATCAAGATGTTTACAGGCTCTTAGAGCCTTTTCTTGCTTGTAGCAGATGTCTTATATGCTTTTCATAACCTTCTTCTGTAGGTTCATAATAAAGGGCATCTTTAAGCTGAGTTGGCATATATTGTTGCTCAATATAGTGATGTGAATAATCATGAGGATATAAATACCCTATGCCATGTCCCATATCTTTTGCCCCGTTGTAATGACTGTCCCTAAGATGACCTGGGACCATACCTATATTTTTTGTCCTTATATCTTGTAATGCTTGATCAATAGCTAGGTAGCTTGCATTACTTTTAGGAGCACATGCCACATAAAGCGCAGCTTGTGCGAGAATAATACGTCCTTCCGGCATTCCTATTCTTTCAACTGCCAACATCGCATGTGTAGCAACACTAAGTGCCTGTGGATCTGCATTGCCGACATCTTCACTTGCACAAATCACAATTCTTCTAGCAATAAATTTGGGATCCTCTCCCGATTCAATCATTCTTGCTAAATAATGCATCGTGGCATCTTTATCGCTGCCTCTCATACTTTTAATAAATGCAGAAATAACATCATAGTGATTATCTCCGTTTTTATCGTAATTAAGCACTTTTTTTTGAAGACACTCTCTTAGAACTTCTCTTGTTAAATGAATTTTGCCATCCGCACTACGCTCAGTTGTCATAGCAGCAAGTTCTATAGCATTGAGTGCACATCTGGCATCTCCGCTTGTATTAATAGCTAAGTAACTACTCGCTTCATCAGTAATAGTCATCGTATAGGCACCTAGGCCTCGATCTTTATTATAAACTGCTTCGTTAATTATTTTTTTGATATCCTCTATACTAAGAGGCACGAGTTCAAAAACTAATGAGCGTGAAATCAAAGCTCTATTTACTTCAAAATATGGATTTTCTGTAGTGGCACCTACTAAAACAAGGGTGCCATCTTCTGTGTAAGGTAATAAAGCATCTTGTTGGGCTTTATTAAAGCGGTGAATCTCATCTATAAATATAATTGTTTTTTTACCCGATAAGGAACGTTCCATTTTTGCAACTTCTACCGCTTTAACAATATCTGCTTTTCCTGATGTGGTCGCATTAAGCACGATAAAATGAGACTTTGTTGTACTCGCTATCACTTTTGCTATAGTGGTTTTACCTGTTCCTGGTGGTCCATAAAAAATAAGTGATTGTAATTTATCGGCTAAAATAGCTCTGTAAAGCAATTTATTTTTACCCAAAATATGTTCTTGTCCAACTATTTGATCAAGCTTCATAGGTCTCATCCTAGAAGCCAAGGGAGACTCACTGTTTCCCTTTTTTTCATTAATATACTCGAAGAGGTCCATCGTTTCACCTTTCTTTTTCTAAAGCATAAAGGATTATTATTTTCTCTTTTATAATTGTAACACAATAATAAGTAGCTTGTGCTTAAAATATTCGGCATTTTTCTACTTTATTCATATTATTTAACTCAATTTTTAACATGGATTCTTAATTTCATGTATTTTTTTGTTGATATCAGATTAAATAATCTATAATTTAGGGTTCCTTTTTCTAATAAATTTCACATACTATATTGACATTCTTTTTACCCTGCTTTATAGTAGTACTAAACAATACTACTATAAAGGTGATAAGATGAATTTTAATGAAGCACTACAAAAAATAGGTTTTTCTCCCCTTGAAGCCACTATCTATATTACCTTATGCAAACATGGCTCTTTAACTGGTTATGAAGTAGCTAAGCTAAGTGGTATCTCACGCTCAAATGTCTACGCTGCATTATATAGCCTCCAAGATAAAGGTATGTGCTCTGTATCTGAAGGTGAATCCACCAAATATGTGGCACTTTCTAAAGAAGAACTTATTCTTTCAGCAAAACGAAATATGTCTGAAATTCTTTCAGAAATTGACACGCATTTTCCTGATAGGCTAGATGTATCTGAACCTTATGTCACTATAAAAGGTTATGATAATGTGGTTAAAAAAGTAAAAAACAGCATATTACTTTGCCATTCACATCTTTATATTTTAAGTACTTCAGCTTATATTGAACTCTTTAAAGAAGAATTGCTGACTATTAGCAGCTCCAAAAAAGTTACTATTATATGTAACAAAAAACTTGATCTGGGCCCAAATGTGACTATTGGAACCAGAAACAAGTCTCCACAAGGCTTTCATATGATTATTGATACGCAATCTATCATTACAGGAGATTTGAAAACTGAAGGCTCTCAATGCTTATACTCTAATAATCAATCATTAGTTCGTATGATGAGGGAATCTTTTATCACTGAACTCGATAATATTACTTTAACCAATCATTAAGGAGGATATCATGCATACTTTAAATGGTACTTTTACACAAGAAGCAAATTTTTACGGTGGGAACGATGTATTTGACTTAATTAAGCAATACGGAAGCCCTCTTTATGTTTATAATGAAGACTTATTAAGAACACGTTGCAAAGAAATGAAAAATTTAGTTACTTATGATAACTTTGTTGCTCATTATTCTATTAAGGCCAATACAAATATTCACTTATTAAAAATCGTGCGTGAAGAAGGTTTACATGCTGATGTTATGAGCCCAGGAGAGATGTTTCTAGCCCTTGAAAGTGGTTATACACCAGATCAGCTTTTCTTTATTCCAAACAATGTAACTCAGGAAGATATGCTTTATGCGATAGAACATAACGTCATAACTAGCGTAGATTCTCTTGATCAGCTCAAGTTATATGGTGAACTTAACCCTAGTGGTAAAGTAGCTATTAGATTTAATCCTGGTGTCGGGGCTGGTCATCACGAAAAAGTAGTTACTGCTGGTAAAAAGACCAAGTTTGGTATAGGCCCTGAGTCTATTCCCGAAGTTAAAAAGCTTCTTGAAACTTATAACCTAACTTTAGTTGGGATCAATCAGCATATTGGTTCTTTATTTATGGACCCTACCCCTTATATTCAAAGTCTGGATTCTATCTTAGACATAGCAAGACAGTTTGAAGATTTAGAGTTCATTGACCTTGGTGGTGGATTTGGTATCCCTTACCACAAACAAAATGGAGAAGAGCGTTTAGATATTAAAGCGCTTGGTGAAAAGCTTGATGAAGTACTTCATGCCTTTGCAGATTCCTATGGCAAAAAAGTCCAATTTCAGATTGAACCTGGACGATACATTGTTTCTGAAGCTAGTGTACTGCTTGGTAATGTAACAGCTACGAAATCTAATGGTGATACTCGGTATGTTGGTTGTGATATAGGTTTTAACCAACTTCAAAGACCTATTATGTATGATTCACATCATGATATTGAACTTTATACGCTAGAGGCAAGAGACGTAGTATCTGGTCCTTTCACTGTAGTAGGTAATATTTGTGAAAGCGGAGATATCCTTGCCAAAGATCGCATACTTCCAGAAGCTCAAACTGGAGATATCATTGCATTAATGGATGCTGGTGCTTACGGTTATTGTATGGCTTCTTGCTACAATCAAAGGTTTAGACCTGCTGAGGTATTAATTGAGTCAAATGGCTCTACAAGACTCATCAGAAAAAGAGATACTTTTGAAGACTTAATTAGAAATATGCTTTAAGCCACACGCAAAAAAGAAGCTACTCGGAAATAGCTTCTTTTTTTGCGTGGCTTAAAACATATTCTATTCTTCTACTTCTTCTTCAACTTCAATATATTCATATTCTACTCCATCTTCTTCAACCACTCTTGTACCTACTTTAGGTTCTACTTTTTTACCTATTGTTAAGTTAGGTTCTTGTATTGCTGCTACAGCTGCTTTTTTTACAGGTATACGTACACTTTTGTTAAGGCCAAACTCAATAATAAAAACATCATTAATAATATCTACGACTTTTCCATATTCTCCAGATTGTAGTAAGACATGTTCTCCTACCTTAATTGCATTTTGCATTTCAACTACTTGTTTTTCTCTTTTCTTTTGTGGTCTAATAACTAAAAACCACATAATTCCAAAAAATACCGCCATATAAGCAACTGTTACAAACATGCCTACGCCTCCACCTGCTGCTCCTGCCGTGCCTAATATTACATTCATTCTTCATTCCTCCATTTTTAGTTGTTTTTATATCCTTCTAAACGCATCTTTTTGTAACTTTCAAAGTTACCTTGATCTAATGCATTACGGATTTCTAACATTAAGTTATTAAAATAGTGTAAGTTATGCAGTACACATAACCTCATACCAAGCATTTCTTTTGCTTTAAGAAGATGTCTGATATATGCTCTGCTGTGTTTTTTACAAGTAGGACAATTACAGTCCTCGGCGAGCGGTGCACTATCTTTTTCATACTTTTTATTAAACAAATTAAGTTTGCCCCCATTGGTATAAATATGTCCATGTCTGCCATTTCTTGCTGGTAACACGCAGTCAAAGAAATCTATTCCTCTCTCTACTGCTTCTAGTATGTTTTCAGGTGTACCTACCCCCATTAAATACGTAGGCTTATTTTGTGGCAAATAAGGCACAACCGCCTCTAATACCCTATACATATTTTCATGAGACTCACCAACTGCAAGTCCTCCTACAGCATAACCTGGTAAGTCGAACTCACTAATTACCTTTGCATGTTCTATTCTCACATCTTCAAGTATACCACCTTGATTAATACCAAAGAGCATTTGCTTTTTATTAAGTGTGTCTTCGAGTACATTTAATCTATTCATTTCATCCATGCAACGTTTTAGCCATCTGGTAGTCCTTTCAACCGAAGGGATGATATACTCTCTATCTGCTAGAGCTGGTGGACACTCATCAAAAGCCATAGCGATTGTCGAACCAATATGAGATTGTATTTGCATGCTTTCTTCTGGACCCATAAAAATCTTTCTGCCATCTATATGTGAAGAAAAGTGTACGCCTTCTTCTTTGATCTTACGCATAGCCGCTAGTGAAAAAACTTGAAATCCCCCTGAGTCTGTAAGTATAGGCTTGTCCCATACCATAAATCTATGCAACCCTCCGAGTTCCAGGATAATCTCATCTCCTGGTCTAAGATGCAAGTGATACGTATTTGCAAGGACTACTTGCGCTCCTATCGTTTCTAAATCCTCTGTAGACAATGCGCCCTTAATAGCTGCTACAGTAGCTACATTCATAAATACAGGGGTCTCTATTGTCCCATGTGGTGTATGAAACCGTCCTCTCTTCGCGCGTCCTTCTACTTTTAGTAATTCATACATGTAATATCTCCAATCTTTTTTGTACTCTCATACAGTTTACAAGAAAACCCCATTTTTATCAATATTGGTTCTTCTTATTTTAATCATTTTTTCAAAGTATTAATCAATTTTCATTGAAGATATGGGATATCTCTGTTAAAATTATTTTTATATTATTGATTTTATTTAATTTGTTTTTATAATGAAAGGGGTATTTTAATGTCGGGCTCAATATTTGGTAAAATGTTTCGTGTTTCTACATTTGGTGAATCACATGGTAATGCCCTTGGCGTAGTTATTGATGGCTGTCCTTCTAATATAGCTCTATCCCTTGAAGATATTATGGAGAATATGAACAGACGAAAACCTGGCAATCCTGCCGTGGCTACATCTCGGAAAGAAGATGATAGTGTCGAGATATTATCAGGAGTATTTGAAGGTAAAACAACAGGCACCTCAATTGCACTTATGATAAAAAATACAAATCAAAAGTCTCATGATTATTCGGAAATTAAAAATACCTACAGACCTTCTCATGCAGATTATACTTTTGATATGAAATATGGTATAAGAGATTATCGTGGGGGTGGCCGTTCTTCTGGTCGTGAAACAGTTGCACGCGTAGCTGCTGGCGCAGTTGCTAAACGCGCCTTAGAAGAACTCGGTGTAGAAGTTACAGCTTATACAAGGTCTATAGGACCTATTAGAGTTGAAGATGAAGCATTTGATTTATTAGAATGTCGTTCTAATCCTGTTAATATGCCAAGTAACAAAACAGCAGATGCTGCTCTTGATTATATTCAATCTGTTAAAAAAAATCAAGATTCTGTAGGCGGCACAGTAGAGTGTATTATTACAGGACTAAAAGCTGGTATCGGAGAGCCCGTATTTGATAAATTAGATGCTACGCTCGCTTACGCTATTATGGGAATAGGTGGTGTAAAAGCATTTGAAGTAGGCGCTGGCATTGCATCTTCTCTTATGTTAGGCTCGACCTATAATGATGCTTTCTATAATGATCATGGTAAAGTCTCTAAATACACAAATCATTCTGGCGGCATATTAGGCGGTATTTCTGATGGAACTGATATTTTTATAAAAGCCCATTTCAAGCCTACTCCTTCTATATCCCAAAGGCAACGTACACTTACTACAGAACTTAAAGATACGACAATTGAAATAACTGGACGTCATGACCCTGTTATTGTCCCTAGAGCTGTTGTTGTCGTTGAGTCTATGGCGGCTCTTGCTGTTGTTGATTTACTCCTTTGTAATCTTGGTTCAAACATAGATACTATTAAACAATCATTGTAGAAAACTTGTGATATATATGATTTAAAATCGCCCTAATAATTATCATTTTCTTATACAATTTACCCATACCATCATCAATATTAGTAACTTTTAACAGTTTCCACTGAATAAATTAGAAATATTTGTTTATTTATCATCTTATATAATTGTTTTAATATTGTATAATGAAAGTGTAATCAATCTAATTGATAGGAGGTATAATTATGAATAACATAAAAATTACAAACATAACAGATGTAGATAGTTTCTTTAAAACAGTTGATCAGTGCAAAGGGGAAATTGAGTTAATAACATCTGAAGGCGATAAATTAAACCTACGTTCAAAATTATGTCAATATGTTTCTTTGACTAAAATATTTTCCGAGGCTAAAATTGACGAAATAACTCTTGCAGTTTCTGATGCGGCAGATGTTGAATTACTTCTTAAATATTTAATCACTAGATAATCATTAAAGCTCTGCTAACTTTAATTATAATAAATTTGTTTTTTAATTATAACAAAAGACTCCTATGCATAGGAGTCTTTTGTTATAATTATTTACATTTATAGTCTGCTTCCGTTATCTACCCATTCTTTAGCATTGATGATGTTTCTTTCTGAAGGTACATTAACCTGGGTTTCTTTCATAAGTCTCTCTGCATCAGCCCAAGCTGCTGTCCCTTCATTTTTTATAGGATCTTTACTATTAAGTCTTATATTATTTTCGCCTCTTACAGGTTCAGCTATTTTATCTTCCATATTAGTCACCTCATTGCCTTTTTTGTATTCATGATGAATTGTTACATTCTTATACTCTCCCCATTCATCATAATGTATTCAAGCTTTTTAAAATCAATTGTATTAAAGACTTCTTAAAAGCTTCATCATTTTCTTTTTCTCTTTTTTTAGGTCCTTTGATACGCCCGCCATGACTTCTTACCTTTTTAGCCACATGTCTTGTAAAAAGTAATTGATCAATATTATCTTCTGTGTAGATGAGTCCATTTTGATTAATAGGATATCCTTTCTTTGATAATACCATAGCTGCCAAGCCATAATCTTGTGTAATAATAATATCTCCAGCCTTTACCTCATTAACAAGTACAAAATCTACAGCATCTGCACCTTTAGCAATTATCTTTGTAAGGGCTCCTTCTTTTTCAATACTATGCGCTGTATCACAAAAAATAACAACTTGTATTTGAAATGTTTTAGCAATATCAATAGTTATATCTACTACTGGACAACCATCTGCATCTATTAATATTTTCATCTTGATCCCCTATGTCATTGAATATATTTTAATTTTATTATAGATGCAGATGGTCCTAAATTCAAGTTTTACACTATTTAAACCTCTAATATAATAGGAAAAACACTTGGTCTTCTTTTTGTCTTTTCATATAAAAATCTCTCAACTGCCTTCTTAATATTGACTTTTAAAACAGCTCTTTCAACCATTTGATTTTTAAGACATTCTTCTAGTTCTTTCTGAGCAATTTCTTTGACTGCAATAATGAGTTCTTCTGAGTCTTTGACATATACAAAGCCCCTTGTAATAATATCCGGCCCTGCAACAATACTGTAGGTTTCCTTTTCTACAGCTGCCACTATAGTGAGCATACCATCTTGTGCAAGATTCCTTCTATCTCTAAGCACTACATTGCCCACATCCCCTACTCCGATACCATCTACAAATATATTTCCAGAACGGACTTTCCCGGTAATACCTGCTGTTTCTTCTGATATTTCTAAAACTTGTCCTGTTTCTAAAACAAAAATATGCTCTGATTGCATACCTAGTTTTTTTGCTAAATCCTTATGATGTCTAAGGTGCCTGTATTCACCGTGAGCCGGCATAAAATACTTAGGACGTGCGAGCGTATGAATGAGCTTAAGTTCTTCTTTACACGCATGCCCTGATACGTGCACATCTTCTAATGCTTCATAGACAACATCTGCCCCTTTTTTATAAAGTTCATTAATTACCCGCGAAACTAACTTATCATTGCCTGGAATGGGCGAAGCTGAAATAATAAAAAGATCCTGAGGTTCTATTTTAATTTTTCTATGAGTAGAGAAAGCTATTCTAGCTAGTGCAGCCATAGGTTCTCCTTGACTTCCTGTTGTAATAATTGTAATCTTTTCATTTGGATAACTACGTATGTCATCTTGACTGATGATATCTTCCTCAGCCATATGCAAGTAGCCTAGATCTCTTGCAACCTGTGTAATATTCTCCATACTTCTGCCGCTAAAAGCTACTTTTCTGCCATGTTTTACTGAAGCATTTATAATCTGTTGTATACGATGAATATTAGAAGCAAAAGTTGCTACAATGACCCTGCCTTCTACATTGGTGATCAACCTATCTAATGTCTCACCAACTGATTGCTCGGACTGTGTATGTCCTTCTCTTTCTACATTGGTGCTATCTGCTAGTAGTAAAAGAACTCCCGCTTTTCCAAGTTCTGAAATACGCTCTAAGTCCATCTTTACCCCATCCACAGGCGTATAGTCTACCTTGAAATCTCCTGTATGCAATAGAGTCCCCATAGGTGTATGAATCGCAATGCAACAAGCACCTGCAATACTATGTGTACTCCTAATAAATTCAATTTCTAAGTTCCCAAGTTTAATGACTGCGCCTGGTTCTACATTGTTTAGCTGACACTTTTCTAGCAGCCTATGTTCCTTAAGTTTATTTTCTATAATACCAAGTGTTAGCTTCGTACCATAGAGTGGTACATTAAGTTGCTTTAAGATATAAGGAATACCCCCTATATGATCCTCGTGTCCATGCGTTAAAAAAATCCCTTTAACCTTCTCGGCATGTTCTAGCAAATAACTGATATCTGGTATAATAAGGTCTACTCCGTACATATCTTCATCTGGAAAACCCATACCACAATCTATGACAATTATTTCTTCTCCATACTCGATGGCTGTTATATTCTTTCCAATTTCTCCAAGCCCACCTAACGGAATAATTTTCACTGTATTATTTTCTGTCATTTCAAATGCTCCTTTATTCTTTTAGTACATTTATTGCCACTAGTTTACCTTATTCATGAACATTTCATTCTTTAAATAACAAGGAAAAAAGATATTTATTTATTTTACACATTTATATGGTAAAATAAATAAAATATCTTTTGACACCCATAGGAGTGAATGACAGTGAAACTTAAAAATTTTATAATTTCTTTTTGTATACTCTTTACCCTGGCTTTTATGATCACTTCTGTTATATCTAAAAAGCAAGGCTATTTCAACCCTCATTATGAGAAAATAAATCTTGTTCCTATTCTTTCTAAAAGTATTTTGTCAGAGTCTGATTATCAAATCATTTATGAACAAACGGGTATTGCAAGACCTATTGTAGAAGAACTTAAAAGTCTGCCTGAATTTGAAGAACAAATCATTGCTTTTCAAAACACTTATTTTTCAGCTTTCAAAATAACCTTTGAATATTTGACCCCTGTAACTAGACAAGACTATATAATAGGTGAAAATCAAGAAGCACTGCCTGGATTTGAACTCGCACCCTATCGTAACGGCTACATCTTTTTAAATAAATCTACGCATACAATGAATTGGCGACATGGTCATGCTGGCATAGTCATTGATGCTAAAAGGGGCAAGCTTCTAGAATCCATTCATCCGGGTACAATCAGTATGGAACAAGATGTCAGTAAATGGCTCTATTTTCCTACATTTAAAATGATGCGCCTTAAAAATACCACTCAGACGCAGCTTGACGAAATTGCACTTTATGCAAGTTCTACCCTTAGAGATCTTCCTTATAATATCTTTGCAGATAAAAACCAAGGTGAAAGTCCTAAAGATACGCATTGCTCTTTACTCGTGTGGCAAGCTTTTAAACCTTTTGGTTTTGATCTGGATGCTACAGGTGGAATTCTTGTTTCTCCTCAAAACATTGCAGATAGTCCTCTCTTAGAAACACTTCAAATTGTTGGGTTTAATCCAAATAAAGGGTGGTAAATGGAAATATGAAACGATATCATCTTGTTATAGTCCTATGTATACTAGGAATAGGTATGTTAAGCTTTTTTTTACTTAAACCTACTCCGCTAAGATATGATGTTTTATTAAATCACTTAGACAAAACAAGTGATTTTAAAATGCAGATTTTTTATAGTGACATCAGTACGAACACGATTAAAGGCTTTGAGGTATCTAAAAATAATGTTCTGCCTACTAAAATGCGCTTTAAAAGTTACACTGAAGGATTCTTACCTTCTAAAAATATGGCGCGTATTTTATCAACTATTAATGCCTTTAGAAAAGATCACGAAAAACCGCCACTTACTTATTTCCATGATTATTACGAAGATACAGATTTAATGATTATCTCTTTTACGGGGGGTTTAGAAAATATTTATATCATTGATAAACAAACATGGCAGGTTAGTACACTCCAATTTGATCCAAGCGATAATCTTGGTAATATGTATGTTTCACATATTAAACGTATTGATGATAGCTTTGTTTTAATAGGCGGCGAAGTAAATGCCTATAATGCTTTTATCTATACGGTAGATGCCGCCTCATATTCTGTAACGCAAGTGACCCGGCTACCTACTCATTCAAGTGCTGTTTATGAAGAACATTATACTATTGATTCACGCGGTAATGCTCTTTTTATAAATAACCTCGGCATAGATATACTTACTTATCAAGCTAACCAACTGAGTTATAAACCATTGCCTTTTGCAGTACAGTATATTTTTAGCAATACTTCAAGTACGATTGCATTATCACTAGCTGATGATACTGCTCACTATGCTTTGTTTGATGAATCACTAAATACCTCTCGTTTAGGCCGTCTTACTATGCCCCGTGCGAATATTGTTCTAGTAGATGCTTTTTTAAATGACTCTATACTGTATATGATAAGCTACGATCCTACTAGTAAACGGTATAGCAATTATATTACACTCTATGATCTAACCCAAGATAAACTCATCTACTGTTTAGGTCTTTATCCTTATCCTAATTTGGCTCTTTTAGAAGGACTCATGACTACTTTTGCACTGAAATAGTTAATCGTATCATCTTGACTTGTGCCGTATACAATGAGTTCATCTTTTGCGTTGATACCCATTATAACTTTAACTTTTGTATCATAAGTAACTGATGTATTATAATTAAGCAGAAGGCTTTTTATTTCTTTGTGCTTAAAATCTTCAAGATCAATCATATCCAAAACCCACTTCACATAATAGGCGTTATTCATATGTTTATTCACATCAATCTCGGTATATCTTGCTTTTCTAATGTCTTGTTTAATACTTTTTGTTGGTAAGACTAATTTGTCTAGTTTTTCTCCTTCATAAGGAAAGTCTAAAACATCCATTGGTCCCTGAATACCTTTTATCTTAACAGGCCTCTGCGTTTTTGCGTCCATCAGAATATAATTTCCTATGATGTGTCCTATTTTTTCTCCATTTTCTGCAAATAGATCAAATAACCTAACTGCGAACAGCTTATCGTACCCACCCGGGTAAGTTTCTATAGCCATCTGATCTTGCCAATTCGGATACTTGTACATCTCAAACTTAACCCTTGATATCACCCAATAATACTTATATTTTTCCATATTCTTATAATAGCTAAAGCCTAACTTAATAGCATGGTTAGCAGCTACTTGCTGCATATAGTGTACGATTCCATGCATAGCAAGCTTCTCTGTAAAATCTATATCTTCAAACTCTACTTTGTGTTCTTCTCTTAATCTTAATGACATTATTAACCTCCCCAAATCAACTCTTGAAAATGCCTATTACACTTGCAGTTTTAAGATAATATGTCGTTTAAAACAAAGCTGCCTATTGTGATTAAACACTAGGCAGCTTATATTTTTATCTAAGGATGGATAAACATAGCATCTCCAAAACTAAAAAATCTGTATTCTTCTTGAACTGCTTCATCATAAGCTCTTAGCACATTTTCTTTGCCTGCAAGGGCACTGACTAACATAATAAGTGTAGACTCTGGCAGATGAAAGTTAGTAATAAGCCCATCTATACATTTAAATGTATAGCCTGGATAGATAAAGATATTTGTCCAACCACTGCCAGGTTCTATCATGCCATCTTTCCCAGCATTAGATTCTAACGTTCTTGTACTTGTCGTTCCAACGGCTATTACTTTGCCTCCATTTTGCTTAACTGTATTAATAATAGCAGCATCTTCTGCTTCAACACTATAATATTCTGAGTGCATATCATGTTCTAAGACATTTTCTACTTTAACAGGTCTAAAAGTACCAAGCCCGACATGAAGTGTAACATAAGCTATTTTAACACCTTTTGCTTGAATCTCACTGAGTAGTTCTTTTGTAAAATGAAGACCTGCTGTTGGTGCCGCGGCACTTCCTTCATGTTTAGCGTAAACTGTTTGATAACGTTCTTTATCTTCTAATTTTTCGTGAATATAAGGTGGAAGAGGCATCTCTCCTAGCTGGTCTAGCACCTCTTCAAATATCCCCCCATATTCAAATTCTACAATTCTTTTACCATCTTCTATAATATCTTTAATAGTTGCTGTAAGAATCCCTTTACCAAATAAAATCTTATCTCCTATTTTAGCCTTTTTACCTGGTTTAACAAGTACTTCCCAAGTTTTATTTTCTTTTCTTGTAAGAAGAAGGAATTCAACCTTACCTCCTGATGGGCATTTTTCTCCAAATAGTCTTGCTGGAATGACTCTTGTGTTATTAAGTACTAAGCAATCTCCTGCATTTAAATACTCTACAATGTCATGAAAGTGCTGATGCGTGATAGTTCCAGTATGTTTATCTACTAACATAAGCCTTGATGAGGTCCTGTCATTTAACGGCACTTGTGCAATAAGCCTTTCTGGAAGTTCGAAATTAAAATCTGATGTTTTCATGTGTATCTCCTATCTTTCTACTGTTACACCGCTGTAATAATATTTAAGTATCTCACTATAAGTATACCCAGCTTTGGCCATTCCCATTGCCCCGCTTTGTGACATTCCTATGCCATGTCCATAGCCTTGTCCATATAAAGTAATATCTCCTAATACCAATTCACTTTGCATAGGCGCATTCATTGCTGAGCTTGCTTGTCCTTCGAGTGTCTTTTTATCTCGTGCTGATTGAACTACCAGGTTGCCAGCAAGCACTTCAATTCCTGTTGAACTCATAGCTGTAATACCTTTAATACTCTTTTGAATCATGTTATCTGCTGACATCACACTAACTGATTGGGTCGTTGTACTTGCTGTTGGAGCTCCTATAAATCCTGAAAAACTAAACAGTCTGCTTTTTAGGGAACCCTCCTTTGTACTACTAAGAAAGGTTCTGACATTTTCATTTTTCACTGCATGTGTCCCGCTTGAACCTATAAATGTTAGTACTTGTACTCTTCCTGCTGGTGTTCTTGATGTAATCTCTACCCCTTGCAGACGTCCTATATTAATTCCTTTGCTAATAAGAACACCTTCTATTTCGCTTAACGTAATAGTTCTTACCCATGGTTTTTGAGCAGGTTCTGTCTCAAAACTATCTAGTACTGCTTTAAGATAAGGCACTTCATTTCCCCATACATATTTAGCATCTTCAGTTGTCCCACCACTTGTTGAAGAATATAATGCCTCTGCAACCTGATTATTATACTTAATGACTTCTCCTCTTGTTGTATCTACTGCCAAATTTGTACTTGCACATTCCGTGCTAAATCCTTTGTAAGCTTGAACTGCAGTAGTATCCACAACATTATAACCGCGACTTACATATCGGTTATACTGAAAAACCGCTATAGATCTTGCAGCTACTGCTTGTGTTTTTAAGGCTTCCGCGGGCCATGATGCTGGCATTTCAGCAGGAACGACGCCATACAAATATTCTTCTAAGTCTACTGCATTAATAGCTGTAAGACCCCCTGTCTGACCATTTACAACACCTATTGCCCCTCTATACTTTCTACTATTTCCAACTTGTGTAATAGGAAAACTATGTCCATTTTCTACGCCTTGCAAAAGAAGCGGATCCTTATTATTCTCGCTTATAAAAACAAGCTCATTATAACTATTATATAGGGCTATTCTTGTATGCGATGCAGGTGCTAATAATAGTTGATCATTATAATTTTTTATGTATACACAATAAACGCCTGGTTCTAAGTAAGCTGCAACTGCTCCATTTCCATAGATTCTTGCAGCTTCTTGTGCTTCTTGCAGTGTAAAATAAGTATTCCCTGTAAAATAGTAATCTCCAATTGCCTTTGTAATCGTCACACTATTTGTACCGAGTGACCCTTCTAATTGAAAATAATAATCTCTTAAGTACCCAAGTTGTAGATTGTTTTGGCTGGCTATGTAAATACTTGAAGCATCTTTATAAATAGATTCTAATCCAATCTTAATTGTGGCGGGTGTTGCCCCAAAAATAATACTATTTAAAAAATAATATACGCCCACCATCATAATTATCTTATAATACCTTCTTAGCTTCCGTCGTTTACTCAAATCTTTTCCTCCTCTTAAGTCATTGATGTGTGTTCAAGTATCCATTTGATGCTAATTAACTTACTTTATATTATATAGATATCTAACCTAAAAATCTATCATTTATAGTAATCTGCGCATATTTTTAATTCATTAAGCCATTTTTCTATTTCATGTTGTGATATATCTTGTAAGTATTCTACATTAAAATACTCTTTAATATCTTTTACTGTTAATTGACTATCGTAGGATATTCCCTTGTTTCTTAAATCTTTACTATAAATTCTCTTAGAAGTTCCTTTATGTATCGTGATTTTTTTATAAATAGTATAGAATTCTTGAAAACTTTTACCAGATGGAAACCTTACATATTCCTCCCACTTACTACTGCATAGTCCCCACCAAATAGGATGTGGATCTATTTGACAGCCATTTAATAGCTTGTATGTGGAATGCGTCCAATGACAATCTGTCTTTAAAACTTCATCAAGCCACTTGCATATTGGAAATATACTTAAATAACAATCTCTTTCATAAACAAAGATAGTATTTATAAAGCTATACTTAGCTATACAAAGCGGCATATAAATGTTATGCCACTGAGATACATCTATAATAAGGCTTAACTTTTTAACTTTTTCTTTTACACATTTTTCTATAATCATAAAAATTCTTTCATAGCACATATACGTTGGAGGTCTTTCGGAAAAATCCAGAAACATCCCCTCGAAGTTTCCTTGTCCAATAAGAATTAAAATGATTTCATCACTTTGTAGTTTTTCAATCCCACTCTTTAAAAAGTCTTCAAAGGATTTTTCTGAAACTGTACTTATTTTTAGTTCACAAGTTTTAATTGTTTCTTCTCCATTATAAAAATATTCATGTATCCCTCCACGGCTTACTTCTTTCACATGCTCTTTAATCTCTTTAAATCTCCGGTACATAGCAATACAGCTGTTATTAAAGAGGTGGCCTCTTGCAAATATTTTTAAATTTGGCTTATTAATCTGTGTAATCTGGTTAAGTTCAACTTCTAATGCACCAGCAATTTCACAATTACCTGTCCCATAAATCAATATACTATGATTACTCATATGGACTTCCCCTTTATATTTGAATGGATTAAATAAGATGTATTATTCTTAATATATGTCCTTTTATACTGCCCTATGAGTATACTTCACTTATAAACTCAGTCTTTTAAAAGATATAGGTTCCAAATTCACCCTAAATTAATATTATATTACAGAGAACGATAAAATTTGAGATGAAAGGATCTACCCCATATGAAAGACTTATTACCTTTATTTTTAATAACTGCAGCTGCAGGCTTTAATAGAAATAGATGTGCATACCCCGTTGTTCCTTCTAACAATAATTCTGCAACACAACCAGGATCTTCTATGCCCCCCTCACTTTCTCCTAACAACAATAATATCAACACACAAACAGGGCCTTTTGAGCTTCCTCCACTTCCCTATGATTATGATGCACTAGAACCTTATATTGATGAAGAAACTATGAGAGTTCATCATGATGGTCACCACCAGTCCTATGTAAATAATCTTAACGAAGCTCTAGCAAAATATCCTAGGTTATATGATCTCACTCTCGAAGAGCTGCTACGCCGCGTTAATACGCTTCCTAATGATATCATGGAGGAAGTTAGAAATAATGCCGGTGGTCACTATAATCACTCTCTCTTTTGGCAAATCATGTCTCCTGAGGGTGGCGGAGAACCTACTGGCAACTTAAGAGCTGCTATTAACAGAACTTTTGGCAGCTTTGAGAACTTTAAAGAAAATTTTAAAGAAGCTGCTCTTGATGTATTTGGCTCTGGATGGACCTGGCTCTTAAAAGATTCTTCTGGTAATTTACAAATTGCTTCTACCCCTGACCAAAATACCCCTGTTCCTTTAGGCCTTAGACCTATTATTGCTATTGATATGTGGGAACACGCTTACTACCTTAAACACCAAAACCGCCGCGAAGATTATATTGATGATTGGTTTAATGTCGTAGATTGGGATTATGCTGGTAACTTGTATAATCTCTAAGTATTTCTTTAACCCTATCTTAACTTAAAAACAAAATAAAAAAGACATATCTTCTTATGTTAAGATATGTCTTTGAATTGTTCTAATGATTTAATTGTGATTGTCAATTTTCTATCACTGCTTTATTACTCAGCTACTTCCTGAGTTGTTAAAAATCTTATTAAAGCAGCAGCCGCTTCTTCTTCATCTTCTCCATCAGCCACAATTTGGATGCTTTGTCCTTTAAGAGCACCTAGTGACATAATTCCCATAATACTTTTAGCATTAACTTGTTTTTCATTTACCACAACTATAATATGACTTTCATATTTACTGGCGATTTGAACAAATAATGCAGCTGGTCTTGCCTCAAGTCCATTTTTAAATTCTAGTTTAATTACTTCTTTAATCATTTTTTACTCCTCCTCGTCTTTGTCTAGTTTGCTCTGCAATCTCACTTATTTTTTTTAATCTATGGTTTACTCCCGATTTTCCTACAGGAGATCTCATAAGTTCTCCTAGTTCTTTTAAAGTAGCATTTGGATATTCTAACCGATATGTAGCTACTTCTTGCAAGTTATCAGGTAAAGCTGTAATACCTATTGTATCTTGTATATACTCTATATCTTGTACCTGACGAACTGATGCAGATACTGTTTTTTTAAGATTAGCGGTCTCACAATTAACGATACGGTTTACATTATTTCTTACTTCTTTAATAATACGTATATTTTCTAGCTCCATCAGTGCAATATGCGCACCCATAATATTAAGTAAATCGACTATTTGCGTTCCTTCTTTAAGATAAACTACATAATTGTTTTTACGTGGGACTATTTTAGGGTCCATCTCAAGTTGACTCATAACTTCTTGAATATACTGAGCATGCTTTAAAGTCGGGCTGACAAATTCAAGATGATATCCTTTTTCCGGATCACTTACTGAACCAGCTCCTAGAAAAGCTCCTCTTAAATAAGCCCTTTTACAACAAGTACTTTGTATAATGGTTAAATCCACATACTCTCTAAGCATTGAATTTTCTTCATGAGTCTTAAATATAGTTGTTGCTTTTAGTACTTTAAGTGAGGACTCATTATCTTTAATTTGTAAAATATAGGTATGTTTCTTATGAAACTTTTTACTGACTTTAAAGACTACCTTTGTACTTATATTAAAAGTTTTTTTAATCATTGTAAAGTATTTTCTTGCAACCGCAGCATTTTCTGTCTGAAGTTTGATAGAATAAACATCATTTTCATATTTAACTTCTCCCGACATCAGTATAAGGGCAGCAATTTCTGCAATCATACAGTGCCTTGTACCTGCTGGAACACAGGTAAGTTCTTTTTTTACATTGGAGGAAAAAGACATACTCATCACCTCTTTTATGTAATTTTAACTGAAAAATTCTTTAAATATACATTGAGCTAGTTTTTCAGAGTCATGCCTAATCAACTTTTTATCTTTATAAATCTTAACAAGCGGCGTTTCAATTCTTTTAATATTATACCATATTTCATCTTGAGTATTAAACTTTAAGATGTCTGCACCCTCCTCAATATATTGACTCCGGTATTCATCTGGTATTGCCTCATTGTTTACAATGGCACTATGTATAACATTGTTTCCAATATACTGTTCTAGTATTCTTAAATGTTGTTCAACCGAAAAACCTGTCGTTTCTCCTGGCTGACTCATGATATTGGCTACATAGATTTTTTTTGCCTCTGATCTTGAAATAAGCATTGGTACTAAATCTACTAAAAAGTTTGGAATAATGCTTGTATATAGGCTTCCTGGTCCTAAAATGATAAGATCTGCTTCTTGAAGTGCGTAAATAACTTCTTTAACTGGTCTTGGTTTACTTGGACTTAGGGAGATGTTTTTAATGAGAGATTGGTTTAATTTGCCATACTCTACAATTTGTGTTTCACCCTCGATGATTTTTCCATTTTCAAACTGTGCACAAAGATGAACATTTTCTAGCGTAACTGGTATGACCTTTCCAGTAATTGCAAGAACATTTCCTGTAAGTTTCACAGCTTGTTCAAAACTTCCTGTAATATCTGTGAGTGCTGCTAAAAACAAATTCCCTAAGTTCTGACCTTTTAAGGATCCTTCTTTAAATCGGTATTGAAGGACCTTTTCCATAATAGGCTCTGTATTAGCCAGTGCAACAAGACAATTTCTAATATCTCCTGGAGGCATAATTCCCATTTCTTCTCTTATTTTACCTGATCCTCCCCCATTATCAGCAACAGTTACAACTGCTGTTATATGAGTTGTATATTTTTTTATCCCTTTTAACATAGTTGATAAGCCTGTCCCTCCACCTATTACAACCACCTTGGGTTCTTGTTGCCTTATTTGCATATTACTTCCCTCTTTTACTATCTTTATCAATATCTCTATGTTGGATCATTACAGTATGTCCAGCGTCTTGTAAAAACTTATAAAGTGCATTAGCAAGTGTTACAGATCTATGTTTGCCTCCTGTACACCCAATACCAATCACTAATTGATTTTTGCCTTCTTGCATATAGTTTGGCATAAGAAAACTAACCATATCTTTTAATTTTTCTAAAAATGTCTGGGTGACTTCAAATTGCATCACATAATTTTTTACAATCTCATCATTCCCTGTATAGGGCCTCATCTCTGGTATATAATAAGGATTTGGAGCAAATCTTACATCATAAATAAGATCTGCATCAGTAGGTATACCATATTTAAAACCAAAAGAAAGAATAGTCACCATTAAGCTGTTAAACGCCTTTTGTTCGCTGTACATTCTAAAAAGAACTTCTTTAGTATCTTTAGGAAGCATATAAGATGTATCAATAATATGATGTGCCTTTGATCTAAGTTCCTTTAATATGATTCTTTCTCTTTGAATCCCTTCTTCTACACGTTCACTTCTAGCTAAAGGATGGAGTCTTCTTGTTTCTTTATATCTTTTAATAAGTTCTGAGTTACTGCAATCAAAAAATACAATTTCATACGTGTGCCTGGAAGACTTAAGATCATGTAGACTACTGAATAAATCTGAGAATAAAACACCTCCTCTAATATCAATACCTAAAACAACCTTGCTTAATTTTTCTTTTTGAGGGGCTATAAGCTCTGCAAAATTTGTTATTAAAGTAGGTGGAAGATTATCTACGCAGTAGTATCCCATATCTTCAAAAAACCTAATGGCACTACTCTTACCAGCTCCTGACATTCCTGTTACAATAATAAAATTCATGGTGGCCTCCTACTTATTTATACCCATTGCATATCACAAGCTTTGCCTCTGATACTGCAACAAATGAAAAGTTGAAAGTGTTTTTCTTTCAACCGTCTTCGCCTTAGTTACTAATAATTTTGACCTCAGGATGTAAATCCACGTTAAACTTTTTTTTCACTGTTAATTGAATATAACTTATAAGCTCCTTAACATCTTTAAATGTAGCTGTTCCATCACTAACAACAAAACCACAATGTTTCTCCGATACCATAGCACCTCCGATTTGATAACCTCTAAGTCCTGAATCCATAATAAGCTTTCCTGCAAAATACCCATCTGGTCTCTTAAAGGTACTCCCTGCACTAGGTTTATCTAGCGGCTGCTTGTCTCTTCTTCTTCCTGCTAAGTCTTTCATTGTTTCGGCTATAGTTTCTTTAGTCCCTTTTGTGAAACGAAACGATGCCTTTAAAACAATATATTTGTTTTTTTGGACACTGCTTGTTCTATATCCAAGAGTTAACTCGTCTTTTGTTAAAATGAGTCTATTGCCTTTTGGGTCAATAACTTCTGCACTTATTATGACATCTTTTATTTCTCCGCCATAAGCTCCAGCATTCATAGTGATAGCCCCTCCAAGAGTACCTGGTATCCCTTGTGCAAATTCAAATCCTGTAAGTCCATGCTCAAGTGCAACACTTGCAATTTTTGAAAGCAAAGCCCCACTATATGCCGTAATCATTGTTTCTTCTATTTCTATATCACAAAGGTTTTTATAAAGCTGAATAATAACTCCTCTAAATCCTTCATCATCGACTAATAAATTGCTGCCATTTCCCATAATATAGTAGGGAATATGATGTGCATTGCATATCTGTATGGCACGCACTAATTGTGTACTATTTGTTGGTGTAATAAATAAATCTGCTGGTCCTCCTATTTTAAAAGAAGTATGATTTTTCATAGGTTCATTCATTAAAATATTTTCAGTTGGTATCTGAGTACATAAAAGATTCTTAACCTCAGTTACTTCCATTTTCCCAACTCCTTAATTGAATACCAATACTTTTACTTGACTGTCTATACATTATTATAATATACATTATTTTTGTTCATAATGATAGTATTTTTTGCTTTATAAAGTATGTATTCTCTGGAATATCTTGTGTAAATGGATATATTTAACTCTTATATTTTGATATTTTTTTACTTATTTAGTCAATAAAAGCTTTATTTATGCTATAATAAAATGAAATTTACAATACATAAGTTTGTATGTTATTTATTAGGAGATCAGTGATGCGTAAAAATAGAAAAATGATACTCGGAAATTATGACCCAAGCAAAAAAAGAAGTAAAAAGTTTTTCATTCCTCTTTTCATCGTCTTTATACTCTTATTAGGATCTTTTTACCAAGTCTATGGTATTTATGCTCATGCGAATCAATATGGTCGTGTGGGTAAATTATTTGATATTAATGAATCTATGATGCACCTTTATACTTCCGGTTCTTCAGATACCCCTTTAGTCTTTACTTCAAACATAGGAACTTCTACGCCTTATGCACAATTATACCCGCTTTTCTCAAAATTGTCTGAAGAGACAACCATAGCTGTATATGATAAACCCGGGTATGGTTGGAGTGAACTTACAAAAGCTCCTCGTGATATTACTACGATTGTTTCTGAAATTCATACACTTTTACATCATGCTAACTATTCATTTCCTGCCATATTTATTGCACATTCTATGGGTTCACTTGAAATTCTAAGATATGCTCAGCTGTATCCTGAGGATGTAGCTGGTATTATTTTAATAGATGGCGCTTCCCCTGAATTTTGCAGCAAGTTTAATAATATCATGATTATCGAATCATTTCTTATGAATGGACTTCGCAATACTGGTCTGTTAAGATTATTAAGTGGTACAGAGACTATACAAAAAACACTTAACCCAAATGATACCTTACCCTCAGAACTTAAAACGCTTAATAGTGGTATTACACTCGAAAAATTTTGGAATAGAAATATGATAGAAGAGAAACTTAGAGTGCAATCAAATGCTAAAACCATTCTTGAACAAGGTTCTTTAGGTAGTATTCCTCTACGTATTATTACCTCAAGAGCTAACCCCTATGGCACCTGGCAAACAACCCAGGCAGCTATGCTTAAGCTTTCTTCTGACAGCCTTCAGACTTATATAGAAGGATCTGTGGATTTTATCGAAGATCAAGATATGGGTACTATTCTCAATGTTATCGATGAGTTAAGAGCTTCTTTACAAGAAGAAGACTAAAAATAACAGCCACTTAAAACGCTTACATAAGCTTTTAGGTGGCTGTTTAAAGATTTTTAGATGATAATGATTAAAGTGTAATGACTTTCTCTGCTTTTAAAATAATGTCTGCGATTTCTTCCATATTTGTAATTCTTCCTACTGCTAAGGAACTATTCCTACACGCCTTATAAACACATGTACCACATGCTAGAAGCTCCACGCCTTCGCATTCAAGTCCATCTAATACATCTATAAAGTAAGACCCTCTTATAACGAGTTTTACGCCTGAATTATAAAATATAATGACGTCTGGCTTAGTGATGCTAGCAAGTAATTTTCTAAGAAATGTCCCTAAGAGGGTGTGCCCTACTTCTGCATCGCCTCTTCCTAGGGTATCACTATTAATAATAATAACATTTTTATACACCGTACCATTTCCCCCTTAATGTACTCTGCTTATCAATAGTGTATGCTCTTTAAGAGTAATAAGTGATTGTGTCTAATGGCGTCATAATAAAAAAGATTGCTTTTTATAGCAATCTTTTAGTTTTTATTTGATTTTTTTATATATTTTATGATGTCTAAAATACCTTTTGCTATTGACCCTATTAAGAATATTGTATTAACAACAAATCCTGCAATAGCAATGCCTCTTGCATTTTTTGTTTTTATCCCCACAGCTCCGAGTACTGTTCCTACTATTGTAACTGGAAGCCCAATAATAGGAACAAGCCATCCTAGTGACCCTATTATTCCTAATATGAGCGATGTCCATGCATTCCACTGTGTAGATTGAATAGGCCTAGACATAACATCTACGCCATCATTTATAGCATCTATTTCATATTCATCATCTAAAAAATCTAATTCTTCCCCTAATGTTGTTTGTTGCATCCTAAACGCCTCCATTTTACATCCTATATTTTTATTGTAATTTTTAAAAACTTGGTGGTGTAGCAACCCAAAGTACTGTTGCTTTTGTTTTGCCAGTATTATGCAAGTAATGATTACTTGTAGGCCTAAAATAAAAGCTATCTCCTTTTTTAGCTTTAAATTTTTTGTTACCTAAGTGAACATGAATATTACCTGCAATCACATACCCAAACTCTTCTCCTTCATGTGGCGCATCAACGCTTGACTTGCCATTTGGTTCTATATTTATAAGTATGGGTTCCATATCATTTTTTTGAGCATTTGGAATGAGCCATGTAATCATATTACCATCTTCTTTATCTTCTTTTTCAAATACATCCTGTTTTGTAAATACAATTTTCTCTTGGCTTGACTCATTAAAGAAGTCTTTTAAGTTAGTCCCCAAACATTCTAATATGTCAATTAAAGTAGCAATTGAGGGAGAGGTAAGGCCTCTTTCTACTTGTGAAATAAACCCTTTTGATAGTTCACACCGATCCGCAAGTTCTTCTTGTGTTAATCCATTTTTTTTCCTAAGCTGATTAATCTTTACACCAATATCCATACTCTTATCTCCTTTTTAAGATATTTTCTAATGTACCTTCTAATATATTTTTCAAGATTATTTTCTATATCATAATAAACTTTTTGTTTACCCATATTAAACTCATTCTTAAAAATTATACCTATTAATAGAGTAAAGGTCAATGAAAATTAATAAAGCACTTAACAATATTATTTTTTAAGCTCAACTATAAAATTAAAATGAAGGCCTTATTATTTTTAGGCCTTCATTTTAACAATTCTGCTTTTCTGTTAACTTATACCCATTATTGTAAACTAGCCACCCATGGCTTTTGAATAGTTTCTTTTAAACTGTTGTAACTATTGATTAACTTTAATCTTTCAATTTCTACGTTTTGTTTAGCTACTTCTTGCTTATTGTATTCAACAACACTTACCATTCCAGCATTATAACGCATTTCTACTGATTTGAGTTTTTTATCTAATAAATCCAACTGCGACTGTAAGCTATTAATTTGCTCTTCTAAATTAACAAGTGAAGAGTACTTATTTATTAATGTTTGTTTTAATGTTTTTTGTGTATCTTCTAAACTAAGTGTTGCGCTTTCTGCAGTACTCTTATCCGTTATGTATTTTATATATCCTAATTCTACAGGGACATTTTCTTGGTTAAGCTTAGCAAGTTCTTTATCGTACTGTAAATAGATATCTATCTTGCTGCTTATATACCCCTCAACCGATGTAGTTATTCTAAATGGCTCGTAATGAATCATATCATCTAACGTGTATTTGGTTACATCTTTGCCCGTTACAACTTTAAAATACGTTTGTGCATTTTTTAATTCCTCTTCTTTAGCTGCTTTACTAGCTTTCAAATTAGCTGCTTCTATTTCTTTACTTTGATACATAATGGGATTTACTAACCCCCTTTTGTTTTTAATAGACATCTGCTGAAGTTCTTTTGAACTAATTTCTGCATTTTTACTGATTTGTTGTATTTCTTTTTCAAATATAATAATAGAATTATATTTGGTTATAACATCCATTGCTATTTTATCTTCAAGCATTTTTCTTTGTTGTTCGTTTTGTGCTTTTCTTAAATAGATATTTTGATACTGATAGTATGTAGTGCTGTTATCAAGTTTCATTTGTTCTTTTAAAGTTTCATTTGTTTTGCTGTTAATAGACATTTGATTACTATAGCTTAGTGCTGATTTTACAGCATCTTCTACCTTAAGTGTTGCCTTTTGCTCTGTTGCATAGAGGGGCATTGCAACTAATGATATCATACTCACAAGAACTGCTGCTAGCTTAGTTAAATATTGTTTTGATTTCATCTTCTCCACTCCTTTATTCAAATCTTAATGCTTCTATTGGATCAAGCTTTGCTGCTTTATACGCTGGATAGACTCCAAATATTAAGCCTATTGCACTAGAAGTTCCTACCGAAAATATTACCATGCCTAAAGTCATTTTAGCTGTCACGGTAATAAGGCTTGCTATTAATAAGCCTCCTATGTATCCTATTAACAGTCCTATAATGCCTCCAATCACTGTAAGAATAAGTGCTTCTATTAAAAACTGGCTGAGAATTTGTTTATCTGTAGCCCCTAATGCTTTTCTAATTCCTATTTCTCTTGTACGCTCTTTTACCGTTACAAACATAATATTCATAATACCTATACCACCAACAAGCAATGAAACTGCCGCTACAAGACTTACAAATATATTAAGCGTATTAATAATATTATTGATTTGATCTACTTGCTCTGTTAAAGTAGATACTTTATAAATGTCTTTTTTTCCATGTCTTTTTTCGAGTATTCTTTGTATAGAATAAGTATAATCATTGGCATCATAAGCATCATCAATAACGATAATGCTATCATAACTTCTTCCATCTCCATGCCCCAGCATACGGTCTACTGTTGAAAAAGGCATATAGCAAAATACTGGAATCTGATCTACAGGGACAAAAGAAGGAATTTGACTTTTAATAACTCCAATAATCTCAAACGATTGAGGTTCTCCACTGATATTAATCTCAACGGTCTTTCCTAGAACATACTTAGAATTTGTGCGATTATACACGACTCTTGAAAAGTTAGTATCTACAACCATCACATTACTCCTAAGTCCTTCATCAACCTCAGAAATCATTCTCCCTTCTATAACTTTAAAAGGTTGAACTTCTCCAATATTGTAAGGTATTCCAAAGACCATAGCATCCTTAGTATTCTTTTTGTAGTCTTTAGTTGTCCCAAAGTACCCATCATGATAATTCATTGTTGTTTTTACTTCTGGCATTTGCCTAAGAACTTCTAAATCTTCTTGGGTAATCATATTTTCTTCCATATATACTGTCGTATTAATTTCTATCGTTCCTTTACCCATTTCTGAAAACTGATCATTAAAATAAGCCTTAACACCTTCTCCAACACTTAGTATAATAATAACAGCACCTATACCAATAAACATACCAAGCATTGTAAGGAAGGTTCTTAGCTTATTGCTTCTAAGCTGACTAAATGCACTTTTAATAGTTTCATTCATGCTTAATCCTCCCTCTATTATTCATATCTTAGTGAGTCTACTGGATCTAGTCTTGCTGCCTGATAGGCTGGATACACTCCAAAAATTAGTCCCACTACTGTTGATGTGCCTACTGAAAAAATAATCATACCGAGTGTAAGCTTAGCTTGTATATTATACATACCACCAATAAGTATAGAACCAATATAGCCTAAAAGCATGCCAATAACCCCTGCAATAACTGTTAAGATAAGTGATTCGATAAGAAATTGTCTGAGTATCACTTTATTTGTGGCGCCAAGTGCTTTTCGAACACCTATCTCCCGCGTTCTCTCTGTAACTGTTACTAGCATAATATTCATAATCCCTATCCCACCTACAAGAAGAGAGATGCCCGCTACAGCACTGATAAAGAGTGTAATCATATTAAGCATATTGTTTGCCATGTCTATCATGTCTGCTGCACTAGATACAGTATAGTTATCTTTTTGTGCATGTCTTCTGTTTAGAAGAAGACGAACTTGATTAGTCACTTCTTTTTGATCATACCCCTCTTTAATAACGCCAGCAGCACTAAATACTTTGGAATCATTTTGCGTAATAATATCTAATGCAGATCTTGGAACATATAGAGCATGCTGTGTTAAAACACGTTCCAAATGACTTTGTGAGGCATTGCTTGGAGCACTGCTTTTATAGACTCCAACTATTTCAAAACTTTCAATTTGATTATCTATCATAATTTCAATACTTTTACCAAGAACATTTCTGTAATTCGCTTGTCTTAAAATGACCTTAGCAAAGACATCAGATACAACAATAACCTTAGCCGCTATTTGCTCATCTTTTTCTGTCTGTAACCTACCTGCTATTAAATCTATTTTTTTCATAGTCGTTGTATATGCAGGTTCTGCTCCCATTAAATTAACTTTTTTAATTTCTCTGTTTTTGTTATAAACAGTCGCATTTGCCCATACCGTCCCTTTAATAGCTTCAATCTCTGGCATAGACTCAATAACGTCTAAGTCTTCTTGTGTAATCAGTAAGTGTGAAGAAGAGTCTTTAACATTGATTTGAAATGCCCCAAGACCAATATCACTATAAAAGCCTTTCGTGTACTCTTTAAAGCCCTCTCCTAAAGACAAAATCATAATGACTGCACCTACACCAATAAACATCCCAAGCATTGTTAAAAACGTGCGACCCTTGTTGCTTAGTAATTGTTTAAAGCCAAGCACTATACTTTCTTTTAAATCCATATTTAGACACCTCGCCTATTTATTATCGGTGTATCTTCTATGATAATACCATCTCTAAATACTACTTTCCTTTTGGTATACTGTGCTATATCTGGTTCGTGAGTTACCATTACTATAGTAACGCCTTCATTATTTAAAGCTTGGAAAATATTCATGATTTCTACACTTGACTTACTATCTAAATTACCTGTTGGTTCATCTGCAAGAATAATGGAGGGTTTATTAACCAATGCCCTTGCAATAGCTACTCTTTGTTTTTGCCCTCCAGATATTTCATTAGGCGTATGTTTAATCCTGTTACCTAGACCCACTTTAATAAGCGCATCTAGCGCTCTTTCTCTTCTTTCTTTGGGTTTTATCCCGCCATACATCATAGGTAATTCCACATTTTCTACAATTGTAAGTTTAGGAAGGAGATTAAAAGCTTGAAATACAAATCCTATTTTTTGATTTCTAATTTGAGCATATTCCGTATCTTTGATTTCAGATACATTAACTCCATCTAATATATAAGTTCCGCTTGTAGCATGATCTAAACATCCTAATATATGCAAAAATGTTGTTTTACCTGAACCAGATGCTCCCATAATAGATACAAACTCTTCTTTTTCTACTTTGAAGTCAATATTAAATAAAGCTTGCAACTCAAGTTTACCATTTCTATAGATTTTATTAACTTTTTGTATATCTATCACTGCATATCACCTGTCTTTTCATAAGACACTTTCATTCCCTCTTTTAAAAACTCTGTTGGATTTGATACTATAATTTCCCCTGCTTCAAGATTACTCACTTCTACGTATAAACCATTATTGAGTCCCTGTATAACCATTCTTTTTTCAAGAGAACCATCTTCTTTAATAACGTATACATAAGTATTATCATCATCATCTTCAAGAGTAGCAAGTATCGGTACAACACTTACATTTTTTCTTGTTTCTGTAATAACTTTAACATCTACTGAAAATCCTGGTTTAATAATAGTTCCTGGATTTGAGACTTCTATTTCTACAGGAATACTCGCATTATTTGCACTCTTACCTCCTGCTGCCTGTTCTGCAATGGCTACTGGAGATACTTTTACAACTTCTCCATCTACTTCAATTGTTGTAGACCCTGTATACTTTATTTTTGCTCCTAACCCTATCTTTAAATCTGCAGCATAGTAGGGAGATATATTACAGTTAACAATAAGCCTAGTTGGATCTATAATTGTTATAAGTCGTGCACCTTGCATAATAGGCATGCCTTCTTCTGTTGGCGCCTCTATAATGACTCCATTTATAGGTGCTATCACTTGTGCTCCTGATTTTTTAAGATTGTTTTGTACGCTAAAAATTTGTGCTTGTATATTTTTAATTTCTGATTGTTTAGCGACAATACCTTGTTTTCTGTTAGGATCTTGTATTTGGTTTAAAAAGACACCTAAATTATATTCTGCTGTTTGTTTACCTAGGCTAGCAGCTTGAATCGTTTTTTGTGCTGATGCAATAGCTGTTTGAGTACTCTCTATTTTTTGCTCTAAATTTGTAAGCATAGTTTTTGAATCATCTATTTCCTTTTGAGAAATAAGCCCCTCACTAAATAATTGAAGTTGCACATCATAATCTATTTTTTGGCTTTTTAAGTCTCTTTGAAGATTTTCTAAATTTGTTTTCGCTGTAGCTAATTGATCTTTTGCATCTTGCTCACTTTTTTCTGATTGAAGAAGGGCACTTTGAGCATTTAAAATTTCTTGTTTAGACCCACCTGTTATAAGTAAGTTTAAGGAATCTTGTGCTGCCTTAAGCTGAAACTCAAGTGTTTCTAGTTGCTTTTGTGTTTGTTCTTGTGTATCTGTATCTAAAGTAAGAAGCAGATCTCCGATCTTAACTGTATCTCCAACATTTTTATGTATTCTAACGATTTTATTACTAGCTTCTGCATAGATTGTACGTGTGTCTTTAGCTTCTAATTCACCACTTGAAGAAATTCTTGTTTGTATATCGTCTTTTTTAACCACTTCTACTTTTACACGTGTTCCACTTTTAAATCCTCCTATTTTATCTTCAGTTTTAGGTTTTTTTACAATGGCAATAGCTATAAACCCAACTATCAACAACATTATAAAAATACCTATCCACATTTTTTTATTCTTCATAATATCCTCCCTATTTCTATATTAAAATTTGTTTTTTGTGTCTTGATATAGAAAAACAACTTAACTTTAAAGATGTAAAATCTATATAAACCAATAATATATAATAAATATAAATTTAATATGATAAACTTATATATTGTATTAACCTTTATAAACACCATGTTTTAATACTTCAATGTATTTATCAAAAACAACTAAATTTTCATGTGAATAACTTCCTCCAACATCTGATTTAATACTATTTATTTCAGTATGTCTTTTGACTAAAGCTTCAAATAAAGTAGCGGTAATAAAAAGAACATCTTCTTTAGTAATATCTTTTCTTAGCTTCTTCTCATCCAAATACTTTATTAAGTATTCTTGTAAAATAGTATCATCAAACTGATAATACATGCCAAACTTATCTTTCATTTGTAAAATAGCCTTCATCGGTTTCATAAAAAAATGAGTAACAATATGAGTTTCTTGTGGATAGTCCATAAAAACTTTATGCTTAATCATTGATATTTTTTTTAAGCGATCATAAAAATCCTGATCTTCTATTTGTCGGACATCTTGAAGTACTTTGTTATTAACAATAGAAATACAATAATCCAAAACATATGCATAGAGATTTAACTTATTATTAAAATAATTAAATAAACTTCCTTTAGATATTCCTGCATAATGAGCTATAGTATCTGTTGATGCTTTATCATACCCTTGTAGAGCAAATTCTTTGATAGCTGCACTAAGTATAACTTTTTGTTTTTCATCATTTAAATTTAAAAACTTATTATTCATTTATTTAGTCACCTTTAACTGTTTATTTGAAATGAATTTTCTCTACCGTAAAATTTGACTAACCAGTCATATTCCATTATATTCTTATTTGACTTATTAGTCAAGAATTCTTATGTATTTTATAATTATATTTACATATGCAAAAAGACTACAAACTATAGTTTGTAGTCTTTTATGCCCGAGACCGGAATCGAACCGGTACGGGAGGTAAGTCCCGCAGGATTTTAAGTCCTGTGCGTCTGCCAGTTCCGCCACTCGGGCTTAGTAATCTGGCAGCCACCTACTCTCCCGGCTCGTCTCCAAGCAAGTACCATCGGCCGACTAGGTCTTAACCTACGTGTTCGGTATGGGAACGGGTGTGTCCCCTAGTCGCATCGCCACCAAAAATTGCGAGAATAAATATCCTCCAGATTTAGACTCCGTATTGCTGCAAATCTAAACAGTTTTCTTTAAACGAACGGTCGAAACTCACTTCGTTCAAACAGTCTCCCTAAGTGCCGTTTAAATAAATCTGTAAGATTTGCTACGCAATACTACGTATAAATCTTCTGGATACTTATTCTCTCCCAGCGTCAAAGATCAATCTGTTCTACATTAAGATATTTCTTACGTTAATTCATGAAGTCTTTTGGAGTGTCTATCAATAAATAGACTTAGTAAAGAATATAAAATTTGCTTTTTAAATTTTATGTTCTTTGTACTCTCAAAAACAAATACTACGATGTATTTTTTTAATAGTTTCTTTTACTATAGATAGTGTTTTTTACTATCTTTAACCGTTACTTGTGATTTCATCACTTATATTAGGTCAAACCCTCGAACCGTTAGTATTGGTCACCTACATGTATTACTACACTTACAGCTCCAACCTATCAACCTCATAGTCTCTAAGGGGTCTTACTCCATTTCTGGATGGGAAGTCTTATCTTGAGGTCTGCTTCACGCTTAGATGCCTTCAGCGTTTATCAGATCCAGACTTGGCTACTCTGCTATGCCATTGGTATGACAACAGATGCACCAGTGGTCCGTTCATCCCGGTCCTCTCGTACTAAG